>JABUTZ010000009.1:88883-94096 GCA_021443415.1 Bacteroidaceae bacterium | reverse complement strand
GGAGGAACTTGTATAGGGAAACGAATAATCCCCGAGGAGCGTTGGCTCTCGGGGATTGTCGGTTTGGGGCGTTTTGTGCGATGTCAGTTTTTTCGTCATTAATGGACCCAGTAGGGTTGGCCGTTTCTCATAATCTTGATGTTGTCAGGGTTGGTATGTCAGCATCTTGCGGCGGGACTGGATGCGGAGACCTTTGCGGTTGACGCCGACAGGCAGTCTGCGGCCCTGCAAGTCGTAGTTGGCCTTGTCGTCGGCTTCGGCCATCGTCGTCGGCTGGATGGCGGTTTCGGTGTCGATGACCTCGAAATCGAAGCTTGAGTTCGCGTCCTCCAGCGTCCAGTCGGAGGTGACTGTCACGCGATACTTGCCCGGAGCGAGGGCTATGGGGTTGATCTCGATGGTGTCCACGGCGGCGACAAGCGGTTGGTCGGGGCGGCAGAGGCTGAGCTGCTTCTCCTCGGAGGCGAGTTCGGTGGCGGTGCCGTCGGCGATGGCATAAAGAGTAGCGCGGGCCTTCTCGGTGCCGGTGAACTGGCTTGCATCGTAGGGGTAGCCCGTGTTGAAAAACAGCGCGATGCGGTAGTCCTGGGTCTTGCCGACCTGGCTGGAATACATGCGAACGCTCGGGTCGTCGATGACTTCGATGACCTTGCTGTATTCGTATCCGATGCCAGAAAAGGTTGTCTGGTACGTGTAGCGTCCGCCCCGACGGATGCTGGGCTTTGTAGACGTTTCAAAAGACACATTTTCATTCATGGATATGCCTTCTTTTGAAAGGTCAAACAAAGCCACGGGGTCTGTACTTTCACGCTCCACGCGGCCATACGCATTGGTGAACCTGACAATCCCAGATTGGTCCTCGACCGGCTGCGCATCTTTTGGTATGTCATCGGAAACAAATCTGACCTTGGATTCGATGACACCGGCGCGCAAATCACCACCGCTATAGTCGATTGGTCGGCAAATTCTGTCAAAAATCTCAATGGTGAAAGGGTCGACTGGCGTGACCGTAAACCACGAGTAGACGCTTGACTGCGCGTAAACGATGGCGTTGATGCCACAGAACATCAACGCCACTATCAGTCTGGTCATTGCCATGACGCGGAGCGAGAGGAGGGTCATTTTTCGTCAGTTTGTAGAGTCTTGAAAGTAGGGTTGGCCGTCGGTTTCAATCCTGATGGTGTGGGTTCCCACTGTTACAGTACCCATTCTCTGGAAGAAATCATCGAACTGGCCACCAAAAATGGTGCCGTTTGATTTTTCTTTATAGGTCCCAATGGCTTTGCATTCAGTTGCGGTGCCGTTGGAATTGATTGTGTTGAAGGTGAAGTTCATGACACCGTTGTAGTGTATGTCTTTGGTCGGATCCACCGTCGCTCCCTCTTTCTTGCTGCATTTGTACTCTACTTTCACGATGGCGGGCAGGGCGGAGGCGGGAACGGTCAGGGTGTCCGTGAGGTTGTTGGCATCGATTGCGAAGGTCTTTGTCTTGCCGTTTTCCACGGTGGTGGTGATAGACATATTCATGTATGCCCACATGTCGTCTGTCGGCTTGGCTGTCATGATCACCTCTACGGAAGAGAGAGTGGGCGAGTCGTCGGGCTTTGTGCCGGGTGTCGGCGTGTTGTCGTCGCCGCAAGCTGTCAGTGTGAAGAGGGAGGTCGCCATCATGGCCATGACGGCGAGCGAGAGGATAGTCTTTTTCATAATCTTGATGTTGTTTGAGTGTTATTGTTATTTGGTCAGCACCTTGCGGCGTGACTGGATGCGGAGACCCTGCTTGGCGGGGAGGCCGGGCAGTTTGCGGCCCTGCAGGTCGTAGCAGGCCTTGTCATCGGCGAGTTTCGCTTTCGGAGCGGACAGGATGGCCGCTTCGGTGTCCTTGACCTCGAGGTAGATGAAGCTGTTGGCGTCCTCCAGTTTCCAGTCGGAGGTGATGGCTATGCAATAGTAGCCAGGAGTCAGAATGATGGGTTTGAGACTGATGGTGTCCACGGCGGCTACGAGCGGTTGGTCGGGTCGGCAGAGGCTGAGCTGCTTTTCCTCGGAGGCGAGTTCGGTAGCGGCTTCGTCCGTGTCGCCGACGATGGCATAGAGAGCCACGCGAGCCTTCTCGTTGCCGGTGAACTGGCTGGCGTCGTAGGGGTAGCCCGTGTTGAAATGTATGTCAAACGAATACTCCTTGTCGTTGTCTTCGGACGTTGAGCTGTGGAGGCGTACGCTGGGGTCGTCGAGGAGGTCGACGGTCGTGGTGTAGTCGTAGCCGATGCCTGGGAAGGTTGCCTGGTAAGTGTAGCGTCCGCCACGGTATACCTTGAGTCTTGGTTCCGCATTTTCGGCAGATGCTGTATGGAACCCATATTCCACGGCATCTGCAATGGCATACAATGTCTCAGGTTCTGTGAGTTCGTCTTCCACGCGGCCGTACATGTCGGTGCATTTCACGACCAGGGATACGTCGTCGATTGGTTGTGCATCCGACGGTATGTCGTCGGCAATTGCGTTGACGGTTGACTTGATGACACCCGCCCGCAGCTCGGTGCCCTGGTATTCCGTGTAGGAGTAGTCCTTGCCGATAAGTTGCGTTGTGCAGGGAGCGGTTTGCGTGACCTTGATATATGAGTAGGCGCTCGACTGCGCCAGGGTGGTGGCGGAGGCGCAACAGAGCGCTGCCGCAACGAAGAGCGATGTTTTGTTTTGCATGATTACGTTGATGTTGTTAGAGTTATTTGGTCAGTATCTTGCGGCGTGACTGGATGCGGAGGCCTTTGCTGGTGTTGCCGATGGGCAGTCTGCGACCCTGCAGGTCGTAGCAGGCCTTGTCGTCGGCGCCGGCCATCGGCGATGGCTGGATGGCGGTTTCGGTGTCCTTGACCTCGAAGTCGAAGTTTGAGTTCGCGTCCTCCAGTTTCCAGTCGGAGGTGACGGTCACGCGATACTTGCCCGGGGTCAGGGTAATGGTGCTGAACTCGATGGAGTCCACTGCGGCTACGAGCGGTTGGTCGGGTCGGCAGAGGCTGAGCTGCTTCTCCTCGGAGGCGAGTTCGGTGGCAGTGCCGTCGGCGATGGCATAGAGAGTCGCGCGGGCTTTCTCGTTGCCAGTGAACTGGGTAGCATCGTATGGGTAGCCCGTGTTGAAATGCATCACAATGTGGTAGTCCTGAGTATTGCCGATTTGTGAGCGGCTTATGCGAACGATTGGGTCGCCGATGACCTCAATGACCTTGCTGTAGTCGTATCCGATGCCCGAACAAGTTGTACGGAACGTATAGCGACCGCCACGCAGGACGCTGAAGCCTTGTAGATATTTTGTGTCGTCAGGGTCACTGTATTTGAAGCATTCCATAAAATCAGGTATGAACGTACTGTCCGCTGTGTCTATCTCAATATGTCCATACATGTTTGTGAAAGTAGTGTGTAAGGGAGAGTCGACTATTTCTGGGACCTCTGCAGGTCTGTATTCAACGACAAAATTCATTGAATCCCGGAGTATGCCTGCACGCAGCTCGCTGCCTGTGTAATCGACAAATTTGGAATTCTTGTCCAGTGTCTGAATGGTGACTGGACCTGATTCCGTGACCGTAAGCCACGGGTAGGCGCATGACTGCGCGGAAATGGTCGCGGTGATGCAGGAGAGCATCACCGCCGCCATAAGTCTATTTATCGTATGCATGGTTTGTCGGGGGGGGGATCAATTTTCATCCTTTCCAGGGGCAGTCTGTCTCGCCTTTCTCGTTAATGGTGACGTGAATAGAGTAGCTGACAAAGTTGTCTTTGGTCAGCCGTTCCAACAAACGAGCTCCGGTAGTGCGTGAACCATCTTCTGACTTGTATCCGGTTGCAAACACACCACCGTATTGCTTTTTGCCGTCGGACATGACATAATACGTATCAACATAGAATGTCTTATTGATAGAAATAATGTCATCTCCCATGGCTACGCCCTCTTTAGGCATCCAATAGTACCTCGCAGTGAACTCTATGGGGAATTGTGAGGCGGGGACTGTGAATCGCACCGTATTGTTCTCATTAAAGCGTCCTGTCAGTGTGTCTTTGTTGCTTTTATCAACGATTGTGTAGATATCCAGACTATCCTGCATGTATTGCGTCTGCACGGTAGTGATGTAAACCTCCACGGCTGTGATGGTGGGAGAGGGGGCGGGCGTGGGAGTCGAGTCGTCGTTGCCGCAGCTGGACAGGTTGAACAGAGACGCTACCATCGTTGCGATGATGGAAAGGGAAAGTAAAGTCTTTTTCATAACTGTAATGTGTTTATAATGTGTTGGTTGTTGTTCTTTCGCCATGGGGCCTCCATGCGAGAGGCACCAATACGGCGACAAAGGTATTTTTTTTTTTTAGCAAAATTTTTCGGGTAAAAAATGCGCCGAAGGGCAAAAAAAATGCAAAAAAAGACAAGAGGGCATGTCCGGGGTTTGGACATGCCCTCTTGTCGGCGGATGTGACGGACCCGATTATTTCAGGTTGAGGTCATAGGGGAGGCGGGTGTAGGTGCGGGGGGAAGTGCTGAGAGTGCGGACGGTGGTGAGGGGGGCGTAGAGGTCGCCGAGGGCGGCGCGGGCTTTGCGCTCCATGTAGTTGTCGGGGTCGGCGCTCTTCAGGAGGTTTTCGAAGAATGATGTGGGGGCAGGGTAGGTGATGACGTCGGCAGTGGTGAGTTGGTCGTCGTCATCGTCGTCGTCATCATCGTCGTCCTTGGCGTTGGCGAGTTCGACGGCTTTGGCGATGGCGGTGTCGAGAGAGCCCAGTTCGTCGACAAGGCCGAGGGCGAGAGCCTGGTTGCCCGTCCATACGCGACCCTGTCCGATGCTGTCGACAGCCTGCTGGGTCATGCCGCGTCCGGCGGCGACACGGCGCGTGAAGAGGTCGTAGCCGTCCTCGACATAGCGCTGCATGGCTGCACTCTCGGCGGCGTTGAAGGGACGACCCATGGTGCCGAAGTCGGCGCCCTCGTTAGTCTTCACGACATCGAAATGGACACCCAGTTTGTCGGTGAGCAGTTCGGAGGCGTCGGGGATCATGCCGAAGATGCCGATGGAGCCCGTCAGCGTGGTGGCATCCGCCACGATGTAGTCCGCTCCGCACGACATGTAGTAGCCGCCCGAGGCAGCCACGCCGCCCATGGAAACGACGACGGGCTTCTTCGCCTTGAGGAGCTGGATGGCGCGCCACATCTGTTCGCTGGCATAGGCTGA
>JABUTZ010000009.1:85841-88547 GCA_021443415.1 Bacteroidaceae bacterium | reverse complement strand
ATCGTGGCCATGGAGCAGATGCGCGAGAAATATCCCGACTCGTTCATCGGCATCGCCGCCCACACAAGTGTGACTGGTGGAACAGACCCAATGCACCTTGCCAACTATGCCAACTATCTGGGCATCGATGGCTTCCCCGGCTGCACCCTCGACCGCACCTACAAGGGACTGGAGGTTGATCCCGAGGCCTTCGAATACTACTACCAGTTCATGCGCGCGCAGGGCACCTATGCCGACTTCACTCTCCTCTCTGCCATCCTCCAGGACGGCAAGGTGACGGGTCAGGTCGAGGCTTCGTTCGACTTCGACGCCGAGAACGCCGACATGCGCATGACCTACGTACTCGTCGAGGACGGTGTGACGGGCTACACGCAGAGTAACTACTACGCCGGTGGCGCTTACGGCGAGATGGGTGGCTTCGAGAACAAACCCGAGAAAGTCAAGGACATGGTGTTCAACGACGTTGCCCGCGCGCTCGCTCCCAGCTTCTCTGGCACCGTGGGTAGCATCCCTGCCACCATCAAGATGGGCGAGACCTACACCAACGAGGTTACCATCGACGTGCCTACCAAGGTTCAGGACCGCAACAAGCTGACTCTCGTCGCCCTCCTTGTCGACGGTCCCAGCGGTGAGATTATCAACGCCCACAAGATGAAGGTGGACAACCTCGACGCCATCGAGTCTGTCAGCGAGTCGAAGACCATCGGCGACAGCCGCGTCTTCAACATCAACGGCCAGCGCGTCTCTACTCCCAAGGCCGGCCTCTACATCGTCAACGGCAAGAAGGTAGTATTGTAAGCTCCCCTCTGACTCCCCCCGAAATGGGGGGAGAAGAGTTTTAACTCAGAGTCCACAAGACTATACCTTTATTCTTTATTCTCTATTCTTTATTCTTTAAAATGGATTGGTTAGTTTCTCTTTTCACCTCGACCGACTCGGTGGTGCACATCGCACTGCTCTACGCGTTGGTCATCTCCGTGGGCATCTACCTCGGACGGCTCAAGGTGGCGGGCATCTCGCTCGGTGTCACCTTCGTGCTGTTCGCAGGCATCGTGGCGGGACATTTCCACTTCACGGGCACTCCCGCCGTGCTGACGTTCATGCAGGACTTCGGACTCATCCTCTTCGTCTACTGCATCGGACTGCAGGTGGGCCCCGGCTTCTTTGAGAGTTTCAAGAAGGGCGGCGTGCAACTCAACATCCTCGCCGTCAGCGTCGTGGCGCTCAACATTCTCGTCATGCTCGCCTGCTTCTTCATCTTCTTCGAACCCACCAAGTTCAACCTCGCCATGATGGTGGGCACCCTCTGCGGAGCCATCACCAACACCCCGGGTCTGGGCGCCGCCACCGAAGCCCTCACGCAGGTCTTCCCCGCCGACCAGATCCCCGCCATCGCCTCGGGCTACGCCTGCGCCTATCCGCTCGGTGTCGTGGGCATCATCCTCAGCACCATAGCCATCCGCTTCCTCTGCCGTGTCAACCTCAAGCAGGAGGAGGCGCAGATTGAGCAGGAGCGCAGTGAGAACCCCCACGCCAAGCCCCACCGCATGACGCTCTGCGTCCAGAACAAGTACCTCGACGGCAAGACCATCCTCCAGTTGCGCGACTTCCTCGGACGCGAGTATGTCTGCACGCG
This sequence comes from Bacteroidaceae bacterium, assembly GCA_021443415.1. Classification (GTDB taxonomy): domain Bacteria; phylum Bacteroidota; class Bacteroidia; order Bacteroidales; family Bacteroidaceae; genus Physcousia. The sequence goes on along the minus strand of JABUTZ010000009.1, from coordinate 86,911 downwards.
TCTGCTCCACGACGGCCATGTCATCATACCCAACCGCGAGACGATTGTTCATCTCGAGGACAAACTCCACATCGTGTGCGCCGAGGACGACGCCGAGGCGGTCATCGCCTTCATCGGTCCCGAGGAGCAGATCGAGTGGGAGGAGCAGGACGTGCCTCTCGTGTCGCGCAACATCCTGGTCACCCAGCCCTCGATGAACGGCAAGACCTTCGGCTCGCTCCACTTCAGCTCTGTCTACGGTGTCAACGTGACGCGTATCCTGCGCGCCGACATGGAACTCTTCGCCGACCGCAACCTGCGCATGCAGGTGGGCGACAAGATCGTCGTTGTCGGCCCCGAGGACGCCGTCGACCGCGTGGCCAAGAAGATGGGCAACAGCGTGAAGCGCCTCGCCCATCCCAATCTCGAGATCCTCTTCATAGGCATCGTGGTCGGACTCATCTTCGGTGCCCTGCCCATCTCCATCCCGGGCATGCCCATTCCCGTCAAGCTCGGTCTCGCCGGAGGCCCCCTCTGCGTCGCCATCCTGCTCGGTCGCTGGGGCTACAAGGTCAAACTGGTCACCTACATGAGTACGAGCGCCAACCTCCTCCTGCGCGAGGTGGGCTTGGTCCTCTTCCTCGCCAGCGTGGGCATCAAGGCGGGCGCCTCGTTCGTCTCCACGGTCGTCGAGGGCGACGGACTGATGTATGTCGGTTGCGGCTTCCTCATCACCGTCCTGCCCATTCTCATCGTGGGTGTCGTCGGCCGTCTCAAGTACAAGATCAACTACTTCACGCTCATGGGTGTGATCGCGGGCAGCACGACCGACCCGCCGGCACTCGCCTTCGCCAACCAGACGGCTGGCAACGACGCCCCCGCCGTCGGCTACTCGACAGTCTATCCGCTCACCATGTTCCTGCGCATACTCACGGGACAGGTCATCATCCTCATGCTCTGCGCACTGCTGTGACATCAATAAAACGCATCAAGCCCTCAACGATAGTGTGAGGGCTTGATGCCAATGTGACCCCGCTGGGATTCAAACCCAGGACCTTCAGAACCGGAATCTGACGCTCTATTCAGCTAAG
>JABUTZ010000009.1:70383-82451 GCA_021443415.1 Bacteroidaceae bacterium | reverse complement strand
TATACAACCACCTGTACGGCAGAGGTGCATAATTGTCACAAATATCCCGAATATTTGTGACAAGAAGCTGCACGAGTTTGGGTCAAAAGTTGCGGATGGTTGCGACACGAAATGCGCTTTCCTTATCTTTCAGCAATAAAAACAAGTGAAGTTACAATTAGGTATTTATCAGCCTATTGTAACTTCACTTCCTCGTTTGGCGCAAAATTTTTCCCCAATTTGGCGGCGTTTTATTCCCCAATTTGGCGGCGTTTTACTCCCCAATTTGGCGGAATACAGTCGAAAGCTTAGAGGCGAACCTTGACGGCCTTGCCGCCGGGGGTCTTGACGAAGTAGATGCCGTGGGGGAGGGCGCGCAAGTCGATGGAGCCAGTGGAGGTGGTGGCGACCAGGGTGCCGGCGACGGTGTAGAGGGAGGCGGTGGCAGAGGCGGTCTCGAGGGTGGTGGCATCGAGGCGGACGATCTGTGGGGTCTCGCGGGTGGCGTCGACGATGGCGGTGGGGATGGCGAGCGCCTCCTTGATGCCGGCGTGGGCGTCGAGGATGCCCCAGCCCCAGCGCGCGGGTTCCGGGCACTGCTCCATGTAGGCGTTCGTGCGGGCAGTCTTCCGCATGATGGCGCGGATGTCGGCGGCGGTCAGGTCGGGGTTGGCCTGCAGCCAGAGGGCAACGACACCGGCGGTGTAGGGGGCCGCCATCGAGGTACCCGAGATGGAGATGTAATGGGCCTGTCTGCCGAACCGCTCGTCGATGCGCACGAGGTTTCCATCAAACCCATCCTTGCAGTGGGAGTTGCCCGCCGCCACCACATTGTAGCCGGGGGCGGCGATATGGGGGAGCGAACTGCCGTCGGGATAGGCGATCCAGCTGGAGAAGGGGGCGATGTCGCTGGTCGCGGTCCCGTAGCCGCAGACATCCGTCTCCGTGCCGTCTATGAGCGGTACGGTGCTGCGGGCGGCCATCGCTCCGACGGAGATGGCGTTGGTGCCGGTGGCGAAGACGCTGATCGAGCCGTTGTTGTCGGGCCTCATGTCGCCGGCGTACGAATAGCTTACGAAGCCGCCGTTGAACATGAACACATGGCCGTCGATGTGGGTGCCATTGTCAGCCGCCAGCTCGAGCTGGAAATTGGTGTAGGCACCTCTGGGGAAGCAATTGTAGGTATAGATCTCGACGAGACGATTGCCGTTGTGGTAGATGACGGAGCGCATCTCGATGCGGAAGTCGGAGCGCGAGATGTAGGGCTGCAGCTTCCTTACGAGCGGGTCGTCGGCATTGGAGCCGTCGATGACGAGGGTGCCCGTCTCGCATATGGCGACGAGCGGCACGGGGGTCTGGTCCTCGGCGGCGGCACGGTAGCTGAGGGTGAAGGGGCGGTCGTTGTCGGCGAAGAACTGCACGCCCGTCGTCGGGTAGCTCATCAGGCTGATGGTCGCAGTCTCATCGTCGCGCGTGAACGTATGGTGGACATGCAGGTTGTACGCGCCGCTGTTGGCGGCCGAGATGCAGTAGATGGCGTCCTGCGTGAGGGCGTTCATGAACTGCGAGGCGAGGTCGGAGCCGTCGCGCGCGCCCACCTCATTGCCTAATGACATGTTGATGACACAGGGCACGCCGAGCCGCTTGGCTATATCATGCCCCTTCTGCGCCGCCTCGAGGGTCCACGCTATGTCGGTGTTGGCGTTGTGCTGGATGCCCTCGGATTCGGGTGGGAAGTCCGTGTAGTAAGCCTGCACCATGACGAGGTCGGCGGCCTGCGCCACACCTCCGTAGCCGTTGCCTATCTCCGTGCCGGCGGCGATGGACATCACATGGCTGGCATGCGTCCCGGTGTTTTCGTCGGTTGTCATGCTGGCTATCTCCTGCGGGTCGGACACCTCATGGAAATTGCCCTCCTGGTCGCGCAGGGCGAGCAGGCGAAAGCGCGTGTTGCCGTCCTTGTCGCGGAAGGCGGGATGGTTGAAGTCGAGGCCGGAGTCCACCACGACCAGCGTCACTCCCTCGCCGTCGAAGCCGGTGCCGCCGGGCAGCCCCGAACCGCTCTGCACGAGGTCGACGCCGCAGAACGGGCGGCCCTTGTCCATCTGCGGGTGTATGGGGAAGGGGAACTCGACGCAGGTCACGCCGGGCGTGTTGCTCAGGCGCTCGATGTCGCCCACGAGGAGCTTGACAACAGCCACGCCGCCGGCGTACGCCGTGACGCGGGCGAAGTCATGGCCCTCGGCGCGTGCGCGGAACCTCTCCACGGCCTCGGCGTCTATCTTGCCGACCACGCGTATGCTGTCGGCGGCGGCTGAACGGACGCCGGCCCAAGTCATGTCCACGGCCTTGCCGGCCTTAGCCTCGCCGATGAGGCGGGCGATCTTCAGGTCTACCTGCGCCTGCGCCAATGCCAGTTGGCTCAGCGCGAGGGCGGTCACAAAAAGCAGTATTTTCTTCATGTGCGGATTTTTTATGTGCGGATTTTTTATGTGCTGATTTTTTATGTGCAGATATTTAATTTGCGGTTTTTTTTATGTGCAGATATTTCATGTCTGGGATTTCATGTGAGGTTCTTTCATGTGCGGATGTCTTTTTCTTGTTGTCGCCGGCCCGTCCGGTCAGTCGCAGACAGCGCGGACGGAGAAGCCGTTGCGGCGGGTGAAGCAGCCGCAGTCGATGTAGTATTGCCGGACGCCAAGGCTGTCAAAGTCCTGGTAGAAGAACATGACGTTGGCGTTGTTCGTGCGCGGCTCCGAGGTCCAGTAATAGCCGTTGCCGCCCGAATAGAGCTTCTGGGTGGTGAACCAGTGGCGGCCTGCGGCGGGGAGGAAGATGTGGTTGCCCTCGTAGCCGGGCTTCTTGCTCGTCACCTTGTAGCCCCAGACGCGGTTCTCTGTCGTCCATTCCCACGTGCAATTTTTCGTATTCTCCAGTTCCCTCACCTGTCTGATCGAGGGCAGGCGCCACGTGCCGCCGAGCACGACATGCGCCACGTCCCACTCGGTGCCGGCGATGTTCTTGCCGCTGTACTCCTCGCCCGGCAGCAGGAGGAAGGGCAGCAGCGGGTCAAGCTCGGTGACGCAGTCGGCCTCGACCGAGGCGCGGCAACCCAGCTTCTTCCAGTATGTCGCCCAGTCCATGTTTGAACTTGAGCCGTACGGCTCCGTGCAGCCGAAGCCGTAGTAGTCGCCGTACTCCTCGGGGGCGGTGGCTCCGAGGTTCCACTTCGCCCACTTGACGCTGAGCCCGAGGTCGACATAGTCGAGTTCGGGACGGTCCGCCTCCCAGTTGGGTGTCTTGATGACCACCTTCGAGCCGGGGGCGACCGCCTGCCTGAGCACGGCGGTGTTGACTCCGTCGCTCGTGTTCACCACGATGCTGACGGGGTTCTGCTCGTCGATGGCGATCGGGGGCAGGATGGCGGTTATCGTGACCGACCCGTCGGGGGCGACGGTCTGCGGGGTCTGGAGCTTGAAGACGATGCGCTCGTCCTTGCGCGTGCCAGCCGCCTCGAGGACGCCCGCCGAGGTGGCGAAGTCATAGTTGAAGTAGGCTGTGGTGTCGCTTGTGTAGATCATGTCCTGCGCCTTGGGGATGATCACCTCCAGCGACTTGACGCGTATCGCCTCGCCGCCGTCGCCCGTGCCGCGCACCACGACCTCGATGGTGGTCATGATGGGATGGAACGGCAGGTCAAGGCCCTCGACGGGCGTCGTGGTGGCCGTCGCCACCATGAACGCCTGCTTGGTGTTCGCCCACGCTCCCTTGGCGTCCTGCGTCAGTATCTGGTCGGGCTGGTAGACGAACTTCGCCAGGGCCAAGCCGGGCTCGATGGTGACGCTGTCGCCATAGGCGGCGTAGAAGGTGTGCTGGCGCGGAGTCCCCTCCTCTGTGTCCGGCCCCCAGTAGAGCGTCTCCTTGCGGTCGCTCGAGAGTGGGGCCATCCTTGCCTTCGTCTTTGCCGAGAGCGTGTATGTGCCCGTGACTCCGTCCTCGTCCTCCGCCTGCACGTCGTAGGTCTCCTCGACAGCCTCGGCGATGCGATAGACGGCGGATGTCTTCTTCTGCCATCGGGACGCGCCCGTACCCGTCGGCGCCTGCGTCTGGTCGCAGGCGATGGTCACCAGGTCGCCCTCGTCCCACTCGAGTTGGAGCCAGTCCTGACGGGCGTAGTGCAGGCGCGTGAAGTCGCCGCGCACCAGAGTGAACGTTATCGCTTCGCCGGCATTCGCCGGGGCCTGGGCCTGCACCGCGATGTCCAGGTCGTTGTCACCGGAACAGGCCGCCACGGCCAGCATGGTCACAATAAAAAGCACTTTTCTCATAGGCAAAATGACAAATTACGTTAAACCATCAGTGCAAATATACACAAAAAATGTGAATAAAGTATAACTTGCAAACGATTGCGGTGAAAAAAAATGTTAAAATGTGCAAAAAAGCCAAGGAAACTCATATAAAAGAGGTAATTTTGTGGCGAATAGCATAAAACCAAACTAACACTTAAAAACATTTACACCATGAGAAAAATTTTTACTCTTCTTACGCTCGCAATCCTGTGGGCGACTGACGGTGCAGCCAACATCTATGTGGCTGGTGATTTCAACGACTGGGATGCGGCAAGCGGCTCTTCGGAGATGCAATACTTCAGCGACCATGCCGAGAAGAAGTTTTACTTCGAGGCCGGCAAGACCTACAAGTTCAAGATCGTGGACAACGGCAACTGGCTGGGCGACCTGAACGGAGGCACCATGAGGCGCGGCGCATCAAGCGACTGGTATTTCGGAAAGAGTGGTTCAGACACCTTTTTTGACACCGACATCGCAGGCGAATACACATTCACTTATTACTGGAACGATGGGGGCGAGGGAAGCGTCTCGATCATCTATCCCGCTCGCACACAAGACATCACACTGACCACAGTCAACACAAGCTACTATGCCGCCTCGTACTGCCCCGCCGACTACAACGTGACCGTGCCCGAGGGCGTCACCGTATGGCGCATCGGCAGCACGCCCACAGCCGAGGGCAACTACACAGCCTACAACGTGAGCAAGGAGCACACGGGCGAAACCATCGTGCTGGGCAACGAGACTGGCGTGCTGCTCATCTCAGAGGAGGGCGACTCATTCACCTTCACCGAGACGAGCGAGACTGCCACCGAATTGGGTGACAACAACCTCAAGGGTGCCTACGAGGAGGTGACCTCCGCCGGCGACTATCTCGCTTTCTTCGTTGCCACGGGAACGCAAAAAAACTATGTCGCCTTCGCCAAGGTGGCTTCGGGTGTGACCATTCCCAAGGGCAAGGCATACATGGACGCTCCCACCGCAAGCAGTGAGGTGCGCATCATGTTCGACGGCATGACGACCGGCATCAGTAGCGTCGAGGGCGCAGCCCACAGCACGATGCACAACCTCCTCGGCATGCCCGTGAATGCCGGCTACCGCGGCATCATCATCCGCGACGGCAAGAAGTTCGTGAACAAATAATCAGTTCAAGTGTCGCTTGTTTCACAAGCCCACTTGAGACTACAGACTTCAGACTACAGACTTCAGACTTCAGACTGCTGACTACAGACTACAGACTTCAGACTGCTGACTACAGACTACAGACTACAAACTACAGACCGCAAACCACAGACTGCAAACTGCAGACTTCTGCTTGCAGACCGCAGACCTTTTTTAGGCGCAGATGCCCTCGTACGCACGGGCACCTGCGCCCGTTTTTTTGGATAAACGGACAAAATATGCCCCCGGAATGTTGGAAAAACGGACAAAATGCACTAAATTTGCATTGGAAAAACGGACAAAATGCCACCAAAAGGCATTGGAAAAACGGACAAAATATGATTAAGCGCAAGATTGACAACTACTTACAGAAATTCTTCTCAGAAAGTCACAAAGCCCTGCTACTTGACGGAGCACGACAGACCGGCAAGACATACGCCATCAGGAACATCGGACGCACCATGTTCGAACATTTCGTGGAGATAAACTTCGTGGAGAAGCCCGAGATAAGGGAACTGGTGAGCACGATGGTCGACACCCGGCAGTTGCTCCTGCGCCTGTCCGCCCTGACAGGTGGCGAGATGGTGCCGGGCAAGACACTGATCTTCTTCAACGAGGTGCAGGCATGCCCCGAGATAGTGACCAAGATAAAGTTTCTGGTCGACGAGGGGAGCTACCGCTATGCAATGAGCGGCTCGCTGCTCGGAGTGGAACTCAACGACCTGCGCTCAGCCCCAGTCGGCTACATGGAGGAAAAGACCTTGTACCCCCTCGACCTGGAAGAGTTTTTGGAGGCAATCGGCACGGCGCACGACGTGATGGAGCATGTGCGCGAGCGATGGACGAGTAAGGAGGCGGTGGACACATTCGTCCACCGGCAGATGATGAACGCCGTGCGCCTCTACTTGGTGATTGGCGGCATGCCCGCCGTGGTGGCGAAATATCTTGAGACGAACAACCTGCAGACCGTGCTGGACGAGCAGCGCGCCATCCTTGCGCTCTACGAGCGGGACATAGCCAAATATGACGCCCGCAACAAACTGTACATACGCGAGATATTCCGACTCATACCGCCCGAACTCAATGCGCAGAACAAGCGATTCATACTGAAGCAACTGAACGAGAACATCAAGTTCGACCGCTATGAAAACAGTTTCCTCTGGCTGAAGGACGCAGGAGTCGCCCTGCCCGTCTACAACGTCGACGAGCCCACCCCTCCCCTGCTTCTGTCGCGCTCGCGCAACCTGTTCAAACTATTCCAGAACGATGTCGGTCTGCTCGCCGCCCAGTATGCCGAGGGACTGCAGTTGCGCCTCATCATGGGCGACGACAAGCTCAACTGCGGAGCCATCTACGAGAACCTCGTGGCACAGGAACTGCGCGCCCACGGATTCGAACTCTATTACTTCAACAGCAAGAAGATGGGCGAGCTGGACTTTGTGGTGGAGAGCGGCGGAGCCGCCATGCCCATAGAAGTGAAGTCGGGCAAGGACTACCAGCGTCACCGCGCCATAAACAACGTCATGCAGACGCGCAACTACAACGTCGCACAACCGCTCGTGCTGTGCAACGACAACCTGTCGCTGAACGGCGGCATCACCTACGCACCCATCTACATGCTGATGTGCCTGCAGCGCGACCTGTCGGCACCGACCTACTACAAGATAGAGCCGCCACGGCTCGGCTGACAACCAAAAAGTTCCGCGCGCGCACTTATTATATGGGGAAAAATTTTGCATTTAAGATTATTATGGCTAACTTTGCAAGACTTATCCCCATACAAACCGAACAAATTAACCAAAACCAATACAATACAATGAAAATCAACAAATTGTTTAGAGCATTGACGCTGTGCGCCGCACTGGGCGGAGCGACGGCGGCAATGGCGCAGGACGTGCCGGTCGACTACAGCAAGTATCCCGACTACAGCACATTCTACAACCCCGACCCGAGTTTCTACACCTACGGCAGCGGCCCGCAGGCCAACCTGCGCAAGATCAGGCGCGCGGCAGGCACACGCCCCGACCACCTCGACAACTCGCAGAAGATGTTCTTCCCGCCCGTGTTCAACCAGGACGGAGGCTCGTGCGGCTCAGCCTCGCGCATCTGCTACATGTTCACCCACGAGCTCAACGCCTACCGCAACCTCAACGGCAAGGACCCCAACAANTACTACCCCTCGCACTTCGTGTGGCTGCTGACCAACGGCAACTCGGGCAAGGACGCCTTCGTGCAGTTCGTGGGCGTGCCCTCGGCGGCCATCTACGGCGGACAGACCTACAGCAGCCAGTTCGGCAACCAGGTGGAGACGGACAACAACTTCGGCTGGATGACAGGCTACGACAAGTGGTACGCCGCCATGTTCAACCGCATGTGGCAACCCTCGCACATACCCAACAACGTGGGCACGCAGGAGGGACGCGAGTTCCTGAAGAACTGGCTCTGGAACCACAACGGCGACGATGACTTCTACGCCGGCGGCATCGCGGGCATCGGCGTCGCCTCGGGCGGCACATGGGCCAACATCCCGCAGAGCGAGACCAACTCGGCGCTCGGCGTCGTGGGCAAGAAATACGTGAAGAAATGGGGCACCTCGGTCGACCACGCCCTCACCATCGTGGGCTATGACGACCGCATCGAGTTCGACCTCGACGAGAACGGCATCGCAGGAGAGAAGGACAAGGACGAGGTGGGCGCATGGATCATCGTCAACTCGTGGGGCTCATGGTGGTGCAACAACGGCTTCATCTACTGCCCATACAAGCACGCCGTGACTGCGTTCACGAGTGCCGGCCAGCCGAACGGCAGCTACTACGCGCCCGAGATCTACCGCGTGCGCAAGGACTACAAGCCCGAGCGCACCATACGCCTGAAGATGGACTACGACCGCCGCTCGGAGATAGCCCTCTCGGTGGGCATCTCGACCGACCTCGAGGCCACCGCTCCCGACCAGACCATCGTCATGCACCACTTCCAGTATGCCGGCGACGGACACAACGGCAACTCCAACCCCGCGCCCGAGATACCGATGCTCGGCAAGTGGGCGGACGGCAAGCTCCACACCGAACCGATGGAGTTCGGCTACGACCTGACCGACCTCTCGGCAAGCGTCGACAAGGACAAGCCCGTGAAGTATTTCTTCATCATCAAGACGAAGAACTGGGCGCAGGGCAGCGGACACCTCTACGAGGCGTCAATCATCGACTACCGCCACGACGCCAACGGACTCGCCGTGCCCTTCGAATGCAGCATGGACTCGCCCGTGGAGATCAAGTCGGCGGGCAAGACGACGACAGTCTCCGTCATCGTCTACGGCAACGGCTTCTACCCCCCGCGCAACCTCGCGATGAGCGACGCCACGATGACCTGGGACGCTCCGCGCAACTCGGGACGCAACGTCGAGAAGTACAACATCTACACCGACGGCGCATATACGGCATCGACCACCTCGCGCACCTACTCTCCCGCCAAGCCCCTCACGGGCAAGGGATACAGCGTGACCGCCGTCTATGAAGGAGGCGCCGAGAGCGAGAAGGTGACCGTGAACGCCCCCGTCGAGAAGGCGGCGGAGCAGACCGTCTACAGCTTCCGCAAGTCGGGCTTCACCATCCCCGGCGTCTTCGACAAGCAGTATACGGACTGCACCATCGAGTTCCTCATCCGTCCCAACTCAGTACTCGACTGGAACCAGAACGCCGGTCCGGGCTGGGGCAAGTTCGAGATGCACGCCAACGCCAACGGCGCCATCACGGCCGGCTGGGACACCAACAACCGCTGCACCACGACCTCGGGCAAGCTCAAGAAGGACACATGGACCCACGTGGCCGTGGTCATCACCAAGAACAACCTCAAGATTTACGTCAACGGCTCCGTGTCGACGATGGTCAAGTCATCGACCTTCAGCGGCATAGGCGGCTTCGGCGACTTCACGTTCACCGCCAGCTCGTCGGGCAACAACTTCGTCGACGCCTGCATGGACGAGATAAGGATATGGAACTGCACGCGCACATCGTCGCAGATAGCCGCGACGGCCAATGCCGAGTTCTCGGGCGAGATGCTGCCCGACGGCCTCATCGCCTACTATAAGGGCGAGAAGATGGCCAAGAACGGCAAGAACTACCTCGTCGACGTGGCGGGAGGCCACCACGCACTGGTGCTGACCGAGGACTTCGAGACGACGACGGCGAACGCCAAGCCGCTCACCGACCCGACCGAGGCGACGAGCCTGAAGGTGAACGCCGCGACGGGCGAGGTGCTCGCCGGACTGCCCGTGGAGATAAGCGCCGCGGCATCAGCCAACATACAGAGACTCGTGTGGAACTGCCCCGAGGCAGGCCTCAACAACACCGCCGTGATGCGCCCGACGGTCGTCTTCCCGGCAGTGGGCGAATACACGGTCAAGGCCACCGGCTACACCTACACGGGTGAGACCATCGAGGCGGAGGGCACATTCACCGCCGCCGCGTCGCCCGACAACCTGAACGCCGACTTCACGGTGAGCGCAACACTCGTGCCCGCCGGCGAGCGCGTGGCGCTGAACGTGACCAAGCCCGTCGACAACAACATCTACAAGTGGACGCTCCCGGGCGCACGCTACGAGGAGGCGGGCGGTGTGTGCACCAACGTCGTCTATGACGAGCAGGGCACCTACGACATCACGCTGACCGTGAGCACGCCCGACGGCAAGACGCTGTCAAAGACGAAGTCGGTGACCGTGAGCCAGGTGGCTCCCGAGAGCGACTTCCGCATCTCGCCCGCCTGCATCGTCAAGGGCGACACGACATATCTCATCGACGAGTCGCGCCTCGGCCCCACCTCATGGCAGTGGAACATCACGTCGCTCAACCAGAACTACATCGTCAACGGACAGAACTCATCGTTCGCCCCGAAGGTGCCGGGCGTCTACGACGTGGAACTCATCACGGAGAACGAGGCCGGCCAGGGCACGACGTCAAAGAGCAACGCCCTCTACGTCTGCAACGCCGACAGCAAGAACGGACTGAGCATGATCGGCTATCCCAACGCCGCCGTGACAGCCCCCAACCCGCTGCCCGCGAACGCCACGGCGTTCACCATCGGCTTCTGGCTCGAGCAGAGCACGATGTCGGACTACTGCGACGGCATCGGCGACGAGTCGGGGACGGTGCTCCTCAAGGTGTCGGAGGGCGGCGCCCTCGTGCTTAGCGTGCGCGGCATCACAGTAGCCACGTTCAACGACTTCATCAAGACGACGGGCTGGCACCACTACGCCGTGACCTACGACGCATCGACGGGCTACGCCTTCTTCTACCGCGACGGCATGCAGATCAAGAACGCCAGCCTGAGCCGCACGTCGATCCCGACGATGGCGCGCTTCCGCATCGGCGGCAGCGACCTGCCCCTGAGCGGACGCATCGACGAGGTGCGCGTATGGGCGAAGGTGCTGACGATGAAGGAGATCCGCGAGGTGTGTGTGGCTCCCATCGAGGACGTCGCCACCGCCGAGGCGGACATGAAGCTGCGCCTCTACTACGACTTCAACCAGAGCGGAGGCGACGTGGAGGACCGCACCTCCAACGGCTTCCACGGCGTGCGCACGGGCTTCGGCCCCGACGGCGACGCATGGGGCCTCTCGCAAGGCGTGTTCGCGCTAAGCTTCGACGGCACGAAGTCGGAGGACGTGACCGACAAGTACATGACCAACTACAAGAAGTCGTTCGCCCACTCGACGACATTGGTGAACACGAGCGTCGCCAACCGCTTCTACGCGCTCACGGGCTGGAAGATGGAGAACCAGGTGAAGACGAGCAGTGTGACCACGGGTGCTCACGTCGACGCCAAGAAGTCATACTGCCTCACCTCGACGGCAGAGTGGGACGGCTTCGCCGACCTCAACGACCACAAGGTGTACCAGACGGTGACGCTGCCTGCCGGCACGTACAAGTTCACGGCCTGCTACGACGACACCTACGAGGGTCAGTGCGGCGACTCGTACGTGGTTTGCGCCGAGGGCGCGACCATCCCCGTCACCGACGACATCCGCTCATCGCTCGCCTACTCGAAGATGCAGCCCAAGAGCACGACCGTGCAGGAGAACAAGGTGACGTTCAGCCTCGAGGACGAGACGGAGGTGTCGCTCGGCCTGCTCATCAACCAGAACGGCAAGATCTGCATGACCATCCAGGAGTTCAAGCTCGAGCGCAGCAACACCATCGTCAAGGAAGCCGACGGCCTGCTGCCGCCCGCTCCCACCGCCGTGACCGACGTCAAGGCCGTCACCCGCGGCTCGTCAGCCATCTACGACCTCCAGGGACGGCGCATCAGCTCGCCGACCCGCGGCCTCTACATCATCGATGGCAAAAAGGTAGTCAGAGAATAGAGTGTAGAGTGTAGAGTGTAAAGAATAAATAATAAATAATAAAGAATAAAGAATAAAGGTATAGTTTTGCTTGCTCAACGGTCGTTATGACGTTATGTCGATATATCGTTATAACGACCGCGAGCCGAGCGACAACCACATTCAATGCGCCGCAAGGCGCAAACCTCCCGTTAACTCCCAGCGCCGCAGGCGCATAACTCCCATTCATTAACTCCCAGCCT
>JABUTZ010000009.1:63438-69642 GCA_021443415.1 Bacteroidaceae bacterium | reverse complement strand
TAACTCCCATTCATTAACTCCCAGCCTGCCAACGGCAGGCATAACTCCCATTCATTAACCCCCAACAAAAAAAAACATGCTTTACGGAATCATCATCGGCATCATTGCCGGCTACATCGCAAGCCGCCTGCAGAAAGGTGCAAGCAGCGGCCTTCTGGTCAACCTCTTCCTCGGCCTCCTCGGCGGCTTCGTCGGCGGCTCCCTCTTCGGCCTCTTCGGTCTCGAGAGCCACTCGTGGCTCGGCGAGATCGTCACCTCGGTCGTAGGCGCCGTCATCGTCCTCTGGGTCTTCTCGAAGATGAAGTAAGACTGTGTGCGTGAGAGTCGGACATCCGTCGGCTCTCACGCACATCAACAGCATTCACCTGCCACCCCACATGAAGACCTTCAACACCACAGGCACCTGCCGCCCCGATGCCCACTACATGGTGGACATCAGCGAACGTCTGGACATCATCCGCAAGATGGTGGCCCGGGGTGACTATTTCTGCATCAACCGCGGCAGGCAGTACGGCAAGACGACGACTCTCAACGCAATCAAAAACACGCTGGAGGGCGAAGGCTACACGGTGTTCGCCCTGTCGTTCGAGGACCTGGGGCAGAGCCTGTTCAGCACCGACGAGAAATTCTGCGCCACGGTGCTGTGGCTCATGAGGGACGCCATAGAGAACGGCAACGTGAAAGGGCTCTCCGACCAGTCGCGCACACTGATTACGGCGGCTGTCGACGATGGCATCCGCCCGGTGGAGACGGTCATACTGTCAAGCATCCTGAGCAAGGTATGCCGGTACAACGAGCGGCCAGTCGTGCTCACCATCGACGAGATAGACAAGGTGTCGGACAACAACTGCCTCATCTCGTTCCTGGGCATCCTGCGCAAGTTGTTCCTCGACCGTCCGAACAAGCCTACGTTCCGGTCGGTCATCCTCGCGGGCGTTTACGACGTAAAGAACCTGAAGCTCAAACTGCGACCCGAGGAGCAGCGCCACTACAACAGCCCATGGAACATCGCCGTGCCCTTCAACGTCGACATGTCTCTCTCCGAAGCTGGCATACGGGACATGCTTGAAGAGTATGAGGCTGACCACCACAGTGGCATGGACACCGTCCGAGTGGCGGCGTGGATAAGGGAATACTCGGGCGGTTACCCCTTCATCGTGTCGCGCCTCTGCATGCAGATGGACGCACAGGACGACTGGAGCCATGCGGGCATGCTCAACGCCGTCAAGGTCATCCTCAACGAGCGCAACACGCTCTTCGACGACATGATCAAGCAGATAGAGCAGTTCGCCGACCTGAAGTCGATGCTCAAGGACTATCTCTTCGCAGGCGAAACGCGCAAGTACAACCCCGACAACCAGGCGTTCCAACTGGCGGAGCAGTTCAACATCATCAACACCGACAACGGTTCGTTTGCCATCTCATGCCGCATCATCGAGACACGCCTCTACGAGTATCTCATGGCGGAGGAAAAGGATTCGGACATCTATTCGGCGGGGGCCATCGAGAAGGCATCGTTTGTCAGGAACAACCGGCTGGACATGCCACTGCTCCTGCAGAAATTCGCCGAACACTTCAACGAGATTTTCCGCACGTCGGACGGCACGATGGACGCGCGCTTTGTGGAGAAGCACGGACGCAAGCAGTTCCTGCTCTACGTCCGCCCCATCATCAACGGCGCCGGCCATTACTATATCGAGGCGGAGACGCGCGACGAGACACGCACAGACCTCATCATCAACTACAACTCGCACGAGTATGTCATCGAGATGAAGATATGGCGAGGCGATAGCTACAACGCCAAGGGCGAAAGCCAGCTGTTGGAGTATCTCAGGCTGAAGCGCCACACCACCGGCTATCTCGTCTCTTTCTGTTTCAACAAGACAAAGACTCCCGGACTGCTGCCCGCCGTCGAGCAAAACGGCTACACACTCATCGAGGTCATCGTGTGAGACTGTAGCGAAAGCGAGACTCGACATAATACTATTCAGCCCCGAAGAACGAGATGCTCTTCGGGGCTGAATCTTGCATGCTCCGTACTGTCGCTTAGTCGGCGATGACGGTGAACTCGGCGGCGCTGGCGAAGTCCTGTCCGTCGTGGCTGCTGAGGGCGTTGAGGCGGACGTAGCGGGCCTTGGCGGGACGGGCGAGGGTGACGCGCTTGAGGTCGGCGTTGCGCTCGAAGGTTCCCTTATGGACGGGCGCGCCCCATGACTTGCCGTCGGCGGACACGTAGAGCTCGTAGTCCTTGATCCAGCCGTTCGAGCCGCTCTGGCGCGGCAGGAGCGTGAAGCCCTTGATGGTCTTCATGGCTCCGCAGTCGAAATCGACGTTGTGCGGATAGATGGCCACCGTTACGCTGTACATGGTGTGCCAGATGGTGCTCGGGTCACCGTCGACGAGGTTGGCGGCGGCTCCGTTGTCGCCATGGCCCACCTCCTCGCTGCTCGTGGCGACGACGGTCAGGGGCACCGACTCTATGCGCGCGTATGTAAGAGAGGTGGTGAGGCGGTCGTTGCCGGCATACCATGCCGTGATGGTGCCGCCGTCATGCATGTTGACGGGAGAGGTGTAGGTCTGGGCCTTCTTTGAAGCACCCACGGTGTAGCAGACGGTCTCGCCGGGAATGAGCGAGGTGATGGTCACCATGCCCTCGTTGTCGCGGCTGATGCTCAGCGGCATGTCGCCAGCGGGAGAGACGCGGCGCAGGCCGTCCTCACCATCAAGCGGACGGATGATGAAGCCCATGTGATGGCCCGAGGCGAGGATGCGATCCTCGGCAAGGGGGCCGCCCTGGCCGCAGCTGTTGCCACCCAGGCCGGTCACACCGAGGTCGATGTGCAGGTAGTTGCCATCGCTCGCGGGCAGTTCATGCGGATGGGGGGCGAGCGTCATCTGCATGTCGCTCCACGGCAGGAACGAGAGGCTCATGCCTTCGCGTCCGGGCGTGAGGCTCTGGACGGAGAAGCCCGTCCGGCCCTCGCCGACCTTAGCCCAGCGCACATTCTCGCGGTTGCCCAGCTCCTGAGGCTTGGGGAAGTTGACGAACATGCGCTCGGCTGTTGTCTTGTAGCGGCCGACGAACTGCGAGGTGCAGCGGTCGTTGTAGTTGTTCTCGGGGCCGCGGCCGTAATACTCGATGGCATTGATGGCGGAGGGAGTCTTGGCGTAGTAGCCGAGGCGCGGCAGGATGGTGGCGGGCTGGTTGCTGTTGATGAACGCCTCCACCTCAATCGAGCCGTCGCCGTAGATGGTGTAGATCTGGTTTGTCGTGAAGACGAGCGAGGCGTCGTTGGCGGTCGTCGTCACCTTGTAGTGACCGCTCGCACCGCCCGAGATGCTGCCCATCTTGCCGCGGCTCTCGATGACGTAGCTGACCACCAGCGCACCGTCGGCGCGGCTGTACGACTTACGAGAGAGAGCCTTGTGGGTGAGGTTGTGCAGGCCGTTCTTGTACCACTGCTCGTAGAACCAGTTGTCGTTGTCGACGGGGGCGCGCAGGGCGTCGAGCTTGGGGCCGCAGCCGTCGGCGAACACCGCCTTGCCGCCATAGACGAGGTGGGTGATGGCACCCGTGGCGTCGTCGAGGATGAGTTCCCATCCGTCGCCGGCGATCACGCCGCCCGGCTGCTGCACGACCTTGGCGGTGCCGTTGGCCATGGCGGGAGCCTTGTCGGCGTCCTTGACCTTGAGTTGCTCGTCCATCTGCACGTATCCCTTCTGCGCCCATGGCTTGTTGGCGGCGAGGCAGAACTGAATGGTTACGTATGCCTCACCCTTGACGTTGGTGAGGTCGTAGGGGATGGTCATCTCCTGGCGCTCGCGCGGACCGACGAACTTGCGCAGGCGCGAGGCGACGGTGCCCTCCTGCACCTTGGTGCCGTCGGCGTAGAGCTGATAGCGGATCTCCACGTCGTCGAGCTGCGTGAAGTAGTTCTTGTTGAACACCTCGATGGCGCCCTTGGCGGCGTCGAGCATCTTCACGCCCACGTTCTGGTACACCTTCTTCACCTCCCAGTACTGCGGTTTGGGCGAGAGGTCGGGGAAGCAGATGCCGTTCATGCAGAACATGCCGTCGTTGGGCGTGTCGCCGTGGTCGCCTCCGTAGCCCATGAAGCGGACGCCGTCCTTGGTGTATGTGTACATGGCCTGGTCAACCCAGTCCCAGATGGCGCCGCCGCAGAAGAAGTTGGTCGACTCCATGGCGTCCCAGTAGTCCTGCAGGTTGCCCACGGCGTTGCCCATCGAGTGGGCGTACTCGCTGATGTGGAAGGGATAGACGATCTTGTCCTTGCCCTGGACGGCGCGGCGCACCCAGCCCACGCCCGGGTACTGGTTCGAGCCCATGTCGACGATGTCGTTGTTGCGCTCGTACTGCACGGGGCGGCTCTTGTCGAACGCCTTGATCGCCTCGTAGGCGGCCACGAAGTTCTTGCCGGGACCCGCCTCGTTGCCAAGGCTCCAGATGACGATCGAGGGGTGGTTGACGTGCTGGCGCACGAGCTCCATGTTGCGGGCTATGTGCGCCGCCTTGAACTCAGGCACATGGCTGAGCGAGGCGTCGCCGTAGTAGTACTGGTGGCTCTCGAGGTTGCTCTCGTCCTCGAGGTAGATGCCGTACTTGTCGCAGAGGTAGTACCAGTAGGGGTCGCACGAGTAGTGCGAGTTGCGCACGTGGTTGATGTTGCCGCGCTTCATCATCATCACCTCCTCGAGCATCTGCGCGCGTCCGATGGCATGGCCGGTGGCAAGGTTCGTCTCGTGGCGGTTCACGCCCTTCAGCTTCACGGGCTTGCCGTTGATGTAGAAGTAGCGGCCCGCCAGTCCGAACTCGTCCTCCTTGGCACTGGTGTTCTTGATAACCACCTCGCGCACACCGAAGTATGTCGACACGATGTCGCGCACCTTGCCTTTCTTGTCCGTGAGTTTTGCCACGAGCACATAGCGGTTGGGCGACTCGGCGCTCCAGAGTTTGGCATCGGGGATGGCGATGGTCTCCTTGGCGGCTGTCGAACCGCTCATGCCTGCCACGCGCTCGCCCGTGTTGTCGGTGTAGAGCTCGACGGGATAGATGGCGTAGTCGATGGTGCCCTCGCCTGTCGTCTGCACGTCGATCGTTGCCTTCGCCTGTCCGCCGCCCAGTGTGGTGCGCACAACGAGGTCGCGTATGTGCAACGGGTCCTTCGAGGTCAGGTATGTGCTGCGGAAGATGCCCGGCAGGCGGAAGAAGTCCTGCGACTCGAGGAACGAGCCGTCGCTGCTGCGATAGACCTCGACAGCCACGAGGTTCTCACCCTTGACGAGGTGGCGCGTGATGTTGAACGAGGCTGTGTTGCGCGAGTTCTTCGAGAAGCCCACGTACTTGCCGTTGACCCAGAGGTAGAAGAACGACGACACGCCGTCGAAGTTGATGTACACCTCACGTCCGTCCCAGTCCTGCGGCACGGTGAACGTGCGGCGGTACGAGCCCACCTCGTTGGGATACTTGGCCACTGTCCAGTGGTCGGGGGCCTTGCGCATCACGCCCTCCTTCCAGTCGCCCACCTTGACCTGGTGGTAGAAGATGACGGGCTGGTTGACGTAGATGGGCACGCCGTACTTCATCTCGCCGTTCTTGCCCAGTCCCTGCATGTTCCAGCAACCGGGCACCATGATGCTCGCCCACGACGAGGCGTCGAAATCTGTCTTGTAGAAGTCCTGCGGGCGCTTCTCGGGTGTCTCCACCCAGTTGAACTGCCACCGTCCGTCGAGGCTGAGGTGGTAGCCGCTGAAGTCGCGCAGCACGTGCTTTGCCCGCGACTCGCTCTCAAACGAGAACATGTTGGCGTGGGGTTGCTCCTTGTTGAGCGAGAGTTCCGCGGGCGACTGCCATTCCGTTCCCTTCGGAGCCTGCTCGTCGCCGTAAGCGAAGCCCTCGAGATTAGCCACCTGAGCCTGGCATGCCACAGCCGACACAGCCATCGCACAGGCGAAAAACATCTTCTTGATCATGGGTAAGTATTGATTTTGGTTGATTTTGACTGCAAAGATAATAAAATTTACGATTTGACCATTTACAATTGACAATTTATTTGCGATTTTATTTGCACGTGCTTTTCAACGCAGATGGGCGCAGATGACTCAGATGCGCTCGATGACGCAGGTGTGCACCTTGGTCTCCTTGTCGTAGTTCACGCCGCAGAGGATGACCTCGCCCGTGTAGTC
>JABUTZ010000009.1:54083-60608 GCA_021443415.1 Bacteroidaceae bacterium | reverse complement strand
TTAGAAATCTGGCATAAGGAAAGCGGTAACCGCAGTGATAATCAGCGGCTACCGCAATCGGAAGGAGAGTGATCTCGTTGGGATTCGAACCCAAGACCCACGCCTTAGAAGGGCGTTGCTCTATCCAGCTGAGCTACGAGACCATCCATTTCAGCGTGCAAAGATACGCAAAAAAAGGCAGATGGCAACCCCATCGGACACATATTTTTGTGTAAATGAACAAAAAAGCGCGTCGGGAGACTGCCGATTGGCAAAAAATGACTACCTTTGGACTATGCAAGACACGATACAATGGGGATTCATAGGTTGCGGACAGGTCACGGAGAAGAAGTCGGGACCCGCCTTCGCAAAAGTGGCCAATAGCCGAATTGTGGCGGTGATGAGCCGCAACAGGGAGCGTGCGCAGTCGTACGCCGAGCGTCACGGCATCGGCGCCTACTACGGCGACGCCCAGGAACTGATCGACGACCCCAACGTCAATACCGTCTACATCGCTACCCCACCCTCGTCGCACGCCACCTACGCCATCATGTCGCTCAAGGCAGGCAAGCCCTGCTACGTGGAGAAACCGCTGGCGGCCAGCTACGACGAGTGCCAGCGCATCAACCGCATCTCCAAGCAGACGGGAGTGCCCTGTTTTGTAGCCTATTACAGGCGCGACTTGGAGTATTTCAAGAAGGTGAAGCAACTGGTCAGGAGCGGTGCCGTCGGCAAGGTGCTGACCGTGCTGATTCGCTTCGCCGTTCCTCCGCGCGACCTCGACTACGACCGCGACAACCTGCCGTGGCGCGTGCAGAAAGACATCGCCGGCGGCGGCTATTTCTACGACCTCGCACCCCACCAGATCGACCTGCTCCAGGATCTCTTCGGCCCCATCGTGAAGGCCGAGGGCTACACAGCCAACCACGCCGGGCTCTATCAGGCGGAGGACACCGTGAGCGCCAGTTTCCAGTTCATCGACGGCCTGTCGGGAGCCGGCTCGTGGTGCTTCGTGGCCCACGAGAGTGCGAAGACCGACCGCATAGAGATTGTGGGCGAGAAGGGTCTGATCAGCTTCTCGGTGTTCACCTACGAACCCATCGCACTCCACACGGCGGAGGGAAGGCAGGAGTTCAAGGTGCCCAACCCCGAACACGTGCAGATGCCGATGATCGAGAACGTGGTGGCACAGCTGCGCCATGAGGGTGTATGCTCGTCCGACTGCGTGAGCGCGACTTCGGTCAACTGGGTGATGGACAAGATCTTGGGAAAAATTTAGGTTAGAGAATAGAGTGTAGAGTGTAGAGTGTAGAGTGTAGAGTGTAGAGTGTAAAGAATAAAGGGTTAGAGTGAAGTTGATGAAAGGACTGCTTGGATTTATCATACTCGCTTTTTTTTCCATCGGGACCTCTGCGCAGGACAGTCTGTCGGTTGCGGAGAGAGGGTCGGTCGTGGCCGCCGACACGGTGGCGAAGACAAAGAAGCGGAACTTCATCCTGCGCTTCATCGACAAGTTCTCGGACCTGGACACTAACTACGTGGAGCCCAACCACTACAACTGGGCTCTCATGCTGCAGAACACCAACACCTGCGAGTGGTTTTCCGTCAAGAGCGGCGATAGCAAGCTGCCGATGGTGTCCGACCCAGCCGTGAAACTCGGCCCCTTCTTCGGCTACCGCTGGCTCTTCTTCGGCTACACATTCCAGTTGAACGACTGCGGCAAGAAAAAGACCAACCGCACCGAGACCGAGCTGCGGCTCTACGGCTCGATGATGGGTTGCGACCTGCTCTACCGCTACACGGGCGAGGACTTCAAATGGCGCACCAACGGCATGGGAATGCCCCAAGGCGAATACTCGGGCGGAGCGTCCATCACGACGATTGGCGGCCACCTCTATTACGTGTTCAACCACAGGCGGTTCAGCCTGCCCTCGCTCTTCTCGCAGAGCACCGTGCAGAAGCGTTCGAGCGGCAGTGTCATCCTCGGAGCATCCATCACCTCGCACAAGTTCAGCCTCAGCATCAAGGACTGGCCCAAGGAGGCAGAGGAGGTGCTCAAGGGCGAGGACAAGGACCACGACTTCTCGTTCATGGACTACGCCATCAGCGTGGGCTACGGCTACAATTTCGTGCTGCGCAAGAACTTGATGCTCGGAGTGTGCCTCACGCCCGCCGTCGGCTACAAGCACACCTACGGCAACCCCACGAACTCCAACGCCGGCAACAAGATCAACTTCGACTTCATCGGACGCGCCGCCTTGGTGTGGAACAACAATAAGTACTTCGCGGGACTCAGCCTCGTGGTGCACAGCTACCACTTCGCCAACGACGAAATCCAGATCAACGACACCTTTGGCACGCTCAACCTCTTCGTCGGCCTCAACTTCTTCAAGCGCAAGGAATACCGCGACGAAAGCGAGCGGAGCCACAGCATCCTGCGCAAGATATTCGTGGACTGACCGTTGTTAGAGAGCCTTTTTCCACCTCTTTTTGTCGCCGGAAAGCAAAAAGGCGAGAAATAATTGGCCGTCAAGCAAGGTCGGTTGAAAAAAAAATCGTATATTTGCAAATTATAAGGTATATAAAAGCAAAAACAACAGAAAAACACCTTGCGCGACATGGAAAACAAAAACAACCACGTGGTGATAATGGCAGGCGGCGTAGGTAGCCGCTTCTGGCCGATGAGTACCCCTGCGAAGCCCAAGCAGTTCATTGACGTACTCGGTTGCGGACGCACACTCTTGCAGCTGACCGTCGACCGGTTGGGCGACCTCGTTCCAAAGGAGAACGTATGGGTGGTGACGGGCGAGACCTACGCGGAACTCGTCTATGAGCAGTTGCCCGAGATTCCCCGCGACCACGTGCTGCGCGAACCATGCCGCCGCGGCACGGCCCCCTGCATCTGCTACGCCGCCTGGCGCATCAAGAAGCTGAATCCCAAGGCAACCATGGTGGTGACACCGAGCGACCATCTCGTGACAAACACGGACGAGTTCCGTCGCGTGCTGAAGAACGGACTGCAGTTCGCCGGCGAGACCGACGCCATACTGACCTTGGGCATGAAGCCCACGCGCGCCGACACTGGCTACGGATACATACAGGCTGACCTGACCGCCGCATCGGCGAGGGCGAGGGAAATCTTCCGCGTCGACTCGTTCCGCGAGAAGCCCAACAAGGCTGTGGCGGAGGAATATATCAGCCACAACAACTTCTTCTGGAACGCCGGCATCTTCATCATGAGCGTCTCGACCACCGTCAACGCCTTCCGCATCCACGAGAAGGAGACAAGCGACGTGTTTGAGAACATGCTCCCCATCTACGGCACCGACAAAGAGCAGGCTGCCGTCAACGAGAACTTCCCCAAATGCCGCAACATATCTGTTGACTACGCCATCATGGAGCGCGCCGACGAGATATTCGTCTATCCCGCCCAGTTCGGCTGGAGCGACCTCGGCACATGGGGTTCGCTCATGGAGCAGTCGAGCCGCGACATCCACGCCAACGCCGTGATCGGCAACGAGGTGCGTCTCTACGAGACCTCAAACTGCATGATTCACACGACCGACATGAAGCAAGTCGTCATTCAGGGACTCGATGGCTATATCGTATCGGAGAAAGACGGCCGACTGCTCATCTGCCGCCTCTCGGAGGAGCAGAGAATCGGCAAGATGAGCGAGTGAGGATGAAGTGCCTGACGGCACTCGTTTGATGTGGTTTGAAATGGTTTGAAATGGTTGAACGCGGGAACTGTCGTTCCCTACACGGAATCCGCATAGAGAGTTGAATTTGGATTTGCATAACATGACGAAGAAACTCATATCAGTGCCACCTGTGCTTGTGGACAGCTTCCACGAGGTGACAGGACTGCCGGGCGACGAGTATTTCGTCGCCTGCGACCCCGTGGGACGCAAGCTCGGTTCGGGTGGCGGCACAATCCACCTGCTGGAGAAAGCGGCAGGCGGCGAGGAACTGACAACATATCTCAAACGGGAGAAGCGCATACTGCTCCATGCCGGCGGAATGAGCCGGCGCCTGCCCGCCTACGCACCCGTGGGCAAGATACTCACACCCGTCCCCGTGTTCCGCTGGGCGCGCGGACAGCGCATCGACCAGACGTTGCTCTCGTTGCAACTGCCACTGTATGAGCGCATCAGCGAGATGGCAGGCGACAACCAGCACACGCTCGTCTGCTCGGGCGACGTGCTCATCACCACCCCACGGCCGGTGCCTTTCTTCGACACCGAAGCCGACGTCGTTTGCTTCGCCATCGGCGTGGAGGCGGAGACAGCCAAGAACCATGGTGTCTATGTGTGCCGTCGCGACAACCCCACCGAACTGGATTTCATGCTCCAGAAACCGTCGCCCAAGGCTCTCGCCGACCTCTCGGTCACACATTTCTACCTGCTCGACATCGGTGTGTGGCTGCTGAGCGACAAGGCAGTGGAACGCATGCAGAAGAAATACAAGGCACGCGGCGAATACGACCTCTACGGCGAGTTCGGCTGCGCCCTGGGCAACAACCCCACGGCTCCCGACCCCGAACTGGCAGACCTGACGGTGGCTATCGTGCCACTCGACAAGGGCGAGTTCTATCATTTCGGCACCACACGCGACCTGATAAGCAGCACGCTCCGCCTGCAGAACCGCGTGAGCGACGGACGCGACATCCTACATCTCAAGGCGAAGGCGCACCCCAGCATCTTCACCCAAAACTGCAAGACGGCGATTGAGTTTCGCGAGGATAACGAATACACATGGATAGAGAACTCACTGATAGGCAGTGAGTTCACTATCTCGAACCACAACGTGGTGACGGGAGTACCCACAGCCGACCTGCGCGCCGACCTGAAGCCCGGGCAGTGCCTCGACATCGTGCCTATAGGCGAGGAGGCATACGCCGTGCGCCTGTATATGTTCGACGACCGCATGGACGGCGAGCGGCAGTTCGCCCCACTCTACGGCATCGCCCGGGACATCAGCCATCTGCAATCGGTTCTCGACATGGCAATGGCTGGCGAGGTGACGGGCGTGGAGACGATAAGCGCCTTTGAGATAAGCAACCAAGCCAATCTCCGTCGCCTCCACCGGCAGCGCCAGGCGTTGATGCTCGACTGCGTGGAGGAACTATGCCGCAACCATGAGCGCAGTGTCTTCTATCAGCTTGACCTGCACCACATCGCCGGCCTCATGCGCGAGAACGGCAGGACACTGCCACTCGACAACAGTGCCAACCTCACCCTCGCCAAGCAAATCAGCCGCGCCATGCTGCGCGAGAGCTTGGGCGACGAGAGTGCCAAGGGCGAGGCATTCGAGATACTGCGCAGGACACTGACCGAGCAGACTCTCGGCGAGAAACACTACCCCAGGATGGACGTGGCGGCGGACCAGATTGTCTGGGCGCGTTGCCCCGTGCGCATCGACCTCGCCGGCGGCTGGACGGACACACCGCCCAACTGCCTGATACACGGTGGTGACGTGGTCAACATCGCCATCGAACTCAACTCGCAACCGCCCCTGCAGGTCTATGTCAAGCCATGCGCCGACCCGGTCATCATACTGCGCAGCATAGACATGGGCGTGAGCGAGACCCTGCATACGCGCACGGAACTGCTGACATACAACAGGGTGGGCAATGCGTTCAGCATACCCAAGGCGGCTCTCGTACTTGCGGGCTTCGGGCAGAGCGAGCTGGAGGATGAGCTGCGCGCCCTCGGTTGCGGAATGGAGATCACCCTGCTCAGTGCCATACCTGCGGGTAGCGGACTGGGTACGAGCAGCATCCTAGCCAGCACCGTGCTCGCCGCCATCAGCGACTTCGCCAACCTCGGCTGGGACAAGAACGACGTGTGCCACCACACCCTCGTGCTCGAGCAGATGCTCACAACGGGCGGCGGCTGGCAGGACCAATACGGCGGTGTGCTCCACGGCATCAAGCGACTGACCACAACGCCCGGCACCAAGCAGACACCCGACACGCGGTGGCTGCCCGACACACTGTTCACCGACATCGACAACCGCCAGCTACACCTATTATATTATACGGGCATACGGCGCACAGCTAAGCAGATACTCGACGAGATCGTGCGCGGCATGTTCCTGCAAAAGGCGGAGACGCTCGACACGCTCGCCCAGATGCGCGAGAACGCCGACATGCTCTACGACGCATTGCTCCGCGGACGCATGGACGACTACGGACGTTGCCTGCGTCGCACATGGGCGCTGAACAAACGCCTCGACGCCGGCACCAATCCGCCAGCCATCGACCGCCTGACAAGCCTCGTCGACGACCTCTGCCTCGGATACAAACTGCCAGGCGCAGGCGGCGGCGGCTACCTCTACATGCTCGCCAAGGACCAGGAGGCGGCGGCACGCATACGCAAGGTGCTGACCGAAAACAGCCAAAACCGAATGGCTCGCTTCGTGAACATGAGCATCAGCCAGACGGGACTGCAGGTGACAAGATCATAGGATAGAGAATAGAGAATAGAGTGTAGAGTGTAGAGAATAGAGTGTAGAGTGTAGAGAATAGAGTGTAGAGTGTAGAGT
>JABUTZ010000009.1:47879-52377 GCA_021443415.1 Bacteroidaceae bacterium | reverse complement strand
ATTGTCCAGCACATATCGTTTCTCAGCACCCCAATCAGCATTTGGACTCTCGCGGAAGACGACAAACATGAAACGCGAGGTGACAATCTCGTACCAACGTGAGTCGAGCCACTCATCATTTGCCCACACCTCATCATAGTCAATGTTTTCAAACGACATGTTCTCGCGTATCGCGCCGTTCTGCTCCACTCTGATTGTTTTGACTATGATGCCAGCCTTGCGTATCTCCTCTGCATCGTTGAAGTCGTTAAGTCCCTCAAGCAAGATGCGCTTGGTCACCCTTGCCAACTTGCTCTTCTCCGTGGCTTTTACCGTCATGCCAAACTGCTCGGCAATCTGTCTGTAGTCACAGCCCTTGAACGTCATCAGCCTGCCTGTCAGGATATCCTCAAAAGTGCCACAGCGTAGTTCCTGTTCCGACACAAGTTGCATCTTTTGCACCTGCATCTCTGTGTTGGTAGCCATATCGGAACCGCTGTCGCGCACGAAATCGAGGATTGTGCGCATATAGGCGGGCTTCAGCGAGAACGCACGACGTGGAGCCTCGATGTCGCTAAATGGCTGAGTGCGCAGGAAGTCTCCTTTCTGCCCTTTTCGGCAAGCACCGAGATAGAGCGTATCGCCCTCCGAAAGTTCGTGTGCAAGTCCGCGGCGCACCTTGTCGCGAATGGTAATAAAGTCCTGCTTGATAATCAGCAAGTCCTTACCCTTTATCTGCCACAAGACACTGTACAGAAACGTCAAATCCTTTTTGCTACAGCCGTTTATGTGCAGGTAAAACAAAATGAGCATCAGCATTGACTTGGTGCAGAAGCGCGAGTTCTCAAATTCCTCGTCAACAATCTCCATATAGTCAATCATGTCGCATACCAGTCGCTCCTTTATTGCCAGTTCGTCATTCTTCAGTTTTTTCAACGGAGTCACTTTCAGTTCCAAACCTGCCTCCGGGAAGTCTGGTCGCGGGTCGCTGTTCGGCTCATAGCCAAAGAAGTATTTCTCCACCAAGACACCCACTCCACCCTTGCCGTCCTGCTCAATCTCATCGATTGTCACAGAGGCATCAATCGCAGGCATCACCTCCGCCAACGACCTATGAAGCAATTCGCGGCTATACGCAAAGATGGACGCAACATCCTTCGGGTTATAATTTCGCTTGAACAGCATATACCTTGTAAATTATCTTTTAACTGCAAATTTACAAAATTATTGGCAGAAATACAATTTATTTCGTTTTATGGTAATGACCTCTGGATGTAAAGTCGACGAAGCCCAGGTCACGCAGATACTGAAGTTGTTGCCGTATTTTTGCTTGCACAAAATTGTTCTCGGGATGTTTCGCCTCAAGTTCTTTTGTGAAGGCATACACTTGGTCTAACGTGAAGTCCGTATCCGGTATTCTTTCTATGCAAGCCATAACATCCAATGTCCACCCACGACTTGACAGATTACCTTGTTTCAAGAACAATGTCCGCTGATACTGATGCTGCACAACATCTTTGTCAATGACTTCACCATTTTGAACAATGAAGATTTTGCCGCTCTGAGGAATATCCGCGATATTTATCATACAACCTGTCCACCCCGCTCTTCGCGCATCGGGAGACAATGGCTTGCGCTTGATGACTATGCTCGGTACGAAATAGTGATTCGGAATCAGAATTAAGTTGCGAACCATGCAATCAGCATAATGCATGAACAGAAAATTTGGATTCTGAGCAGATGTGATGCGCTCTATCAACTTATCATATTGTCCGTCATTGATTGTATTGCCAAGTGGTCCACGTTGTTTTTGAAGACTCTTCAATTCAAAATCATTGCCACACGAAGGACAATAAAAATCCGCGACAGGTTTGTTTGCCTCATAATGGCATAGCATCGGATGACCACAAATTGGGCAATACATATTTCGTGTCACCCAATCCTCAGTCATAACCCTCGCTATCTGAGTCTTTCCATGATACCCTTGTGCGAGTTGTTGGTTAAAGTGCAAATCTATCATGTAATTGGTTTGCAACCTATTCTATGAAATTCTATCTCCGTAAATTTTACCGCCATAACATTTCAAGCGCAAATTTACTGTTTTCCGCCCATTCAGGCAAATTTTTGCGACGAAATCTTGACGATGCAAAAAATGGCTGGCATCCGTGCGATGGGATGCCAGCCAGTGAGTCTGTGAGTCTCAATAAACAATCGGTCAGAAGCGCACCATCTTAATGGCGGTGACGGCGCACTCGCAACCTTTGTTGCCGAGGGAGCCACCGCTGCGGTCGATGGCCTGCTGCATGGTCTCGCAGGTGAGGAGGCCGTAGACGACGGGGGTCTGCGAGAGGGTGTTGAGATGGGCGAGGCCCTGGGTCGCACCCTGGCAGATGTAGTCGAAATGGGGGGTGTCGCCGCGCACGACGCAGCCGAAAGCGATGATGGCGTCGTAGCGGCCGCTCTTGAGCATCTTGGCGGCTCCATAGACGAGTTCGAAACTGCCGGGGACGGTGCGCACGTCGATGTTGTCCTCCTTCGCCCCGTGCTTCATCAAGGTAGCTACGGCACCCTCGAGCAGGGCGCCCGTAATCTTGTCGTTCCACTCGCTCACAACAATGCCGAACGTCATCTCCGATGCGTCCGGCACTGCGTTGAAATCATAGTCCGACAAATTGTGGAAACGTGTAGCCATGGCGGAAGATTATTCAGCCACACGCTGCAGGTACTTCTCCACGGTCTGGGCCATCTGGGGATAGTCGGCCTTGATGCTCTCGTAGAGAGCCTTGGCGTCAGCCTTGTTGCCCTGAGTCTCGAGCAGCTGGGCGGCCTCCATCAGGCAGACGGGAGCGAACGAGTCGCCGTCGGCGTTCTTGGCAGCCTTCTTGTAGGTGGCGACAGCCTTGTCCACATCACCGTTGTTGGCGTAGCAGGCGGCGAGGGTGCGCAGGGCAGACACAGAGATGGTGTTGTCGCCCTTTACGTCAAAGTCCTCAAGGTACTTGATGGCCTCGGCCCAGTTGCCCTGCTTGGCATACGAGATGCCGGCGTAGGCCTTTGCCATGTTGGCGGCCTTTGAGCCTCCCTCGGCCAGTTCGACGAAACCCTTCACGCTGAGCGAGTCGCTGCCGTTGAGCGCAAGGTCGTACTGACCGGCGCGGAAATAAGCCTCCGCCTGGTACATCTGCTCCAGGGTCTCGCGGTTGGACTTGTTGGAGAGATAGTGCCACAGCGACACACAACCCACGAGCACAACGAGCACCACGCAGGCGATTGAGAACGGTTTCTTGTACTTGTCGATAATCGACATCTCCATCTCGAGCAGGTCGTCCTGCTTCACATTCTTTTGCTTTGCCATTATAATGTTTTGTTTGTTATTTGCATAATCTTTTGCAAAATTACAGAAATTTGTTGGGGAGAAGAAATTTCTGAGGATTTATTTAGCCATCTTAGCGATATTTTCTTTATTTTTGCACTAAAATTATGCGAACGGAGTCACTTTCGATAGTCAATTTCAAGAATATCCGCCAGGCGGAGCTCACCTTCTCGCCCAACGTGAACGCCCTGATCGGGCAGAACGGCATGGGCAAGACCAACCTGCTCGACGCCCTCTACATGCTGTCGTTCTGCAAGAGCGCCACCCAGCCGCAGGACACGCTCTGCATCACCCACGGCGAACCGTTCATGATGGTGCAGGGGCGCTACACGCTCGACGACGGGACGGAGGAGACCATCCACATCGGCATCAAGGCGGGACAGAAGAAGACGATGCGCCGCGGCGGCAAGGCATACAAGCGGCTGTCGGAGCACATCGGCCTGCTCCCCTTGGTGATGGTGTCGCCGTCGGACACCATACTCATACTGGGAGGGAGCGAGGAGCGGCGCAGGCTGATGGACCAGGTCATCTCGCAGTACGACCACGAATACCTCGACTGCCTCGTCAGCTACAACAAAGCCCTGCAGCAGCGCAACGCCATGCTCAAGATGGAGGGCGAGGCGGACGACAGCCTGATGGAGCTCTGGGAGGAGGAGATGGCGCGTAACGGCGAGACAATCTACGAGCGACGGAAGGCGTTCGTGGAGCGGTTCGTGCCCCTGTTCCAAAGTTACTACCGCGAGATTTCGCAGGAGAAGGAGACCGTCGAACTGCGCTACACGTCGCACGGCGAGCGCGGGCCACTGTTGGCGACAATAGCCAACGGACGGAGCAAGGACAGGATAATGGGATTCTCGCTCCATGGCGTGCACCGCGACGACCTGGAGATGGGCATCGGCGGCCACCCTCTGCGCCGCGAAGGGTCGCAGGGACAGTGCAAGACCTTTCTCGTGGCGATGAAGCTCGCCCAGTTTGAGTTCATACGACAGGCGGCGGGGGGCACGACACCCATGCTGCTCCTTGACGACATCTTCGACAAGCTCGACGCAAGCCGCGTGGAGCAGATAGTCCGGCTGGTAGCGAGCGAGCGCTTCGGACAGATATTCATCACGGACACCAACCGCGACCACCTCGACAGCATACTCG
>JABUTZ010000009.1:1976-47425 GCA_021443415.1 Bacteroidaceae bacterium | reverse complement strand
CTGTAGTCTGTACTTTGTAGTCTGTAGTCTTCGCAAGCTCGGCTTGCGAAACTTTAGTTGTTTAGTTCTTGTTCATGTTCATGCCGAGCTGCATGCCCTCGTAGGAGTTGAGGATGGAGCTGAGCGTGCCCACCGTCGAGCCGAGCGAGCCAAGGAGGGCGCCGGCAGACTGGGTGAGGGCGAGTATCTTCTTGGCATCGTAGAGCAGGGTGAGCGTGTTGCCAACCTGGTAGACAGTGGCGTCGAGGGTGATGAGTCCGGTCTGGCTCTTGAAGGTCAGCTTGCGGTTGGAACTGTCCACCGTGTAAGTGCCACTGATTGAGCGTCCGCCGATGGTGAAGGCGGCCTGGTTGTTCTGGGCGAACGTGAAAGCGCAGGAACCCTCCTTGATGCCCACCTTCGAGAAGACATCGGCAAGCTTGGTCTCAATCTGCGAGGCAGCCACCTCACCGCCGGCCTTCGAGAGGAGGTTCTCGCTCTCGAAGCGGACATCGGGACTGGCGTAAGCCCATGTGCCGATAACGCTCTGCTCGGTGACCTGGACGGTGTTGCCGAGGAGAGTGCCGAGAAGCGAACCGAGGATGCCCTGCGAACCGCTTGACGAGGTTGAGGAGCCGGTCACGCCGCCGAGGATGGAACCGAGGATAGAGCCGGCGGCAGAGCCCGTGGTGCTCTGGGTTGTGGTCTGTGTGGTGGTTGTCGAACCTGAGTTGCCCGTTGCGCCACCGAGAATGGCACCGAGGATAGAGCCGGCGGCAGAACCTGTGGTGGACTGGGTGGTGGTCGATGAGCCTGTCTGCGTGAAGAGCGGAGACGAACTGCCGCAAGATACAAGTACGGCGGCCGAGAGAGCGACCGTAAGGGAAGAGATAATTTTCATTTTGGTTAAGTAATAACTAATTAAGTAATAGCTAATAAGTAATAAGTAATAAGTAATACGTTGTGGGTTAATTCGTTTGTTGTTCGTTGAAGAGTTGGAGGAAGGGCGTGGGGATGGGAGTCTCGAACTGCATGGGGGCGCCGGTCATGGGGTGATAGAAATGGAGGCGGTAGGCATGGAGGCAGAGACGGCCAAGGGAGGTGCCGCGACCACCGTACTTGAGGTCGCCGAGGACAGGGAAGCCAAGGTCTGCCATGTGGACGCGGATCTGGTTCTTGCGGCCCGTCTCCAGCTTAAGCTCGACGAGCGTAAGCCCTCCCCCGACACGCAGGCGGCGGAAGTGGGTGACGGCCAGCTTGCCGCCGTTGTCCGTGGGCGACGAATAGGTGATGCACGCCTTGTTGTCCTTGAGATAGCTCTCGACGGTGCCGCCCTCCTGCGGCATCTCGCCGCAGACGACAGCCACATAGCGGCGGTCATAGACGATGTTGTGCCAGTCGCTCTGGAGAGCCTGGGCGCACTCGATGCGCTTGGCATAGATCATCAGGCCCGACGTCTCGCGGTCGAGGCGATGGACGACATGGGCGTGGCACTTGAACTGGCGCTTGCGGAAATACTCGTCGAGGACCATCTTGACGCAGAACTGCCCCGCCGCGTTCGCCATCGAGAGGATGCCCTCGCCCTTCTCGATGACGACGAGTTCCTTGTCCTCATAGACGATTTTCACGAAGCGGTTGGTGAGTTCGGTCGAACGCTTGTGGCGGCAGACGAGGACGACGTTGCCGGGCACGAGCTCGTAGTCGTGGCGCGTCACCGTCTTGCGGTCGACCATCACACCCCGTCCCGTGAGTATGTCCTTGACCTTGTTGCGGCTCGCACCGCTCATCTGTTCCATCAGGAACGGCAGGAGCCGGGCGGGCGCCTTGACCTCGAGAGAAATGTATTTTGATGCCGCGTAGGAAGCGTTGTCAGAGATGTTCATGCGAATATTTTGACGTTTCAGGGCGCAAAGTTACTGAAAAAAAGCGTAACTTTGCACCACATTAAATATAATATGAACGAAATTCAGCATAAATTTCAACTAAAGCTCGCCGTCGCCGCCAGCGAGATGCTCAGCGAGCGTGTCGCCCATATCGTGCTGACCGACGACAGGCCGTTGCCCGCGATGCGTCCCGGGCAGTTCGTCCAGGTGGCGGTGCCGGACGGAGGCGTGCTCCTGCGCCGCCCCATCAGTATCCACGACATCAGCGAGGCCGACAACACGCTCCATCTGCTCGTGCAGACCGTGGGGCGCGGCACGCACTCAATAGCATCTGTCAAGCAGGGCGACGAGATGGACCTCGTGCTGCCTTTGGGCAACGGATTTCCCGACATGACGGAGGGACGAGTGTTGCTGACAGGCGGCGGCATAGGCACCGCTCCCCTGCTCTACCTCGGACGGCGACTGAAGGCGAACGGTTGCGAGGTGACCTTCCTGCTCGGCGGACGGACAGCCAAGGACATACTGCGCCGCGAGGAGTACGAGGCGGTGGCACGCGTGATGACCACCACCGAGGACGGTTCGGACGGCGAGCGGGGCTTTGTCACCGACCACAGCCTGCTCGGCCGCGAACAGTTCGATGCGGTGATGGTCTGCGGACCGACACCGATGATGAAGGCCGTGGCGCGGTGGGCGAGCGTGCCCTGCTACGTCAGCCTTGAGAACATGATGGCATGCGGACTGGGCGCCTGCCTCTGCTGCGTGCAGAAGAACCACGAGGGGCACAACGTGTGCGTATGCACCGAAGGCCCCGTATTCAACACCAACGAACTGGAATGGAAATGACACTGAAGACAACGATAGGCGCAATGGAGATGCGCAACCCCGTGATGACCGCCAGCGGCACCTTCGGATACGGCGTGGAATATGCCGACCTCGTGCCTCTCGACCGACTCGGAGCCGTGATAGTGAAAGGCACCACGCTCAAGGCGCGTGAGGGCAACGACTACCCCCGCATGGCGGAGACGGCGAGCGGAATGCTCAACTGCGTCGGACTGCAGAACAAGGGCGTGGAACACTTCGCCGAGCATATCTACCCCGCCATCAAGGACATCGACACGCAGATGATCGTCAACGTGAGCGGCGACAGCGCCGAGACCTACGCCCTGTGCGCCGAGCGCATCGACTCCCTGGAGAAGATTCCCGCCATCGAGCTCAACATCTCCTGCCCCAACGTCAAGCACGGTGGCATGGCGTTCGGCACCGATGCGAAGGCGGCCGCCGAGGTGGTGCGCGCGGTGAGGAAGGCCTACCACAAGACACTCATCGTCAAACTCTCGCCCAACGTCACCGACATCACCGAGATAGCCCGCGCCGCCGAAGCGGAGGGAGCGGATGCCGTGAGCCTGATCAACACGCTGATGGGCATGGCGATAGACGCGGAGCGGAGGAAACTGTGCCTTAGCATCGGCACGGGCGGACTGTCAGGACCGGCCGTCAAGCCCGTCGCCCTGCGCATGGTCTACCAGACATCACGCGCTGTGAAGATCCCCGTCATCGGACTGGGCGGCATCAGCAACGCCACCGATGCCATCGAGTTCATGCTCGCCGGAGCGAGCGCCATACAGATAGGCACGGCCAACTTCGTCAACCCCCACGTGGGAGCCGAGGTCGCCGACGGCATCGAGGACTACATGCGCCGCCACAAGATCGGCGACATCAGGGATTTGGTGGGAGCGCTGGAATAGAATAGACGTTCGTCTCGCGCTGTTGGAAGCCCAACGAGCGATAGAGGGCATTGGCAGCCACGCGCGAGGGACGCGAGGTGAGATAGACAGGCGCGGCCGGGTGGTCGCGCCTGAGTTGTTCCACGGCCCAGGCCACAAAGCGGCGGGCGAGGCCCTGTCCGCGGAGCGAGGCGTCGAGGACGACATCCTCGAGTTGCCACTTCTCGCCCGTGGGGATGAGATAGCCCGCGAAAGTGAGCATGCCGACGATGCGGCACGACTGCTCGTCGCGCACGCAGTATAAAAGGCAGCGGTCGGAGGCGAGCATCGCCTCGAGGTCGGCGAGCGAGAAGGGATGCGGACGGTCGGAAAGTTGAGGCAGCAAGCGACTGATGTCGCCCGCTGCCTCTGTTGTCGCCTCGGTGAGGCGTAGGAAAGTCATGTTGTTCACGTGTGTGAAGTGGGATTGGTGCGCCTGGGGCACGTTGAGGGTTGACGGTGCAACCCTCACGCACGCGCGCTTTAATAGAAGATGTAGCGGTGGTCGACTACCTCCGCCTTCTCAAGCAGACGCTCCATGAGTCCCTGCATGGCCATGCCCGTGGTGCTCATGGCGGCGCGGTTGCGCTCGGCGGCCTCGTCGTAGGTCTCGGCGCTCTTGTTCGTGCCGGTGACCTTGACCGTGTAGACGGCGGCGTCACCCTTCACGCCCTTGACCTCGTCGCCAATCTTCTTGCCGGCAAGGGCACCCGAGAGCGAACTCTCGCTTGCGCTGATGACGGGAACGAAGACATTGCCGGCGAAGGTGATGTGGCGCACGGTGTCCACCTTGGCGCCCTCCATAGAGGCAACCTCGGCGAAGCTCTTGCCGGCGACACGCTCGCTGAGAGTGGCATACTTCTTGTCGCGCAGTACCATCGGACGCAGGTAGGCGTCGACCATGGTGGCAGAGACGGGATAGTAACCCTTCGGGGTCACACCCTTGAGAATGGCAACCATCAGGTTGTCGTTGTCGCCGCACTCGTAGAGCTCAGACACGGCGTTGATGTCGGTGTCGCCGTCCATGAGCCAGCGCAGAGTGGCACGTGTAGCCGCGATGCCGGCCACGCGGTCGGTCTTGGGGCTGACGGTGACGGTCTGCAGGCTGTAGTTCTTCTTGGGAGCGTTCTCGCGGATGGCGTCGGCCGTCTGGTTCTCGGCGAGGAACTGCGAGAGCTTGTTGTAAGCCTCGGTGTAGGTCTCCTTGCTGAAGGTGATGGCGCGCTTCACGATAGCCACGTCATACTTGTCTGTCATGGCGCGACGGTCGGTCACGTTGATGACGAGCACCACGTTGGGCAGCTCGAGCACCTGGAGCGAACCCGCAGAGGCGCCCAGCAGGGCGTTGAGATAAGTCAGGTTGTCGCCGGTGACGGCCTGTCCCTCATACTGCGCACCCGTGAGCCACTGCTTGTCGGCAGGCTGGTTCTTCTGGGCGGCGATGGTGTCGAAGGGAGTGCCGCTGTTGATGGCGGCCACGATGCTGTCGGCTGTCTTGCGGGCGGCGGCGATGTCGGCGCCGCCAACCACGATCTGGCGGAACTCGATGCTGTCGGGCTGGCTCACCTTGGCGAGCAGGCGCACGACATTCATCGTGTTGTCGTTAGAGGTGAAAGGACCCTCGACCTGTCCTGCCTGCATCGAGTCGAGACGCTGGGCGATGTCGTAGGGCAGGTGGCGGCGCGATACGGGCAGTGTGCTGTAGGCAACCGAAGAACCAGCCTCGCGCACGGCCTTGGCCATGTTGGTGGCCTCGCCGATGGTGGCGGCCACCTCGTTCATCTCGGCGAGCAGGGCCGTACGGTCAGCCTCGCTGGCGGTGACTGTCACTGAGATGACCTCTGCCTCGCGCTCCTCGTCGGGGCATTGGAAGAGGGGCTTGTACTCCTCGTACTTGGCCTTCATGTCGGCGTCGCTCACCTCGACGGTCTCGTCGGCGATAGAACTGTAAGGGAGAGCGGCGAGCACCACGTCGTACTGGCTGATGCGCTCGTCGAACGCCGCCTTGGCGATGGCGTCGGGAGCGACCGAAGCCTGGAGGAGCGAGCCGAACTTCTGCATGAGCAACTCCTCGCGCATGCGCTTCTCGACGAAGAGCCAGAGGTTATAGATGGTGCGGATCTGGTCGAACTCAGCGCCACTCTGCAGGGCGGGGTCGCTCTTCATCGTGTTGTACTGGTCGATGACCTGACGCACGACGCTGTAGTCGTAGCGGCCACCCATGCCCAGAAGGTAAGCGAACTGCTGGAGCCACTGGCTGCCGCCCTTCATGACTGCGTCCTGCACCTCAGCGTCGCTGACGGCGAGACCCACCTCGTCGCACTCATGCTTTACGATCTGGAACTGGACGTAAGAGTTCCATGCGTTCTCGCGAACGCGGTAGAGAGCCTGCTCGTCGAGCTGAGAGAGACCGCGTGAAGCCTTCTCGAACTCAGCGTACTCATCAATCATCTCGTTGTACTCCTGGACGGAGAGAGACTTACCAAACACCTCGCCAACCTTCTGACGATTCTCGTTAGCCGTTGACTGGAACGAACGCACAGCCTCCTCGGCGATGAAAGCAAAAAGGGCGAGGCCGACTGCGCCGACCAGAATTGCGCCCCTGTTGCGGATTTTTTGCAATACTGCCATTGTCTTTTTATTGTTTTGTTGTTGTTTTTGCGCTATTAACTCGCAAAAGTAGAAAAAAAATCCGACATAGGAGGTGTCATGGGCACGTTTTTTTCCATTTAAGCCCCATTTAG
This sequence comes from Bacteroidaceae bacterium, assembly GCA_021443415.1. Classification (GTDB taxonomy): domain Bacteria; phylum Bacteroidota; class Bacteroidia; order Bacteroidales; family Bacteroidaceae; genus Physcousia. Next base: position 41,056 of record JABUTZ010000009.1, on the reverse strand, counting down.
CCCCCAAAATCTTGTTTATACGCAAAAATGCGCTATCTTTGCCGTCCATTTTGGGCAAAATTATGACGAACACACAGACCAGCAACGGCGGCGCGAGGAAGAAGAAAAGCGTAGCCGTACCCGACACCGACGCCTTCGGCCACCAGCAACCGCAAAATCTCCAGATGGAGCAGGCGGTGCTCGGCGCCCTGCTCATCGAGCAGGACGCCTATTCGCTTGTGAGCGAGATACTTCGCCCCGAATGCTTCTACGACCCTCGCCACCAGACCATCTACGCCACCATCCAGGCGCTCAACATCCGCCAGAATCCCGTGGACATACTCACAGTCACCGAGGCTCTGGAGGCGGCGGGCAAGCTCGAGGAGGTGGGCGGCCCCTACTACATCACCACCCTCTCCGCCCAGGTGGCGTCGTCAGCCCACATTGAATATCACGCGCGCATCATCGCCCAGAAGCACCTCGCCCGCTCGCTCATCACCTTCACGAGCGAACTGCAGACCAAAGCCTTCGACCAGAGCAACGATGTCGACGAACTGATGCAGGAGGCCGAGGGCAAGCTCTTCGAGATCTCGCGCCTGAACATGAAGAAGGACTACACGCAGATCAATCCCGTGATCGGCGAGGCTTACGACCTCCTGCGCAAGGCGGCCTCGCGAAGCGACGGACTGAGCGGACTGACGAGCGGCTTCCCCTCGTTGGACAAGATGACCAGCGGATGGCAGAACAGCGACCTCGTCATCATCGCCGCGCGCCCCGCCATGGGCAAGACTGCCTTCGTGCTGTCGATGGCGAAGAAAATGGCTGTCGACAACCGCATCCCCATCGCCATCTTCTCGTTGGAGATGAGCAATGTGCAGTTGGTCAACCGTCTGATTGTCAACACGTGCGAGATAACTGGCGAGAAGATCAAGAGCGGTCAGCTGGAGCCCTACGAATGGAAGCAGCTCGACAACCGCATCACCCCGCTCTACGACGCCCCTCTCTATATTGACGACACGCCCTCGATGTCCATCTTCGAGCTGCGCACCAAGGCGCGCCGACTGGTGCGCGAGCATGGCGTGAAGATGATTATGATCGACTACCTGCAGCTGATGAACGCCAGCGGAATGTCGTTCGGCAGCCGCCAGGAGGAGGTGTCGACCATCTCGCGCTCGCTCAAGGGTCTCGCCAAGGAGCTCAACATACCGATCATCGCCCTCTCGCAGCTGAACCGCGGTGTGGACGGCCGCGAGGGTTTCGACGGCAAGATACCCGTGCTCAGCGACTTGCGCGAGTCGGGAGCCATCGAGCAGGACGCCGACATGGTGTGCTTCATCCACCGTCCCGAGTACTACAAGCTCTACGACGACGGCAAGGGCCACGACATGCGCGGCATGGCGATGTTCATCATCGCCAAGCACCGAAACGGTGCCGTGGGCGACGTGCTGATGCGCTTCCGCAACGAGTACGCCCGCTTCCTCGACGAGACCGAGGAGAGCCTGCAGGAGAGCCACGGACGGACCCACACCTCCAAGATCAGTTCCATGGGCACCGACGACCTGCCCCCCATGCCCGACGACCCATTGGGCGGCGCCCCCGTCTATGACGATGTGCCGTATTGATCCACAAAGTTTGACACTTATGACCATGAGCAAAAGTCTCTCGGTAATATATAAGTATGTGGATTCTCGCCGTCGCAGAATCATCTACATATCCATACTCAATGTCGTTGTGTTGACCTTTGTGGGTTATCTGTGGAACAACCAGCCCCTATATACGGGTGAATACATCACAGAACTTTCACATATTCAATGGTTATGGGAGGTCATCGGAGGACAAACCGTTGACGAGGAACTTGACGGCGCTTTGTTCATTAACGTCTCTTACGACAAGCAACTCGCCGAGCATAGGGATGAATTGGGAGAGACCATAGGCACAACGGATGTAACCGACAGAAAGAAACTTCTTGAGGTGCTGAAGCTTGCTAAAGCAACGAACTCATACAAGTACCTTGTCCTTGACGTGAGATTTGAGGAAGCCAATTATCAAGAAAACGACGACTCCCTCTTCGAGCAAATAGCATCCATGGACAGGATTGTGGTAGCAAACCACAAGGATATACGAACGCCCCGTGGGTTCCCTCTATCCAAGTCGGCATTGGCAGATTACTATTCGACAATAACAGCCACGAATTTTGAACGCTATCTGTACCTTGACCAAGGCAGGACCTCGCTGCCGTTATATGCATATAAAGATCTGACGGGAAAAGAGATGTCGGAGACCGCATTGCTTACAACTTGCGATGGTAGGTTATGTCAGAAAAGCGTTTTCTTGAAGTTCCCCAGCGTACATTTTGACAAGGTCATGGCAAACGGCGACCAAAGGTATTATGAACTGGGACACGAGATTTTATCCTATCTGCGAGACGATTTCGGTGAGATGTCTGAGGGCAAGGTCGTTGTGATAGGCAATTTCGTCGAAGACGTTCACGACACCTACATAGGCATGAAGCCCGGTTCGTACATACTGTACAGGGCTTTGCGGGCATTGGAGAAAGGAGAACACTATGTGAACTGGTGGCATCAACTACTTTTCGCCTGCGTCTATTTCATCATTTCATGCTTATTGCTGATGCGCCACTCATTGTCCGACCGCATACCTGTCATAAGGCGTAGCAAGTCGAGGCTTCTGCACTTCTGCCTGACCTTCTTTGGTTGCGGAATGCTGATAACAATGCTGGATATTGTGCTATTCTTCAATGGTCACATACACAGCATTTTGTTCCCGTCCACCTACTTTGCGATAATCAAATATGTTGTTACATATAAAAGGATGAAGATATGAGACATTCATTATTGTCATTGTTGCTATTCATCACGACCTCGGCAGTTGCGGATGACTATAAAATTCTCTATCTCAGTACTGAGAGCATCGAGATTGGCGGAAAGACGTTGCGTAAGGGCGACACCTTTGGCGACCAGTCCGTCATCAAGTGGACACTTGCCAGCCAGTCAATGCGTATTAAGCGCATCAATGGGAAAGGTGTCAAAATCAAGGTTGTAACCAAAGCCCTAATGCAAGACTTGAAAATTCAATGCATTGCCGAACTGGACAGACAGCAAAACCCTACGAGTTCATACAAGAACCAGACCATCAAAGACAATCACACCTCAACACGACAAGCAATAAAGTATTAACTCTATTCTTGCATCTATGAAAAAACTGTTTTTCCTACTCCTCGTAACTATCCATACAGTTGGTCTGTATGCTCAAAGCCAGGAAAGCGATGAGCTGTATGCGCAAGCTATGGACCTATACGACAAGTCTGAATTCAGGAAGGCGGCAGCCCTGTTTGCAAAGGTGCATGAATTGGATTCCATGCAAATGGATCCGAATAATTCGCGTCAAGATTACGGCAAATTGTGGCTAGCTCACTCCCTATATATGGCAGGAGACAAAGAGCGTGCGAGAGCAATAGACGAACAGTGGTATCGAGTGAAACCACAAGACCGCAGAAAAACGTTGGCCATAGATGGTTTTAACAACAAAATATTGTCAGATTTTCATGCCGGCAAATACCAACAGGCATTATCCGATCTGTATGAATTGTATGCGATGGAGCGACAATTATGTGATAGCCTTGATTTGTTTCATGTCGGTACATATCATGGCATTGCGGCTGTATACATTAATACAAATAAAATCGACAGCGCTCTGTTTTACTATGAGAAAATTCATAAAATTGAAACGGTATCCTATGAAAAGAATGACACTTTGCTTTTGAGCACATTAGGTGATATTGTCAACCTGTCAATGCACCCTGCGGTGCTTGATACGGATAAGGCATTGCATTATCTGGAAATTGCTGATGACATCATAAAATACAACAAGTTGGAGAAGACCTCAATGATGGTTGATTATGCAGGTCTGCGTTTTATGGTATATATGTACGATGGTGAGGAGTTGGAAAAATATGTCGATAGATATTTGGATATACTGCGAGTATGTTTGAAGAATGACAAGGACACCCATAAGGGAATTCTTGACAATGTGGGCGATTTACTTTCACAAACTGCACACACAAACGTTAAGACAAAAATTGCATACGCCCGTCTCTCACTTTGCGACCATGCTGACGTTGAAGAGTATTTTTCGAAGCTTGTTAACTATTGTTTGTGTACAATGGAGGAAAGCGACGAAAAGAAGTCACTTGATATAATCAATGAGATTGAAAAATTATCCAAGACGATTGATACCGAATTCGGCAAATCAATGTACGCGACGGCAATGTGCCTGAGATTTGGTTTATACACAAAACTGAACAATTATGACAAGGCCATAGAGTATTTTGAGAAAATCGAAAACGAATCATTGGACAAATTCATCGACAATGAATCTCCGTACTATGCATTATTCATGATTTGCAAAGCTACGGTAGAATTAACGTGTGAGAAATATGCAAATGTCATTTCACTGCTAAGACAGCTGGAAGAGAAGTTTTATCGTGCAGGTGTTCCTGCGGAAGACATGACTTCAAGACAGAACTTACGAATGTATCTCTGTATTGCACAACTGCTATCCAAAGATTACAATGCAGCCAAGGAAACATTTCAATCCATCAAACAATCATATATCACCAATGTCATTGAGCCAAAAGCGATACACACATTAGCCAAGCATGTAAATGACATTGATGAAAGACTTAGTTTCTTATCGAATTACACCAATGCAGTTGTAACGGATAGCGTGAAATATCTTCTGAGAGAGTTCAAGACCGACTTGAAGAAGATTAAAATAGAAATGGTTCGACTAATACCTGATTATCTCGCAGAAGCATACTACATACGGCTTGTAAGAGAGTACGCGCAGGAATTAAGAGCCCAAAGGAATCATATCGAAGCCCAGGAAGTAATGGATGCCTATCTGGCGCAATGGCGTGACCTATACAATCGGATTGATCAGCCAACAAATGACTGGAAATCACATCTGGATAAGAGAAATATGATTGAAGTTCTTGACTCAACCCTTTTCCTTCAGTTCCGAACACTAATGTATGAGAAAAGGGACAAGAAAGGAATTCAGGCTCATCAAGATTGCGTGAATTTCTACAAGGAAATCTATCAGGGACGCTTGGAAGGTAAATACCTTAACGCTCTTATTGAATACAATCGTTACATAGACAATCATGAGGAAGCGGTAAGACTCTTGTCGCTTCGTGAAGATTTAGACGATGAAACCTTGGAAGAGTTGGCCCAAGAATGTCAAGACATGGCAGACTATGACAATTGGTTGAAGTATTCTAGAATGTATATCAATGCAATACTGCAAAATTCACCAGTCAACACCAATGAAATACATAATAGGATTTATTCCTTGGTCGAGTATTGGCACGACAATAATCAAGAACAGAAGATTCTTGATTACTATAAGGAGGAATTGTATCCAAGATTGAAAGAACTCGCCCCCAAGGACTGTCGTTATCTTTTCTTCGAAACGCTCTTTATTCTGCAATACAACGTTTCCAATGAAAACTTCGAAAATGTCACAGATAATTTTGTAGAAGCCAACCCACATTTGTTTGACGACAAAGAGAAGATACTGTACATCATCGCGAAAGCAAACTACCTGCGTAATAAAGGTCAGGAATATCTTAATAAGGCATCTGACTACTACGACCAAGCATACGGTCTAACCGACAACGTGAACACAAAAACCAATATCCTATTCTTCAAACATGAAATCCTCAACCAGTCATATGACAAAATGGCGGATTGTATGATTCAAGCAGCAAAATTAGACTCATTGTTTGAATCAAACGCATCACTCAAAGGAACGGAAGAATATGGAGATTTCACTCTTAAATACATTCGGGGACTAATGCGTTCCGGACGATATGAAGAAGCCAAGCAGAAGGCTATTTCCTATCTTAAAACAGACGAATCCGACATGGGTTCCTGCCAAAAACTGCTTTCGGGATTGTATGATCATGATGTACTTGTATTTTGTGGGTTTAACGCTATTAGTGCCGGTGCGACAAAAACAATGATTCAAGAAGAGCTGATGGAAATCTTGAACACAATGAACGAAAGAACTGATATTATTCAAGACCTTGCACTTAACGTAATCCGAGATGACTTGGAATCATTTAACTTTAACATAAAACACAACTTGGTTTGGGATTATAGCATTGAAAATCTAATGGATAAATCTTCCAGGTTCGCTTCCTCGTTGCAGTCCGATTCATTAAAGATGTATGCTTATGACATAGCCTTGTTGTGCAAGGGCATTCAACTTCGCTCTTACAACACCGTAATGTCCATGATCCGCAAGTCTGGCCATCGAACCCTAATCGCCAAGGCAAAAAATCTGATGGAAATAATGGGACAGATGGACAAGGCTTCCGGAGAGGACCTGAAAATCTTAGCGGAACAACGAAAAAAATTAGAGGACGAACTGTTTTCTTCATCAAGGATGTTTGGCGATATAAGGACAAGACTCTATGCATCATGGAAAGATGTGAAATCCGCCCTCAAAGAGAACGACGTCGCCATAGAGTTCACCAGTTCAAAGGACAAAGACCTCTACGCCTGTGTCCTAACCAGCGACTGTGCGGTTCCCTACATGATACGTCTATGCAATAGCGACTCTTTGGATTGGAACACATCGTCGTTGCAGAACGCAAAAGCGTCCACTCTGATTTGGAAACCTTTGCATGAATTGATACACAACAAGAAGAATCTGTACATATCACCTACAGGAGTTCTGAATGAGATACCTATCGAATCTCTTCCTTTTTACAATAATTCGAACAAATACATGTCCGACATCTATGATATCCATCGCCTTTCCTCCACCCGAGAATTGACTTATAAAAACACGATTGAAGGTACGGGTTGTATCGTATACGGTGGTTTGCACTACGACATGTCGATGGACGACATGAAGAATAACTCGCAACTCTATCCCGAATTGCGAGCAAGTGCCAATGCCGACTTGGCAAGATTTTACAAAGACCGAGGCAATCGCGAGGCTATGTCCAACACACCTTACCTGCCGGGCACCGAGATTGAGGCAGAGCAAATATCCAACACGATGAAAGACTCATCACTGCCTGTGGAACTTTTCCTGCAGGACAAAGGCACCGAGGCTTCGTTCAAGTCCATTAATGGAAAAGGGAGGAATGTCATTCACATTGCAACGCATGGCTTTTACATGAACGAAGCGGACTCAAAGGCCATCTACGGGGACAATATGAACTCTGACCAACAACAGCGAACGGAGGAGGACAAGTCACTGATGAGAAGCGGACTGTTGTTTGCAGGCGCGGATAATTTTCTGATGGGCGAAACCATCCCGGACGGAATAGAAGACGGCATACTGACATCGCTCGAGATATCCACAATGAATCTTGTAGGTCTTGACCTAATTACCCTTTCTGCTTGTGAAACGGCGAAAGGTGACATTAAGGGAGAAGGCGTCTTCGGTCTGCAACGCGGCTTCAAGAAGGCGGGAGCCAACTCCATCCTCATGTCTCTATGGAAGGTCGATGACAAAGCTACATGCAAGCTCATGACCGAGTTTTACGCCAATTGGATAGCCAAGAAGATGACAAAGCATGATGCCTTGGAGGCTGCGAAGCTAACCATTCGCAAAACCCCTGAGTGGTCGGATCCCAAATATTGGGCTGCATTCATATTACTTGACGCAATAAACTAATTCGATATGTACCACATCATGAAAAAAAACATTCTTCTTATCGTTGCGCTGACCTTAGCTGGGATTACAGATGCGCAGGAACTTCAAGGCAAGTTCAAAGTGTTCCGCAATTTGTGCTTTGAGTGCAGAAATGCTTATTGGAACAAAGATGCGGACAAACTGTCGGACTGCGTCATGAGAATGTATGAAATGACGCAAGATCAAAACGAAGGCCTATTGCCATGGACTCGTTTGGTTCCATGTGAGCCACAGGATTCAACGAAATACGAGAATCACCTGCTGTTCGATGTGGACTGGATGGACAAAATCGTCGCCGATTGGACTGCCAGCGACAGCACGTTGATTGATGTGTCTTCCGCCATGAGAGGCCAAGGGCTACTGCATGTGAACTTTCTCATACCTGCCAATTCAACACAGAAGTTCACAACCAAAGGGCGTGGCCTCATGACGATAATGGTGATAGCCGAAGACGAAACGGACATAGGATTATGCATCGACCACGAGTCTTGCAACCATCACTACGCAAGCCTGGAGAAGGCCGAGAAAGGGTGTCAATACAATGTATGGCAGGCGAATAGCCGTTCTATGACACCTTTATCCATTTCCGTAACAAACCCATCAAACCATGATGTTGTATGCGTATTCGTGACAGACTGATTTTTATTCTATTGGCGACATGCCTCTCATGTTCCGCAATGGCCCAGCCTGCCGCTTCTCTGTTCCGTGCCATCAACCGGGATGCAAGAGATGCGAAAGCTGCCTCGCGCTATGCGGATGCTGAAAGAATCTATGTCGAGGGTATAAATAACAAGAAGATCAGTTCGGAGAACAGGTCAACACTCGTCTTGAACTATGTCGATTTGTGCTTTACAAGAGGGGACTACCAGACGGCAAGGACGTTGCTCGAAGACTACTCCCCCATCACCAAGGCACAGAGCCAACGCTGGATGGTAAGAAAGGCAACGGCCAACTATTTTTCAGGCAATTACGACGAAGCGGAAAAGTTATATGCGGAGGCCAATGCCTTGGATGGTCTTGACCTTGCCACGAGATATGAACTTATGGCTTTCCAAGGAGCCATGTACATGGACCTTGGAATTTATGACAAAGCGTTAGCGTATTTTGACAAGGCCTTATTGTATGCCAACACGGACAACCTGACTTGGAACATTCAAATGGGAAAAGCCATACCATTGGCACAATCCGGCCATGGAGAGGAAGCCATTCAACTTATAGACAAGTGCATAGCATGGTTTGCCAGGAATCTTGGCAAAGATAGCCGAAATTATCAGGTTAGCCTCAGAAAGAAAGCGGAGATATTGTTGCTACAAGACAGATACAAGGAAGCTGTCGAAGCTTTCCGCAAATATGTAACCACAGAAAAGGAATATACGCTCAATAATTTTGCCTCAAAGCCAGAGCAGTGGCGTCTGGACTTCTGGAAAGCAATCAAGCCAAACATTTCCAAGGTTTTTGCCCTCGAAAATCATTGCCCTGACTACCTGCTTGATGTAGCATTGTTTCGTCGGGAAGTGGCCATGTCGGGCAATTCGAACATGAACGAGATAAACAAACGATTGAGCATCACCGGCAACAAACTGCGAGCGGCACTGAAGGAACATGAATGTGCCATTGACTTTGTACGCTATACGAAAAATGACACAGCACGATATGGCGCTATCGTCGTACCATCGCTGAAGATGAGACAACCAGTCCGGTTTGTTCCTTTATGGACGGAAGAAGACCTGCATGGTTACATGGTTGATGGAGTGCAACGGCTTGACGATGCTCTTTGTTCGAGCAATATGTCCGACAAAGACAGACTGTATACGGACACGTGCTTGACGCATTTTGTGTGGGGCGAACTCGACAGCATACTTGAAACGTACGACTACGAGGACATTTACTTCGCGCCGGATGGCATCTTGCATCTGCTGGCACTGGAGTATCTCCGCGACGACAATGGAGTTTGCCTGCATAGACTGACTACGTTATCGCATCTTGTGAACCGCAATGCTCACAAGATATCAGACAAGAGCAGGATGCTCGCCGCCGGAGGTCTGGATTACAATCAAGACGCAGAGCCCTCAAATGGTGAAATGGCCGCCAATCATGATGCGATGGACTATCTATTGGCAAAACTGCCCCGTGTGGACCATCCTTTTACTTATCTGAATGGCACCATGGTCGAGATAGACTCGATTTCGAGGATTTCCCCGTTCGTGACATCCAAAGAAACCATCCAATTTGAGAGGCAGTTAAAAGAGAACATACAGAACAAGTCATACAACGTATTGCACCTGTCAACACACGGGTACGCTCTTGATGTAGAGGTACCCCTTGTTCCCGAGGCGTTGCGCGACTCCATCACCGAAGACAAATCGCTTCTGGCATCGGGGATAGCGTTGACCAGCGCCAATGTTGCTTATAAACAACAAAGCCAAGAAGATGGCATTATTTCTGCAAGGGAATTCTGCGAAATGGACATGTCGCACATAGACCTCATGGTGCTGTCCGCTTGTCAAACGGGACTTGGACGGTTCAACGACGAAGGGCCGGCCGGATTGGTCAGAGGATTGAAGAAAGCAGGTGCAGGTGCACTGATTGTAAGTCTATGGAGTGTCAGCGATGAAGCTACAATGTTGTTTATGAAACATCTATACAAGTCCATGAGCGAACAAACAAAACTGGATATTCATGCCGCCTTTAACGCAGCAAGAATCAGTTTCTCCAAAGAATGTCGTAAATCACGCTCGTTTAATGCCGCCCGGCTGAAAGCATCAAAGTCAGACAACAAAATAACGACGTTCAACCTTCCGCGTTACTGCAACTCATTCATACTACTTGACGCAATAAACTAAAATTCAATAACATGAAACGTAAATTATTATTCCTTGGTTTAACCTTGGTTTCAACGTTGGGCTTTGCACAAGCCAACCAACAGAAAGGCAATGAGAGTACAGAGCAGACGAATTCGATCTCTGGCAGTCCAGCCAACAATCGTGTTTCCGGCAATCGGGCCTATGAGATTATCGTCCAAAAAGTCGAGACACCCGCTGAAGTTGTGTCACGCAACACTACAATCCGAGGACTCCAAAATGAGCGAGAAAAGTCGCGCGGCTTCTTCGACACAGCCTTGGGCGCCGCACTAAAGACCGGATATAGTTCACTGGCATCGCAAAAGGCCGTCAATCTCACATCCAACCTCATCAATTATACGGTTGAGTTTATCGGTAATGCCATCAAGAAACATAAGGAAAGATTCAACAATTGGTACACAACTGCAAAATCTTACCGTACATTCAAAACGACCTTGTCGCAGCAACAAATGATCGGGGATTTTTATGCCCTTCCTTCCTACAATGGTGCTTTCGACCCCGAAAACATTGCATTTAAAGGTATTGGCTGCAGTAGTTACTTCTCTTCGGAAAATGCAAGCGGAGAGCGCGACAAGCACGATGAATATTGCTATATCTTCTGCTCGTTGCGTACGGACTCCGTGGGAATGCAGAGCATCGTGAACCATGCTAAGTTTCTTCTCGAAATAGATTCCATTTATTTCAGGCCGAACCTTTGTGATATTCCCAGCAATGTAACAAGAGAGGTAACAAAAAACACCGATTTCTTTGAAAAGCAGTCTGACCTCAACGTCACATTGAATGCGAAGGTGTATTCCTCATGGTTTAATGAGGCAATCATGCTTCAACGGGACCAACTGCTGGGCAGCTTCGATGTCGCGATGAAAATAGACCCTAATGATTGCGTATGGAAGGATGGAGAGAAGGTCTTCGTATATTCCAAAGCCAATGGCGATGCGGAAAAATATATGGTCTCAAACAAAAAACTCCGCAAAGGACACTCATCAGAAGTCAGCATATCCGGAGACTGTTTCCTGGTGCCTCGGTCTTATTCCATGGATGCCGGCAGCGAAGAATACAAGCCTGTGTGGGGAACTGGCGAATATCGCGTCGAGTTGACACTCGCTGAATCATGCGATCTCAATAAAGACTACTATTTCTCCGATGAATACAAGCCCAATGGCCAGCAGAGCAATCCCGCAATCGGTAACGCAAGGAATGTGGCTTTTGCCAACATTCCTGGAGAGAAATATTATGACAAGAAAATCTGGCAGGCAGAATGGGTTGAAATGAAAGCCGTCAAGAAAAAAATGCCCAATGGGAATGATAAGTCGGACACGTTCCTGAATGGTGCCTGGAACACAGTCTATTCAACGATTAAGGGTTCATCATGGACAACGACATTCCTTTCTCCTTTAGTGTCAGCCGTTACGGATGTGGAGTCGAAAGCGATTAACGAAGGGCTTGGGCTGGGCAGTGCCGCAAGCGGAGCTGCTGCTGGTGCCGCAGCCGCCGCAGCCGCCGCAAAACAACAAGGTCGATAAAAATCCCCCGATAGCGTTTACTTTAGTGTATCCGAGACTAATTTGCCTCGGACACACTAAAGGAATAATCTTCCATAACTGATAATTTGTGGGACACGGCACTACTCATCTTGGTCTGTACTCGCGCATGCGGTGAGCGGCAAGGTCGGCGTAGGGGGTGCCGGGGCGGCCGTAGTTGGCATAGGGGTGAATGCTAATGCCACCGCGGGGAGTGAAAAGGCCGGTCACCTCGATGTACTTGGGGTCCATGAGGCGGATGAGGTCCTTCATGATGATGTTGACGCAGTCCTCGTGGAAGTCGCCGTGGTTGCGGAACGAGAAGAGGTAGAGTTTCAGCGACTTGCTCTCGACCATGCGCTTGCCGGGCAGGTAGGAGATGACTATCTCGGCGAAGTCGGGCTGGCCCGTGATGGGGCACAGGGAGGTGAACTCAGGGCAGTTGAACGTCACCCAGTAGTCGTTGTCGGGGTGCTTGTTGTCGAACGCCTCGAGGACCTCGGGGGCGTAGTCTTGCTTGTATTCCGTCTTGCGTCCCAATGACTTGAGACCTTCGTTTTCTCTGTTCATACGTTTCAAATTTAAGTTTCGCTTCTCTCAACTTTTGGGGTTTAGGGGTTTTAGGGTTTGGGGTTGTGGGTTAATATACTTGTGACGGGTAAGCAAGACTAACCTCACAACCATCAACCTTTATAACCTTATAACCCGCTCAACTGGAGCTTGCGAAAGTTGAGTTAAGTATTGTTCCAATCCAGCGCGGCGCAGCTTGCAGGCGGGACAGTGGCCGCAACCATCGCCAGGAATGCCGTTGTAGCACGTGAGTGTCTGCTGGCGCACGAGGTCGAAGACACCCAGTTCGTCCGCCATCTGCCACGTCTGGCACTTGTCGATCCACATCAAGGGCGTATGGATGACAAACTGCTCATCCATAGCGAGATTGAGCGTTACGTTCAAGGACTTGATGAACGCATCGCGACAGTCGGGATAGCCGCTGAAGTCGGTCTGGCTGACACCCGTCACGAGGTGGTTGATGCCCCGCTCGCGAGCATAGACGGCGGCGATGGAGATGAAGAAGAGGTTGCGCCCCGGGACGAATGTGTTGGGCAGGGCGTCGGCGGGTTTCTCCTGGTCCATGGCGATGGAGAGGTCGGTGAGCGAGTTGGCGCCAAGGCGACCGATGAAGCTGACGTCCATCGAGTGCCATTCGACACCGGCGTCCTCGGCTATCGAGCGCGCAATGTCCACCTCGGCGACATGCTTCTGGCCGTAGATGAAGGTAAGCGCCTGAACGCGCCGGAAGTGCTTGATCGCCCAGAAGAGGCAGGTGGTGCTATCTTGTCCGCCGCTGAAGACCACGAGGGCGGTTTCCTTGTTCATGGGGTTGGACATGGGGAAGGGTTTGATGTGCCTGCGGCACGTTTGAGGGTTGTGATTTTTGCGTTTGTGGTGCAAAATTAGCAAAAAAAAGTGGGATAAGGAGCAAAAAGAGAGGAAAAGATTTGGTGGGGAAGGAAAAAAGCAGTAATTTTGCAACCGATTTGGAGAGTCCGCACAGGCTCGGACAAGACCTGCCAAGAGAGAGGAACAGGCGCCTGACGGAAAAAACCGTTTAACGTATAACAAAAACAAAAAATGTACGCAATCGTAGAGATTAACGGTCAGCAGTTCAAGGCAGAGGCGGGCAAGAAGCTGTTCGTGCAGCACATCCAGAACGCCGAGGCCGGTCAGACTGTTGAATTTGAGAAAGTGTTGCTCGTGGACAACGACGGCGCAGTGAAGGTGGGTACTCCCGCAGTTGAAGGCGCAAAGGTTGTTTGCGACGTTGTTTCTCCCCTGGTCAAGGGTGACAAGGTTCTGGTGTTCCACAAGAAGCGCCGCAAGGGCTATCGCAAGCTGAACGGCCATCGCCAGCAGTTCACCGAGATCACTGTAAAGGAAGTTATTGCTTAACCACTAAAAAAACATTGAATCATGGCACACAAAAAAGGTGTAGGTAGTTCGAAGAACGGACGTGAATCAGCAGCCCAGCGACTGGGCGTGAAGATTTTTGGTGGTCAGAAGTGCATCGCCGGCAACATCATCGTTCGCCAGCGCGGAACTGTTCACTACCCCGGCAAGAACGTGGGCATGGGCAGCGACCACACCCTGTATGCACTCATCGACGGCACGGTATGCTTCAAGAAAGGTCGTCTCGACCGCAGCACGGTGTCCGTGGAGCCCATTGCCGAGGCATAAGGCGGACAGGAAACAAACACACACAAGGAAAGGGCGGTTATACGGTTAAGACATTAACCGCATAACCGCTTTCTCGTTCATACCTTATTTAATATATGCTTACACTACAACTCATAAAGGAGCAGACCGCGCGCGTGGTGGCCGGTCTGGAGAAGAAACACTTCACGGGCGCGAAGGAGGCTATCGACAACGTGCTCGCCACCGACAAGAAGCGCCGCGAGACACAGGCGGCCCTCGACAACAGCCTCGCGGAGGCCAAGAAACTCGCCGCCGAGATAGGCGCCCTGATGAAGGGAGGCGACAGGGAGAAGGCCGAGGCCGTGAAGGCGCAGGTGGCAACCCTGAAGACCGAGCAGGCGAACATGCAGCAGGCCCTGAACGAGGCGGAAGCCGAACTGACGCGCCAGCTGTGCCAGATACCCAACATACCCTACGACGAGGTGCCCGAGGGACGGTGCGCCGAGGACAACTGGGTGGTGAAGTCGAACCTCAAGGACTGTGTCGAAGGACAGGACACCGTGGGCAACTGGGACGCCAACCCGACCGTGGAGACAGCCAAGCTGCCCCATTGGGAACTGGCTAAGAAATACGACCTCATCGACTTTGACCTGGGCGTGAAGATAACGGGAGCCGGCTTCCCCGTCTATCGCGGACTGGGAGCGCGCCTGCAGCGAGCGCTCATCAACTTCTTCCTCGACGAGGCGCGCGCCTCGGGCTACGAGGAGATCATGCCGCCCACGGTGGTGAACGCCGCCAGCGGCTACGGCACGGGACAGCTGCCCGACAAGGAGGGACAGATGTACCACTGCGAGGTGGACGACCTCTACCTCATCCCCACCGCCGAGGTGCCCGTGACCAACATCTACCGCGACGTGATCCTCGACGAGAAGCAGCTGCCCATCAAGAACTGCGCCTACACGCAGTGCTTCCGCCGCGAGGCAGGCTCGTACGGCAAGGACGTGCGCGGACTGAACCGCCTGCACGAGTTCTCGAAGATAGAGATCGTGCGCATCGACACCCCCGAGCACAGCGCCGAGAGCCACAAGGAGATGCTCGAGCACGTGGAGGGACTGCTGCGCAAGCTCGAACTCCCCTACCGCATCCTGCGCCTGTGTGGCGGCGACCAGAGCTTCACGTCAGCCATCTGCTACGACTTCGAGGTCTACAGCGAGGCGCAGAAGCGCTGGCTGGAGGTGAGCTCGGTGTCAAACTTCGACACCTACCAGGCCAACCGCCTCAAGTGCCGCTACCGTCGCACCGAGGACCGCAAGACGGCTCTCTGCCACACGCTCAACGGTTCGGCCCTCGCCCTGCCCCGCATCGTGGCGGCCCTGCTCGAGAACAACCAGACACCCGAGGGCATACGCATCCCCAAGGCACTGGTGGCATACATGGGGTGCGAGATGATTTCATAAGAAAGGAGTTAACGGAAGTTAACTCGCTACGCTCGTGGGAGTTAACTCGCTACGCTCGTGGAGTTAACTCACTGCGCTCGTGGAGGCAGTTGAGCAGCCATTCCGTTAACTCCCAGCCTGCCGCAGGCAGGCATAACTCCAATTCATTAACTCCCAGCGCCGTAGGCGCATTACTCCAGTAAAAAAAAATGAACAAGATAGTAAAGAAGGAGCAGTTCAGCGAGAAGGTGTACAAGCTGACCGTGGAGGCACCGCTGATTGCACGCTCTCGCAAGGCAGGTCACTTCGTGATCGTGCGCGTGGGCGACAAGGGCGAACGCATGCCGCTGACCATAGCCGACGCCGACACCGCGGCAGGCACAATCACACTCGTCGTGCAGGCTGTCGGCCGCTCGTCGATGAAACTCTGCGCCCTGAACGAGGGCGAATACATCACCGACGTGGTGGGTCCGCTCGGACAAGCCACCCATATCGAGAATTTCGGCACCGTCGTGTGTGCCGGAGGCGGTGTGGGCGTGGCTCCCATGCTGCCCATCATCAAGGCTCTGAAGGCGGCTGGCAACAAAGTTGTGTCTGTGCTCGCCGGCAGGACGAAGGAACTGATTATCCTCGAGGACGAGGTGCGCCGCCACAGCGACGAGGTCATCATCATGACCGACGACGGTTCGTACGGCCAGAAGGGCGTGGTGACCGTGGGCATCGAGCAGGTCATCCAGCGCGAGCGCGTGGACAAGTGCTTCGCCATCGGCCCCGCCATCATGATGAAGTTCTGCTGTCTGCTGACAAAGAAATATGACGTGCCCACCGTCGTGTCGCTCAACACCATCATGGTCGATGGTACGGGCATGTGCGGTGCCTGCCGCATCACGGTGGGAGGCAAGAGGAGGTTCGTGTGCGTCGACGGTCCCGAGTTCGACGGCCATCAGGTCGATTTCGACGAGATGTTCAAGCGCATGGGCGCCTTCAAGTCGGTGGAGACAGCCGAGGTGAGGGCGCATGTGGAGACAGAGGCGGAGAAGACCGCTTGCACCACCCCATCCTGCGCCGTCGGACAGACGGAAACCGCTCCGCTCAGCGAGCTCACCGACCGCAACGCCGCCTGGCGCAAGGAGTTGCAGGCCGCCATCAAGCCCAAGGAGCGCACAGCCATCGAGCGATGCGAGATGCGCGAGCTCGACCCCGTCTACCGCGCCACGACGCGCACCGAGGAGGTGAACACGGGACTGACCGCCGAGCAGGCACGGCGCGAGGCACAGCGCTGCCTCGACTGCCCCAACCCCACCTGCATGCAGGGCTGCCCCGTGGGCATCAACATACCCTCGTTTGTCAAGAGCATCGAGCGCGGACACTTCCTCGACGCCGCCCGCGTGCTGAAAGCCACCTCCGCCTTGCCCGCCGTCTGCGGTCGCGTCTGCCCGCAGGAGAAGCAGTGCGAGAGCCAGTGCATACACCTCAAGATGAAGCACCAGCCCGTGGCCATCGGCTACCTGGAGCGCTTCGCCGCTGACTACGAGCGCGAGAGCGGACAGATGGCCCTGCCCGAGTGCGCGGCAGGGAACGGCATCAAGGTGGCGGTGGTCGGTTCGGGCCCCGCGGGACTGTCATGCGCTGGCGACATGGCGAAGATGGGCTACGAGGTGACCGTCTTCGAGGCACTCCACGAGATAGGCGGTGTGCTGAAATACGGCATCCCCGAGTTCCGTCTGCCCAACGCCATCGTAGACGTCGAGATAGCCAACCTCGAGAAGATAGGCGTGCGCTTTGTCAAGGACTGCATCGTGGGCAAGACGATAACCATCAAGCAGTTGGAGGAGGAAGGCTACAAGGCCATCTTCATCGGTTCGGGAGCCGGACTGCCCAACTTCATGGGTATCCCCGGCGAGAACTCGGTGGGCGTGATGTCGTCGAACGAGTACCTCACCCGCGTCAACCTCATGGACGCGTCGAACCCCGAGAGCGACACTCCGATTACCTTCGCCAAGCGCGTGATGGTGGTGGGCGGTGGCAACACAGCCATGGACTCGTGCCGCACAGCCAAGCGACTGGGCGCCGAGAAGGTGTGGATCGTCTATCGCCGTTCGGAGGCGGAGATGCCCGCACGCATCGAGGAGGTGAAGCACGCCAAGGAGGAGGGCATCGAATTCCTCACCCTCCACAACCCCATCGAGTACATAGCCGACGAGAAGGGCAACCTGCAGCAGGTGCGCCTCCAGGTGATGGAGCTGGGCGAGCCCGACGCTTCGGGACGACGCTCGCCCGTGCCTGTCGAGGGACAGATAGAGACACTGGACATCGACCAGGCCATCGTGGCGGTGGGCGTGTCGCCCAACCCGCTCGTGCCCAATTCGGTCGAAGGACTGGAGTTGGGACGCAAAAACACCATCGCCGTGGGCGACAACATGCAGTCGAACATACCGGCAATCTTCGCCGGCGGTGACATCGTGCGCGGCGGAGCGACCGTGATCCTCGCCATGGGAGACGGACGACGCGCGGCGGCGGCGATGCACGAGTACATCGAAAACCGGAAGTGAGCGCCATGTCAATCTTCTACACCATCACCCTGCTCGTGCTGAGCAACGTGTTCATGACCCTGGCGTGGTACGGACACCTGAAACTCAACCAGATGGGAGTGTCGAGCCACTGGCCTTTGGTGGGTGTCATCCTCTTCTCGTGGATGATCGCCCTGCTCGAATACTGCTGCCAGGTGCCAGCCAACCGCATCGGATTTGAGGGCAACGGCGGACCGTTCAACCTCATCCAGCTCAAGGTCATCCAGGAGGTCATCTCGCTCACCGTGTTCACCATCATCGCGGGACTGATGTTTCAGGGGCAGGAACTGCACTGGAACCACCTCGTGTCGTTTGCCCTCCTCGTCCTCGCCGTCTATTTCGCCTTCATGAAGGTATAAAAAAGGGGCGAGAGAGGCGGAAATTCGGAAAAAAGCAGTAACTTTGTACGGCAAACATGCCTTCGCAAGCACTTCACACCATGGGAGGAAACATCTTCAAGGGACTGGGCGTAGCCCTCATAACACCATTCACAGCGCAGGGAGCGATTGACTTCGACGCCCTGCGCCGGCTTGTCGACTTCCAGCTGCACAGCGGTGTGGACTTCATGTGCATCATGGGCACGACGGCGGAGACCCCCACCCTCTCGACCGACGAGAAGCATGAGCTGAGGGAGAGGCTGACCTACCAGATAGCCGGCCGCGTGCCCGTGCTGATGGGTTGCGGAGGCAACAACACGGCCGCCATCTGCCAGGAGTTGCGCGAGACGGACTGGCACGGCATCGACGGTGTGCTGAGCGTATGCCCCTACTACAACAAGCCGTCGCAGGAAGGGCTCTACCAGCACTTCAAGGCAATCGCCGAGGCGTCGCCCATCCCCGTGGTGCTGTACAACGTGCCGGGCCGCACGGGCGTCAACATGGACGCGCAGACGACGCTGCGCCTCGCCCGCGACTTCGACAACATCGTAGCCATCAAGGAGGCGAGCGGCAACATCACCCAGATGGACGACATCATCAAGAACAAGCCTGCCGGCTTCGATGTCATCTCGGGCGACGACGGCATCACGTTCCCCCTCATCACACTGGGCGCCGTGGGTGTCATCTCGGTCATCGGCAACGCCCTGCCCGCCGAGTTCAGCCGCATGGTACGGCTCGCCCTACGCGGCGACTACGACGGAGCGCGACATATCCACCACAAGTTCGCCGAACTCTTCAAACTGCTCTTCGTCGACGGCAACCCCGCGGGCGTGAAGGCGATGCTCCATGCCATGGGCATGATCGAGAACCAGCTGCGACTGCCCCTCGTCCCCACGCGGCTGACGACGATGGAACAGATTTCCGCCATCATCAAGGACCTGGGCATAAAGATTTGAGCGAACGACATGGCAGTCTCCTTGCAGAACATAAAGAAGAAGTACATGGTCGTGGGCGAGTGCGAGGCGCTCAACCGCGCCATCGAGTCCGCCGTCAGGGTGGCTCCGACCGACATGTCGGTGCTCATCGTCGGCGAGAGCGGCGTGGGCAAGGAGGTCATACCGCGCATCATCCACGAGAACTCCGCCCGCAAGAGCAAGAAATACATAGCCGTCAACTGCGGCTCCATCCCCGAAGGCACCATCGACAGCGAGCTGTTCGGACACGAGAAGGGGTCGTTCACGGGCGCCATCGGCGAGCACGACGGATATTTCGGTGCGGCGAACGGCGGCACGCTCTTCCTCGACGAGGTGGGCGAACTGCCGATGAGCACGCAGGCGCGCCTGCTCCGTGTGCTGGAGACGGGCGAGTACATGCGCGTGGGCAGCAGCGAGGTGCGCAAGACCAACGTGCGCATTGTGGCGGCGACCAACGTCAACATGCAGCGAGCCATCGCCACGGGCCATTTCCGCCAGGACCTCTACTACCGCCTCAACGTGATGCCCATCGCTATGCCGGCCCTGCGCGAGCGGGGCGAGGACATCCCCCTGCTGTTCAAGCACTTCGCCATGCAGACGGCGGAGAAATACCAGATGGACGAGCCTGTGACCCTCGCCGCCGACGCACGCGAGGTGTTCATGCGCTACTCGTGGCCGGGCAACATACGCCAGCTGCGCAACATAGCCGAGAACCTGTCCATCAGCATCGTGGGCAACCGCCAGGTGACCAAGGCGACCATCGAGCGACTGCTGCCCGAGATGCTCGTGGACGGCGGCGGCCACAGCCTCATGTCGTCGGCGACGGAGCGCGACAGCCACAACTACGACGTGGAGCGCGAGATCATCTTCAAGATGCTCCTCGAACTGCACGCCGACGTGGAGAGCCTCAAGGAGATGATGGGCGGCACGAAGAAGACGGGCAAGAAACAGCTCACGCTCAAGAACGACGAATTCGAAGAATATGAAGAGCAGTAAACTCATACAACTCATCCTCTGCGGAGTGGTCTGCCTGATGCTCGCGGGCTGCGCCGTGTCATACAAGTTCAACGGCGCGAGCATCGACTACGAGAAGGTGAAGAGCATCCAGCTGGACATCTTCCCCATCCGCTCGGCTTACGTATGGGCGCCGATGCAGAGCATCTTCAACAACCGCCTGAGCGAGATCTTCGCCACGCAGACGCGCCTCAAGCAGGTGAAGAAGAACGGCGACCTGGTCATCGCGGGCGAGATAACGGGCTTCGACCAGTACAACAAGAGTGTGTCGGCCGACGGCTACTCGAGCCAGGTGCAGCTGAAGATGACCGTCAACGTGCGCTTCACCAACAACTCGAAGCACGACGAGGACTTCGAACGGCAGTTCTCGGCGACGTCGGAATACGACGCGAGCCAGCAGCTGACCGCCGTCCAGGAAGAACTGGTGACGCAGATGACAAAGGACATCACGGACCAGATCTTCAACGCCACGGTGGCGAACTGGTGATTCATTTAGAGAAGAGAGTGTAGAGTGTAGAGTGTAGAGTGTAGAGTGTAGAGAATAAAGAATAAAGAATAAAGAATAAAGGTATAGTTTTGCGGCTTACGTCGTTATAACGTTATATCGATATATCGACTCTTTGAGATTTCGAAAAACATCTGCGTTAATTTAATTTGAAACAACGAACAACAAGAAAATCTGCGTTAATCTGCGTTAAAAGCCCAGCAGCGAAATTGTAAATAAAACAAATCGTAAATAAATAGTAATTTGTAAATTGTCAAATAGTAAATCCAAAAAATATCTGCGTTAATTTGTTTCATCCAACGAATAACTTGAAAATCTGCGTTAATCTGCGTTAAAATCACCCTGAGTTAAGAACTACTAATGAGTGCCACAGAGATAATAACCACGAGGCAGGAGCTGACGGACGAGGAGCTCGACCTTCTGACGAGGGAGGTGGAGCGGTGTCCGTATTTCCATGCCGCGGCACTCAGTCTCACCCACGCTCTCTACAACCGCCAGAGCGAACGCTATGGCGACACCCTTCGCGACACAGCCATCAGCATTCCCGACCGCACCGCCCTCTTCACGCTCATCGAGGGCAAGGACTACCAGCTGACGGAGACCTCGGCGATGAGGACGCGTACAGTGGCCGGCGGCGAGTCGGCGGACCGCATGACCTCGCTCATCGACCACTTCCTCGGCAACCTGCCCGAGCAACCAGCACACCGCCCCACCCCGGCGGACGCCTCGACCGACTACATGGCTTTCCTCCTCCAGAACGAAGGACGCGACGGCAAGACTTCGGGACAGCCGCTGCGCGGACAGAGCCTCATCGACAACTTCATCGAGGACGCACAGCAGGGACAGGCGATCATCATGCCCGAACCCGTCGCTCCGCCCTCGCCGGCAACCACCGCAACCGACGACAACGACGACCTCCCGAGCGAGTATTTAACCGAGACAATGGCCAAAATATACATCAAACAGCAGAAATTTGACAAGGCAAGCAAAATTATCAGCCGTTTGAATGCGAAAAATCCAAAAAAAAATCGTTACTTTGCAGACCAAATGCGTTTCTTGGAGAAACTCATGCTCAACCAGAGGTACTCTGTGGCTGAGGAATCGGTGTGAACAACAGCCAAAACGCAACGCGCCGAAGGCACAAACAACATAAAAACAACATTCAACAATCTCGAACCATTTCAAACAACATATAACGACATTCAACAATTTCGAACAACATCAAACAACATCGAACAATAACAAACAAAAATCAAACAAATAAAATAGTATGTATTCAGTAATCGTAACACTTATCGCTATCGCATCCGTTTTGATGTGCATCGTAGTACTGCTTCAGGAGTCGAAGGGAGGCGGTCTTGCAAGTTCATTCTCAGGCTACAACCAGATCATGGGTGTGCGCAAGACAACCGACTTCATCGAGAAGGTGACCTGGGGTCTCGCCATCATCATGGTCGTGCTCTCGATCATCAGCACCGCTTTCGTTCCCACCGCACAGACAGAGAAGAGCGTGATCGACAACATCGAGGTGCCCGCCACCTCCGCCGACAACATTCCCAGCATTCCCGCCGCACAGGAGCCCGCCAATTAAACCATGTTTGAAAGTTTAAGCGAAAGGCTCGACCGCTCTTGGAAAATCCTCAAGGGCGAGGGCAAGATAACTGAGATCAACGTTGCCGAGACCCTGAAGGATGTGCGCCGCGCCCTCCTGGACGCCGACGTCAACTACAAGGTAGCGAAGACATTTACCGACACCGTCAAGCAGAAGGCATTGGGACAGAACGTCCTGACCGCCGTCAAGCCTGGGCAGTTGCTCGTCAAGATTGTTCATGACGAGCTGGCTGTCCTCATGGGTGGCGAGGCTGTCGACGTGAACCTCGACGGCCGTCCCGCCATCATTCTCATGGCCGGTCTCAACGGTGCGGGCAAGACCACCCTCTCGGGCAAGCTGGCTATGATGCTCAAGAACAAGCGTCAGCGCAAGCCCCTGCTCTGCGCCTGCGACGTCTATCGTCCCGCCGCCATCGACCAACTGAAGGTGCTTGGCGAACAGATAGGAGTGCCCGTCTACAGCGAGCCGGAGAGCAAGGACCCCGTAGCCATCGCCCTCAACGCCATCAAGGAGGCGAAGGCGAACAGCTACGACACGGTCATCGTCGACACCGCCGGCCGTCTCGCCGTCGACGAGGCGATGATGCGCGAGATTGAGAGCATCAAGAACGCCATCAACCCCACCGAGACTCTCTTCGTGGTCGATGCCATGACCGGTCAGGACGCCGTGAATACCGCCAAGGAGTTCAACGACCGCCTGGACTTCACGGGTGTCGTCCTCACCAAGCTCGACGGCGACACACGCGGCGGCGCCGCCCTGTCGATACGCACCGTGGTCAACAAGCCTATCAAGTTTGTGGGCACGAGCGAGAAGATGGACGGCATCGACGCCTTCCACCCCTCGCGCATGGCGGACCGCATCCTCGGCATGGGCGACATCGTCAGCCTCGTGGAGCGCGCTCAGGAGCAATACGACGAGGAGGAGGCACGCCGCCTGCAGAAGAAGATAGCCAAGAACCAGTTTGACTTCAACGACTTCTACGCCCAGATCCAGCAGATCAAGAAGATGGGCAACCTCAAGGACCTCGCCTCGATGATACCGGGCGTGGGCAAGGCTCTGAAGGACGTGGATATCGACGACAACGCGTTCAAGAACATCGAGGCCATCATCATGTCGATGACCCCCGCTGAGCGCAAGAAGCCCGAACTGCTCAACAGCAGCCGCCGCCAGCGCATCGCCAAGGGAAGCGGCACCGACCTCCAGGAGGTGAACCGCCTCATCAAGCAGTTCGACCAGACACGCAAGATGATGCAGATGATGACCGGTCCGAAGGCGGCGCAGATGATGGCGCAGATGCAACGCATGAAAGGAATGAAGAAATGACACTGATAGACGGCAAACAGACTGCCGCCGAGATAAAGGCGGAGATCAAGCAGGAAGTGGACCAGATGGTGGCTGACGGCAAGCGCCGCCCCCATTTGGCGGCTATCCTCGTCGGCCACGACGGAGGCAGCGAGACATACGTCAAGAACAAGGTGCTCGCGTGCGAGGCGTGCGGCTTCGAGAGCACCCTGCTCCGCTTCGAGGACGACATCACCGAGGGCGAACTGCTCGCCACGGTGGAGCGCCTCAACAGCGACGCCGCGGTCGATGGCTTCATCGTCCAGCTCCCCCTGCCTCGCCACATTGACGAGCAGCGAGTCATCGAGGCAATCAGCCCCGGGAAGGATGTGGACGGCTTCCACCCCATCAACGTCGGTCGCATGGTGATCGGCCTGCCCTGCTTCATGAGCGCCACACCCAAGGGCATTTACGAACTGCTCCGCCGCTACGGCATCGAGACAAGGGGCAGGAAGTGCGTCATACTGGGCCGCAGCAACATCGTGGGCAAGCCCATGGCGACCATCATGATGCAGAAAGCCCTTGGCGACGCCACCGTCGAGGTGTGCCACAGCCACAGCCAGAACCTGCGCGAGGAGTGCGCCACGGCGGACATCCTCGTCGCCGCCATCGGTAGTCCTGAGTTTGTCACCGCCGACATGGTGAAACCCGGTGCCGTGGTCATCGACGTGGGCACCACACGCGTGCCCGACGCCACCCGCCCGCGCGGCTACCGTCTCTCGGGCGACGTAAAGTTTGACGAGGTGGCTCCGCGGTGCAGCTTCATCACTCCCGTCCCCGGCGGTGTCGGTCCCATGACCATCTGCATGCTCATGCTCAACACGCTCCAGGCGGCAAAGCAGAGGGTTAGCTAATAGGTAATAGCTAATAGCTAATAGGTAATAGGTAATAGGTAATAGGTAATAGGTAATAGCTAATAGGTAATAGGTAATAAGTAATAGCTAATAGGTAATAGGTAATAGGTAATAAGTAATAGGTAATAGGTGGTGGAATGGAGTGCGTGATGCCGCGCTAATGGTCATTTGGCAAAAAAAAATGCAATTTTTCGAGAAAAGTTGAGCGTCGGTTCAACTTTTTTTCGTAACTTTGCACTCGCAAACGAACATGGTGAGTATAGTTCAGTCGGTTAGAGCGTCAGATTGTGGTTCTGAATGTCGTGGGTTCGAATCCCACTACTCACCCCAGGAGTCAGCACGATGGTTGCTGACTCTTTTTTTTTACATTGTCCTGCGGATGTCCTCGATCAGTTCGTCGATGAGTTCCTTGGAGATTTGCTGCATAACGACGGCGTGGTTGAGCGCACCGCCGAGAGCCTCGTCGTAGCCGCCGGCAAGGGAGTAGCGACGTACGATCTCGTCGCCGGCATGGCGGAAGAAGACGGTGTTCGAGTGCTCGTTCTTCCATGCCTTCCAGCCGATGTCGGTGAGACGGTTCAACAGGTAGTCGGCACGCTCGAGAATCTGCCGTGCCTGACGCTCCAGTCCCTCGCGTCCGACATTCTTTATCACCCACAGGAACTTCATGGGGGCCATCGCCGAGCGCGAGCAGTTGATCATCGGCATCTCGCCCTTGAGATAGCCCACGTTGTACGCCTTCTGGTACTCCAACGTGCTCTTCGTCGTGATAAAGAGTCCGCAGGGCATGTCGATGCCGAAGAACTTATGTCCGCTGATGGCTATCGACTGGAAGCCCATCGCGTTGATATCCACGAGATAGCGCTTGTCGGTGAAAGGCAGGTAGCCGCCGAAGAGGGCGGCGTCGACATGGCGGTGGACAGCGATGGGTTCCACCTCGTCAATGACATCGTTGAGCAGGCGCTGGTCGTCGATGGCACCCTTGAACGTCGAGCCCATCGAATAGATGATGAGTGCGGGACGCTTCGGGTCGAGAGCCTCGCGGAGCGACTCGGGGCGCATGCGTCCCATGATGTCGCAGTCGACCAGGCGCACCTCGAGGTTCTGGAGGTCGCAGAGGCGCATGTTGGAATAGTGCGACTCCTTGGACACATAGACGACTGGCGCCAGCCCCGTCTCCTTGCGCAGTTTCTGCGCACCGAAATAGATGCCGTGGTTGTTGCCGTCGGTACCTCCCGTGGTCACGATGCCCCACACGTTGTCCACATTGATGCCGTAGAACGGGGCGAGAAACTCAATCACCTTGCGCTCGACGCCGAGCGTGCTCATCTTGAACGGTTGCTCGCTGAAGGGGTCGCCGGCGTTGTTGAGGAAGACGTGCGACATGCCCGTGGGCACGTACCAGTCGTAGAAGCCATTCATGTTCTGGTTGTTGGTGCCGGGATAGCCCATCGCGTGGGAATAGTCCTCGGGAGCCACCTCGGCGAGTTGCTCCAGAAATTCGTCTATGGAGCGGCACGCCTCCTGGCCGGGATTGGCGGAGTCGAAATGCTTGGGGCTGTTGAGCTTGAATTTCATTTTTGTTTACGGGAGTTAGCGGGAGTACGCAAATATGCATAAATTAACGGGAGTTATAGGAAGCTATTCGGAACGGAAAAACTCCGTTATAATCCTAGCCAGACCCCCCCGGGCAGGCTTAGCCTCCCGCGCCAAAGGCGCTAAACTCCCGTTAACTGTTGTTAAGTTAATCGATTACTTGTCGAAATAACGCTTGTAGAGACCATAGAAGCCGCGTCCGTGGCGAGCCTCGTCCTTGGCCATCTCGTGAACGGTGTCGTGGATGGCGTCGAGGTTCTGCTGCTTGGCCATCTTGGCGATCTCCATCTTGCCGCTGCAAGCACCGCTCTCAGCCTCCATGCGCTTCTTGAGGTTGGTCTTGGTGTCCCAAACCAGGTCGCCCAGCAGCTCGCAGAAGCGGCTTGCGTGGTCGGCCTCCTCGTAAGCGTAGCGCTTGAAAGCCTCGGCTATTTCGGGATATCCCTCGCGGTCGGCCTGGCGAGCCATTGCGAGATACATGCCCACCTCGCAGCACTCGCCCTCGAAGTTGGCCTGCAGACCCTTCTTGATCTCGGGGTCAACATCCTTGGCGATGCCGATGACATGCTCAGTTACAAATTCCAGTTCCTCTGCCATTACAGTGAACTTGCTGCCCGGCACGTTGCACATGGGGCACTTCTCGGGAGCCGCGTCGCCCTCATGGACGTAACCGCAGGCGGGACAAACATACTTTGCCATTTTCTTTTGAAATTAAGGTTTAAAATTAGTGTTTTTTCTTTATTGCACTGCAAAGGTAGTGAAAAGTTTTGAGATTATGAAATTCAGTTGCAAGTTTTTTAGTAAATTTGTAGCCAAAAATGAAACAATCAGTGATATGAAGTTCGGATTTGTCAACATTTCGGCCTGCGCCCCGAGGGTGCGCGTGGCCGACACCATGTTCAATGTGAACGAGATAAAGAGCGAGATAGTCCAGGCCGAAGGTCGCGGGGTGGAGATTATCGTCTTCCCCGAGCTCTGCGTCACGGGCTACACCTGCGGCGACCTCTTCCACCAGCAGACGCTCATCGAGAGCGCCGAGATGGCTATGATCGAGTTGATGAATTTCACCCGCTCCTTAGACATCGTCAGCATCGTGGGCATACCCGTGGCATGGCGTGGCACCCTGCTCAACTGCGCCGCCGTGATGCAGAAGGGGCGCATACTCGGACTGGTGCCGAAGACCTACCTGCCCAACTACAAGGAGTTCTACGAGATGCGCTGGTTCCACAGCGGCGCCGGCATCGACGACCTCGTGTGGCTGTGCGGCAGCCAGGTTCCCGTGTCGAGCGCGATGATCTTCAACGCCCCCTCGTGCCGCTTCGGCATCGAGATATGCGAGGATCTATGGTCGCCCATCCCCCCCTCGTCTCTCCTCTACCTGCAGGGAGCCGACATCATCTTCAACCTCTCCGCCGACAACGACGCCGCCGGCAAGCGCGCCTACCTCGAGTCGATGGTCTCGGCCACCTCGGCCCGCTGCATAGGCGGCTATGTGTGTGTGGGCTGCGGCTACGGCGAGAGCACGGGCGACGTGGTGTTCGACGGCAAAGCCATTGTCTATGAGGCAGGCAAGTTGCTCGCCTCGTCAGCCGACTACAGCATGAACTCCGTGCGCGTGGACGCACAGATTGACGTGGAGCGCATACGCCTGGCACGTCGCCAGAACACGACGTTCGCCGGCACGGCGGACATGTTCGTGCCCAAGACAGCCGCCTCAGAGGCGGTCTCACAGAGTTCGTTCGTGGGCGCCACGCTCTTCAGCCGCCCCAATACGCGCAACATCGACTGCGAACTGTTCACGCCCCGCGAGTGCCAGTTCACGCGCAAG
Source organism: Bacteroidaceae bacterium (assembly GCA_021443415.1). Lineage (GTDB taxonomy): Bacteria > Bacteroidota > Bacteroidia > Bacteroidales > Bacteroidaceae > Physcousia. The sequence continues at coordinate 12,662 of JABUTZ010000009.1, read as the reverse complement.
TTCTCCCCCACCCCCTTCGTCCCCCACGACCAGGCGAAACTCGCAAGCCGATGCCGCGAGGTGTTCAACATCCAGACGATGGGCCTCTGCCGCCGCCTCGAGCACACACAGGCGAGGACAGCCGTCGTGGGCGTGAGCGGAGGCTTGGACAGCACGCTCGCACTGATGGTCACCGTGGAGGCGATGCGACGGCTCGGACGCACGGGCAAGGACGTGGTGGCAGTCACCATGCCGGGCTTCGGCACCTCCGACCGCACACACACGAATGCGCACACGCTGATGGAGCTGCTCGGCTGCACGATGCGCGAGATCAGCATCGTGAAGAGTGTGACGCAGCACTTCGAGGACCTCGGCATCGACGCCACCGTCCACGACACAACCTATGAAAATGCTCAGGCCCGCGAGCGCACGCAGATACTCATGGACGTGGCCAACCAGACCGGCGGACTGGTGATTGGCACGGGCGACCTCTCGGAGCTGGCCCTCGGCTGGGCGACATACAACGGCGACCACATGTCGATGTACGGCGTCAACGCCAGCCTGCCCAAGACACTCATACCCCACGTCATCCGCTGGGCGGCGGGCAACGTGTTCGGCGGTACGCTGAGCGCCGTCTGCGAGGACATTATCGACACGCCCATCAGCCCCGAACTGACACCTGCCGACGAGAACGGCGACATAGCGCAGAAGACCGAAGACCTGGTGGGTCCCTACCCTCTCCACGACTTCTTCCTCTACCACACGATGCGCCATGGATTCCGTCCCGACAAGATCGCATGGATGGCGGAGCAAGCCTTCGAAGGGGAGTACGACGCGGAGACGATAGCCCATTGGAGCGCAGTCTTCTACCGACGTTTCTTCTCCCAGCAGTTCAAGCGCTCGTGTCTGCCCGACGGCCCCAAGGCCCTGTCCGTCAGCCTCTCGCCACGAGGCGACTGGCGCATGCCGAGCGACGCGTCGATGACGTGCTGGAAGAGAGAATAGAGTGTAGAGTGTAGAGTGTAGAGTGTAGAGTGTAGAGTGTAGAGTGTAGAGTGTAGAGCGTAAAATTTAAAGATTAAAGAACTATAAATGAAATTTTCGGATGATATACCCCACATGCAGATGAATGTGGTTGTGAGCCTTGGCGAGGAGCAGCTGTTGCAGGAGGCCAAGGACAATGCTGTGACCGACGCGGAGATGCCCATCCTGGCCCTGCGCCAGCTGGTGCTGTTCCCCACGGTGATGATGCCCGTGCACTTAGGCAGGAAGTCGGCCATCAAACTGGCTCAGGATGCCGAGAAGAACCACCGCGTCATAGCCGTCTTCACACAGGTGAACAACGACACGGAAAACCCGCAGGCGTCCGACCTCTTCCCCATCGGTTGCGCCGCCCACATCATCAAGGTCATCCACAACCCGATGGCGGGCCATGTGGCCCTCATCATGGGCTTGGGCCGCATCGAACTCAAGGAGGTGACCTCGACAAAGCCCTTCCTGAAAGGGCGCGTCAACTCGCTCCCCGACATCATTCCTCCGCGCGATGACAACGAGTACAACACAATGTATGAGACCGTTGTGGAGCGCGCCAACACAATCGCCCATCTCGCGGACACGCATATCCCCGAGGAGATGATACAGACGATGGCGGCGACGGGGCCGCAGCGCCCGATGCTCGCCAACTACATGTGCGGACACATCGACGTCTCGACCCAGGACAAGATGCAGATGCTCTTCGAGAGCGACATGAAGAAGCGCGTCAACCACCTGCTCCTGCACATGGACACCATCATCAAGCAGGGCGAGCTGAAGGCGGACATCCTGCGCCGCACGTCGCAGGACATGGACAGCAAGCAGCGCAAGTACTTCCTCCACGAGCAGATGCGCCAGATCGAGAAGGAGCTGGGCGGCGGCAAGGGCGACTCGCACGCCACCGCCCTGCGCGAGAAGGCGAAGGACAAGAAATGGCCCGCGCACGTGGCGGAGATGTTCGAGCACGAGGTGATGAAACTCTCGATGGACGAGTCGCACTCGTCGGAGTTCAACATGCAGCTCAACTACCTCGAGACACTCGTGTCGCTGCCCTGGGGCGAGCTGTCGCAGGACAACCTCGACCTCAAGCACGCCCAGCGCGTCCTCGACCGCGACCACTACGGCATCAAGGAGGTGAAGGAGCGCATCATCGAGCACCTCGCCATCCTGCGCCTGCGCGGCGACCACAAGTCGCCCATCCTCTGCCTCGTGGGTCCTCCGGGTGTGGGCAAGACCTCGCTCGGACGCAGCATAGCGAGCGCCCTCGGACGCGAGTATGTGCGCATCTCGCTCGGTGGCGTGCACGACGAGAGCGAGATACGCGGCCATCGCCGCACGTACATCGGTGCCATGCCCGGACGCATCCTCAAGGGGCTGCAGAAGGCGACCAAGGACAACCCCGTCTTCATTCTCGACGAGATAGACAAGGTGGGCGGCTACAGCAACAACGGCGACCCGAGCAGCGCCCTCCTCGAGGTGCTCGACCCCGAGCAGAACACCACATTCCACGACAACTACCTCGACACGGACTACGACCTGAGCCGCGTGATGTTCATCGCGACAGCCAACACCACCAGCACCATTCCCGCCCCCCTGCTCGACCGCATGGAGGTCATCAACATGAGCGGCTATGCCATGGAGGAGAAGGTGGAGATAGCCCGCCGCCACCTGCTCGCGAAGGTGAAAGGCGAGTGCGGCATGGGCGACCGCGACATCAAGCTGAGCAAGGGCGTGCTCCAGCACATCATAAACAACTACACGCGCGAGAGCGGCGTGCGCGGACTGGAGAAGCAGCTCGCCAAGCTGATGCGCAAGGTGGCTGTGAGCAACCTCAGCAACGCCGAGGCTACCGAGAGCATCGACACCGTGAAGGCCCTTGAGGACCTCGTAGGCAAACCCGACTACGTGCGCGAGGACTACGAGGGCAACGACCTCGCCGGTGTGGTGACGGGACTGGCATGGACGCAGGTGGGCGGCGAGATCCTCTACATTGAGACCAGCCTGAGCCGTGGCAAGGGCGCGCGCCTGACACTGACGGGCAACCTCGGCGACGTGATGAAGGAGAGCGCCATGCTCGCCCTTGAATATGTCAAGGCGCACGCTGACGGTCTGGGCATCGACGAGCGCCTGTTCGAGCAGTACAACATCCACGTCCATGTGCCCGAGGGGGCCACTCCCAAGGACGGTCCCTCGGCGGGTGTGACCATCGTGACCAGCATGGTGAGCGCCCTCACCCAGCGCAAGGTGCGCCGCGGTCTGGCGATGACGGGCGAAATCACTCTCCGCGGCCGCGTCACTCCCGTGGGCGGCATCAAGGAGAAGATACTCGCCGCCAAGCGAGCCGGCATCAAGGAGATCATGCTCTGCGCCGCCAACCGCCGCAACGTGGAGAAGATAGACCCCCTCTACGTCAAGGGGCTCACGTTCCACTACGTCGAGACCATCCAGGACGTCATCGAATATGCCATCCTGCCCGAGAAGGTCAAGTCGCCCCTCTGGTTCCGCCTCGAGGACACGAAGGAGAAAGAGTGAGCGCGCATACCAACGGATTATATTGAGACTTAGCGAGTAACTACAGACTCTATTGCTCGCAAAGAGTGAGGGTGCACGGCCGTAGCCTGTGCACCCTCGGGTTTTCATAGTCAAGGTTTTTGGTTGTGGTTAGTGTTTTCGATAGCCGCACTTGGGGCATACGCCGTCGGCGGAGAGCGAGATGCCGCAGAGGGGACAGCGGTCGATGCGCGCCTGCGGAATGAAGTCGGCGGAGGCGGCGTTGACACCGCTCGTGAACGTGAGGCGCACGATGTTGAGCTTGTCGCGGAGCAACTCATGGACAATCTTGATCATGCCCTCGACGGTCATCGTCTCCTTGGTCACCACGAGACGCGCGTCGGGATAGGCGGTGGCGAGCGAGGTGCTGAACGCCTCGCCCTTCATCCTGTTCTGCGGATGGCCGTCCTTGAGCCCCGTGCGCTCATAGACATCGAGGACGGCGGGGAGCAGCGGGTCGTCGTGGCGCAGGACAAGGGCGTGGTCGAAGTTCTTGAGCACGTCCCATGCCACCTTCTGGATCTCGTTGCAGGGATAGACCATGTTGACTCCCTCGTTTACCGTGTCCTCAACCTCGATGGTGAGGCGGCCCGTGTGGCCATGTAGATACTGGGCTTCGCCCTGGAAGCCGTAAAACCTGTGTGCGTACTGCAGGTCGAAAGTTGTGATACTTCTCATAGTTGTAAGTTTTGTTTAGTGCCCTACCCCCTACCCCTCCCCCTGTGGGGAAGGAAGCAGGACGGGTTTCAATAAGTTAAGGTTATATGGTGTGGGGGAAATGGCTCAGTTGAGAGTGATTTGCACCTGGACACGGTTGATTGAGGTCAGATCGGGGCGGTTTCGGATGACATATTCCCGCACCAAGGCGGTCAGTTCCTCGTCGTCGAGGTCGATGATGCGCTCGCCCCTGAACACGTGGTGGTGGCTGCGCACCGTGATGTCGTAGTAGCACTCGCCCGTCTCGGGATGGCATACCAGCGAGAGCAGCCCCACATTGCAGAACGACTCGAGCACACGATAGACGGTGGAGAGCGTGAGCGAGCCGTACGACACCTTGATATAGTCCACGATGTCCTCTACCTGCGCATGGCGGAGGGCCATCATCGCCTTGTAGACGGCGACGCGCTGGGGGGTGAGTTTCAGTCCTGCCTCCTTGATTTTATCTTCTGCTTCCATTGTTGTTCTCTTTGTTTGTGACGCAAAGTTAATGCAAATCTTTTGCATCTACAAATAAATTGCAAATTATTTAACTAAAATTAAGTATTTAAGTTTCGCTTCGCTCAACTTTTCGGGTTCATGGGGTTTGGAGGTTGCGGGTTTATGGGGTTTGGAGGTTGCGGGTTTATGGGTTAACCCAACTTGAGTTTACGAAAGTTGGGTTAAGAAAAAAGGTTTCGCACGGTGTCGTGCGAAACCTTTGAAACGATGAACGGAAACGGACGTTTACTCGTCGTAGCCGTTGGGGTTGCTCTTCTGCCAGTTCCAGCTGTCGCGGCACATTTCCTCGATGCCGAAGCGAGCCTCCCAACCGATCTCTGCCTTAGCCTTCGAGGGGTTGCAGTAGCAGGTTGCGATGTCGCCCGGACGGCGGGGCTTGATGGCATACTTGACGGGCACGCCGTTGGCCGTCTGGAAGGCGTTGACAACATCAAGGACGCTGTAGCCGTGGCCGGTGCCGAGGTTGTAGATGGCGAGTCCGCACTTGCGCTCGATGGCCTTGAGGGCGCATACATGGCCGTTGGCGAGGTCGCAGACATGGATGTAGTCGCGCACGCCGGTGCCGTCGTGAGTGTCATAGTCGTTGCCGAAGACACCCAGTTCCTCGCGCTTGCCCACAGCCACCTGGGTGATGTAGGGCATGAGGTTGTTGGGTATGCCGTTGGGGTTCTCGCCGATGCGTCCGCTCTCGTGGGCGCCGATGGGGTTGAAGTAGCGCAGGAGCACGACGTTCCACTCGGGGTCGGCCTTCTGCACGTCCATCATCACCTGCTCGAGCATCGACTTGGTCCAGCCGTAGGGGTTGGTGCACTGTCCCTTCGGGCACTCCTCGGTGATGGGAATGATGGCGGGGTCGCCGTAGACGGTGGCGGAGGAAGAGAAGATGATGTTCTTGCAGCCGTTCTTGCGCATGGTGTCCATGAGCACGAAGGTGCCGTTCATGTTGTTCTCGTAGTACTCGAGGGGCTTGGCCACGCTCTCGCCCACAGCCTTGAGTCCGGCGAAATGGATGACAGCGTCGATCTTGTGCTCGGCGAACACCTTGGTCAGGGCGGCGGCGTCGCGGATGTCAGCCTTGTAGAAAGGCACAGCCTTGCCGATGATGGCGCTGACGCGGTCGAGAGCCTTGGGATTGCTGTTGTCCAGATTGTCCACTACGACCACTTCGTGGCCGGCCTTGTCCAACTCGATGATGGTGTGGCTACCAATATAGCCTGCGCCACCAGTAAGTAAGATTTTCATGATAGAGATTGGTTTTATGGTTTGTGAATGGTTAGAGTCCGAAAGCCGCCTTGAGTCCGCCGTCGACACCGCTGAAGCCCATGAACGCCATGGCGAGCAGTCCAGCCACGATGAGGGCGATGCTCATGCCCTGGACACCCTTGGGAAGGGCTACCATGGCGAGTTGCTCGCGTATGCCAGCAAAGATGGTGAGAGCGAGTCCGAAGCCGAGGGCGGTGCTGAGGGCGTACCACAGGCCTGCCACGAGCGAGAAGTCGTTCTGGATGACGAGGATGGCGACGCCGAGCACGGCGCAGTTGGTGGTGATGAGCGGCAGGAAGACGCCCAGCGCCTGGTAGAGGGCGGGCGACACCTTCTTGAGGATGATCTCGACCATCTGCACGAGGGCGGCGATGACGAGGATGAAGGCGATGGTCTGCAGGTACTCAAGTCCGCAGGGCACGAGGACGTAGTACTGGATGAGGTAGGTGACGAGCGTGGCGAGCACGAGCACGAACGCCACCGCCCCACTCATGCCCAGAGCGGTGTCAATCTTCTTCGACACGCCGAGGAACGGACAGATGCCGAGAATCTGGCTCAACACAACGTTGTTGACGAAGATGGCTGTGATGAACACAATGAAGTATGTGAGAATTGTATCCATGGTTGTTTGCTGTTTAATGGTTTACGCTCTTATTCCTTGACTTTGTTGAAGATGGCGAGGAGGTAGCCCAGCACGATGAAGGCGCCGGGAGCGAGCACGAACATCAGCATGCCGTAGTCCTCGGGATAGACCTCGAAGTTGAACACACGGCCGGAGCCGAGCAGCTCGCGCACGGCACCGAGGATGGTGAGGGCGATGGTGAAGCCCAGGCCCATGCCGATGCCGTCGAAGGCTGAGGCGACTACGCCGTTCTTGCTGGCGAACGCCTCGGCGCGGCCGAGGATGATGCAGTTGACCACGATGAGGGGAATGAAGAGGCCCAGGGTGGCGTAGATGTCAGGCACGAACGCCTGCATGAGCATCTGGAGGGCAGTCACAAACGAGGCGATGACCACGATGAACGAGGGTATGCGCACTGCGTCGGGGATAAGATTCTTGATGGCTGAGATGACCACATTGGAGCAAATCAGCACCGCCATCGTGGCGAGACCCATCGACATGCCGTTGATGGCTGAACTGGTGGTGCCGAGCGTGGGGCACATGCCGAGCAGCAGGACGAATGTCGGGTTCTCCTTTACGATGCCGTTGAGAAGGACTTTTATGTTTGACATTTTTTTAAGGGAGTTAATGAATGGGAGTTAACTGGAGTTATGCGCCTGCGGCGCTGGGAGTTAACGGGAGTTTATTTGTGGGAGTTATGCGCCTGCGGCGCTGGGAGTTAACGCAAGTTAATCAGTGCTGTTGCGGTGAGGCGCCCGAGTTGGCGTCGCAACCCTTGAAGGCATCGTATGCCTGCTGGACGGCACGGAGGAAGGCGCGGCTCGTGATGGTCGAGGCCGTGATGGCATCCACCTCGCCACCGTCCTTGCTGACAGTGAGGTTGGCGGAAGAGGGGTTCTTGCCAATGATGCAGCCCTTGCCGCCCTCCTGGAACCATGTGTCGGCCTTGACACCCAAGCCCGGGGTCTCGGCGGTCTTGAGGATGGTGTAGCCCTTGATGGTGCCCTCCTCGTCGAAGCCCACGAGCACCTGCATCTCACCGCCGAAGCCGTTGACGCTGGTCTGCACGGCGGTACCCTTGTCGGTGGCGTAGATGAATGTCGTCTCGTCGGCCTGCCAGGGTTCCTGCACGGCGAGCTCGCCCTCGGCGGAACCGAGGATGACGCGCTTGATGCCGTCGTTGAGGTTCCTCTGGTTGATCTCCTTGATGGGTTCTTTCGTTATCTCGTTCACCGCGGCCAGCGCTCCGCCGGCAATGACACTGATGAGCGTGAGCACCAGCGCCATGTTGGTCATTGAAGATTTCAGCTTTTTCATTTCTTTACCTCCCCGAATCGTTTAGGTTTGACGTATGTATTTATAAGAGGTGTGAACGCGTTCATGATGAGTATGGCGAACGACATTCCCTCGGGATAGGCTCCAAAGAATCGGATGACGACGGTGAGCACGCCAATGGCGACACCGTAGATGACCTGTCCCTTGTGCGTCATGGGCGAGGTGACATAGTCGGTGGCCATGAAGCAGGCGCCCAGCATCAGACCGCCGCTGCAGAGCACGTACTCGGCACTTGCGTAGGCGGGGTTGACGAGGTGCATCACCTCAGCCAGCACAGCCACGGTGACGAGGATGCTGACGGGTGTGTGCCAGGTGATTATCTTGCGCCAAATCATGAATGCGCAGCCGATGAGCAGGCAGATGGCGCTCACCTCGCCGAGCGAACCGCCCGTCATGCCGATGAGCATGTCGATGCTGTCGGGCAGTTGCCTGAGCACTCCAGGATCGGACGACTTGATGGCATACTTCATGACAGCCAGCGGAGTGGCGGCCGTCTCGCAGTCGAGATAGCCCATAGAGCCAGCCACCGGCCATGTGGTCATCTGCACGGGGAACGAGATGAGCAGGAAGACACGGCCGACGAGAGCGGGGTTGAACGGGTTGCAGCCCAGTCCGCCGAAGGTCATCTTGCCCACGCCGATGGCGACAACGGCACCGATGATGATAATCCACAGAGGCAGGTTGCTCGGCAGGTTGAAGCCGAGAAGCAAGCCTGTCAGTACGGCGGAGCCGTCCAGGATGGTCACCACCTCGCGACGCAGGATGAATTTTGTTATCGCCCACTCACAGAGTACGCAGGCCGCCACCGAGGTGGCAAGCACAACAGCCGCTCCCAGTCCGAAGCACCACACCGAGGCGATGAGGGCGGGAACGAGCGCTATGCACACGCCATACATGTTCTTCTGCACGGAGTCGCCGCTGTGAACATGAGGCGAAAGAGATATTACGTGTTTCATTGATTGTTGTGTTGTTTTCGAATGTTAACTCGCTATCAACGAGGAGTCAGCAGAGTTTTATTTATTGTTCTGTGCAGCGGCGGCGCGGGCGCGGATGATGCCCATCACGGTCGTCTTGCCGAGGCGTATGTTGTCAAGCATGGGACGATGGCTGGGGCAGGTGAACTGGCACGAGCCGCACTCGATGCACGACGTGATCATGTTGTCCTCGACCAGTTCCCAGTTGTGGGCGGCGCTCGCCGTGGCGAGCAGGAACGGCTCCAGGCCCATCGGGCATGCCGACACGCACTTGGCGCAGCGTATGCAGGGTTGCACGTTGGGGCGGTGCGCCTCGCTGTCGTTCATGATGAGCAGACCGCTCGAACCCTTGCACATTGGCACGTCGAGGTTGACCAGCGCCTTGCCCATCATCGGACCGCCGCCGATTATCTTGGCTGTGTCCTCGGGCAGACCGCCGCACTCGTCCATGAGCAGGCTCATGGGTGTGCCGATGCGCGCCAGGAGGTTGCTGGGGTTGGTGACGCTATGGCCGGTGACCGTTATCACGCGGTCGATGAGCGGCTTGTTCTTCATCACCGCCTGGTAGATGGCGAAGGCTGTGCCCACGTTCTGCACCACGGCTCCCACGTTGATGGGAATGGCGGGCGGTGCGGGCACCTCACGTCCCGTTACAGCCTCGATGAGCTGCTTCTCGCCTCCCTGCGGATACTTCACCTTGAGGGGAACGACCTCGATTCCGGGGTGCGCAGCGGCCTTCTCGCGCATCAGGGCGATGGCGTCGGGCTTGTTGTTCTCGATGCCTATGTAACCCTTCGTGCAGGCGACCGCCTTCATGATCAGCTCCACGCCAACCAGTATCTCGTCGGCGTGCTCGAGCATGAGGCGATGGTCGGCGGTGAGGTAAGGCTCGCACTCGACGGCGTTGATGATGACGCAGTCCGCCTTGCAGCCCGGAGGGGGCGTCAGCTTGACGTGGCAGGGGAACGTTGCTCCGCCCATGCCGACGATGCCCGCCGTCTTGATCTTCTCGACGATGGCCTTGGCGTCGAGGTCGGGGCGCTGGTCGAGGGTGACCAGGGTGGCTGAGCGGTCGATGGTCTCCTCCCACTCGTCGCCTTCCACATCGACAAAGATGGCGGAACGGCGTGTGCCACTGGCGTCTATCACAGCGTCAATCTTGCTTACGGTGCCGGATACCGACGAGTAAACCGGGGCACTCACAAAGCCACCCGCCTCGGCCAGCATGGTGCCCACCTTCACCTTGTCGCCCTTCTGGACAACGGGCTTGGCCGGTGCGCCTATGTGCTGGAAAAGAGAGAAGATGGCCTGCTTGGGCAGAGCCGCCTCGCGTATGGGGCTGCCTGCCGACAGTTTGTTTTCGGCGGGATGAACACCGCCTATGCTGAATGTCTTCACGTTTCAGTTTCTGATTTTAGTTATGCATTGGGAGACTGCTTACTTGCCCTCCCCACTAACACTCTGTTCCTTCGCCTCGCCGCCGGCCTCCTCCGTCTTGGGTTTGCGCGGAGGGAAGTTGATGGCGTGGATCGAGCCCTTGGGACAAGCGTCCTCGCACTTGCGGCACATCTTGCACTTGTCGGGGTCGATGTGGGCGAGGTTGTTGTCGAGGGCGATCGCCTCAAACGGACATGCCTTGACGCACTTGCCGCAACCGATGCAGCAGGCGTGGCAGTACTTGTTGGCGACGGCTCCCTTGTCGTGGTTGTTGCA
>JABUTZ010000009.1:0-1957 GCA_021443415.1 Bacteroidaceae bacterium | reverse complement strand
TCCTTGACGGCCTTGCCCTTGAGGCGCACCTCGATGACGTGGCGCGGACATGCCTTCATGCAGGCTCCGCAACCCGTGCACATCTCCTCGTCCACCTCAGCGAGCATCGTCTCGGGGTTGATGCGGATGGCGCCGAACTTGCAGGCGGCGGCGCAGTCGCCTCCGCCGAGACAGCCGTAGACACAGCCTGTCTCGCCCTGTCCGGTCATGTTCTGGATGGCGCAGCTCGGAGCGCCCTCGTAAGTGAGCACGTGCTCGCGCTCGCCGCATGTGCCGTTGCAACGAACGACAGCCACCTTGGGCTCTGCGGCAGCCACCTCCATGCCGAGGATGCTCGCCACCTTGCCCATCACTGCGGCTCCGCCCACGGGGCAGAGCATGCCGTCGAGCGAACCGCCGTCAGCCGCCTTCACGCAGGCTCCGGCAAAACCCGAGCAGCCGGGGAAACCGCAACCGCCGCAGTTGGCCTGAGGCAGCACTTCGGCGACCTGAGCGATGCGTGGGTCTTCAAAGACAGCGAACTTCTTGCTTGCGACGTAGAGGACGAGCGCTGCCACCAGTCCTACGGCGCCAAGAACGATCACTGCAATCAGAATTGAATTCATATTGTTTTAGTTTGAAATTGTTTGATTTTGTTCGAAATGGTTTGAGTGTGCCTGCGGCACGTTGAATGTTGTTGAATGTTGTTGAATGGTTGTTTGAATGTGCCTGCGGCACGTTTGGTATTGTTCGAAATGGTTTGAAACGATCAGGCGGGGCGGACGGAGAAGGAGAAACGCGACTGGAGGCGCGTGCGGAACAGCCAGAGGGCGATGCCGTAGGGCACCAGCGAGGCGAGTCCCGCGAGGGCGCATGCCGGCTCGCTCCACCCCATCGCCTGGGCCGCCGTCACGGCCGCCATCAGCACGACGAGCGGACCGACGTATGCCAGTCCGACCGCTTTCAGCCCCATGCGCAGGGCGCCCTCCACCACAACCGCCTGACCGACGGCGAACCGCGAGGGGTTGAGCGTGGCTATGTGTATGACGCGCTCCTTGCTCTCGGCACTTTGGCACAAGCCTGCGGCATGGCACACCGAACAGGCGGAGCTCTGCATGACAGCGACCTCTACGCTCCCCTGCCCGACGCTCCGTATCGTACCCGTATGGTGGATAGTCTTGCTCATTTTCCCACAAAATTAAGAAAAAAGTACGGACTAAGCGGCAAAAGAACGCAGAAAATTGACCCAGAGCAAGAAAAACACCGCAAAACGCATAAAAAGAGCGTCGGGGAGAGGGCCCGAATGGAAACTTTTTTGTAACTTTGCAAGCCGTTTCGTGCAAGCGGCATATTTCAAACCTATTATTAACTCATAAATTTATTTATGGCAACAAAAATCAGACTGCAGCGTCACGGCCGTAAGAGCTACGCCTTCTACAGCATCGTGATCGCTGATGTAAGAGCACCACGTGATGGTAAGTTTACAGAAAAGATTGGCACGTACAACCCCAACACCAATCCTGCCACTGTAGATTTGAAATTCGACCGTGCCCTTTACTGGGTGGAGTGCGGCGCAGAGCCCACGGACACCGTACGCAACATCCTTTCGGGTGAGGGCGTTTACCTCATGAAGCACCTCAAGGGTGGTGTGAAGAAGGGCGCATTCGACGAGGCCGCCGCTCAGGCCAAGTTCGACGCATGGAAGGCCGACAAGCAGAAAGGCCTCCAGGCTGTAGAAGCCAAGTTGGCTGCCGAGAAGAAGGCCGCCGAGGCCGCCCGCCTCGAGGCCGAGAAGCAGACCAACGCAGAGATCGCTAAGAAAGTTGCAGACAAGAAAGCCGCTGAAGCTGCTGCTGAGGCCGCTGCCCAGGCAGAGGCTAACGCGGAGGCTGCCGCCGAGTCTGCTGAGGCAACTGAGGAGACACCCGCAGAGGCTTAAACCAAGCGTTTTCGCTAAATAGATTCTTTCAAACAAACA
>JABUTZ010000097.1 GCA_021443415.1 Bacteroidaceae bacterium | reverse complement strand
GAGTTAATTCGCTTTGCTCATGGAGTTAACTCGCTTTCGCTCGTGGAGTTATCGGGAGTCTTTTCCTTCCGTTAACTCCCATTCATTAACTCCCAGCGCCGTAAGGCGCATAACTCCCAGCCTGCCGCAGGCAGGCATAACTCCCCTCAATCACCTAAACTCCTCGGGGAGTTCTGCCTTGCTGCTGATGTCGCCGATGAGGTCGCGGAAGACCTGTTGGCCCTTCTCGGCGTCAAGGCGGCTCCAACGTTCGATGATGTCGACCATGATGACGTAGGCGAAGACACGCTCCACGGTGAAGTAGTGGAAGAAGGTCTTGTCGGCAAGCCAGCGGAAGCGGTAGGCGTCGAGCTCGCGCTCCTTGTCGACGGCGTCCTCGATGGCGGCGATGCGGCGGATGTCGCCGTAGCAGGCCAGCGACGTGCCCAGTCCGTAGTCGGGCTGAGTGCTCGTGCGCAGGGCCTCCGAGGTCTCGTCGTCGCCGATGATGAACGGACGCGCGTCGAAGCCGTGCTGCTCGCCCGTGAAGACGGTGAAGAGGTTGTTCGTGTCGCGCTCGAACTCGAACCACGAGCGCACGAAGTCGTTCTTCGCCGCCAGTGCGTGGGCGAAGTAGAGGCGCGACAGCTCGTCCTCGGGGACTATGTCTCCGAGGCTGTCGTAGCGGCCGATGAAGTCGTAGATGTAGCCGGGCAGCTCGCGGTTTGCCGTGTCGTTGCGCTTGACAGCCTCGATGGCCTTTGCGAGGTCCTCGCGGCTGTAGAGGGCGCGGTCGTCGAAGGTCTCCTTGCCTGCGAGGGCCGCAATGAGGTTGCGGTTGTCGTAGCGCAGCAGGTAGAGGCCGACGAGTCGCTGGTCCGCCCGGTTGAGTTGCGGGATGTAGTCGGTGCGTATCTGCGGCAGGGTGACACGTGGTGTCTTGTCGTCAGCCTTGATGACCGGCATCCCGGTGATTAGTGCGTGGTATTCCATTGTTTTTTACGGTAGTTAACGGGAGTTAATTCGCTTTGCTCATGGAGTTAACTCGCTTTCGCTCGTGGAGTTATCGGG
>JABUTZ010000096.1 GCA_021443415.1 Bacteroidaceae bacterium | reverse complement strand
TGGTATATTAAATGTGTAGAATGCTCCGTATTTTGCTGTAGATGCGTTTTGGGATGGAATGGTATTTTCGTGCTGCAGCAAGGATGGTGTCGTTTGGCTGGAGGTCTGTGGGCATGAGCCATTGGCGTGAGTCGGTGTCGAAGTCGGCACGGAATCGTGAGTAGGACTGACGGCAGTTGGTGTCGTCGGCTCCGAAACCCTCGTTGCCTATGAGGGAACGGAGTGGGTGCACGCTGAAGAGACCTTTGCGCCACTGGTGGTAGCAGAAACGTATCGCCCATGAGCGGTTGCGCCCCTGCATGTATCCGTCGAGCATAGCAGCCATGTCGCTTCCTCCGCGGTTGAAGCTGCGGCGGGCGGCTGCATCGTTGCGGAAGGATTCGTAGTCGGCGACTGTCCAGTCTATGACCTCCCAGCGGTCCTTCCATGTTGCCCAGCCCCATGACGATGAACGTTCGCCGAGATATACATCTCCCTGATACCCCTCGGGACGCGGCACTTGAAGGCTGTATCCGCAAATGGAGATGATGCGGCTGTCGGCGGCGTAGCGTTCGAGCGCCTCGTTCATGAAAAGGAGGAAACCAGGGGTGGGAACGAGGTCATCTTCAAGGACTATTGCTGTGCCATATTTGTTTACCACTTCTGTGACACCTGCTATTATGGACGCTCCAAGCCCACGATTGATGGGAGAGATGTGAACATCAGAGGTGATGGTGCGTGCTATGTCTATCACGCGATTAACACGCTCTCGCTCGGTGTCGTTGCGCGCGCCGTCGATGTAGATGATTTTATCGGACTCGCTGTAGTTGACGCACTTGCTGAGAGAGTCGGCAAGCCGCTGGAGCGCGTCGGGGCGGTTGAATGCGAAAATTACTATGGGTGCCATTGTTCAGTCTCTCTGGAATAAGTCTCGTGTGTAAACCTTGTGGCGGACGTCGTCGAGACAGGGGTCGTAGCGGTTGGCGAGGATGGCCTGTGAGAGCCGTTTGAAGGTGTCGAGGTCGTTGACCACGCGGGAGCCGAAGAAGGTGGTGCCGTCGGGGAGGGTGGGTTCGTAGATGATGATGGTGGCACCTTTGGCCTTGATGCGCTTCATGACGCCCTG
>JABUTZ010000095.1 GCA_021443415.1 Bacteroidaceae bacterium | reverse complement strand
AACGAGGTTATCAACCAGCTGGCTGATGCCTATATGACATACGTTGAGAAGAAACCCGCACCCGACCAGTATCGCGATGAATTGCAGAAGGTGAAGGCTTATATTGCCACGCACAATGTGTATGGCGTTGACCTCAACCCCACCGCCATCGAGCTTGGCAAGCTCTCGCTGTGGCTCAATGTTATCCATAAGGATATGGAAACGCCGTTCTTTGCCAACCGCCTTGGCGTGGGCAATGCCGTCATCGGCGCATGGCTCAAGGTCTACGACCTCAAGGATGTCGTCTCCGTCCGCGACTATGGGAGAAAGACCTTCAAGGTGAGGAGGGAGTGGTGGACGGTGGCTCCCCACAAGGTGAAGTTCTTCAAGAACCGTGTCAACCGTTCGGTCAACGAGGTCTATCATTTCCTCCTGCCCGACAAGGGCATGCTTGCCGCCCTCGGCATAGCTGAGATGAAGAGGGCGCATCCCATCGAGGCTCGCCGCATGACCGAGCGTCGCAGTCAGTGGACGGAGGCCATCGACGCCAACATGTTCCGTCAGTTGTTGCGCATATCCGCCAAGATCGACGTGCTGCTGCGCGAGGCTATGGAGACGCAGGTGAGCATCGAGCGTCTGACCACCAGCAAGCGCGACATATGGCCCCATGAACAGGAAGCGTCGTTCACGCGGAAATTCGAACAGGCCGACGACTTTGCCGAAAAGGAGCGCATCTTCAATACCCGCTATCGTCGTGACAATGCCTATTACAAGCTTAAACTCGTGATGGACTACTGGTGCGCCCTGTGGTTCTGGGAGTATGAGGATGCCGCCAGTCTCCCCACTCGCGAGGAGTATTGGCAGGAGATAGAGAATCTGCTCGATGTTGACGACAGCAAACTTGACAGCAACACTCGCCGCACATTGGAGCGTGGTGCTACAGGCATCGTGAGCGACCAACTTCCATTTGAGTACGAATCTGTTCGCATGACCGAAGAAGAAGCAGAGATTGTCACCAAGAGCAAAGAAGAAATTCTGCTCGGCACGAAGGCGCAGATGTCGCTGTTTGACGAATTTGAGCCAGCACGCTTCAAGATAGCGAAACGCCTTGCCGACCGCTATCACTTCTTCCATCCTATGCTTG
>JABUTZ010000094.1 GCA_021443415.1 Bacteroidaceae bacterium | reverse complement strand
AATCTTATAACTTAGTTCACTAACGAAACGTACAGACCAATCATAAACGGCGCCGCCGCAAGCAATTAGCTTGCGGCGGTGATGGTTGTGGGAAAACCAATGTGGGAGCGGTGTGACTTGAGTGTCTCCCGCAAACAGTAGGTGCGCAGTGCGGCGTAGGCATCGGGCGAGTCGCCATGGAGGATACCATCGACGATGTGCTTGCGGGCGATGTTCTCGATCTGACCACCACTGAAGTCGAACTCACGGGCGAGGGCGAGGGCGATGTCAGTGGAGAGCGTGGGGATGATGCTGCGCCAGATGTCGGCTCGCACCTCGACAGAGGGACGCTCAAAACGCACCTTATAGAGGAAACGGCGCTCGAAGGCTGTGTCCATGTTGCGTTCCAGATTGGTGGTGGCGATGAGGATGCCCTCGAACTTCTCCATCTCCTCGAGGATGATGTTCTGGACTGTGTTATACATGCTGTCAACAGAGTGGTGCACGTCGATGCGTCGGCTGATAATGCCGTCAGCCTCGTTGAAGAGGAGGATGGGAACAGCCTTCTCGCCCTCAACGACAGCACGATAGTTGTCGAAGATGGCCTTGATGTTCTTCTCCGACTCACCGACATACTTATCCTGGATCTGCGAGAGGTCAACTTGCATGATGCTCCGACCCGTGAGCCGAGCCAATTGGAGCACGGTCTCCGTCTTGCCCGTACCTGGCGATCCGTAGAAGAGGCAGCAGAAGCCTTGGCGCATCTTGTGCTGTTTCAAGCGCTTACAGATGGTGCGGAACGACTTGTCGGTGAGCATGTTAGAGAGTTCGTCCACCTGCTTGCGTACGTCCTCGTCGAAGAAGAGTTCCTTCCGGGTTATTTTGGTGTGCGACAAAAGGTCAAGCGACGCATAGGTGCGCCTCATCTTATATTCGCCGAGCAAGGTCTTGAATCCCTTGCGCGTGAACGAGAGAGTGGCATTGTCGGCACGGCCGTCGCGACAGGTGAACTCGACCAGTTCGAGTTTCTGGACATGTGCCTTGCCGTGCGTCAGCCGTTGGGCCAGGTCGTCGTAGTCCCCTTCCTGGAGGATGGAGGCCATACGGGCGTAGTCGGTGTCGCGACCATGCAGCACCTCGTCCGTAGCCATGACCAACAGCAGCACCACCTCGTCGGCTCCTATCTTGGGCAGGAGTTCACG
>JABUTZ010000093.1 GCA_021443415.1 Bacteroidaceae bacterium | reverse complement strand
TCCATCACGATGTACTTGTCCTTGGGCGAGCGGCCGGTGTAGATGCCGGTCATCACGTTCACTGCTCCGAGCTCGGTCTCCTTGCCAACCTCGTAGCCCTCGAGACCAGCCTTGGTCTCCTCCTTGAACAGCTCCTCGTAAGAGGGGTTGTGGGCGATCACGGTAGCACCCGTGATGCCGTACTTTGTCAGATCGATCTGTGCCATAGTTGTGTTTATTGTTTGTTAAAAATGTCGTTAAACGATTTATGCCTTGTTAACCGGCTACAAAGGTACAAAAAACTTGTGAATTGCCACACAAAAGCCCGAACTTTTATTGATTTTTTGGAAATGCAAGTTGCACGGGGCGGATTTAGGCATGAAAAATATGGGCCAACGCTTGTCTGTGTGCGGAAAAACGAGTAACTTTGTTACGTCAAACTCAAAACACATGAAAATCGTAAATCTTTGTGAGCAGAACTCCGTGGTGCAGCAGATGGTGGCGGAGCTGCGCGACGTGCGTGTGCAGGCGGACCGTCACCGCTTCCGCTGGAACCTGCAGCGACTGGGCTGGATGACCGCCTACGAGGTCAGCAAGACACTGCGCTACGAGCGGCGCGAGGTGCAGACGCCGCTCGGCACAGCCACCCACCAGCTCGCCGCCGACGAGGTGGTGCTCGCCACCATCTTCCGTGCCGGGCTGCCCTTCCACCGCGGCTTCCTCGACATCTTCGACAATGCCGGCAACGCCTTCATCTCGGCGTTCCGCTACTACACGGACGAGGCGCACAGCGACATCGGCGTCAAGGTGGAGTACATCGCCTCGCCCTCGCTCGACGACAAGGTGCTCCTGCTCGTCGACCCCATGCTCGCCACGGGCAACAGTTTCGACCTCTGCTACCAGGCGTTCCTCGACAAGGGCACTCCGCGCAGCGTGCATTTCTGCGCTGTCATCGCCAGCCAGTCGGCGGTCGACCACATGCGTGAGCTCTACGGCGACACCGACATCACGCTCTGGTGCTGCGCCGTCGACCCCGTGCTCAACGAGAACAAGTACATCGTGCCCGGTCTCGGCGACGCCGGCGACCTGGCGTTCGGCGACAAGATCTGAGTGTTCGTAGCCGACGGACTCCATATAATATATAACTGAAGTTTCGCAAGCCGAGCTTGCGAAGACTACGGACTACAAAGTACAGACTACAGACTTTGTAGGACGGTAACCCCCAAAAAGGTCTGCAGTCTGTAGTCAGAAGTCTGTAGTCTCAAGTGAGATTGTGAAACAAGCGAAAC
>JABUTZ010000092.1 GCA_021443415.1 Bacteroidaceae bacterium | reverse complement strand
CTGCCAGCCAACAACGAGTACTACTCGATGAGCTGCCCGGTCTGCGTCGGTGGCGGTTCCTCGTCATGCCCGGCACCTGAAGACCTCTACGGCGAATACACGTGGAACGCTGACGGCACCTACGGCACGACCCTGACCTGGCCATACGAGGCTCCTATCGCCCCGATCAGCGAATGGCTGTACTACGACAACGGCACCTACGCCACATCAGTCGGCGCCGGCGGCACCCTGTACTGGGGCTCGATGTTCCCGACAAGCGCCATCGCTCCTTACGACGGCACCTCGCTGACCAAGGTGGCAGTCTGCACGAGCTACGCCTGCACGGCTACCCTGAACATCTACTACGGCGGCGCCAACCCGAACGCCGGCACGCTGGTCCACACGCAGCAGGTGAACTTCACCGGCACGAACGACTTCATGGAAGTGAACCTCAGCACCGCCCTGCCGCTGGATGTGACCCAGAACCTGTGGATCACGTTCTACCAGAGCGGCGAGAGCTACCCGGCAGACGCATGCACCGACACGGGCGACGCCAACAACCGCTGGGTGAGCGTTGACGGCAGCCAGTGGCTCGACCTCTCGACGGCCGGCCTGCCAGGCTACGGCTGGATGATCCGCGGCTTCGTGACCAACGAGGCCAAGGGCGGCGAAATCGTCGAACTTCCTGCCTTCAAGGGCAACGTCGGCGGCGAGCTGTCGCACGGCGAGGTCGTGAGCAAGGAACTCAGCCAGAGCTTCATGCACCGCGACGTGGTTGACCACTACAACATCTACCGCGGCACGTCACAAGGCAACTACAGCCTCATCGCAGAGGTTGCCGGCACTGCCAACACCTACTTCGACGACCTGACCGGCAACGCAGGCATCTACTACTACCAGGTGACTGCCGTTTACGGCGAAGGCGCCGACGAGTGCGAGTCCGACCCGGCAATGGCATACGAGAGCACCAACGACTACGTGATAGTGGAGGTGACGAGCGTTGACGAGAACGGCGTTTCGGCCCTGTATCCTAACCCGACCAGCGGCAACGTCACGATCAACGCCCAGAACATGAGCCGCGTCACCGTGGTCTCGGTCCTTGGCCAGGTGGTCTATGACGCCGAAGTCGAAGGCGACGAGTACGTGATCAACATGGCCCAGTTCAACGCTGGCGTCTACATGGTCCGCATCGCCACCGAGAGCGGCGTGAGCACGCAGCGCGTGACCGTCGTGAAGTAAGGACATGACGGACGAGGTGGCGCCTTCGGGCGTCACCGCTTCCGCCTCCGTCTTTACGGCACGGAAAAAAACGAGGGGGCAATCC
>JABUTZ010000091.1 GCA_021443415.1 Bacteroidaceae bacterium | reverse complement strand
CTGCGCTACGGAGACCTCATCCCGCTCTTCGCCGACCAGCCGCTGCTGCCGCTCAAGCAGTTGCGCCAGATAGACAACGCACTGCTCGTCTCGGGCATAGCCAACCCCGAGCAGCTGCGCCAGGACCTGATACCCCACTGCCAGCGCCTGTCGCTGCTCACCTTCCCCGACCACCACGCGTTCACGAAGCGCGACGCCGAGCGCATCAACGAGACGTTCCGCCTCCTGCCCGCCGACGAGAAAATCATCATCACCACCGCCAAGGACGCCGTGCGCCTGCGCCTGATTGAGGACAAGCTCAGCAAGACGGTGCGCACCTCTATCTACGTCCTCCCCATCAAGGTGGAGTTCCTGCGTGACGAGGAGCGCACGTTCCAGCGCATCGTGGTCGACTACGTAAGGAAAACACAATCCAAACAACTATGACATACTACGAAACAGTGAAAGAGACGGCGGCTTGGATCGCCGAGCGCATGCCCTCCCACCCCACGACAGCCATCGTCCTGGGCACAGGTCTGGGCAGACTGGCGGAGGAGATCGAGATCAGCCTCGCCATCGACTACAAGGACATACCCAATTTCCCCGTATCCACCGTCGAGGGGCACCACGGACGACTGCTCTTCGGTCGTCTGGGCAAGACGGAGATCCTCGCCATGGAGGGCCGCTTCCACTACTACGAGGGCTACAACATGCGCGAGATCACGCTCCCCGTGCGCGTGATGAAGGAACTGGGCATCGACACCTATTTCGTGTCAAACGCCGCGGGCGGCACGAAGCCGGGCTTCAAGGTGGGCGACCTCATGCTCATCACCGACCACATCAACTTCATCCCCGAGCATCCGCTGCGCGGCGAGAACTACCCCGGCGGACCGCGCTTCCCGGACATGAGCCAGCCCTACGACCACGCCCTGCTTGACAAGGCGCGCGCGATAGCCAAGGAGAAGGGTATCCGCGTGGTCGAGGGTACCTACCTCGCCACCCAGGGCCCGACCTTCGAGACGCCCGCCGAATACCGCATGTTCCGCTACTTCGGGGCCGACGCCGTGGGCATGAGCACCGTGCCCGAGGTCATCGTGGCTCGCCACATGGGCATGCGCTGCTTCGGCATCAGCGTCATCACCGACGTGGGTGTCGACGGCGAAATCGTCGAGGTGAGCCACGAGGAGGTGCAACGCGCCGCCGATGCCGTCCAGCCGCTCATGGCGGAGATCATGCGCGAGATGATTCAACCATGATCTTGGCGGGAGTTATGCCTGCCTGCGGCAGGCTGGGAGTTAATGGACAGGAGTTATGCGCCTGCGGCGCTGGGAGTTAATAAATGGGAGTTAATAAATGGGAGTTAATAAATGGGAGTTAATAAATGG
>JABUTZ010000090.1 GCA_021443415.1 Bacteroidaceae bacterium | reverse complement strand
GTGGAGTTAACTCGCTTTCGCTCGTGGGAGTTAACTCACTTCGTTCGTGGAGTTAACTCACTTCGTTCGTGGAGTTAACGGGAGTCTGTTTCTTCCGATAACTCCCAGCGCCGCAGGCGCATAACTCCCATTTATTTACTCCCATTTATTTACTCCCATTTATTTACTCCCATTCATTTACTCCCATTTATTTACTCCCATTTATTTACTCCCATTCATTTACTTCCTGATTAGTAGTACTATTATTTGCATTGCGAGGTCGAAGAAGACCATCTTTGAGTTTACGTTCTGGGTTATGTCGCGCTCGGCGGTCTCGAGCTCGCGCATGAGCGGGATGACGTTCTGCTCATTGATGAACTGGGCGAATTTCTGCGAGAATTCTTTTTCTTCGCGCGAGAGGTAGGTGAGGTCGCGCTCGCCGAAGTTGAACATGAAATTCTC
Organism: Bacteroidaceae bacterium; assembly: GCA_021443415.1. Classification (GTDB taxonomy): domain Bacteria; phylum Bacteroidota; class Bacteroidia; order Bacteroidales; family Bacteroidaceae; genus Physcousia. Next base: position 2,468 of record JABUTZ010000090.1, on the reverse strand, counting down.
GCGCACGTAGCGTCCGGCGTATTGCAGGAACGCCTTCTGGCGCTCGCGGCTCATGTCCGCCATCTGGAAGGCCCAGTCGCGTAGGTCGCGTATGCCGCGCACGTATGCCTTGCGCATCAGCAGGACGAAGAGGTCGAAGAAGAGCTTGTCCTCGCTGTCGGCGCTCATGAGGTGGAGGGCATTGGTTATGCTTCCCTTGGCGAGATGGGCTGTCTCGAGGGCTCGTCGCTCGTCGAGTCCGAACCGCTGCGCCAGCATGACTGCCACCTGGTAGTCATCGACGGGCGGCACGCGCACTATCTGCGTGCGGCTCAGGATGGTGGACAGCAGGCGGTCGTGGTTGTCGCTCACGAGGAAGATGTGGGTCATCGAGGGCGGTTCCTCGATGAGCTTGAGCAGCTTGTTGGCGCAGACGTCGTTCATGCGCTCGGGCCACACGACGATCATCACCTTGCGTCCGCCCATCGAGCTCTTCATCGAGAGCTTGGCGATAATCTCGGCACTCTCCGCCTCGTAGATGAGCGGTTGCTCTCGGTCGCAGTCCATCGCCAGCATCCAGTCGTTGAAGTCGAAATAGGGCGAGCGCTCGAGTTCCTTGCGCCACTCCTTGATGTATGCGTCGCTCAGCGTGGGTGCCGTCTGCTTGAGTTTCTTTACGGGGAAGACGAAGTGGAGGTCGGGATGGATGTAGCGGTCGGCGAGGTCGCCGCTCTGCTCGCTGTTGCCCATCCGCTCGCCGGGGGCGACGCCTGCCAGCAGCGCCTGCGCCAGGGCGAGCGCCAGCGGCAGCTTGCCGCAGCCCACGATGCCCGTGAACAGCATGGCGTGGGGTATGCGCCCCTCGCAGGCCAGTCTCTCCAACTGCCCCGCCAACTCCTGCTGACCTATGACTTCGCGAAACTTCAACTTTATTTACTATTTTACGATTTACTATTTACAATTTATTTACGATTTTCACTGCTGGGTTTTAAACGCAGATTGACGCAGATGTTCTTGTTGCTTTGGTGCTTGTTTTTAATGGACGCAGATGTTGTTGCTTTTGTTTTTTAACGCAGATTGACGCAGATATTTTTCCAATTTACCGTTCAACATAGCAACAGCCGCTTGCACGCCACAACGTATTACCTATTACTTATTAGCTATTACCTAAAATATCTCCTTTGCCACGTTGCGGATCACATTCACTGCCGAGAGGGTGTAGAAATGCAGGCCCGGGACGCCGTGTGCCATGAGTTCGCGGCACTGGGCGATGGTCCATTCGGTGCCCACCGCCTCCACGTCCTCGTTCGTCCGGCAGCGCGACAGCTCGGCGTAGAGGGCGTCGGGGATGTCGCAGTGGAAGGTCTTGGGCACCATCTCCAGCTGCGTAAGCTTGGCGAAGGGCTTGATGCCCGGGATGATGGGAATCGTAATGCCCGCCTCTCTCGCGCGGCGCACGAAGTCGAAGTACTTGGCGTTGTCGAAGAAGAGTTGCGTCACGGCATACGAGGCTCCGGCGTCCGCCTTCTCCTTCAGCCGCATCAGGTCCGCCGCCATGTTGGGTGCCTCCTCGTGCTTCTCGGGATAGCACGCCACGCCGTACTGGAACGCGGGGTGACGGTCGGGTATCGGCGAGCCGTCGGCATAGACGCCGGCGTTGAACTGATTGACCTGCCGCTGGAGCTCGATGGCGTGCGAATAGCCTCCCTCGGTGGGCACGAAGCGGCTGTCCTCGCGCGCCTTGTCGCCGCGCAGGAGCAGGAGGTCGCGAATGCCGAGGTACTGCAGGTCGATGAGGTTGTACTCGATGTCGTCGCGCGTCATGCCGCTGCACACGACGTGCGGCACCACGTTCATGCCATAGCGCGCCTGGATGGCCGCCGCGATGGCTATCGTGCCCGGGCGGCGGCGTATGCGCTGACGCTGCATCAGTCCGCCCTCCACCTCGCGGTAGACATACTCGCTGCGGTGGGTCGTTATGTTCACATACGACGGGTCGAACTCGCGCAGAGCGTCGAGTGTCGAGAACAGGCGCTCGATGCTCTGCCCCTTGATCGGGGGCAGCACCTCGATGGAGAACGCCGTCCTCCCGTCCTTGCCCAAAAGATCTGTTACGTGCACTTAAACTTTCAGTTTTTTATTTGTTGTTCGTCGCCTTTTCGTCGCCATGCCATCTCACTTTCGCCACCATTTCGTCGCCTTTTCGTCGCCATTCCATCCCTCCTTCGTCCTCGTTCGTCAGTCCCATGCCTATCTATCTAACCCCTATTACACCTAATTTATTGCAAATATACGGATTTTCGCCGTTGCGTACAATTTTCCGCGTGCAAAACGCTCAAAAAAGGGTCAAAAACCAAAAAATATGCCCCGTGGCACCCTCTCATCGAAATATTTTTCGTAACTTTGCACCCGCTTTCGAAATCGAAGCACTTCAGGTAGATCCGCTAGCTCAGCAGGTAGAGCACAACACTTTTAATGTTGGGGTCTTG
>JABUTZ010000008.1:69694-70816 GCA_021443415.1 Bacteroidaceae bacterium | reverse complement strand
GTGCCGCCGATGATGGCGTTGTCACCCTTTGTCGCGCTGTGGTCGGCGAGGTCGGCGACGATGACCGACTGGTTGCCCGAGTCGACTGTCCGCTTCTCGAACGGATAGTAGAGGGCGAGCGAGCCGGCTGTCTCGGCGTCCACCTTGTTGTACATGTTGTCGCGTATGAGCGCGGCCGTCTGCGTGGCGTTCCAGAAGCGCACCTCGTCGATGTCGCCCTTGAAGTACTGGCTGTAGGCGTAGTTGTCGCTCGTGCCGCCGTTGTAGGTGCGGTGAGCGCCCATCACGAGCTTGTCGGTGCGTACGGCGGGCAGCTTGTCTGCGCTGACCTGCGCCTTGGCAACACCGTCGACGTATGCGGTCGCCATGCCCGAGATGCCCTTGAGCACGTTGAGCGAGAAGTGGTGCCATGCGTTGTCGGTCATGTTGTCGGTGGTCACGATGGTCGTCTCGCCGTTGACGTTGAGGCTCAGGCTGCCGTCGTTGGCGGCAATGAGCTCGAGGTCGGAAGCCGGAACACCCTTGTGCACGTGCATGATGGTGGCGTCCGCCGCCTGCTTGTCGGCGCGGAACCAGAATTCGAGCATGTAGTTCTGGTCGTCGTCGGAGCCGGTCTTCGAGAGGTCGAGGGCGGCGTACGACTTGCCGTCGAGTGTCAGTGCGTAGTTGTCGTTCTCCATGCTCCAGTTGTTGCCTGCGGGCAGAGCGAGGTGGCGGCTGCGTGCCTTGTCCTCGCCCACCGTGCCGTGGCCCTCGTCGAGGTGCCAGTAGCCGATCAGTCCGTCGGTCGAGGCGGCGTGGGTCTGGTTCATGCCGTTCTTCGCCATCGCCCATGTGCGCCAGTTGTTCCACAGCGTCACCTCATGGATGGCGGCGTTGATCTTGTCGCCGATGGTGATGGCTCCGTTGCCCGTGTATGAGGCAACATTCTCAAGAGCGAACAGCTGCGTCTCCGCGCCCTCGTATGCCACGTTGGCGTCAAGACGGGTCGCGCCCGAGGTGTTGTCGTACGAAACGTTGAGGTAGCACCACTTGCCCTGGGGCACGGTCTTGTCCGAAACGTACGAGGTGCCCTCGACCGTAGCCTTGAGCTTGCCATCCGAGGTTATTGAGATGTCGAAG
>JABUTZ010000008.1:56968-69091 GCA_021443415.1 Bacteroidaceae bacterium | reverse complement strand
AGCAGCGGACGGTCGATGTGGAGCGAGACGTCGCTCGACGAGGGCACGAAGTGGGCGGTCACGTAAGTCGTGTCGGCGATGATGTCGACCTGCGACTCCGAGGCGAGCACGATGCCTATGTTCTCATAGTCGAGCACCGAGTAGTCGCTCTGCGAGAGCTGGAGCAGCTTCTTGACCGTCTCGCCGGCGGCAATCCTGAAGCGGCGGCCATCGGTGAGCGGCTCGCCGTCGATCTTCAGCGTCGCGCCGTTGGTGTTGCTATGCTCCAGCATCAGCAGTTTGTAGAACACGTCGGCGTCCGACTCGCTCTCGTTGGTCAGGAGCAGGGTGAAGTTGGCGGCGCTGCCTGTCGGCACGTCGCTGAGCGTAGCCACCTCGACGCCGATCTTGGGCACCTCCACCTGCATTGTAGCCTCGTTGAGCACATGCTGGCCGGGCTCGTAGTACTTGGTCTCCTCCTTGCCCTCGTAGGGAGCTGAGGTCTGACCAGCCACGGTGTGGAAGATGGGGCTCCAGCCGGCGGGCGACTTCAGGACATCCACTGACAGGGCGTCGTTGTTGCCGTCCTCGGCGAGCTCATACACGAACTGTGTCGACTTGATGCTGTCCGTGCTCTCCTCGGTGTGGACACCGCCGCCATTCTCGCATTCCAGTTCGAACTTGACGCCGATGCCGTTGATTGCCGCGCCCCACTCGGTGCCGCCCGTGATGCATGTGGTGAACTGGTTTTCCACCTTGGTACCCTTGGTGTTCTCGTTGTGCCATGTATAGGAAACCTTTGCACCGCTGTCGAACGAGATGTTCTTGTCGAAGTATGAGTCTTTGTTGTTGTACGCCATCACCTTGTCCTTCTCGTTGTTGGCGATGGTTTGCTTCCAGTTGGCGATTTGCTCGATCAGCCAGTTCACCTCATCCTGGAAGCAGTCGTCCGGTTTTGCGTTGCTCGGCTTGATCATCCAATAGTTGGGGCCGCTTATGGTAGATTTGCCGAAAATCTGGGCAAGAGCCATTTCGGTGATATCATAGTTCTTCTTGCCGTAGTTCTCGTCGCCCGGTTTCCAATGGGTGAGATAGACGGGCTTGTCCGTGTTGTTGGTGTAGCTCTCGATATCTCCGTCATAAGTGATGAGCGTCTGCTCCAGCAGTGCCTCGAGGTTCGGGATCAGCACCGTCTCGATGTAGAACTGGGTGTAGTTGAACACCGTTCCGAAGCTCAGACCCGTGGAGATGACATCCTTCTTGGTCAGTTCGATAGGCGCGGTCTCCGACTCGCGGGTCAGGCCCACCTGCCTTGCCTTGCCGAAGGTCACGTTGGTAGAGCGGCCGATGTAGACATCACCCTTCGAGCCGACAAAGTCTATGCCGTCGCTTGTCGAGATTGTGCGCTCGGTCGTGATGGTGCTGACTGATGTCTTGGCGTTTTCGCCCTCGTCCTCGATGTGGATGCCCACCTTGATGTCGTTGTCCACCTCCATTTTGTTGATGGTAGCCACACCGACGCCGACAGCAATCTCCTGCTTGATGCCCAACTGGGTTGTCGTAGACAAGCTCTCGTCCAGTTTCCACATGCCGGCGATGGTATTCGTGATAGTAACCGTAGTGCCCTCGGTCCACTCTGCGTGCGAAGCTGTGCCCGGGGGGTCGCGCAGCACCATCTCGACCTTGTCGGGTCCGGCGGTCACGAAGTTGGTGCCCGTGGTCAGGTTTCCGAGCACGATGCCGTGCAGGGGGTTGCCGTCCCACTGGTAGGTGCGTCCGTCCACCTCGTACGACATCGATATTGTGCGCGAGTAGTCGGGCACGTTGGGGTCGGGGCTTTCGCTGATGTTGGGCAGTCCGCCCTTCCAGCGATAGACGGCCTGTCCGTTCTCGTCGAGAGTCACCAGGGTGTTCTGTCCGTCAGCCACCTGACCGGCGTTGTCGCCCTCGTAGTAGACGGGCTGGTTGTCGGCGAGGTTGTTGGCTATGGTCACCACCACTCCTGCGAGCGGCTCCTTCGACACGGTGCCGTTGTCGGCGTTGGTGTACTCCTCATATCCCTCGAGCACGAAGTCGTAGGGGTCGCACATCACGAACAGCGGTGCGTCGTGGCGGTAGGTCACCTTGCCGTTGCCGTCGACGGTGTAGATGTCGTCGATGGTCGCCTTGCCGTACTGGTCGCTGACGGTGTATTCCTTGATGCCGAAGGCTCCCGGCTGGGCGTTCTTGTCCTTAACCGAGAACATGGGGGCCGTGTGGTGGGTAATCATCGCCTTCTTGTGGCACTCGTAGCTCAGGACGGTGCCGTCCTCATACGCCAGCGAGTCTGTAACGGTCATGCTCGGGTTGGTGAGGTCGTACTCGGGGAGGCCCTGGTCGGCGCTGATCACCGACTCGTTGGTCTTCACGATCTTCGCCTCGAGCAGCTTGTACTTGAGGGGCGGCAGCATGGCGCTGAACTCGCCCGTCTCCTTGTCGGTGCGGATGTAGATGTTCTTGGTGTTGTCCACCTCGTCCACCTTGGCTCCGCGCCAGGCTTCGCTGCCGAACGTGTACGAGCTCTTGCCCGACTGCGCGGCGGCAACGGGCAGTGTCTCGGTGTTCTTGTTGACGTCGACCAGTCCCGACTCGCCCACTGTCCTTGTCACGTTGAGGCTGTAGTCGGGGTTCGATGCCTGCAGCACCAGCTCAACCTGTCCGATGGTGTTCACGCTCTCGCCCAGTCCGAGTGCCTTGCCGCCCTCGACGTTGCCGCCGGTGACGCGTCCGGAGAAGTTGACGAGCGTGCTCTCGTAGAAGGTCAGACCGGTCATCGCACGGTCGAAGGTGTGGCGGAGTCCGATGCCGTGGGGGTCGGCGGGATAGCGTCCAGCGTTGGCGAAGGTGTGTCCCATCTCCGACTTGCGGATCTCGATGAAGTGGTCGCCTATGGGCACGCTGATCTCGAAGTGTCCGTCCTTGTCGGTGGCGATCAGCTCGCCGTCCTTGGTGCATACGGTGCCGTCGACGTAGAGGTTGCAGCCCTCGACGGGGTAGTTGGTGTTCTCATAGTAAACCACGCCGCTGACGGGGAAGCTCGACACGTCGGTGAAGTTGACCGTGAAGTTCTCCGTGTTCTTGCTCAGGAACCTCATCTCCTTGGTCGGGTCGAACTTGTGTATGCCCAGGTCGGGGACGAACGTGTATGACGTGCCGTTGCCATAGTAAGGCACGTCGCGCAGGGTGTATGAGCCGTCCTCGTCGGTGATGCCGTTGTAGCTGAGCTGGTCGAGGGTCGGAGTGTCAGTCGTGGTTTCGAACTTTATCACCTTGGTCCTTGTCTTTACGACCACACCGTCGCGCTTCCTGTACTCGTTGCCCACGCGCGAGCGGTCCCAGAACTCGGTGTCCGTGCACGGGTTGAACGTGTAGTAAGCCTCCAGTCCGTCTTCGTTGCCTGCAAGGTATGTGTTGTAGTTGTAGGCGATGGTCTTGGCGTCGAGTGCCTTGCTCCACAGGCGCACCTCGTCGACGGAACCGCGCAAGCGGTTCATCTGGACCTTGGTGTCCTCGCCGAAGATGGCAGCGGTTCGCTTAATGCTCGCGTCCTTCTCGCCGTTGACATACATCAGCAGTGAGTCGGGTGTGATCACAGCCGTCAGTTGGAAATATTCCAGGGGAGTGTCATCGTCATCCTCTCTCCATGACCATCCTACTTTCCTGTTGCCGACGAGGGTGTCGCTTCCTGCTGTCAACACGGCTTTTCCGTAGTCGTTGGCTGCCAGGGTGAACATGCCCGGCTTGGTCACGAGTTCGCCTTCGTCCTCGATCTTCGCCCATACCTGGATGGTGGCGCTGTTCGTGGCGTTTTTCATGAGCGAGCCATCTTTGACCTCGAGGTACGCCAATATTCCGGCATTCGTCGTTGCGCCATTGCTGTAGTACGCCATGTTCTGTGTCATGTCGCTCTCCTCGGGGACAGCCCTCACCACGACGTCCTTCACGGCTTGTCCGCTGCCGTATGTGATGCGTCCGTTGACCGTGCCGGTGGCTCCGCTGAAGCCGAGCACCGTGGCTGACTTTTGGCTCTGCGCCTCGCCGCCGCAGGTGGTGATGGCCAGCACCTGGTAGTCGTAGATCACTCCGGGCACGCACATGTCGTCCTTGAACGTGTAGTTGGTCGAACCCGCCGATGCGGCGAGCTGGCCGATCTGGTTGAAGCTGGCTTCGCTGCCATGCTCGCGCGACATGATTGCGAACGACTCGATGGGATTCTCGTCGGTCGTCCATTTCAGTATCGTGCGGTCGCCATAGTAGCCCTTCGATGTCTCCAGGCTGAGTATCTTGCCCATGGAGGCGCAGTAGAGCTTGCCGTTGGTCTCCGCCACGGCGACCTCCTCCTGCGCGGCATAGCTGCTGCTGCCCGGGGTCACGTACATCTTGTATGAATAGATGTCGCAGGTGGTGGGCAGCTTGTCAATGTATCTCTGTTTCTCGATGTCCTCTGCGGGAACGTTGATGGTGGCGATCGTGCCTCGCATCTCGTTGGTGCGGACGATTGTCAGCTTGGAGTTCTTCGACCAGATGCTTCCCGTCCAGTCCCATGTGATTGTCACTTCCGTATTGTAATGGTACATGGTCGCCTTCGGATTGGCTACAAAGCGATGTTCCGTGGCGATGTCCACTTGCGCCTTGCGTGTCACAGCGTCCGCCCAGCCCCAGTTGCTGACTGCCGTGCGGCGCAGGCGGTAATACTGTGTGCCATTGAGGTTCAAATCGGAAATATCCTGGGTATAGGAGTATTGCGTCTCTCCGACGGAGAAAGGCTTCTGGCAAACCGTAGACGGATGGGTGAAGTCCTTATTGTCGTCCCTCTCTACCACCCACTGGTCGTCCTTGTACTGCTCACCATCGTAAGCAGGGACGGTCCAAGTAAGTTCCACGGTGGAAGGACTTGAGAGCACAGCAGTGAAGTCACCCTCGTTGGGAATCATGTATGCCGGGACGGTGACAGTTCTGGTGAAGAACAGGTCCTGGAAATCGTTGGGGGCATAGCCGTAGCGGAACGTCACGTCGTGCGTGAGGTTGACGATGTCGACCTGGTCGGTAACCCTCGACGATGATGTTGTCTTATGGGTGCCATCGTCGAAACAATAATAGTCACCGGCATTGAAGGGAGTGAAAGAAAAATCGAACTTGCCAGCCTTGTCAGACACGCTGTGTGTCAGCTCGGGGGCAGACAGTCCTTTTCTTGAGAAAGAATACGTTTTGGAAGCGTTTTTCCAATTTGACGGTGAATTAAAATACTGTTCCCAAAGACAATAGTCGTAAGTGATCTTGACATCCCCTTTCCCCAGATCAGATGCCAAGGGCCAAATTCTTACGGTAGGAATCAGGAAGTTGCAATCATAGATAGAACCATTTTCCCAAGACAGATAGAATAACTTGTGCTTGTCTAACACATAAGTGCTCGGTGTATCCTCATCAATCGGCGTGTCCGAATAATCTATCGTCTTGTTGTAATTTTGCTTGATGACTCGCACCTCTGCCACATCAGTCGACGACTTCTCGACGTGAAGGACAGCTCGGTCGGAGTATGGTTGCTTGCCAGTACGGTCTGACGAGGCATAAGCGTATTGCGAACCTTCTAGTATTGCGACATATTTGTCGTTGATTCTGATGCGGGCTGATCCATACTTGTTTTTGGCGTCATCGGCAGAAAGTCCCCAATACTTGTAGAACGCCTCGAACGTCACGTCGAAGTAGCCATACTGCTCCAAGTTGTCAGTATTAATTGTGATGTGTTGGTCGCCCCATTTCTCGGCTTTCGCCTGATGCGATGGGAAGAGCAGTGCCATGATGAGCACCAGTGCCTGCAAGACTCGCCGTCCTGCGCTGCCGCAGGGACTGTTGCCTGCGATCGGCACGAATCGTAGTAGTTTTTGTTTCATAAAAAGTTGTATTTTGTTTTTTCAGTTATTGTCGTTTTATTGTAGTCTCCTATGTATTAAATGTCTAAATTGCGCAAAATTACGAACATCTTCCGTCACCGCCAAAGTCATTTTAGTTTCGTTTACCTTATCCGACAGATTTTTTGTATTTTTAACAAAAAACAAGGACAGCACCCGTCGCCGCCGAATTTATTTTGGTGTCGTTTGCCCTATCCCACGGATTTTTTTTGTAATTTTGCGCAGAAATTTCTTTTAATCCAAAGCAAAACGAATGAAAGCTGGAATAGTAGGACTGCCCAACGTGGGCAAGTCGACATTGTTCAACTGCCTGTCGAGCGCCAAGGCGCAGGCGGCTAACTTCCCGTTCTGCACCATTGACGCGCAGCTGGGGCAGGTGAGCGTGCCCGACGAGCGACTGACACGGCTCGCCGAACTGGTGCACCCGGGGCGCATCGTGCCCGCCGTGTGCGACATCGTCGACATTGCGGGACTGGTGAAGGGAGCCTCGAAGGGAGAGGGGCTGGGCAACCAGTTCCTCGCCAACATACGCGAGTGCGATGCCATCATCCACGTCCTGCGCTGCTTCGACGACGAGAACATCACGCATGTCGACGGCAGCGTGGACCCCGTGCGCGACAAGGAGATCATTGACATGGAGCTGCAGCTCAAGGACTTGGAGACACTCGAGAACCGCCGCACGAAGGTGGAGAAGCAGGCTCGCGTGGGCGGCGACAAGCAGGCGAAGATCGAGCTCGACGTCATCATGAAGTACAAGGAGGCGCTCGAAAAAGGACTCTCGGCGCGCACCGTAGCCCTTGACAACGAGGACGAGGTGGCGGCCGCCCGCTCGCTCTTCCTGCTCACCACCAAGCCCGTGCTCTACGTCTGCAACGTCGACGACCGCTCGGCGGCTACGGGCAACGACTACACGGCGCGCGTGCAGGAAGCCATCAAGGACGAGAACGCCGGCCTGCTCATCATCAGCGCCGCCACGGAGGCGGACATCGCCGAGCTGGAGACCTACGAGGAGAAACAGATGTTCCTCGAGGACATGGGCCTGGAGGAGAGCGGCTGCAACCGCATCATCAAGGCCATCTACACGCTGCTCGGCCTGCAGACGTTCATCACCGCCGGCGAGATGGAGGTGAAGGCATGGACGTTCCGCCGCGGCTGGAAGGCCCCGCAGTGCGCCGGCGTCATCCACACCGACTTCGAGAAGGGTTTCATCCGCGCCGAGGTGATCAAGTACGACGACTACATACGCTACGGCAGCGAGGCGGCAGTCCGCGAGGCCGGCAAGATGGGAGTCGAGGGCAAGGAGTATGTCGTGCAGGACGGGGATATCATGCACTTCAGGTTTAATGTGTAGGCCCCCCTCCGGCTCCCCCCAACTGGGTGGAGGGAAGCCCCACCCAAACCCTCCCCGAAATGGGGAGGGCTTTCGAATAGTTCGAAATCTTCGCCGTGCGTCGTTATATCGACTCTTCGAAATGTCGAAAATTCGAAATCTCGAAATCTCGAAATCTCGAAAAAATATCTGCGTCCATTTCGATCCCATCCAGAAAAACAACTAAGACCATCTGCGTCAATCTGCGTTAAAAAAACCAGCAGAAACCAGCAGCAAAAAAAATCGCAAATAAGCCCAATCGTAAATAAATTGTAAATAGTAAATTGTCAAATAGTAAATACACAGAGGCTTTCCCTATTCTGGGTCGCGAGGTCTACGGCCGTCGGCTTGTCTATCTCGACAATGCGGCGACGACGCAGAAGCCGAGGGTGGTGGTGGAGGCGATGACGGACGAGTACTACAACGTCAACGCCAACGTGCATCGCGGCGTGCACTACCTCTCGCAGCAGGCGACCGACCTGCACGAGAGGTCGCGCGAGACGGTGCGCGCCTTCCTCAACGCCGCCTCGACCGAGGAGATTGTCTTCACGCGGGGCACAACCGAGAGCATCAACCTTGTTGCCACGTCGCTCGCTCGCAGACTCCGTCATGAGCCTGGCTATGAGGTCATTGTGAGCGAGATGGAGCACCACGCCAACATCGTCTCGTGGCAGCTGGCGGGCTTTCGGCTCCGCGTCATCCCCATGCGCGACGACTTCACTCTCGACCTCGAAGCACTCGACGGTCTCTTCAGCGAGCGCACCGTGATGGTCAGCGTGGCGCAGGCGAGCAACGTGACCGGCACGGCAAACGACATACCTTATATAATAGCGCGTGCGCATGCACACGGAGTGCCCGTGCTTGTCGACGCCGCCCAGAGTGTGCCCCACATGCGGGTGGACGTGAGGGAGTTGGACTGCGACTTCCTCGCCTTCAGCGGACACAAGGTCTACGGCCCCACGGGCGTGGGTGTCCTCTACGGCAAGAAGGAACGATTGGAGGCTCTGCCCCCGTACATGGGCGGGGGGGAGATGATCAGGAACGTCACGTTCGAGCGCACCACGTTCAACGACCTCCCATACAAGTTCGAGGCGGGCACGCCCGACTACATAGCCACGACAGGCCTCGCCCGCGCCCTCGACTACGTCGCCGAAATAGGCATCGACACCATCGCCGCCCACGAGCACGACCTCCTCGCCTATGCCATCGCAAAGGTAAGGGAAGCCGTCCCCCAAATAGAAATATATTCCCCCGAAGCCACAAACCAAGCCCTCCCCCCAGTCGTGGGGAGCCGGAGGGGGGCAGGGGGGGCTTCCGTCCTCTCCTTCAACGTCCCTGGCATCCACCACCTTGACATCGGCACGTTGCTCGACCGGCTCGGCGTCGCCGTGCGCACGGGCCATCACTGCGCCGAGCCCCTCATGCGCCGTCTCGGGGTGGAGGGAACGGTGCGCGCCTCGTTCGCCCTCTACAACACCCGCGAGGACGTCGACGACTTCGCAGCAGCCCTAAAAAGGGTCGTTGCGATGTTTTGAGGCAAAATCCTTTGCAGTTAGCATTAAAATGACTAACTTTGCAGTCCCAAAGCATGGGAACGCGAACGAACGCACACAAACCACAAACAGTCAAACAGAAAACACAAGCAAATGGCAGACGCTGTAGAAGTAAAGGAACTGGAGCACGTCGTGATACGCTTCAGCGGCGACAGTGGCGACGGCATGCAGCTGGCGGGTAACATGTTCTCGACGGTGAGCGCCACCGTGGGCAACGACATCTGCACCTTCCCCGACTATCCGGCTGACATACGCGCCCCGCAGGGTTCGCTCACGGGCGTGAGCGGCTTTCAGGTGCACGTGGGCGCCGACCGCGTCTACACGCCCGGCGACGAGTGCGACGTGCTGGTGGCTATGAACGCCGCCGCCCTCAAGACGCAGTATCGCTACTGCAAGCCGACGGCGTGCATCATCATCGACACCGACTCGTTCGGGCCCAAGGACCTCGAGAAGGCGCAGTTCGCCACCGACGACTACCTCGCCGAGATGGGCATCAGGAACGATGTCATCGCCTGCCCCATCACGCAGATGGTCAAAGACTGCCTCGCCGACAGCGGCATGGACAACAAGGCGGTGCTCAAGTGCCGCAACATGTTCGCCCTCGGCCTCGTCTGCTGGCTGTTCAACCGCGACATAACGATCGCCTTCAACATGCTGCGCGAGAAGTTCGCCCGGAAGCCCGAGGTGGCGGAGGCGAACATCAAGGTCATACAGGCCGGTTACGACTACGGACACAACACGCACGCCAGCGTGGCCAACACATACCGCATCGAGAGCAAGCAGGTGCGCCCGGGACGTTACATGGACATCACGGGCAACAAGGCGACCGCCTACGGCTTCGTCGCCGCCGCCGAGAAGGCGGGGCTGAAGCTCTACCTCGGTTCCTATCCCATCACGCCCGCGACGGACGTGCTGCACGAACTCTCGAAGCATAAGTCGCTGGGAGTCATCACCGTGCAGTGCGAGGACGAGATCTCGGGAGCCGCGAGCGCCGTGGGCGCCGCCTTCGGAGGCGCGCTGGCAGTGACCAGCACCTCGGGCCCGGGCATATGCCTGAAGAGCGAGGCGATGAACCTCGCCGTCATCATGGAGCTGCCCGTTGTCATCCTCGACGTGCAGCGCGGAGGTCCCGCCACGGGACTGCCCACGAAGAGCGAGCAGACCGACCTGCTCCAGTGCCTCTTCGGCCGCAACGGAGAGAGTCCGATGCCCGTGCTCGCCGCCACCTCGCCCACCAACTGCTTCGACATGGCATACGCCGCCTGCAAGATGGCGCTCGAGCACATGACGCCCGTCGTGCTGATGACCGATGCGTTCATCGCCAACGGCAGTGCGGCATGGCGCCTGCCCGACATGGACGAGTACCCGGAAATCAAGCCCCCCTACGTCCCCGAGGAGATGCTCGGCACATGGACACCATATACGCGCACGGCCGACGGCTCGCGCTACTGGGCGGTGCCCGGTCGCAAGGGCTTCGAGCATGTGCTTGGCGGACTGGAGAAGGACAGCCGCACGGGAGCCATCTCGACCAACCCCGAGAACCACGACCTGATGACGCACCTGCGCCAGCAGAAGATCGCGAACATCGAGGTGCCCGACCTCGTGGTCGAGGGTTGCGCCGCCGATGCCGACCTGCTCATCGTGGGCTTCGGAGGCACCTACGGCCATCTGCACAGTGCCATGGAGGAACTGAACGCCAAGGGACTGCGCGTGGCGCAGGCTCACTTCAGCTATATCAACCCCCTGCCCCGGAACACCGCCGAGGTGATGCGCCGCTACAAGCGCGTCGTCGTCGCCGAGCAGAACATGGGACAGCTCGCCGCCTACCTGCGCATGCGCATCGACGGCTTCGCCCCGCTCCAGTTCAACCAGGTCAAGGGACAGCCCTTCGTGGTCAGCGAACTCGTCGAGGCGTTCGAGAAGATGGTTAGAGAATAGAGTGTAGAGTGTAGAGTGTAGAGTGTAGAGTGTAGAGTGTAGAGTGTAAAAACATCTGCGTCAATCTGCGTTGAAAATCAGCTGAGAGAGAAAATCGTAAATGAGCCAAATCGTAAATAAATAGTAAATCGTAAATTGTCAAATAGTAAATCCCGTCAATGACAGCAAACGATTATAAGAAAGGTCAGCCGCGTTGGTGCCCGGGTTGTGGCGACCACTTCTTCCTCGGCGCCCTGCACAAGGCGCTGGCGGAAATCGGTGTCGAACCCCAGAACATAGCCGTCATCAGCGGCATCGGCTGCTCGAGCCGCCTGCCCCACTACATGGCGACCTACGGCATGAACACCATCCATGGCCGTGCGGCGGCGATAGCCACCGGCTGCAAGGTGGTGCGCCCCGACCTCGACGTGTGGCAGGTGAGCGGCGACGGCGACGGACTCGCCATCGGCGGCAACCACTTCATCCACGCCAACCGCCGCAACATCGACCTGAACATGATCCTGCTCAACAACCACATCTACGGCCTGACCAAGGGACAGTACAGTCCCACCAGCCCGCGAGGATTCGTGAGCAAGTCGAGCCCCTACGGCACCGTCGAGGACCCGTTCCGCCCCGCCGAACTCTGCTTCGGTGCGCGCGGCCGCTTCTTCGCCCGCTGTGTGGCGACGGACGCCCCCGGCACCATCGAGGTGCTCAAGGCCGCTCAGGCGCACAAGGGAGCGAGCGTCACCGAGGTGCTGCAGAACTGCGTCATCTTCAACAATGGTTGCTGGGACGCCGTCTACACGCCCCAGGGCCGCAAGGCGAACGCCATCTACCTGCGCCACGGCGAGAAGATGCTCTTCGGCGAGAACAACGAGTACGGCATCGTGCAGAGCGGATTCAACGTGCGCGTGGCTAAGATCGGTGAGGACTGCACGATGGACGATGTCCTCGTCCACGACGCCCACTGCGAGGACAACACCCTGCAGCTCAAGCTCGCCGAGATGGAATGGCCCATCGCCCTCGGTGTCATCCGCGACGTGGAGGCACCCACCTACGACGCCTCCGTGGCCGCCCAGATCGAGGAGGTCAAGGCCAAGAAGCCCTACCACACCTTCGCCCAGCTCCTCGAGACAAACGATATCTGGGAGGTAAAAGGATAAAATCTTCCGTTAACTCCCATTCATTAACTCCCATTCATTAACTCCCGTTAACTCCCATTCATTAACTCCCGTTAACTCCCAGCCTGCCATAGGCAGGCATAACTCCCGCAGACAGCCGCCCCTATAGTTCAATGGATAGAACAGCCGCCTCCTAAGCAGCAGATTCGGGTTCGATTCCCGGTGGGGGTACA
>JABUTZ010000008.1:28032-56884 GCA_021443415.1 Bacteroidaceae bacterium | reverse complement strand
TGGATAGAACAGCCGCCTCCTAAGCAGCAGATTCGGGTTCGATTCCCGGTGGGGGTACATTCAAACAAGCGGGGTGGAGAATGTAGTTCCCCCTCACGAACAAACCAGGCAGGATATGGAGAAAATACACGTTTTGGTCGGATGGAGCGGAAAGAACTTCGGCGCATCCGTGGATGACGAGAGAATAGGTGGTGTGGTGGCAGTCACCGCCAAGACCTATGAGGACCTGCAGAGTAAGATGCGAGAGGCTCTCGAGTTTCACGTCGAGGGTGTCGTGGAGGATGGCATGGACATACCGTCATGGCTTGTTGCGGGCGACTATGAACTGGAATGGGAACTGGAACTATCGGCGATGATACGCATCTGCGAGGCATATACGAGCATGACCGCTATTGCCCGAGCTGCAGGTATGGACGCACGTCAACTGAGTCACTATGCCAATGGTTTGAAACGTCCGCGCCCACAGCAACGTCAGCGTGTGATTGACGGCATACATAAGATAGGGCGTAGCCTGCTGATGGTGTAGGTCGGCACGCCTTTCGTTCGCTGCCATTGGTTCTCGACCACATGACCCTAATTGATGACACGACCTATTGCAAGAAGATAATACATCTTGCCGTAGGTGCCACTATTGATGCGGATGCTCCAAACCAGTTACAAGATTTGTTGCATGCCAAAATGTCTGAAAAGACAGATATTATGATGGCGGTACTCACACAATTGCTCAAGCCCGAACAAATCCTCTTCTGGGAGTTTTACTGGTCGCAAATACTAAGGCGAGATGCGGCGGTAGAAGAGTGCAGGCAATTGTATGATAAGTTACGCCTCACCTATCCCAACGAGATGGAGATGATGAAGGACGCTTTTGAGAATTTTTGTGGAAATATAAGGTTTGAGTCGGACAGAAACTGACGATTTGTAGATGCCTAAGTTTGCAAACAACGTGTACTTGCTGGTTGGCTGTTCAAAGTGAAGAGGTCACCTATTAAGTAATTTTTTGCGTTTTGCTTGCGTGTGTCTTGCGAATTTTGTAAATTTGTACGGCAAGACATGCGCGAGGTGAGGTGAAAGCACGGATCATACAACTGGCACAGGCGGGCGAGGGAGAGCTGGAGGGCTTTCTCGAGACGCTGAGCAACGCCAAGTTTCGCGAGGCGGGCGAGGTCCTGGCGCGCGATGTCGTGCCTGCGCTGCCCTTGGACGTGATGTGGAGCGTGGTGACGCGCTTGACGCGCCGCAACAACCGCGCCTACCTCGGCACCATGCTCCGAGGCATCGCCGCGAGGAGCGAGTGCGCTGACCAGACGCTGTTCCGCTGCGAGCGCGAGATGGACGTGTGGGCGCGGGGGATGACCGACCTCGACCGCCACAAGACGCTGCTCGCCCTGCTCCCCCTCGCCTCCACACCGCAGAACGTGTCGCTCCTGCTCAGCCTCTTCGGAGGGGTGGGGCGGACGGTGGGCCACGGCCACGACATCGACTACCTCATCGCCACGGGCACCCCCGCCGCCTACTTCGTCCTGCTCGGCTACATGCGCATCGGCGAGCACGACAAGGCGATGCTCACGCGCATAGCGCGCCGCGTGATGCAACGCGCCGACAGTGTGGCGTTCAACGCCGCCAGCCTCTTCAAGGCGTTCTTCGACCTCCCCGAAGTGCATGGAACATTCTCGCTGCAGATTGAACCATACGAGCTCGGACGGCTCGAGACCGACTACGGAGCGTTTGTCAAGAGAATTGAGTGTAGAGTGTAGACAATTTGGCTGCGATGCGGGTTCCGTGTAGGGAACGACAGTTCCCGACCCAACCATTTCAAACAACAATCAACCCTAAATACCTAACCAATCATGAAACACAAACTACTTGCATTGGCGCTGACAATGGCGGGCGTGAGCGCCCACGGTCAGCAGTTGCAGAGCGACTACGTGCAGTGGCCCTCGAGCAACGGACTCAACGAGTATGTGAAGAGCTGGAACTCCGGTGAGGCGATGATCGCCGGCTGGGAGGACGAGAACTTCTTCATCTCGCGTGTGAAACCCAAGCAGCACATCCGCAACCAGGCGACTCAGGTCTATCCCGAGATCACCGCCGAGAACGACAAGCGCCTCATCTGGTGGGTGCCCTGCGGCAACGCCTCGCTCAAGGGCGTGCACACCGACGCGCTGCCCAACGGCGTTATGGACTCCGAGGTGTTCAGCATGTGGTCGTACGTGACCCATTTCGGAGACTGGATAGCCCCCTACGGCTGGGTGCCCGCCTCGCTCGCCGACGTGGCGCACAAGAACGGCGTGGCGGTGACCGGTGTCGCCTCCGTCCCCTACGGAGCCATCACCGAGGAGTGGCGCGCCACGCTCTACGGGGTGTCGCGCCTCGCGGCTGAGGACATCGCCAAGTTCCTCTATTATCACGGCGTCGACGGCCTCGGCTACAACTCCGAGTTCTCCGCCTTCGGCTCGAAGAACCTCACCAACCTCATGAACGTGCACAACGGGCTGATGGAGTGGATGGCCACGCGCAACCCCATCTACGAGAATATGTGGTACGCCGGCACCATCGACGGCGGCTCGATCGCCTTCGACATCGGCCTTGGCGACCGCAACTGCGGCCTCTTCAAGGGCTCGTCGTTCTTCCTCAACTACAACTGGAACCGCGAGACGACGATGCAGAGTTCGGTGGAATATGCCAGGAACATGGACCGCGACCCCCTCTGCCTCTACGCCGGCATCAACATGCAGGGCGGCGAGCCCAACGCCAACAACTGGCCCCTGCTGAAGAAGTATCCCTACTCGATCGGCCTCTGGGGTGCCCACGAGGTGAACATGTTCTGGCAGGGAAGGAACAGCAACGGCAGTTCGGCGTCGGCGATGCAGACCACCTACCTGAACACCTGCGAGCAGTGGTTCGGCAACGGGCCCCGCAACCCGGCCGTGCGCAAGGAGATCAAGTCATACGCCAACTACGCGCCCAACGACAACTTCCACGGCATGTCGAGCATGATGACCGCCCGCTCGGCCCTGGGCTGGGACATCGCCGACGAACCCTTCTACACCTATTTCAACCTCGGCAACGGCACGTTCTTCAACTGGAAGGGCGACCGCGCGATGGACAACGAGTGGTACAACATCGGCGTCCAGGACTACCTGCCGACGTGGCGCTTCTGGTTCGCCCCCACGTTCCTCGCCAACGACGTGCAGGAGTCTGACGTTAAGCTCGATGCCCGCTTCACCTGGGACCAGGCGTACATGGGCGGCTCGTGCCTCAACATCAAGGGAACGACCGACACCGAGTACCTCCACCTCTTCAAGACCGACTTCAAGGTAGCCGCCGGCGACGTCGTCACCCTGCGCTACAAGCTCCTGGGCGGAGCCGCCAACATGCGCCTCGTCTTCGCCAAGGTGGGTGACGAGAAGAACGCCGTCGACGACGCCCGCTTCAACGCGCTGACCATCGAGCGCACCGCCGAGGTGCTCAGGCAGTCGCACGCCGCCGGGGCCGCCGGTTGGGTGACCGAGCAGTACACGCTCACCGATGCCGACGTCGCCGCCCTCGGCAACATCGCCGTCATCGCGCTCAAGTTCAACGAAGCCACCGACATGGATCTCTACCTCGGCGAGCTCTCCATCACCGCCGCCGGTGAGACAGCCACTCCCGAGACCCCCGTCATCGACTTCTCGAAGATGCTCTGCAACAACTACCAGGGCATCGACGGCAAGGTCGTCTTCCACATGCCGGGCGAGAAGGCAAAGCCCGAGCCCACCTACAACGCCGACGTCAACGTGTCGCTGTTCCGCCTCTGGGCCCAGGAGGAGGAGGGCGACGTGCAGTTCGTCGGAGCCACGACCTCGTGGGCTGGCCTCTGCTACCGCATCCGCAGCAGCGCCGACGACAGCCGCCGCGTGCGCCTCGGCGTGAGCGCCGTCTCGACGGACATGAAGAGCGAGTCGGACATCGCCTGGAGCGACTGGATGGACAAGAAGGAATACGTGTCGAACGACGAGTTCGCCATCGACAAGACCACCATCAAGCCCAACCAGGCGTTCAGCATCAGCTACATCGACGCCCGCCACAGCGAGTCGACATGGACCATCTATGACCTGAAGGGCACGAAGATGGTCGAGGGTACGGGCGTGGCTCTCAACGTCGAGGCCGGTCTGCCCGAGGTGGGCGGCTACGACCTCGTCGTCGATGAGGGCACGGATAACGAGCGCCGCCTCAGTTCTTACGTCCAGATCACGGGCACTCACGTGGGTGCCTATCCCGAGATAACCGCCCTCACCGTGGGTGGCGCCGCCGCCGAGGCTCCCGTGGAGATTGAGATGGCCACCGACCTCGAGATCGGCTACGAGGGCAATCCCTCTAACGGCGAGGCTTCGCGCGGCCTGGCCCTGAACGAGAAGATGGTGGGCGCCTACAACAATCAGGTGGGCATCGCCGGAGGCGAGTCGTTCTCCGTCTGCGTATGGCTGCGTCTCGACGAGATGCCCAACGCCACCTGGGACCTCTTCAACATCTGCAACCGCAGCGGCGGCTGGCCGATGAACAACTGGGGCTGGTGCTGGGTGAAGGCCGGTTCGGACGGCACCTTCGGTGTGCGCTTCCGCAACCTCAACGTGAGCACCAACTCGCAGGAGCTGCAGTACACCATGCCCACGGCTTCTATCCAGCCCAAGGTGTGGACCCACCTCGCCTTCGTATTCGAGTACGGCAAGAACGGCGAGGGCTTCCGCTCGCGTCTGTATATCAACGGCATCAAGCAGGAGAGCACCTGGATAGCCCACACCTCGGGCAACTCGGGAGGCGGCCGCGGCACGGGTACCACCGACACCTACTGCTCTACGCAGAACCTGCCCCTCGCCAGCACCGACATGATCCTCTTCGGCGGAACAGCCTACCAAGGAGCCGCCGCCAAGGGTTCGGTCGACGACTTCCAAATCTGGAAGAAGGCGCTCGACGAGGACGATGTGAAGCTGGCCATGACCGGCTTCCCCGACGGCAATATCCCCGCCGAGCTGGTTGGTCTGTGGTCGTTTGAGGAGGCTCCCGACGACAAGGGCAACTTCTTCTCGACAGGTTCGGTCAAGACCATCCCCGCCTACCACTTCAGCTACGAGGCGACCCAGGACGCCGGCGAGGGCCAGGGAGGCAGGAAGATTGAGCAACCCATCTTCGTGGGCGGTTCGCCCTTCCTCGCAGGCACCGCCTTCCCCGTGCGCTCACTGCCGACATGGACGGCCGACAACTACCTCACCTCGTTCAGCGAGGCTACGGGCACCGACGTGGCGGGCAGCGCCAAGGTACGCTTCGGCGAGCCCGGCGACCAGACCGTGCGCCTGACGCTGACCAACAGCTGGGGCAGCGACAGCCGCGACTATCCCGTCTTCGTGGTCAAGGACAAGCCCGACGCTGTCGATGCCGCCGATGCCGCCGCCGAGAAGGTTTACACTGTCGATGGCACCCTCTTCGTGCAGTTCGCCGCCGCCGGCGACTACACGCTGACGGTAGCCAACCTCGCGGGTGTGGCCATCGCCTCGAAGAGCGCCGCCGTGCAGGCCGGCGAGTCGATGCGCGTGCGCCTCTCCGCCCCCGGCACCTATGTCGTCGCCATCGACCGCGACGGCGAGCGCACACGGACGATTAAGGTAGCTAATAAGTAATAAGTAATAGGTAATAGCTAATACGTAGTGGTTGACATGGGGTCTGCACGCAATGTGGGCGGACCCCATGTTTTTTTGAAAAAATCGGCGGTTGGAACTTAATTTTTTGTCCTTGTCGGAGTATATATGGTAGAATGAATCGCACAGAGTTTGAACAGATAGTGCCGCGACTGCGACCTCTGATGGTCAAGGTGGGACGCGACTTCTTCGGCGACAGGGATGAGGCCGAGGACGTGGCGCAGGACGCGCTGGTGCGTCTGTGGAACTACTGCGAGCGACTGGACGCGAACCGCAACGTGGAGCAGCTGGCCATTATGGTGGCGAAGAACGTCTGCGTGGAGAAGTACAAGCGACGGCGGATGTCACATGGCCGTCCGCCCGAGACCATCGCCGCCGGCAAGGCGGACCAACCGGACGCGGCAATGCTCGGCAGGGAGACAATCGACCGTCTGGACGCCGCCATCCGCCGCCTGCAACCAAGGGAACAGCAACTGGTGAGACAACGATATGTGGACGACTGCTCGACCGAGGAGATCGCGAGGGACACAGGCATCCCGCACCCTTCGATAAGAAGCATGCTGTCGACGGCAAAGTCAAAACTGATCAAAATACTCAAGCAAGATGAAACAGCACACAACACATAACGACGAGGCTCTTTACCGGCAGTTTTTGGCGGAGTTGAAGCCCGGAGCCGACGAGTATGACCGGCTGGTGGGCGCGACGGCGGCAACCACCACCGATAGCACCCTTCCCCCCCGTCGCCCGCTGCGCCTGTGGAGATGGGCCGCCGCCGCTTGCATCCTGCTGGTTTTGGGCGTCTTAACAGCACGCCTTACAAACCAAAACGGCACCGAACAGAAACCAAAAAGGCTCGCTACGCAATCCCTTCCGGCACCCCATGAAATCACCCAAATTTTTCCCTCGCATGAAGACGGCGTCGACAGCCAGGAGCAGTGCGAAGTCAATACGGAGGCATCCCGGGCCGACAGGCGAGCTGCCAACCGGGCGGTTGTCGAGGAGAAAGACGCGGCGGAGCCCCCAGCCCCCACGGCAGAAGATGCCGCCATGGTGCAAGCCCTTCTTTCAGAAGTCTGCTACCGTGCCCTTGCTGAACAGGAAAAGAGAGAGCGCATCCACCGCGCCCTCTGCGAAGAGATAACCGCCAACATAGCAAATCAATCTAACACTACAATAGCATCACTATGAAACACTTACTCGCAATCGTTGCACTCGCAACCGTGGCATACAACGGTATGGCACAACAAAACGTTACGACAGCTTTCGCCAAGCCGTCCGAAATGAGCAGGATTATCCACAGTCTGCCCGAAGCCAACGCCATCGGCCACGAAAGCGAACAAGGGCGCGACCGCTTGGACTCAACGTATTATATGAGAGCCAAGGGGTATGAGTTCGAATATGAGGGAACCAAGGACAAGCAGTATGTGGACAATCTCATCGCCAGCATCGTCAAGGCGTACGATGCGGATCTGCCGAACCATACTGGCGGTTTCTGCTCGTCGTACAAACTGACGTTGGACAATTCTCAGGAAAGCCGCAGACTGCAGATGTACTATTCAGCAGACAACGAGCCTCTGACAATCGGAGGTCCGGGGCAGAATTATGCCCTTCTGCGCACCAATTCCCCACAAAATCCCAACTACCGCCACGTCGAGGGCTTGTCATGGATGTTGGTAACCAATGGCCAGTCAAAACATGTCGTACGGTTCATGACATTCAGCGTCTTTGGCCCCATGACAAAGTCGCATTACCAGACCGCCCTGAGACAGGCACGCCGGTCAAGGAACGATGCGGAGGACAATGCGTCGGTCAATTCCCCAAAAGTCGAGGCAGACGGCACTCTCACGCTTACTGAAAATTTCGACCTGAAAAGTGAGGTGTTTCAAGTACTCATGAACGGCAGTGCTACGTCCGGTCTGTTGGGCGAAATAGCCGTATTGAAGAAACTGGTGAAAGCGGACAGCGACGACATCTTCTCGAATGGTGCGATCCAGTCCATCAACGAACGTATCAAAGTGTATATGGACCGCGCAACGACCGGTGAGGAAAAGCTGCAGTTGTTTCACGTGCTCGACTCGATCCCCGGCTACTATGCCCAAATAGTCTTTGGCGACGGCAAGCGGTTGTCAGGCAGTTTCTCGTGGCTGGAGAAGCAGCTGCCCAAACTGGACGTTGTAGACCATAGATACACACACCGCGACAATCCCGATTGTTTTGTCGTTCAGGACAAGGACAATAACTCGCAAGTGATATCCGCCGCCAATTTCATCTATGCAGTCGTGGTAAGCAACACGAATATCGAAGACTTCAAGTAGAAGGGGGCAATCTTTCCCAATTTCCCCATCGGGCGGCAAGTCCTCCGCCCGATGGGGAATTGTGTGTTTATGCGGTTTAATCCCCCAATTCTTTCTTTCGTACCTGCCTTGACGGACGAACCGGAAGATCGAGCAGAGGTGCGTATTTTGTGGAATAGCGCCATACTGTGGCTGGAGATAGTGAGGTAAGATTGACTATCTGTGTGTTCGTCAGACCTATGCGCATCAGATAGCACACTTTCATTTTGCTGTTGGAGAGCATGCCGATCCGTCTCACCAACATATCTCTCCATTCAGGATGTAGCGTATCTACGGCATAAAACATATCCTTCCAATCCTTTTCCGACATTGTGTGCTGTCCCACACTAGCCTTGCGCACCTTGTCGATTACGTCATCCGCCGTTCCCTCCAACTCTGTCTGATGAATGATGTTAAGAAAGGATACGTTCTGCTCTATTTTTGCCTGCAACTCATCATCTATGCTGCGAACAGCCTCCTTCAATATACGTTTTTCCTCCTCGTGGTGGAGCAATAATTTGAGGGTACGGCTACGTTTGTAGAAATGAAAAGCGAGAACACAGATCAGGACAACCATAAAGACAGACAGTAAAATCCATATCAATGTTTCCTGTCTATGGCTTCGCTCATCGGCTCTCCTTTCCATTTCACGGCTACGTTCATATAGGTACTGATTGTGGACTGTTGTTGCCAGTTCTTGCTGTTTGCCAAGATTCAGTTGGTCACATACATCAATGAACATGCGCGCATTGTGTCTCAATGATTCTAAATCTCCGTTCATGTCGTCTATGGTGCAGATATGTCGTAGAGCCTCATAAACAGACAATATTTCCATATTGCTGTCAATGACAGTTTTATAGTAGAAACGTGCGGAGTCCGGTTGTCCAGTGTCAAGGAAGAATTGTCCTGCTGCCAAACAGAACGCGTTGCTGGCATTGAGTTGTTCCTTGGTATAGTGTGAATGCAAATATGAGTAGCAATCGTGGGCTCTATTCATATCTTTCAAAAAAGAGAAATTGCCCAGCAGTACGGACATATCAAAGAGTTTTGCGCTGTCGCTTACCCTGTATGCATCGTAAATCTTTATAAATAATTCGTGCGCTCTTTCGAGGCTGTCCAACCGAACTAAGCTTGATGCCACATGGCAGAGAGCGTTCTCGATATGGTCATTGAGTTGTTCTGATAGGAGCAGTTCCTTGTATGCATATTGCAGGGCGTTCTTATAGTCCAGTATATTATAATGTATATAACATAGGTTGGAGTACGTGTTTCGCCGCATGATGGAATCAATCGGCTCATCTTCTTTCAGGCTAAGCGAGTGCAAGAAATGTTCGATGGCCCTTGGCGCGTCGCTCAGTTCACGATACGCGACTCCTGCGCAGAAGTTGGCTTCCTGTTTGTCTGCCTCAGAGCCATTTTCCTCAAAATACTCGACTAAGTCTACAATGATGGAGTCAGATGGTGGCATTATCTCCATCTGTTCTTGGAGGCGCACCTCAAGTAGTCTAAAACGTTTCTGCACATATTCGGGAGCGTTGTCCATGCTTGGGCGTAAGGAATCAAGCATGCGCTGGGCATATTTAGGTTCATACGTCCCAATAAGCCTGATTTCCTCCATATTCCAGAGTTCCGGCGTGTTCCTATCACAAGAAACCAGAACAAGGATCAATGCGATATAAAGGATTCTTCTCATAAATCTCATCGTTTCACTTGCAAAGATACATATTGGTCGTTAATCTGCCAAAAGTTTCACAGGAAATATTATTTCAGTTTATTTCAGGACTAACGACCGATTACCACCATTTATTTCATCATATTTCATCTAAATGTGTTGAAACAGGAAAATGTTGCTTGACGGTGGAAAATGCCATATCTTTGCAAGCAAATACAGAAACAAAGCCGGATTCACCCATCTATGATAAGATTTTTCTTCTTTGCTGTATGTTTGGTCTTGTCGAAATCAGTTCCAACATTATCACAAACTCATTCAACTATTTGTTTGGATGAGTTGCTGAATATCCATGTCTATCATACGAAAAACTTACGCATTCAGTATAATAACTACAAGAACGCATTGCTTGAACGAGAGATATTTCAGAAGAGCCTGCTGCCGTCAATGGAAATTAGTCTCATGCCAATATCCTTCAACCACAGTATGCGATTGCTGCAAAGTTATCAGAATGGTGAATACTCGAATATAAATGAATACTCGAACACAACAAGCGTGGGGATAAATATTTCGCAGTTTGTGAGTTGGACAGGTGGAACTTTCTCTGTCGGCAGTTCGTTGAGCTACCTATCACAGTTTAGCAGTGGCATTGGCAGTTTCAGCGCACGTCCTTTTTATGCAAGCTATACTCAACAACTATTCGGAGGAAGGAAATCTTTTGCTTATAGAAAAAGCCTAAGCGAGCAGGGATATGTTGTGGCAATCAAGACCTTTTGCAATGCCGTGGCAAAGGAGCAGCAACTCCTTCTTGGCATGTTTCTGGATGCATACCTCGCAAAACAGGACATTCAATATTATGCAAGAGACATAGAGATATGTGACACGCTTGTCCAATATGCATACCTAAGATATGAGTTAGGCAAGACTACGGAATACGATCGAAACGCAATAGAGCTTCATCAGATGGACAGCCAGTTAAACCTCCAAAAGGCACATGGCGAGTACAATAGGGCGAGAAGGCTTTTGTCCGAGGAGTTGAATATCCCGAACTTGGAGATAGGTGAACTGGGTGATTGTTATTTTCCAGAGGAAATAACCATAGCGGACGCGCTATATCACGCGAGGCAATACAATCCTGTGTATGACAATCTGAGCATGTCGAGAACCAGTGCCGAATACAATCTATATAGCGAGAGACTACAATATAGGTTCAATGCCGATATATCATTGAGTTACGGTTTGAATCAATATGCTCACTCGTTGGCTGGCGCGTACAGGAATCCAAGCCAGCAGCAAGCGGTTGCCGTATCACTGCGTATCCCCGTATTTCAGTGGGGAGTCAATAAGCGTAGGCTGGAAAAAGCCAGGAATGAATACAAATCCTTAATGTTGGAGCAGGAGAAGCAGGTAAGCGCATTTGTGGAATCAATCCATCAATGTGTTGAAGAATACAACCGAAATTCGTTGATGCTCCGTATCTCAGAGAGAAGATGCACATTGGCGGAGAAGCAATACGCTTTTGCCATAGCCCAGTTCGCGACAGGGAAATTTAGTTCGGCCGACCTCAGCGAAGCCGCAAAGTCAAGATTAAGAAGCAAGCAGGAATACACAATCGTATTGTCGAATTTATACAGATTATATTATGAGTTGCGCCAATTGTCGATGTACGATTTTGGGACAAGGCGAAACATAGCGAGTTTGTTGAAACTGCATGAAATACATGGAGCGTAAAATTGAGGAATACAATCAGGATCACGGGCATTCAAGGTCTGAAGAGATTACGGATATAATCGAGCGAATGCCAACCGGATGGACACGTACACTGTCTTTCATCATCACCATTATTATAGCGGTGATACTATTCCTTGGTTTGGTCATCAAGTATCCAGATACAATCTCGGGAAAGATAACAGTAACATACGAGTTTGCGCCTGTAAGAATTATGTCTCAATCCAATGGGCGTCTTCATTTGCTTGCGCAGAATAGTCGGTATGTACCCAAAGGTGCGTGTGTCGGATTTATTGATAATGGAGCCGTGTTTTGGGACATTGTGAAATTGGACTCTATCTGTGCCGTCAAGATAACTCATCGTTCCATGGTTCCATGTTATGACAGCTTATGCGTGGGTTCTTTAAGCGCAGTGTATAATGAGTTTGCCCTGTCATACCAAAGGTACGACAGGCTGCGTCAAGGCAAGATGTATGACAATATGCGCAGGGCACTTCTCAACCAAAGGAAAACGGCACAAGAGGCGGAGCTGGGAATTCAGGCGGAAATAAACGTACACGAGCAGTCAGCAAGCTATGTCCAAAGGCAGTATGAAGGCGACAGCATGCTCCATGCACAAGGAGCAATCAGTCGCGAAAGTTTGAATCAGCAACACAGCAGTCTCCTGTCAACTCGCCAGAAGAGCATCGAATTGCGATTGGCAAAACAAGCCAAACATATGGAGATAAACAATATAGACATAGCATTGGCAAAAATTGATTTGGAAGAGGAGGAGGAACTGATGGCTGCGTATACCACTTTACTTACCAAACACAATATGCTTGTGAATGAGGTTCGGATTTGGAAGGAAAGATTTCTTTGTACGTCACCTATTGATGGATTTCTGGAATATCTCGGATTTTGGAGGGAAAATGAGTATGTTCAGTCAAATACCGAATTGTTTTCCATATCCCCAACCGACAACCACTTGGTCGGTGAATTGTGTATAAGTCCCATGGGGGCGGGCAGAGTGGAGGTTGGCATGGACGTAAATGTCAAACTGGCAAGTTTCCCTTACCATGAATATGGCTATGTCAAGGGAAAGGTGCAGAGCATATCAAATCTGACTCGAGAAATAAATACTCCCGAGGGGTCCGTGCCGGCGTATTTGGTAAGAGTCGCATTTCCCAACGGGCTTGTGTCCAACTACGGGCAACAACTAAGCGTCAATTCCGAGGCCATAGGCACGGGAGAAATCATAACGAGAAAGCGAAGGCTTGTACACCGTTTGTTTGACAACATCAAAACGCAGACCGAGAAATGATATTCAAAAGATTTCCCATGGAATATCAGATGGATGCCAAGGATTGCGGTCCGGCATCCCTCAGGATGGTGGCAAAGCATTTTGGCCGCTATTATTCGTTGCAGTTTTTGCGCGACAAATGCGGAATCACCAAGGAAGGCGTGTCCTTGTTGGGAATCAGTGCCGCCGCCGAATCAATAGGTCTGCACACGGTAGCGATAAAGTGCGGCATTGACGATATCGTGCACAAAGTCCCATTCCCCGCGATAGTGTTTTGGAAGGAAAACCATTTTGTGGTTGTGTATGACGCAAGAGGGAAGCATGTGTACGTGGCTGACCCATGCAAGGGTCACATCAAATATGGCCGCCGGGAGTTTGCGGACGGATGGTATCTGCGAAACGAAGACAAGGGGGTGTTGTTGGCGTTGGAGCCAACCGCCGATTTCGCAACCACGAAGGCCGAACGTGCGAGGGAGAAAAAAAGTTTTGTCGCCATATTGCGCTATTTTCTGCCATATAAGGACTCCTTTGCTCTTATCCTGTTTATCATGACGCTTGCTACGTTGCTGCAAGGCGTTCTTCCGTTCATCTCCAAGTCAGTTATTGATATTGGCATCAGCACATCGGATATTCGGTTCATTGATATGGTGTTGATAGGAAACGTGTGCATTTTGGCAAGCATCATGGTCTTCGGTGCCATGAGAGATTGGATACTGATGCATATCACAGCCCGTGTCAATATCGCTCTGATTTCCGACTATCTGGTCAAACTGATGAAACTGCCAGTCACTTTTTTTGAGAACAAAATGCTGGGGGATATCCTTCAACGCGCGCAGGATCATGAGCGGATACGGAGTTTTATCATGAACAACTCGTTGTCGCTGATTTTCTCAACCATGACATTCGCAATCTTTTCGATTATATTGCTCATTTACAACTTGACCATCTTTGTTATTTTTCTCGCGGGATCCTCATTGTATGTGACTTGGATTTTGCTGTTCCTAAGTATGAGGAAAAAATTGGATTGGCAATATTTTGAACTGGTGTCGCGCAATCAAAGTTACTGGGTTGAGACTGTCTCTGCCATTCAAGACATCAAGATATACAACTACGAGCGTTCCCGAAGATGGAAGTGGGAGGGCATACAAGCAAAGCTCTACCAGGTTAACAAAAGGGTGCTTGCTGTGACAAATCTGCAGAATCTCGGGGCGCAATTTATCGAGAGTCTCAAGAATATGGCCATAACATTCTTCTGCGCCACTGCTGTTATACGCGGTGACATAACCTTTGGCGTCATGATTTCGACGCAGTTTATCCTGGGTATGCTCAATGGGCCGTTGGTGCAATTCATAAATTTCATTGTATCCGCCCAGTACGCAAGAATTTCCTTCTTGAGGATGAATGAGATACGTCAACTGGAGGACGAAGACGAATTGCTTTCGGTCGGCGAAACTACGATATTGCCCGAGAATAAAAGCATTACTCTCAACGACGTGATGTACCAATATGCTCAACACCAGCCTTTTGTCTTGAAGCGAATCACTCTGCATATCCCGGAGAACAAGGTGACCGCAATCGTTGGTGCAAGCGGTTGTGGAAAATCAACCCTGCTTAAATTGCTGATACGCCTGTACAAGCCGTCCTATGGTTCCATCTGCATGGGAAACATGAATGTGTCTGCCATCAATCTCAGGAAGTGGCGTGACATGTGTGGCGTTGTCATGCAAGACGGAAAATTGTTTACAGATACAATAAAAAACAACATAGTGCTCGATGACGAGCATATTGACAATGAGCGCTTGGTTAACTGTTGTCGTATGGCGCAGATAGCAGAAGACATTGAACAGATGCCACGAGGTTTCGACACGGAGATTGGCGAGCAAGGAAGAGGGTTGAGCGGTGGTCAGAAGCAGCGGCTCCTGATTGCGCGCGCATTGTACCGCAACCCGATGTATCTTTTTCTGGATGAAGCGACCAATTCCCTCGATTCCGTAAACGAGCAAAAAATAGTCAAGGCTTTGAATAACGCTTTTGAGAATCGCACCGTAGTCATAATCGCACACCGATTGAGCACCATACGGCATGCGCACCAGATAATCGTTATGCGGCAGGGTGAGATAGCGGAAATTGGAAACCATGAGACATTGATGTCATTTAAAGGCCTTTATTATCAGATGACATTGTCACAAAGTGACACTATGCCGACTGACATCTATGATAAACAGATATCTTGATTCTATCAACAAATAACCAAAAATATGAAATCACGAGCGAGGATTAGCATAAAATGATACGACTTGCTGTGTTTCTTGTGGCATTTGCGGCCGTGTTCCAGGCCAGAGCGCAGGGGCTGCTTGTCTATCTGTCGGCAGGCGACCAGTCGGATGTGGCAAGAAATGTGGCTCTGATCCGCGACTCCTTGAGTGCCCACGCGATAAGCTTTGAGCAATACAGGATAACGGACGACAGGAGCATTGCAAGGCATGCGGCAGAGGTGCTGGAGGTGATTGGGCATTTCAGGGCAACTTCAGGGACGGCAAAGGTGCTTCTCCTGTCAGAGCGGGAGTCCAACTTCGTGGCTCTCGATGTGCTGGCTAAGGATTCCGCCATCGCGGGTCTAATCTCGATGGACGGCATTTACGAGGATGGGAGGGACTATCTTTACAGCAACATCTCGATACGGGAAAACATGGAGCATCTGGACAGCATATCCTATGACCGCGAGAAGGAGCGCAGCCTGCAGAGGATATACGGAATGCTACAGGATGCAGGCGAGGGGATCGAGGTGTCGCGGCCAGACGATTCCGACAAGTATGCGGCTGAACTTTACCGACTGTTGCAGACATCGTTGGGACGCTCGCTCACGGAGTACGTACTTGCAGAACGACTGAGCCGGATCAAGTCCGCCATCTATCTCTATTTCAACATAGACAGCAACGATATCAACTCCATCAACCTATGTACCATCGGCAACAGATATGGCGTGAACTACACACCGTTTGTGCCACGAGATCTGATTTCCGGCTGCATCCAACTGCTCACCGACCATTGACGGCATGAAAAAACTCACCATCTACGTCCTGGCTTTCTGCATCGCCTCTGCGATGTACGGCAGAAGCATGGCGTTTGAGTACGACAGTCCCGCGGGAAGAGCCTGCCGCGGCGAGGTGCTGTGTCCCGACTCCGTGGCGGGCAATGTGGTTGCCATCTTTGTGCAGCACAGGTTGCAGTCGGAAGAACAACTGCGCCTGTGGTATGGTGGTTTGGTCGATAACTTGTTGCGGCAAGGCGTGTCGTGTTGCTTTTACGAGAACCGTTTGGACAATCCGCAGGCAGCCGGCGGCGCACTGTCGTGGTTTGACATGGCGGACGATGCAATTGCTGTCTATGAGGCGCTGAGGGGAATGACATCGTTCAAGGACGCAAAAATCGGTTTCGTCGGAGCGAGCGAAGCAGGCTGTTCCGCCCTTGTCGCCGCTGCGTCGGTCAGCGCCCCGGGCTTCCTTGTCCAATTGGTCTCACCGGTCGAGAATCCATTGCTGATAGAAATGCAGGTCATAACGCGCGACCGCATGATGAGGAACTATATGCGCAACGCATGGGGCAGGTTCATCGATATGCCATTCAACGTATATACGTCAATCTTCCAGGACATTCTCCAGGACATCAGGGACAAAAAAATCGGTGAGAGGGATACGTACATTGAGCGGTTGTATGAGCGTCATGCCACCGCCATCAAGGGCGAGAGGGAGGTGTTCGTCAGACAGCTCAATGCATTCTTGACCGTTTATTGCGACAGGCAGGGCAACGGACAGCGACTCGCTTGGGATGCCGAACGGTATTACAGGAAGTTGGAGTGTCCAATGTTGTATGTCTCTGCGCTGCATGACACACACATTCTCTGTTTTCCCAATGTGGTCAGGCTGGAGAAGATTATGCATAAGCACAGGAAAAGCAACTTCAATGTCGTTGTTGTTGACGCCACGCATAATCTCAACAGGTACAATCGGGACAGGAAACATTGGGAAGGCGAGCGGGACGACACGGAGCATCCGAAGAAGGACGAGGTCTTTGACGCGGTGATGAGATGGATAGCAGTCAACGTTGGTTGACGATGTGAGAAATTTCGAATGGTATATCATAGCAGAATAAACATAAACAAAATCAACAGCCATGAAGATAGCATATATCTCAGAAAGACCTCCCCACAATATCAACACTTGGTCGGGAACTCCTAAACATATCTTGTCGGTGCTTTCCAAAACGAATACTGTGGAGTGGGTAGGAAGGGATGTCACACAAGGTGCATTTTGGCATCATCGTTTTCTGGGCGCACAAGAAAAATTCTATGTCCAGGACTATGCGGATCGTATTGGTCGAATCGTGTCGGAAACATTGTGCAGGGGTAACTATGATGTTGCTATCACCTCGTCATCCACCTTGCTGTCGCATATACGCGCCAACATTCCAATCATATTCTTTACGGATGCCATTTTTCCCGTCTGCCAAGGGGTGTTCTTCCAATTTGACAGCATCTTGGAAAGTAAGGTTCTTCCGATAGAGAAAGCGGCTCTGGAAAGGGCTGACAGAATTCTGCTATGTTCAGACTTTGTACAACAGGCTGTTGTTCGTGTGCATGGAATTCCTGAGGAGAAAACAGAGGTGTTGGAGTTCGGGGCTAACATACCGGATCCCATTGATGTGGATGCCGGGAATTTTGATGAATCGACATGCAGGTTGGTTTTCGTTGGAAGGGACTGGGAATGGAAAGGTGGACAGAAGGTGTTGGACGCATTCAATGCCCTCAAGCGTATGGGCATGCGATGCCAACTCACGATAATCGGGT
The DNA here is from genome assembly GCA_021443415.1 of Bacteroidaceae bacterium. GTDB lineage: Bacteria > Bacteroidota > Bacteroidia > Bacteroidales > Bacteroidaceae > Physcousia. The sequence goes on along the minus strand of JABUTZ010000008.1, from coordinate 39,354 downwards.
GTTCGCCAGCAAAGTTGCCTGATGACCCAAACATCATCGTCATCAAATGGCTTAACAAGGCAGATGCGGAAAGTATGAAGATCTACGACAGTATACTACGGGAGGCGCACTTTATGGTGTTGCCCACTAAGTTCGATGCTTATGGGATAGTTTTTTGCGAAGCCTCGGCCTATGGTGTTCCGAGTATTGCTGCCAATGTGGGAGGAGTCAGCCAACCAATTCGCGATGGCATCAATGGTATCCTGATGTCACCGGATGCGAATGGCGAGGACTATGCTGCAATCATTTATGCCACATTGAATGACAGGGAGCGTTACAAGTCGTTTCGCATTAACTCGCGCCATGAGTTCGAACATCGCCTAAACTGGAACTTATGGGGTAAGCGTGTCAATGAAATTATGACCAAACTGGTGGACGAGTATGAGGAAAGGCGTAATAATCGTCAAGGCCAATCTGGTACTGACATTCTGCAGGAATACTATCTGCCGGTGTATGCGTTCAATCTCAGGAGTCGTCCGGACAGACTGGCAAACTTGAAACTCCAATTCGAGAACAAGCCTGAGTTTGATGTCACATACATGGAGGCAGTACAACATGAGAGGGGTAATGTCGGCCTATGGAAGAGTATATGCAACGCTGTCCGCCTTGCGAAAGAGAGAAGTGAAGACTTGATAGTGCTCTGTGAGGACGACCATATTTTCACGGAGGCCTATGACAAGCGCTTGCTAATAGCCAATATTGCAGGAGCATACAAGCAAGGGGCGGAGTTGCTTAATTGTGGCATCGGAGGATTTGGCACCGCTGTGCCGGTTGACGCACATCGCTCGTGGGTCGACTGGTTTTGGAGTACTCAGTTCGTGGTGGTATTCGAGCCTCTCTTCGACAAGATCCTTTCCTATGATTTCCAAGACAAGGATACTGCGGATGGTGTACTTTCGTCAATCGCTTTGCGCCCCATGGTACTCCACCCTGCCATCTCCGCACAAATGGATTGCGGATACTCGGACATAGCGCCAAGAAAGAATCAATCTGACTTTCAAAACGGCATTTTTAGGCTAACAAACCAGAGACTGAATGTAATACATTCGGTTTACAACGCATTTCACACCGCAAAATAAAATGCTCTGCTTATATTTTACGGGGCCAGTCACCCCTATCTCACAATGTATGGACAAAGTCAAACAAAATAAAGAATGCCGACTAGTATTGATGTAGGACGTAAGCAATGAGCGCACAAGTGAATAAACCTTATTTAACCAAATTATTCTAAAGAAAAATGAAATCAAAAAAATTATCGATTAGCGAACTGGCCGGCAACGAATTGCTGGAGCAGTCGCAGTTAGCTTCATATGTTGGGGGCTATGACTATTTAACCGGTACTTCGTGCTTTTTCAATTGTATGGAGTACATAGGAAAGGAATGTTACAAGATTGAAGGATATGACCACAACTGGTACGGCAATCAGTATTGGCAGGGATACGGAGAATATGTGGGTACAGGGAATATGGGAGATTATCTGTATGGCCCTGATTTATATGGAGAGGGTGACAAGATTAATGGCAACATATCTAATTATATTGGTGCCATGTTTGGTTCTGCCGCCACAGATTTTGTATATGGTTCGGATGTGGCCGACCTCTTTGCAGATGGTCACAATGAGGGGGTGATGGGAATCATACGAACTCCGGACGGCGGTGCGCATGCTGTTATCATTCAAAACTATAATCCAGTGACCGGACTGTATAGTTATTTCGATCCGTCAAAGGAAATGCAAGGGGAGAATCAAACTTTTACGGCAGCAGATCTCATAGGAGCAATTGATTGTAAGGAGCAATAAGTCTAATAATCATATAAACAACACAAATCATGAAAAGGATTCTGTTTATCGTGGCGCTGGTTGCAAGCGCAATCGGAGCCAAGGCTCAGGGCATGGAAATCGCTGACAGCGAGTTGAATGCGCCTGTGGCTACGTTCGTCAACGGCACGTTTGTGAAGAGCATGATTGGCTTTGACCTCAAGAAAGAGAACGTCAAGAATGTGGTCAAGCATGCTTCGCTTCCTGAACCGCTGGTAATCAACGGGGTGACCTATCAGGGACGCATCGACATCGAGTGCGACCAGGACATCGCGTTCACCACGCTGGCGGAGTTGCGCGAGCAGAACTTCCCCGGGATCACGGGCGACGTTATCTACATGATTAACGGCAATTTCATCACCAAGGACGCCGTGTCGTATAAGTTGGACAAGGCGGCGGTGAAGAAATGCGAGCTCCTGCGCAGCGGGGAGTTTGAAGGCATCGATGCCAAGTTCTCCATCGTGCGCGTCATGACAAGGAAATTCGCTCCGTCCGTCCGCCTACGCTAAAAATAGGGCCGTAAAAGGTGGGTTATGTCGCAAATTTTTCGTACCTTTGCACTCGCAAAAACACTTAGAAGGAAACAATGAACGAAGAAGAAATTCTGAACGCGGGCGCGGAGGACTATTCCGCCAGTAATATCACTGTCCTTGAGGGACTTGAGGCGGTGCGCAAGCGTCCCGCGATGTACATAGGCGACATATCGGAGAAAGGTCTGCACCACCTTGTGTACGAGACGGTGGACAACTCCATCGACGAGGCTCTGGCGGGCTTCTGCACGCACATCGAGGTGACCATCAACGAGGACAACTCGATCACGGTGCTCGACAACGGCCGTGGCATACCCGTGGACATGCACGAGAAGGAGCACAAGAGCGCCCTGGAGGTCGTGATGACAGTCCTGCACGCAGGCGGCAAGTTCGACAAGGGTTCGTACAAGGTCAGCGGCGGTCTGCACGGCGTGGGCGTGAGCTGCGTGAACGCACTCTCGACGCGCATGCTGAGCCAGGTCTATCGCGACGGCAAGATCTATCAGCAGGAATACGCCCAGGGCAAGCCCCTCTACGACGTCAAGGTGGTGGGCGAGACCGAGCTGCGCGGCACGCGCCAGCAGTTCTGGCCCGACGGAAGCATCTTCATCACCACGACCTACAAGTATGACATCCTCGCCAACCGCATGCGCGAGTTGGCGTTCCTCAACGCAGGCATCACCATCACGCTCACCGACCTGCGCGAGAAGGACGAGAACGGCGAGCCGCGCCGCGAGGTCTTCTACTCGAAGGAGGGACTGAAGGAGTTTGTGCGCTACATCGACAGCAGCCGCACGCACCTCTTCAACGATGTCATCTACCTCAACACCGAGAAGCAAGGCACGCCCATCGAGGTGGCCATCATGTACAACACCGCCTACAGCGAGAATATCCACTCGTATGTCAACAACATCAACACCATAGAGGGCGGTACGCACCTGGCGGGCTTCCGCACGGCGCTCACGCGCACGCTGAAGAAGTACGCCGACGACAACTGCCCCAAGGAGTTGGAGAAGTTGGAGAAGAACAAGGTGGAGATCTCGGGCGAGGACTTCCGCGAGGGACTCACCGCCGTCATCTCCATCAAGGTGGCTGAGCCGCAGTTTGAGGGACAGACGAAGACCAAGCTGGGCAACAGCGAGGTGGCGGGTTCCGTGCAGCAGGCTGTGGGCGAGGCTCTTACCAACTACCTTGAGGAGCATCCGAAGGAAGCAAAGCTCATCGTCGACAAGGTCATCCTTGCCGCCACCGCCCGTGTGGCAGCCCGCAAGGCGCGCGAGAGCGTGCAGCGCAAGTCGCCGATGAGCGGAGGCGGACTGCCGGGCAAGCTGGCCGATTGCTCCGACCGCGACCCCGCCAAGTGCGAGCTGTTCATCGTCGAGGGAGACTCGGCGGGCGGTTCCGCCAAGCAGGGACGCATGCGCCAGTTCCAAGCCATCCTGCCCATCAAGGGAAAAATCTTCAACGTGGAGCGCGTGATGTGGCACAAGGCGTTCGAGCACGAGGAGGTGAACAACATCATCCAGGCGCTCGGCGTGCGCTTCGGACTGGGCGAGGACTCGAAGGAGGCCAACTATGAGAAGCTGCGCTATCACAAGGTCATCATCATGACCGATGCCGATGTCGATGGTTCGCACATCGACACCCTTCTGATGACACTCTTCTACCGCTATATGCCCGAGCTCATCCGCGACGGCCGCCTGTTCATCGCCACGCCGCCCCTCTACCGCTGCCAGAAGGGCAAGGTGCAGGAGTACTGCTACACGGAGATGGACCGCCTGCGCTTCATGGAGAAGTACAACAACGGTAGCGAGCAGGGCGTGCACACGCAGCGCTACAAAGGTCTGGGTGAGATGAATGCCGAGCAGCTGTGGGAGACCACGATGAGTCCCGAGTCGCGCCTGCTCAAGCAGGTGACCGTCGAGGACGCCGCCGGCGCCGACTACGTATTCTCGATGCTCATGGGCGAGGACGTGGGTCCGCGCCGCGAGTTCATCGAGAAGAACGCCACCTACGCCACCATCGACGCATAAGCGTTGTTAGTTGCAGATAAATAAAGCAGACCTTTCGGCGATGGTGTCGGAAGGTCTGCTTTGCGTTTGGCTGGTTATGCGGCTGTGCTTATCTCATAGAGATATTCGGGGGCGAAGCCAATCTCGTTGTTCCAATCCACGGTGAATGGGTCGAGGCGGAAGGACTTGAAATAGTCCATGTCCTGGAGTTTGGTGCAGATGCCCTTTTGTGCCAACGGCAAGAAATCGCATAGGCGCTGCTCTCCGTTGTTGAAAGTCAGGCGGAGCGTGTAATCGCCGATGTAAACAGCATCAGTTATCTTCAATATGAAAATCTCGTTTCCCATGTGTCGCTCAGTTAAGTGGGAGAATCTTTACAGGTGCCTCGCTGTTCTGCAACCTATGCCAGTTCTCCATCAGCTCTTCTTCGTGCAAATCCAGCCATTCAAAGACTAACTTTAAGGCGCGTCGTGGCAATTTGCCGGTGACAATGCCATCCTTGATTGTTATCCAGCACTCATATTCATTGTATTTCACATGGAAATGAGGCGGCTGATGGTCGCTGATATACATGTATATCACAATTCCGTAGAATGAACTTATTTCTGGCATAATGGCAATAGTTTAGTTGTTGAACGCAGGAACTGCAGCCCTTCGCTATGCGAAGATAATCATTTTCTTCCAATTGGCGGCACAACTTGACGAAAATCTGCTGAAAAATCTGCCGATAACTCCTCGGTAAGTGGCAAAAAAAGACAGTTAGCGAGGAGTTATCGGGGTGGTTTTTTGGGGTGAGGGGTTGGGTTCAGCCGATGTGGAGGGTGTTTTTGACGTATGCGACGGTGGCTTCCCTGAGACCCTTGGCGTCGATGATGTCTATATGCTCGGCGTGGCTGAGGTAGAAGGTCATGAGAGGGGTGAGACTATAGGTGAATGTGTCGAGTGTCCATGATTCGTTGCTGTCCTGCCTGATGAATTGGGCGATGCCCGGATAGGTCTCCTCGATGGCATTCTTGGCTTGCAGTCTGAGGCGTAGTTTCACCGTAATCTTCGTGGTGCCGGTCATGTGGAAGGGGTCCATCTCCTGGGCTATGTGCTTCGCCTTGCTCTCCCATGGCTCGTTGGTCATGGTGATGCTGTCGGCGCGTGAGATGCGGAACACCTTCACCCGGTCGCTCTCCGGCTCGTAGGCGTGGATATACTCGTTGCCCTCGATCTTGAACGCCTCGACGACACGGTTGCCTATCGTGCCGCTGTTGGACGATTTGTATCCCTTGAGACGCACCTTGAGTTCTTTTTGAATGGCATCGCGCAGGATGATGGTCTTGTCGTCGGTCTTGCGCAGGTTTTCCACGCGGTGGCGGCGGATGTCGTCGATGGTGGACTGGTCGGTGATGGGCGCCGAGGCGTTGTTCTTGCGGAGGTAGGTGGTGTCGTCCTTGAGGTAGACTATGTCGTAAGGGTATGGTTCGATGATGATGCTCACCACGTTGTGTTCGCTTATGGGCCGCATGGTGACGTATTTCCATTGCGTCTCGCCAAACCATTCCTCTCCCATTCGGCTGATGTGCAGCATGTAAGCGTCGAGTGTCGCCGCCTGGTGGTTCTGTTTCGAAAGATGGTCCAGGTCTCCTTTCACGCCGACGGGGATACCCTTGTCGTTGACACCCAGATACATGACACCGCCACGGTTGTTCATCATGGCGCAGATGCCGCGGAAGATATTGTGATACTGACGTTGCTCCTTGGCATTCTTGGGAGCCTCGAAGAATGAGGTCTTGAACTCCTTCATGTCATCCTCCTCGCCGTAGATGCCTTCCAACTCGTTGGACAGTTCGAGGTTGGAGTCGCCATCGGTGACCACTGACAACTGGTTGAGGATCTGTTTTTTGATGCCGCGGAGCGTCTTGCCCTCGAGCATGCCGAGCAGTCGGTTGTACGACTGCACCAGCGACGCCGTCTTGCTCAGGGTCTCGTTGTCCGACTCGATATACGGGTCGAGCACCTCGCTCGTGGTGTCGTAGTCCTTGGCGAAGCAGGCGAGAATCCTCAGGATATCGGTGCCGTTGGCAACGGTCTCCTCGTCCTCCAGATTGTCGGGAGCGGTGATGACAGCCACTGTTTCCCCCTCGTTGCTGTCCGCCTGTGCGAAGAGAATCAGCGTCTTGATGTATCGGGCGATGTATTGGCTGTAGCCGCCGTTCTCCGTGTCGGCAATCAGGGTGCAGACGATGCGCATCACGCTCAGTATGCGGTAGCGGAGTATGGGGTTTGTCTCGCGGCTCTGCAGCAGGTTGAGCGTCGTGATGTGTTCCTTGAGGAGAGTCGCGGGGATGGTGTCGTAGTTGTCGTCCTGCCTGAGGAACTTGATTTCGCTGTTGTCGTCGATGAAGTCCTGGAGCAATTGCATGCAGGCATCGTCGCGGTTGAAATCTTTTTTCTCTACGTTGTAGTCGCAGATGCGACCATAGATGCAACCGCGGAAACCTTTGTCGCCGAATTCGGTTATCTCTACGCCTGCGTAGCCGTTGTGCTCCTTCAGCTCCTCGTCTTCCTCCTCCGTGAGGTTGACAAACACCATGTAGCCTTCGTCTGTCCAGAACTCGCGCAACTTCAGCTGCCCTTCCACAATGCGGTTGTGAGCGTCATAGGATTTGCCGATCGACACCATGTCGCGTATGTAGTCGATGAAGAGGCTGGTGATGCTGAAGGTGCTGCTCGCAGTGTTTACGTTGGCGTTGAAACGGTCGCCTTCACGCAGCACTTTCGCCCACACGTCCAAGGGATAGATTTTTGAGAAGAGCTTCAGGTTCTGCTCCAAAACGAGCTGTCCCTGAATCTCGTTGTAGCTGGGGTCGATGGTCTTCAGCAAGATTCTGTGGTTTGACACGGAAGTCACCTCGACAGGCACATAGTCGTTGTCGTTGTAGTTCAGTTTGCGTTTCACCGTCGTATTCTGCCCGACCGCGTTCATGCGTGCGAGCATGTCGTTGACAAACTCCTCGATGACGCTGATGTCATCCTTCTGCGACTCCTTTATGGTGGAAGTCCTTTCGGTGCTGATTGTGTATCCGTATTCGGGCAGCAGTCGTGTGTCAGACTGGTCTTTCCGAAGGTATTTCTTGTCGTAGGACTCTTTCGGGTAGCTGCCGATGGTTGTCTCTCCCTTTTTGGCGATTAGCAGTCCGTGGCCTTCGTAGTAGCAGTCGGCCGCAGGAGTCAGTGTCATGCCAATGACCTTGCCGACAAAAAGGTCGAGCTTGAAGGAGATGAGGTCGTTCCATGCAAAGGGCATGGAGGCCGGGAGGTCGTGTGTCACAAGGCGGATAGCCATCTCTAAGAGTGTGGGCACGCTCTTGTAGGCAAACGTAGTGTTCAGTCCCGTGACGGCGCTCCGTGCGGCGATGGGAATGAGGTTGTTGAGCATCGTGAGCATGACCTGCTTGCGCTCGTCCTTGCCTGCATCGTCGATGGCAAGCAACCATGCGCCACAAAGACGTGTGTTGAAAGTCAGCGAGGCATGCTCCTTGCACTGCCGGTATACAGGTGCTTCGGTGCGCTCGCCGACAAGGTTGCCGACGCGTGTCCTGAGCAGTCGTATCGACTCGGTGTGGAGGTCGTCGGTGATTTGGCTTGATGACTTGAGGTATTGGAGAAAGTCCTCAAAGTTCTCGTCTATGTGGCTGGGTTTGGGCTTGAGCCATATTTGGTTATGCTCCATGCTGTTGCCTCCGCTCTTAGTCCTTGATGTCGAAGAGGTTGATGAAGCCGGTCATCTCGAACACGTCGCGGATGTCGGGCTGGAGGGTGTGGAGGGTGAGGCGTCCGCCGATGCGCATGAAGTGCTTCTGGAGGGTGATCATGATGCGCAGGCCCGACGAGCTGATGTAGGTGAGGCCGCCGCAGTCGATGTCGAGGCTCTTGATGATGCCGTCCATGAGCGGCTTGATCTGCTGCTCGGCGCTTGCCGAGGCGGGGGTGTCGAGGCTTCCGATAAGGGCGAGGGTCGCCTCGCTCTCTTGCTTGTTGATCTTTATTGTCATAATTGTATTGTGTTGTTTATTCTTTGTAGTTGTATATCATGAGGAGGCGGTTTTCGCCTTCCTCGCGTTCGTAGATGACGCTCGACATGCACTTCTTTACAATCATTATGCCTAAGCCGCCGATGGGACGGTCGATGGCCTCGGCGGTGATGTCGGGGTCGGGCACGATGGTGGGGTCGAAGGGGCTGCCCTTGTCCACGAGCAGGAAGGAGAGGTCGCGGTCGGTGGCGCGCAGCTGGAGGGTGAACTTGTGGCTCTCGTCGGACGGGTAGGCGTAGAGGGCGACGTTGACGACCGCCTCCTCAAGGGCGAGGCGGAGCTTCGATGTCTCGCGGTCCTCCAGTCCCACCACCTTCTTCACCTCGTCGATGAGCGCCTTGACGGGCTCGACGGCGCCGAGGTTGTTGTTGAGCGTCAGCGTCTTCTCCATCAGCGGGCAGGTCTGCTGCAGCTCGATGCCGAGCAGTGCTATGTCGTCGCTCTGCTCCATGTCGCCCACGAAGTGGTAGCTGTCAGCCACGATGTCGGCGATGAGGCCGCTGATGGGGTGGTCGATGTTGCGCTTGATGGTCGTGAGCAGGCGTTCGGTGCCGTAGAGTTTGCCCTCGCCGTTGCGGGCCTCGGTGACACCGTCGGTGTAGAGGATGAGTGAGCGCTTGAGGCGCAGGTGGTCGGCGCGGAAGCGGTAGTTGGGGAAGAGGCCCACGGGGATGTTAGGTGTGAGGTCGATGGTGCGCACGTTGCCGTTGCCGTCGGCGATGAGGGGCGGCGTGTGGCCCGCGTTGCAGATGGTCAGTCGTCCCGTGTCGAGGTTGAGGGTGCCGATGAGCAGCGTCACGAACTGGTTCGACTCGTTGGCGTCGCAGAGCGAGTTGTTGAGCGTGGCCATCACCTCTGTGATGTCGCTCTGTATGGACTGGAGCGTGCGCAGCAGGCGGCGCGTCGTCGCCATGGTCAGCGCCCCCGGCACACCCTTGCCGCTCACGTCGCCGATGGCGAAGAAGAGCGTGCGTCCGTTGACGACGTAGTCGTAGAGGTCGCCGCCCACCTGGCGGGCCGTGCGCAGGTATCCGCTCACGTTGACCCCCGTCACCTCGCCGACCGCCAGCGGGCGCGGCAGGAGTGACTTCTGGATGCCGTGGGCGATGGCGAGCTCGCTCTCGAACGAGCGGTTGGTCGCCTCCGTCTGGTTGACGTTGCGCACCACGGGGCTCGTGATGCGGCGTATGATGCGGCGCAGGCTGTACTGCATCACCACCATCACTATGGTGGCGAAGGCGAACACGTAGATCTCATCGGCTATGAAGCCGTCCAGGTCGTTGCCCGCCTGGCAGACATGCACATAGCTGCGGTAGCTCGTGTAGGCGATGATGATGAGGAAGGCTATCGCCACCGTGAGGGCGATGCTTATGTTGAGACGTCGCGCGAGCAGGTTGACGTCGGTCTTATGGTTGTATGGAGTCACGGTAGTGAGGGGTGTTTACTTCATTTTACGGTAGAGGAAGGCCATGGCGAGGGCGCACATCGCCCAGAGGACGGCGACGTTGAACCACAGGGTGTCGATGCGCCACGCGCCGAGCAGCTTGACGTGGCTGTAGAACGGAGCCCGTCCGCAGCGCGTCTTGGGGTCGAGATAGGCGGTGGCGTAGAGGGGCACGATGGCGTCCTCCTCGACGCGCACCATCGTGCCGTCGTTGCTCTCGGTGAGCATCTGCTCCAGTTTCTTGTTCGTGTGGTTGCGCTGGAGGTCTTGGAGCGCCTGCATGCCGTTGGCGGCGATATACTCCTTCTTGGCGCGGTCGAGGGCGCGCGTCCACCGCTTGCTGCGGCGCGTCAGCAGGCTGTCCGTGCGGTCGATCCACACCTTCTGCGCCCCGAGCGAGGTGTCGGCGGGAGCCTCCAGGTCAAAGAGTTGGCTTATGTAAGCACTCTCGCGGTGGAGCAGGGGCATGGCATGGGCGTAGCGGTAGTCGCCGTCGCCCGTCTGGCGGTAGAAAGCCTCCTCCTGTGCCACGCTGCGCATCTTGGCGAGGTAGCCGTTGACGAAGAGCTGCAGCTCGTACTGCCCGCGCTGCATGTCGAAGAAGCGCTCCGTGTAGCTGTTGGCCTTGAACGTCTCCACGGCGAGGGCCTCGAACGCCCAGCGCGAGGGGATGAGGTCGCCCACGAGGGGCACGTTGCCCGTCTTGCTGTGGCTGTCGAGGTCGGTGAACGGCACCACGACGCCGCAGAGCAGGATCTGGGGGATGAGCAGGATGGGAATGGTGATGTAGATGGCGACCACGCTCTTGAGCGTGCGCGAGAGGAGCAGTCCGATGAGACCCGAGAGGAAGCCCGTGGTGAAGAGCACCAGCCACCACGTCAGCCAGAGGTCGGTGATGGCGAGCAGCGTGTTGCCCACGACGAGGAAGAGCAGTGTCTGGAGGGCGGTCACGAGGGCCGTGAACACGATCTTGCTGCTCATGTAGCTCGTGAACGAGAGGTGGAGGAAGCGCTCGCGGCGCAGGAGGGCCTTGTCGCGGAAGATCTCCTCCGCTGTCAGGCTCATGCCCATGAACACGGCCACGATGATGGCCATGAAGTAGTAGCTCGGCAGGTTGTGGTTGTACATCAGGCTGTAGCCGCCCTCGCCGCTGAAGCGTGTCAGGAAGGCTACGATGAGTGCGAGCAGGGGGGCCTCGAGCAGCGAGATGGCCATGAACTGGCGGTTGGCGAGTTTGCACCGTAGCGTGCGCTCCAGGTAGATGGCGAACTGTCGCACCGCCGTCGTCCGCCGCCGCGTGTCCTCGATGCCCGCCGCCGGCTTCTCGCCTTTCGCAGAAGAGTCTGTAGTCTGTAGTCTGCAGTCTGTAGTCTCAGCCGCAGGCTGAACAGAAGAGTCT
>JABUTZ010000008.1:21661-27967 GCA_021443415.1 Bacteroidaceae bacterium | reverse complement strand
TAGTCTCAGCCGCAGGCTGAACAGAATGGTCTGTAGTCTCAGCCGCAGGCTGAACAGAAGCCTCGGCGCAATAGCGCTCGTACCACTCCTGCGGGCTCACCTTGCGCTCGGTCGTCGTGCGTCCGGCGCTGTCGAGTTTCTTCTCGTCGATGATGTTCATCATCACCTCCGGGTTGACCGTTCCGCAGGCTGGGCAGACGGCGCTCTCGGCGTCCGCCATGTGGGCGCAGGTCTTGAAATAGGTGATCGCCTCGATGGGGTTGCCGTTGTAGATGGGCCGTCCGCCCATGTCGAGCATCCAGAGGTGGTCGAAGAGCTTGTAGATGTCGCTTGACGGCTGGTGGATGTTCGCCAGTACGAGGCGGCCGCTGAACGTCTGTTTCTTGAGCAGGTGGATGACCTTCTCGCTGTCAGCCGACGACAGTCCGCTGGTCGGTTCGTCAAGGAAGAGGATGTACGGTTCGCGGATCAGTTCGAGGGCGATGTTGAGCCGCTTGCGCTGGCCGCCGCTGATGGTCTTGTTGAGGGGTGAGCCCACCTTGAGTCTGGCGAACTCGATGAGGTCGAGGTCGGTCAGGCAGCGGCGCACCCGCTCGGTCAGTTGCTCCTCCGTCTCGCCGCCGAAGTAGAGGCGGGCGGTGAACATGAGGTTCTCCCAGACGGTGAGCTCCTCGATGAGCAGGTCATCCTGCGGCACGAAGCCGATGAGCGAGGTGTGGCGCTCCATCGGTTCGCCGTTGATTAGCACCTCGCCGCTGTCGGGGCGCATCGAGCCGTTGAGCAGGTTGAAGAGCGTGCTCTTGCCCGCTCCGCTGCCGCCCATCACCGCCACCATCTGCCCGCTGTGGAGGCGGAACGAGAACTTGTGGAGTCCGTTCTCGCCGCCGGGGTAGCGGAAGTCGACCTCGCGGCCCTCGAACGTGATGGAGAGTTTCGACGACTCGCCCTCGCCGAGGACGCGCTCGATGAACGGGGTGTAGTAGACGGGTACGCCCGCGGCGCTCTTGATGATGCCGCTGCGTGTCCACACGCGGAAGTGGCGGCGGCGCATCGGTGTCTCGCCCAGTGTGAGCTGCTCGGGTCCGTCGTAGGAGACGAGCGTGCAGTTGTAGCGGCGCAGGATGATGACGGCGAAGCGTCCGTCGATGCCCTCCGCCGTGCCGACGCCCACGTTGCGGCGGGCGTCCTTGCGTGCGCTCTCCGTGCTGAACATCAGGAAGTCGCGCACGTCATCGCAGGTCTCGTCATCGAGGCCGATCATGTCGATCGCCCTCATGAAGAGGTTGCGAATGCCCGTCGAGGGCTCGATGAGGTGCCCTGACTCGCCGCTCGTGTCGGCGATCAGCTCGACGAGGCGTATGAGCAGCAGTGTCTGCTCGCTCTCGGGGATCTGGTTGCGCAGCCGCGAGAAGAGTCCGCTGATGGTCTGCTCGTAGTCGGGCTCGCTGAGGTCGTACATGTCGAGGAGCGACTGAAACAGCTCCATGTACTGCTCTGTCGCCTTCTCGCTGCAGAACTGCCTCAGGTTGTCCGCACAAATTGTTTTGCCCCGTTCGTAGTCGATGTGCATTGACGATACGAACAGGGCAAAGAGGTTGGTCAGCGATGTAAGGACAATATCGTTCATCCTGTCTTGCTAAAGAGTCTGCGGCACAGCGCACCCAAAGGGAATGCGCTGTGCCGCGGTGAGTTAGTTCTGCTGGTCGGCGTTCACCTCGACGTTGAGCTTGCCGCGCATCTCGCGGATGGTGCGGTCGTAGTCCATGATGGCCACCACCTTGGCGTCCTCGTCGGCGGCGTTGATGATGGCGCCGATCTTCTCGGTCAGTGCGCTCAGCGGGGCGAGGCTCTCATAGTGGGGGGCGAGGAGCTCGATGAGCTTCACGAGGTTCTTCATGATGGGCTCGGCGGGCTTGTACTGCTCGGCGATAGCCACGTTGTCGATATATCCGTTCTCCAGCTCGAAGACAGCCTGGTTGTTGAGCGTCAGCTCCATGATGCCGTAGGTGAGCACGACGATCTGGTTGTCGGCGTCGTTGTTCTCGAGGGCGGTCTTGAAGTCCTCGACGGAGAGCTCCTTAATCTTGGCGTTGAGCTCGTCGGCGGTCACGTCCTCGGGCAGCTCGCCCTTGCTCTGCAGGTTGGCGTCGACGGCGAGGCGGGCGATGACGGTGTGGCGCAGAGGAGTGCAGTCGTTGCCATAGACATACTTCTCTGTCTGGCAGTCAACCACGTAGCAACCCAGCAGGGCGCACTTCTGCTCCATCGTCTGCGCGTTGTCGGCAGCCTCGAGGGGCATGAAATACTTGGCGGGGATGGACTTCTTCTCGTCCGAGAGCTTGGCCACGCTCTCCACCATCGCTGTCTGGTCGGTCTTGATGAGTTCGAAGATGGCGATAGCCTCGCTCTTGATCGAGTCGGTCAGCACCACTTCCATAGCCTCTGCGGGCTCACTCTTCTTGCTGTTGCAAGCTGTGAAGGCGAATGACAGCGCCACTGCCACCGCCAGGAAAAACATCTTTTTCATTATCTTCTTTTTGTTTGTGTTGCACATTTACGCATGCAAAGATAACAATTATCCCTCTATGCGCAAAATTTTTCGCGCAAAATTTTTCTCAATGCCGTTCTTTATGCCTCATTTGTCCTCGGGAACGACGGGCATCGAGCCGTAGCGGTGGTACTCGAAGGCGATGGCCTGCTCCTTGATGTAGTTAATCAACTCGAGGCGGCCTTCGTTCATCGGGTGCAGCGAGGCGATGTAGCGGTCGGCGTCGGCGGCCGCCTGCCAGAGTTCGCGCGGCAGGGCGGGGGCGATGGTGCGTATGCGCTCGTACTGCTTGATCGAGGCGATGAAGGCAGCCAGCGACTCGCGCTTCACGGCCACGCCCAGACTGTCGACAGCCACCTTGTTGTCGGTGTCGAGAGAGATGGTGAGCGGAGCGCCCACGAGTTTGGCGGCGGCGACTACCTTCTTCACATCCTCAACCGAGTCACCCTCGAAGAGGCGCAGGGCCATGCTCTTGACGGGCAGGTAGCGGAAGAGGTTCTGCTCGCCCGTGCAGTGGTTCCAGTCGCGCGGACGGGCGAACTCGCTCTCGTAGGCCTCGGCGTAGCTCTTCTGCCAGTCGGCGACAGCGCCCGGCTTGTCGGTGACGACCATGAACTGCGCCACGTAGTTGGGGCCGCCCGCCTTGATGCCGCCGCCGAAGGCAGACAGCTTCATGCCGCCGAAAGGCTGGCGGTTGACGATGGCGCCCGTGATGCCGCGGTTGATGTAGAGGTTGCCCGCCTCGACATGGTCGCGCCAGTAGAGTTGCTCCTTCTCGTCGAGCGTCTGCACGCCCGAGGTCAGACCGTAGTCGAGCGAGTTGACAAGGGCGACAGCCTCCTCGAGGTCCTTGACGGGAGCCACGCTGAGCATGGGAGCGAACAGCTCGGTGCGGAACGAGAAGTTCTGCGGACGCACGCCCCACTTGACCGTGGGCGCGAGGATATAGTGCTTCTCGTCGACCCAGCGCGGAGCCACGAGCCACGACTCGCCCGGCTCGAGGTTGGCGATGGCGCGGAGCAGTTTCTCGTTGTTGTTAGTAATCATCGGGCCCACGATGTTGCCCTTCTCCCATACGCTGCCCACCTTATACGATGTGGCGCAGTCGATGAGCTTGCTCTGGAACTGCTTGTCGTTGTAGACACTCTCCTCGACCAGCATGAGCGAGCACGCCGAGCACTTCTGTCCGGCGTTGCCGAAGGCGCTCGCGCAGGCGTTCATGATGGCGTGGTCGCGGTCGGCGGAGGCGGTAACGATGATTACGTTCTTGCCGCCCGTCTCGGCCGAGAGCGGTTTCTCGGGATTGGTGCGGATGATGTTCTGCGCCGTGTCGGTGCCACCCGTCAGGATCGTATGCTTGACCACGGGCGATGACGTAAGCATGGCGAGGGCCTCGCGGTCGGTGATGCAGACCTGGAAAGCCTCACGAGGCACGCCAGCCTCCCAGAGAGCCTGGGCGAAGAGCCATGCCACGGGAGCCGCCACGGTGGCAGGTTTAAGAATACACGTGTTGCCCGTGGCGAGGGCGGCGCACACACCTCCGAGGGGAATGGCGCAGGGGAAGTTCCACGGCGAGATGACGAGGATGGTGCCCTTGGGAGCCATGTCGATGGTGCCGAGGTCGAGGAACTTCTTGACCGAGGTCGTGTAGAAACGGGCGTAGTCGACGCCCTCGCTCACCTCGACGTCGGCCTCGACGATCGTCTTGCCCGTCACGGCGCTCATGCAGCCAATCAAGTCGCCGCGCATGGCAGCCACGTTGTTGGCAGCGCGCGTAAGGATCTCGTGGCGCTGCTCGAGGGTCAGACGGCGCCAGCCGGCGGGGTCGCTGTCGGCGATGGCGAGGATCTGCTCCATCTCCGCCTTGCCGGCGCGGCACATCTCGCACACCTTGACCTCGTCGTTCTGACAACGGTCCATGTACTCGTATACGTCATTGGTATTCACCTCCTTGGCACCGATCTGGAGAGGAATGCGGTTCTTCCGTCCCTCGAACTCGCCGAAGGCGGCAGAGCGATCGGTGTCCTGCCATTTCTCATACACCTTCTCTATCCAGCGTTGGTTGGGGAAGAGGTCGAAGTCGGTGTCCGGCTCGTTCTTCATCTCCCAGCTCGGGGCCCACGGCTCGTAGGCCTTGCCGCGGTCCTGCTGGCGCTTCTGTCCGTGGAAGAGCTTGTCCTTGAGGGCGTAGGCCTTGTCGAACTGGCGCGAGAGGAAGTCCCAGGTCTCGGTGCCAGGCTTGAGGTTGAACGAGTAGGCGAGGAAGTTCTCGGGACCCGTGTTCTCGTCGAGACGGCGCACGAGGTACGAGACAGCGTTGAGGAAGTGCTCGTCCTTGACCACGGGAGCGTAGAGGAGCACGTAGCAGCCCAGGTCCTTCTGGGCGCGCCAGAGGTGGTTGGCCATGCCCTCGAGCATCTCGAAGCAGAAGTCGGTGGTCGGGGTCTTGTATTTCTGCGTGAGCAGGTATGCGTAGGCGATCGAGTAGAGGTTGTGGCCCGCCATGCCGATGTGGAGCACGCGCGCATTGTCGGGTTCGAGGGCGCGCTCGAGGCACTTCATGTAGCAGGCGTCCACCTCCACCTTGGAGTCGCGGCAGGGCATCTCCCAGCCGCGCAGGCTCGCCACGATGTTCTCCATGTCGAGGTTGCAACCCTTCACAAGGCGCATCTTGATGGGTGAGCCACCCTCAGCCACACGCTTGTGGGCGAACTCGAGCAGCTCGGTCTGGAAGTCCCAGGCGTCGGGCAAGTAAGCCTGCACCACGATGCCCGCCTCGTAGTTCTTGAACTGAGGCAGCGAGAGGACGGCGAAGAAGAGTTTCTTGGTCATGTGGAAGTCCTTGTACTCCTCCATGTCGAGATTGATGAACTTGGCCTTCGTCACGCCGTGCTTGTCGGTGTAAGGGAAGTCGATCGCCTTCTGGTAGAGGAGGGTCATGCGGCGCACCAGTTCGGGGAACGCCTCCTCGTAGTTGAGGGCGTGCGTCTGTGCGTAGATGCCCGAGATCTTGACCGAGATATAGTTGATCTCGGGGTTCTCGAGGGCTTCGAGGTAGCTCTCGAAACGCTTGTCAGCCTCGTTGTTGCCCAGCACCACCTCGCCGAGGAGGTTGACATTCTGTCCCACCTCCTGCTCCTTGCGCGTCTTGAGGTGCCGCTCGAGGGCCTTCTCCTCGGCGTCGAGGCAGACGGCGGTGGTATCCTTGCGCGTGCGCCACTTGATGATGGGGATGGCGACGTCGGGCACGAGGGGCCATGTGCCCACGGCCATGAACAGCTGGAAGAGCATGCGGTCCGAGGCGCTGAAGAAGCGCGGGATGCCGTAGATCTTCACCAGTGCCTGGATGCGCTTGGCCAGCTTGCGGTTGTCGCGTATCTGTGATGTCTCGTCGAGCATCTTGCAGAGGAACACCTTGTCGTCGTGGTTCTGCACCATGTCGGCGTATTTCTCCTGTTCCTTGCGCTCAGCGGCTGTGAGTTGCGCCTCACAGGCTTTGTAGAGAGTCATGACCCTGTCATGCACCTCTTGCTTGGTAACTGTGACCATATTTTTGGTTTTTTTTGGGTTTTTGGGTTTTTTGGGGGTTGGGGGTAATTCGGTAATTGGGTAATTGGGTTATTTTTGTTTTTGGGGGTTGGGGGTAATTGGGTAATTTTTGTCGTTATATCGTTATAACGTCATATCGTTATATCGATGGTTTTTTTCGAGATTTCGAGATTTCGAGATTTCGAGATTTCGAGATTTCGAGGTTTCGA
>JABUTZ010000008.1:18608-20952 GCA_021443415.1 Bacteroidaceae bacterium | reverse complement strand
GGAAGCCCCCCTCCGTCTCCCCGTGGGAGCCCCCCTCCGTCTCCCCCCGAAATGGGGGGAGGGACTTGGGTTTTCTTTTGCTGAAAGTGTCTTCGGCACGTTGAGTGTCTTCGACGTTAAAGGTGGTTTGATGTTGTTTGTTGTTGTTGGGCATGAGGGCGTTGGCTTTTGGCTTTTGGGGTTTGGGGTTTGGCGGCGGCGGGGGCGGGAACTGTCGTTCCCTGCACGGAACCCGCATCGGCGCATGACGTATGGTCAAGGAATTAACTGAGAAATCGTAAATGATAAATCAAAGGTAATCCTTTATTCTTTATTCTTTATTCTTTATTCTCTACACTCTACACTCTACACTCTATTCTTTAACGCCCCCGTCGACCATGCGTATGACGCGGTCGCTGATGGCCGCCATGTGCTCGTCGTGGGTGACGATGACGAAGGTCTGGTCGAAGCGCGTGCGGAGGTCGAGGAGCATCTGGTGGAGGGCTTCGCGGCCTACGCTGTCGAGGCTGCCGCTGGGTTCGTCGGCGAGGACGACGGCGGGGCGGTTGATGAGGGCGCGCGCCACGGCGACACGCTGTTTCTCACCGCCGCTCAGCTCGCTCGGTTTGTGCGAGGCGCGCGGGGCGAGACCTACCGTCTCGAGCAAGGCGAGGGCGTCCGCCTGTGCCTTCTTGCGGCTCACGCCGGCGAGGAGGGCGGGCATCATCACGTTCTCCACGGCCGTGAACTCGGGTAGGAGTTGGTGGAACTGGAACACGAAACCGATGTTGCGGCCGCGGAAGTCGCTCAGTGCGTCGCCGTGCAGGCGCGTCACGTCGGTGCCGTCGATGGTGACGCTGCCCGTGTCGGGTGTGTCGAGCGTGCCGATGATCTGGAGCAGGGTCGTCTTGCCGGCGCCGCTCGGTCCGACGATGCTCACCACCTCGCCCCGCGCCACGTCCATGGTGATGCCGCGCAGGACCTGCAGGTCGCCGAATGATTTTGTTATGTTGCGTATCTCTATCATAGGGAAGCCCCCCTCCGAAAGCCCCCTCCAACTCCCCCCGAAATGGGGGGAGGGCTTGTGGGCTTGTTGGTTGTGTGTTTGTTTTTATCCTTTAATCATGTCCAGCAGGAAGATGATTATCCAGTAGCGTATCGCCTTGGCGGCGAGGATGTTGAGCATCGCGGGCCAGAAGCGTGCGTGTGTGTAGCCGAGCGTCACCGTCACCGCCGAGCCGAGGAAGGGCACGATGGACAGTATGCCCGTCAGCCATCCGTGGCGGTCGAGGAAGATGCGTGTCCGCTCGATCTTCTCGCGCTTGATGCGCATGATGCGCTCGATGCGTTCGATGCGGAAATGGCTGCCGATGTAGTAGTTGAACATCGAACCCATCACGTTGCCGATGGTGGCTGAGAAGAACAGCCGCCAGGGGTCGAGCTGAGCCAACAGCAGTCCTGCCAGCAGTGTCTCACTGCTGAACGGGAACACGCTGCCCGCCACGAAGGCGCCTATGAACATGCCCCAGTAGCCTAATTCGATGAGGAAGTCAGTGATGGTAGTATCTGAATGTCAAGGTGATGGATGACTTGTATGGCGACGCCCGCCAGCAGGACGGCGATGAGCCACCATGTGGTCCATCGGCTGCGGCTGAGTGCTATCTGGTGGGAGATGAGGGGAGTGGCAAACACCCACGTGGCTACGTTGAGCGTCAGGGCGCGGTCGGGAATGGCGAGGGCGAGGGCCTGCGCCCAGAGCCACTGCCAGATGATGACGTGGTACATCATGCGAATGCTGATCTTGTCGTCGTAGCTCTGGCGCACGTAGTATATGGAAGCGCAGAGGCCGAGCGCGAGGATGAGTGCCATGCGCGCGCTGACCTGGACGCCGAGGATGCCGTCGAGGCTGCTCCATTGGTCCAGACTGCCCGGCACGACGAGCAGGAGCATCGCCGCGAGGGTCAGTCCGAGCAGGGAGGCGGAGAACACGCGCGCCGTCCATGCGCGCATATATATAATAAGGTATAGCCAGAAGAGAGGGATGAAAATCGCCAGCGGGGCGCACAGCACGGCGGCGGCGCCGAGGAGGGCGAAGACATGGAAGACGGTGAGCACGCGGTCGGGCCGGCCGTAGGTGAAGAAGAGCATGCAGGTGGCGGGCAGCAGGAGCAGGGCGGCTAAGACATCAGTGAATGTACTTAAACTATTGGTGAGGGGAGAGAGCAGGAGTGGCAGCCCGAGCCAGAACACCGACGCCATGATGCGCGTGCGTATGCGTATGAGCGCCAGGCGGTTGTTCATCTCCATCGTCACGTAGGTGGCATACATCGCCATCGGCAGCATCCACACGAGGACGTGCCAGTCG
>JABUTZ010000008.1:12065-18546 GCA_021443415.1 Bacteroidaceae bacterium | reverse complement strand
GAGGCCTGCGGCGAGTGACAACGGGAGCGTGAACTCGCTCCTCGCCACGCTGTTATGAAGCCAGATCCTTGCCAATGTCCCTACGGTAATACTTGCCCTCGAACTCTATTCGCTCGGCTCCGCTCATGCTCCGGGCGAGAGCCTCCGCCCGGGTGGCGCCGTAGCTGCTCACGGCGATCACGCGTCCGCCGGCCGTCACCACGTCGCCGTCGCCGTCGATGGCCGTTCCGGCGTGGAAGACCACACTGCCCTCGACGTCGATGTTGCGCATCTTGAAACCCTTGGGATAGTTGCCCGGATAGCCGCCCGAGACGAGCATGACGCAGACGGCGTGCCGCTCGTCGACCTCCAGCGGGCGCGTGTCGAGGTCGCCCTCAGCCACTCCCTCGAGCAGGTCCACGAGGTCGCTCTTGATGCGCAGCATCACGCTCTCGGTCTCGGGGTCGCCCATGCGGCAGTTGTACTCGATGACCATCGGGTCGCCGCCCACGTTGATGAGGCCGCAGAAGATGAAGCCGCGGTAGTCGATGCCCTCGGCCTTCAGTCCCTCGACCGTGGGGCGCACGATGCGATCCTCGACCTTGCGCATCCACGCTTCGTCGGCGAACGGGACGGGCGAGACGCTGCCCATGCCGCCCGTGTTTAGTCCACGGTCGCCCTCGCCGATGCGCTTGTAGTCCTTCGCCTCGGGCAGAATCTTGTAGTGCGTGCCGTCGGTGAGCACGAAGACCGAGCACTCGATGCCGCTCAGGAACTCCTCGACGACCACCCTCGCACTCGCTCCGCCGAACATGCCGCCGATCATCTCGCGCAGTTCGCGCTTCGCCTCGTCGAGGTTGTCGATGATGAGCACTCCCTTGCCGGCGCACAGTCCGTCCGCCTTGAGTACGTAGGGGGCTGCGAGCGTCTCGAGGAAGGCCTCGCCCTCGGCTACAGTCTCGGGTGTGAACGTGCGATGGCGCGCGGTGGGTATGTTGTGGCGCATCATGAACTCCTTGGCGAAGTCCTTGCTCCCTTCGAGCCGGGCTCCCGCCGCCGAGGGCCCGATGACGGGTATGCGGGCGATGGAGCTGTCGGCGCGGAAGAAGTCGACGATGCCGTTTACCAGCGGGTCCTCGGGGCCCACCACCACCATGTCGATGGCGTTGGCGAGCACGAAGGCGCGTATGCCCTCGAAGTCGTTCACCTTGAGCGGGACGTTCGTGCCCACGGCGCGCGTGCCGGCGTTGCCCGGGGCGATGAAGAGGTGGTCCACTCGCGCGCTCTGCGCTATCTTCCATGCGAGGGCGTGTTCGCGGCCGCCGCTGCCAAGGAGGAGAATGTTCATATTCTTAGGGTTGGGGGGTTATTCGGTAATTGGGTAATTCGGTTATTTTAGAATTTGGGGGTTTGGGGTTGAGAGGGTTCCGGGTAATTCGGTTATTTTGGAATTTGGGGGTTTGGGGTTGAGAGGGTTCCGGGTAATTCGGTTATTTTGGCATCGGGAGTCAATCGTTGTCTTCGTTGTTGTTTTTCTCGAGGAAGTCGCGCATCTCGCGCATCTTGCGATGGCGGATTGCCTCCCACGACTCGCTGTCGCGGCTGTCGTTGTCGTATTTGCGACGGGGCTTGTCGTCGCGGTTGAAGCGAGGCTTCTCGTCGCGGTTGAAACGAGGCTTGTCGTCGCGGTTGAAGCGAGGCTTGTCATCCCTGTTGAAGCGGGGCTTGTCATCGCGGTTGAAACGCGGCTTGTCGTCCCTGTTAAAACGAGGTTTCTCGTCGCGGTTGTAGCGAGGTTTGTCCTCGCGGTTCGAGTGCGGGCGGTCGTTGATGGCGGCGGACTTGCGCATGCCGCGTGCGTTCTGGGCCTTCTCGGCGGCTGTCTTGATGTGGTGGCCGCTGGCGCGCAGGTCGTCGTAGCGGCCCGAGAACATCTGGTACTTGCGCAGTTCCACCTCGATGTTGCCGTTGAGGAGGGGGAACTTGACGCTCGGCTTGAGGTGGATGCTGTCGAAGGCCTCCTTGTTGCTGCTCAGCACGTAGGCGTCGTTGCCCGTGAACGCGTTCTTGAGTCGCTCGCCGATGGTCTCGTAGAGTCCCATCAGGTCGTCGGTGGTGATGCGCTCGCCGTAGGGCGGGTTGGTCACCATGATGGCACGCTCCGCCGGCTGCTTGAAGTTGGCGATGTCGCCCTGGGCGATGGTCACGATGTCGGTGACTCCCGCCGCGCGCACGTTGTCAGACGCTATCTGCACGGCACTGTGGTTGATGTCGTAGCCGTAGATATGGTGGTCGAACTCGCGCTCGTTGCTGTCGTCGTCGTAGATGGCCTGCCAGAGGTCCTCGTCGAAGTCGCGCCAGTGCATGAAGGCGTAGTCCTGGCGGAAGATGCCGGGAGCCATGTTGCGGGCGATGAGCGCCGCCTCGATGGGCAGGGTTCCGCTGCCGCACATGGGGTCGATGAAGTCGCAGTCGGCCTTCCAGCCCGTCAGGCGTATGATGCCCGCCGCGAGCACCTCGTTGAGGGGTGCGGCGACAGCCTCCTGGCGGTAGCCGCGGCGGTGGAGGCTCTCGCCCGATGAGTCTAAGGAGATGGTGACCTCGCGCTCGGCGATATGAATGTCGATGCGTATGTCGGGGTTGGTGATGCGCACGTTGGGCCGCTGCTCGCCGTCGGTGATTTCGCGCCAGCGGTCGACGATGGCGTCCTTGACGCGGTAGGCGACGAACTGGCTGTGGCGGAAGTCGTCGGAGAAGACGTTGGCGTCGACGGCGAAGGTCGTCTTCACGTCCATGTACTTCTCCCACTCGATGCCCTTGACCTGCTCGTAGACCACGTCGGCGTCAGCGGCGGTGAAGTGGTGGATGGGCATGAGGATGCGCAGGGCGGTGCGCAGGGCGAAGTTGGCGCGGTACATCATCGCCTTGTCGCCCGTGAACGCCACCATGCGGCGTCCGATCTGTATGTCGTTGGCCCCCAACTCAATCAGTTCGGTCGCCAGCACTGTCTCCAGTCCCTGGAAGGTTTTTGCTATCAGTTCCATTTATTTGAATTTCCAGATTTTCTCAAGATTTACTTTCACGTTGACTATTTGTTGCAGGGCGACGGACTTGCCCTCGTAGTGTGCCTCGAACGCCGCCCCCACGGAGAGCGTCTCGTGGAAGAAGCTGCGGTGGTAGCTCAGCGCCGTGCGGTTGTAGATGTTGCGGCGCGTGGCGTAGAACTCCATCGAGCCGTAGAGCAGGGAGCCGTATTTCTCGTAGAACGCCAGCTGGTTGTTGCCGAAATAGGTGTCGTTCTCCAGTCGGAAGCCCCATTTGGCGAGCGAGAGGTCGACCTGTCCGCCTACGGGCAGTTTGCGGTTGTCCTCGACGCGGTCGTTCTGGTAGCTCCACAGCAGGTGGGCGCGCACATCGAAGTCGAAGAAGGCCGTGAAGCGCGTGCCCACGTAGGGGTTGAGGAAGATGTAGTCGACCACGCCCTCGCTCGGCAGCTCGCGTGCGCTCAGGGCGAGGTGGGTCATGGCGGCCGAGTAGCCGAGGTAGAAATGGTCGCCGAAGTCGCGGCGGCCCGCCGAGATGAGGCGGAACTGCTCGCGCTTGTTCTCGCTGCGCATGCCGTCCCACGAAAAAGCCGCCTCCCACATGCCCTTGGGGCAGGCGTAGGTGGCGGAGAATCCCATCAGTCGGTCGTTGAGGTAGCACCACGACTGCTTGAAGAGGGCGGGGCTGTAGTCGCCCTTGAGCAGGTGGCGGGGGAAGATGCCGGCGTTGGCGCTCCACCGCTCGCCGCCGTAGCGGTAGTAGACGATGGGCTTGACATCGCTCAGGAACTTGCACGAGTCGCCGAAGTCCTGGCGCAGGCCGACGCCGACGACGAGGCGGTTTCTCTCGTTCCAGCCCCAGCCCACGTAGGGGGTCAGGCGAGCCGAGAAGACCGTTCCCGACCGGTCGATGTCGCTGCCCGACGCCTCCATGTTGTCGAACAGCACCTCGAAGTCAGCGCCCACGATCAGCCGCGAGTCCGTCTGGGCGATGAGCGCCGCAGGCAGCAGGGCGATAAAAACAGTCAACAACGCCTTCATTGTTCGCATCTTTCTGCTTTATTTTATGTTGCCCACCTCGATGAGGTATTCGGCAATCTGCACGGCGTTGAGGGCGGCTCCCTTCTTGATCTGGTCGCCGACGAGCCAGAAGGTCAGGCCGTTGTCGTTGGCTATGTCCTTGCGTATGCGACCCACATAGACATCGTCCTTGCCGGCGAGGAAGAGGGGCATGGGATAGACCTTGTTGGCGGGGTCGTCCATGACAGTCACTCCTGGGGCGGCGGCGAGGGCGGCGCGGGCCTCCTCGACACCGATCGGACGCTCGGTCTCTATCCACACGGCCTCCGAATGGCTGCGGAGCGAAGGCACGCGCACGCACATGGCGGAGCAGGCGGCGTCGGTGTGCATGATCTTGCGCGTCTCGTTGAACATCTTCATCTCCTCCTTCGTGTAGCCGTTGTCGGTGAACACGTCGATCTGGGGGATGACGTTGTAGGCGAGCTGGTAGGCGAACTTCTCCACGGTGGGCTCACGGCCGTCGAGCACCTCGCGGTACTGCTGCTCGAGCTCCGCCATCGCCGCCGCTCCCGCTCCCGAGGCGGCCTGGTAGGAGGCGATGTGTATGCGCCTGATGTGGCTGATGCGCTCCAGCGGCTGGAGGGCGACCACCATCATGATGGTCGTGCAGTTGGGGTTGGCGATGATGCCGCGCGGACGGACGAGGGCGTCCTCGGCATTGCACTCGGGCACCACGAGGGGCACATCCTCGTCCATGCGGAAAGCGCTCGAGTTGTCGATCATCACGGCTCCGTGCTTGGTGATGGTCTCGGCAAACTCCTTCGACGTGCCGCCGCCGGCGCTCACGAAGGCGATGTCGACGCCCTTGAAGTCGTCATTGTGCTGGAGCAGACGCACCTCAATATCCTTGCCCCGGAACGTGTACTTGCTCCCTGCCGAGCGTGTCGAGCCGAACAGGAGGAGTTCGTCGATCGGGAAATTGCGCTCGTCGAGCACGCGCAGGAACTCCTGCCCCACGGCGCCGCTGGCGCCTACTATTGCTACTTTCATATATTGTTGTTTTTTTTAACGCAGATTAACGCAGATGTTCATTTAGGCTTTACGGCTGAAAACGAATTAACGCAGATATTTTTTTGTTGTTGTGTTTTTAACGCAGATTGACGCAGATGTTCGTTCAGGCTTTACGGCTGAAAACGAATTAACGCAGATATCCACTGCAAATTTACAACTTTTTGCTGAATTATTCGTAACTTTGCACCCGAAATGTTGCCGATAACCAATCCCACACTGATTTTCTTCCTGATGCTGGGCATCATCCTGCTGGCGCCGCTGCTCCTGCAGAGGGTGCGCGTGCCCCATGTCATAGGCATGATCCTGGCCGGTGTGGCGATGGGGCCGCACGGCTTCCATATCCTCGACCGCGATGACAGTTTCGAGCTCTTCGGCAAGGTGGGGCTCTACTACATCATGTTCCTCGCCTCGCTCGAGATGGACATGGCGGGCATGCGGCGCGACCTGCGGGCGGTGGCTGTGGCGGGCGTCCTCGCCTTCCTCTTCCCCCTGGTCATCGGTGTGTCGGCCAACTACTGGCTCTTGGGCCTTAACATCTGGGCGGCGATGCTGCTCGCGGGCATGTATTCGAGCCATACGCTCGTCGCCTTCCCCATCGTGACGCGCTACGGTCTGGCGCGCCATCGGGCTGTGACCATCGCCGTGGGCGGCACCATCGTGGCTGACACGCTCACCCTCCTCCTGCTCGCCTTTGTCGACGGCTTCGTGGGACGTTCACGCCATCCTCTCCTCGAACTCCTCAGCATCAAGCCCGACGGCATCGTCCTGCTCGTCTACATGCTGTTCAAGCTCGCCCTCGTCGCCACGTTCATCGCGCTCACCTTCCCCCGCATCTCGCGCTGGTTCCTGCGCCGCCATAGCGAGGGCGTGATGCAGTATGTGTTCATCCTCATGCTCGTCTTCTGGGCGGCGGCCCTGATGGAGCTCATCGGTGTGGAGGGACTCCTCGGAGCCTTCCTCGCGGGCATCGTGCTCAACCGCCAGATACCTCGCGGGTCGCCCCTGATGGCAAGCCTCGAGTTTGTGGGCAACGCCATCTTCATTCCCTACTTCCTCATCGGCGTCGGCATGCTCGTCAACCTGCGCGACATCTTCGGCGGCAACGTGCTGCTGTGCGCCGGCGTGATGATCGGCTGCGCACTTACGGGCAAGTGGCTCGCCTCCGCCGCCACCGCCCGTCTCTACCACATGAAGCGTCCCGAGCAGGACCTCCTCTT
Organism: Bacteroidaceae bacterium; assembly: GCA_021443415.1. Classification (GTDB taxonomy): domain Bacteria; phylum Bacteroidota; class Bacteroidia; order Bacteroidales; family Bacteroidaceae; genus Physcousia. Next base: position 12,215 of record JABUTZ010000008.1, on the reverse strand, counting down.
CGGGCTCTCCAACGCCCGTGCGGCGGCGACGATAGCCATCGTGCTCATCGGCCACCACATCATCCTGCCCTCGGGCGAGCGGCTCTTCTCGACCGACGTGTTCAACGCCACCTTCGTGCTCATCCTCGTCTCCTGCACCGTGAGCACGCT
>JABUTZ010000008.1:0-12051 GCA_021443415.1 Bacteroidaceae bacterium | reverse complement strand
TCGCGGCGCATCGTCATGAGCGGCGGCCACCTCGGACAGGCCGTCGGCGACGCCCCCGACGACCACATGCTCGTGGCCCTCGCCTACGACGAGACCGTGAGTCCGCTCATGAACCTCGCCCTGCTCATGCGCGGCGAGCAGCAGAAGGGGGGCATCACGGCGCTCAACGTCTTCTACGAGGACGACAACGACATGCGAATGCGCGGCACGATGGTATTAGAGAAGGCCCAGGAGGTGGCGGCCTCCGCCGGTGTGCACGTCGAGCGCAAGCACCGCGTGGCTACCAACCTCGCCAACGGCATTATCCACACGATGATGGAGAACAACTTCTCGGAACTCCTTGTCGCCCAGCACATCGAGCGCCGCCCCGGAGGCAGTTTCTACGGCCCCGTGCTCCTCGACCTGCTCACGGGCCTCAACCGCCAGATCATGATGGTGCGCTGCAAGCGTCCGTGGGCGACGATACGCCAGATTCATGTCGCCGTGCCCGCCAAGGCGGAGTTCGAGGCCGGTTTCCATCACTGGTGCAAGCGCATCGCCCGCCTCGGCGAGTCGATCGGCTGCCGTGTCATCTTCTACGCCAGCTTCGACTCCATCCATGCCATCCGCAACTACCTCGCCCAGCATTTCCGCGACCTTCGCGCCGAGTACGAGGAGACCGACGGCGGCAACGTGCTCAAGAGCCTGCACGAGAAGGTGGGCGAGGACCACCTCCTTGTGGTCATCTGCGCCCGCCGCGGCAGCATCTCCTACCGCCAGTCGTTTGCGCACATCCCCACCCAGATACGCCGCGACTACATGGAGACGAGCACCATGCTCATCTTCCCCGACGGCTACGAGGGTTCCGTCACCTTCTCGCAACCCACCAACGTGACCGCCCGCTACGAAGCGTAATTTTGTTGAAGTTTCGCAAGCTCAGCTTGCGATGACTACAGACTACAAAGTACAGACTATAGACTTTTCAGGATAGCAAAAACCTGAAAAAAGTCTGTAGTCTGTAGTCTGAGGTCTGTAGTCTCAAGTGAAGCGGTGAAACAAGCGAAACTTGAATTATCTCACCACCACCTCGTCGCAGAAGATCCAGTCGCCGTTGCGGCCCTCGCGGGAGAGGGCCTGAACGCGGACGTAGCGAGCCTTGACCTTGCCCGTCCATGTGCGGTGGTCGACGGAGGGGATGTTGGTCTCGACAACCTCCTTGCGGTCGCAGGCTTGCTGCGTGAAGCGCTTGCCGTCGCGGCTCGTGCTCACGATGAAGCGCTCGGGGTAGAAGATGTATGGCTGGCAGATCTGCTGGAAGTCGCACTCGACGGTGCTTATCTCGCGCACCGCGCCGAGGTCGATGGTCACGTCCATGCCCGCCTTGCCGATGAAGCCCTGCCAGCGACCGTCGTTGTTGGCCCAGCCGCCGCGCAGTCCGTCGGTCAGCGAACCATCGCCGGCGGCGGGATAAGCCTTGCTGTACAGATTGTTGTACGTGACGCGGCAACCGCTTGCAAGGTGACGCAGCGTGTCCGCCATCTCGGGGCGCTGGCCCACCTCATGCGTGAGGTCGAAAGCGTTGTAGCCCAGTGCGCGCATCGCCGCCGAGGCCTTCATCGCGATGCCATGAGCCGCCTCGGGGCTGTGTTCGCGTCCCTTGCCCACCATGGCGATGGCGAGGATACGCGGGTAGAGCATGTACTCGGCGTGCCGGGGTGTGGGTATGTACTCCGCCCAGAGGTTGCCCTGGAGTCCGATCACCCGTCCGCCGGTGATGTCCTCGTTGGGGTTGTAGCTGTATACCTTGTCGAAAGGCAGGTAGCCGCCGTTCGCCTCGGGCTGGGTGCAGGGAGCGTCCTGGGCGTTGTCGAAATAGCAGTAGGCACCCGGGCACATGACCACGTCAAAACCCTTGGCGACAGCCTCTCCGCCCTTCGCCTGGCCTCGCCAGCACATGATGACGGGCTTGGGGATGTCGCGCGAGCCGGCCTTCGCCATGAAGCGTTCCATCTCCTCCCAGCCCTCGAGCACCTCGTCCCAGCAGACAGCCTGCCGTCCGTGGTCGGCGAGGTAGCCGGCGACGCGGCGCATGAACCACGCCTGCATCTGTGCCGTCGTCTCGAAGCCAAACTCGCGCATCCGTCGCTGGCAGTCGCCGCAGGTCTCCCACATCTGCCGTCCCGCCTCGTCGCCGCCGATGTGTATGTACTTGGACGGGAAGATGTCCATCACCTCGTCGAGGATGCTGAAGATGAAGCGGAACGTGGCCTCCTTGCCGGCGCAGAAGTCCGCCTGCGCCTTGCCGTGCTCGACGCCCGCCCCCGACACCTTTCCGCCCTCGCAGAGCAGTTCGGGATAGGCGGCGAAGATCTCCTCCGAGTGGCCCGGCATCTCTATCTCGGGCACCACGGTGATGCCAAGGCTGTCAGCATGGCGCACGACGGCGCGCAGTTCGTCCTGCGTGTAGTAGCCTCCGTGGCGGCCTCCGTATCCGCGGTCGCCGTCCCACCAGTCCTTCCAACTCTCGTAGGTGCGCCATGCCGCCACCTCGTGGAGCCGTGGCTGGCTTTTCACTTCCATGCGCCAGCCCGCCGCGTCGGTGAGGTGGAGGTGGAGCACGTTGATGCCGCAGAGGGCGAGCATGTCCACCTGGCGATGGACGTGGCCGATGGGGAAGTAATGGCGCGAGAGGTCGAGCATCGCCCCGCGCCACTGGTACTCGGTCGTCTGCGCCCATAGGAGCGAGGGCAGCAGGGAAAGAAGGAGGAAGAGTCTTTTCATGGTGTTGTTTATGATTAGCGGATTACAAGGTTTATATAGGTTATATAGATTATATAGACTCTATAGATTCTATAGTCTCTATAAACAATCATCTCTCCGCAAATTTAATGCTTTTTTCCGACTTTTTATGCCTTTGCGCTTGCTTTTTTCAAAAATTTTTCGCAACTTTGCAGAGCAAAGTGCCGCAACAACAATCAACAAACCAACTAATACCATGAAGATTTTACGAAACATCGTGGCTGCATGCGCAGCCCTCGCACTGAGCCTCAGTGCCCACGCTTCGGTTGACAACCTGCTACCGAAGCCAGTCTCTGTAACCGCTTCCAACGCCGGCGATTTCGCCAAGGGAGGCGAGGTGGCTCTCACCGACCCCACGGCGAGCGTCATGCTGCAGGAGTTCGCCGACATATGCGGCTACACCGTCAGCGCCACCGCCATGCGCGCCATCGAGGTGCAGCTGGTCACCAGCATCCCTGGGGCCGAGGACTACGAGCTCAAGGGCTTTGAGAACGAGGCTTACGCCATCAGTGTCTCAACGGACAAGATTACCGTCAAGGCCGTGACGCGCACGGGTGTCCTCCGCGCCGCCGCCACCCTGATGCAGCTCGCCGAGGGTGCCACCGCCATCCCGAGCGTCGAGATCATCGACTGGCCCGCCTTCAAGCTGCGCGGCTTCATGCACGACGTCGGCCGCTCGTTCGTCAGCCTTGAGGAACTGGAGAAGGAGATTAAGCTGTACGCTCGCTTCAAGGTCAATTGCTTCCACTGGCACCTGACCGAGAGCCAGGCGTGGCGCTTCGAGGTGAAGCAGTATCCCCAGCTCACCGACGCGTCGAGCATGACGCGCTTCGCCGGCAAGTACTACACCCAGGAGGAGTGCAAGGAGATAGACAAGCTCTGCCACGACTACGGAGTGGTCCTCATCCCCGAGATCGACATGCCCGGCCACAGCGGTGCCTTCGAGCGTGCCATGGGCCACTCGATGCAGACGGCGCAGGGTGTTACCGAACTGCAGAACATCCTCGAGGAGGTGGCTGACGTGTTCACCTACGCCCCCTATATCCACATCGGAGCCGACGAGGTGAGCATCACCTACACCAACTTCCTCCAGACGATGCTCAAGAAGGTGCACGACCTGGGCAAGTACACCACCACTTGGAACCCCATCAGCGGCCAGAACGTAGCCGCCTACGACGTTGACCTCTGCCAGCTGTGGAGCTCTTCGGGCAAACTCATTTCGGGCAAGGCGAACATCGACTGCCGCTACAACTACAGCAACCACTTCGATGTCTTCGCCGACCTCGCGGGCATCTACCTCAGCCAGATCTACTACGCCAAGAAGGGCAACCCGGAGATCGCCGGCGAGATCTCTTGCCCTTGGAACGACCGCAAGACTCCCACCCAGGAGGATATCATCAAGCAGAACAATGTGTGGGCGAACACTCTCGCCAGCGCAACACGCGCATGGATAGGCGGCGGCGAGGGCTACATCGAGACGCAGGGTGCCGTCATCCCCAACAGCGGTGCGCAATACGAGGACTTCGCCGACTGGGAGCGCCGCTTCCTCTTCTGGAAGAGTTCATGGCTCGCCGCCGAGCTCATCCCCTACGTCCAGCAGACGAACATACGCTGGCGCCTGACCGACATGATGGCCAACGGCAACAACGCATCGACCGTCCTGCCCCCCGAGACCGAGGGCCCGAAGGAGTCGTATGAGTTCAACGGCAACGTGGTCAACACTCGCATCGTGACCGGTGGCGGCATCTACCTGCGCCACACCTGGGGCAGCGCCGTGCCCTGTGTCTTCGGCGCCCCCGCCGAGGGCAACACAGCATACGCGTGGACATACGTATACAGCGAGACGGAGCAGGATGCCGCCGCCCTCATCGAGTTCCAGAACTACGGCCGCTCGGAGAAGGACCCCGCTCCCGCCAAGGGCAACTGGGACCGCAAGGGTAGCCGCGTATGGCTCAACGATGTCGAGCTGATTGCCCCCGACTGGAAGAACGCCGGTGTGTCGATCACCAACGAGGTGGACCTCCTCGACGAGAACTTCACCGCCCGCGACCCCTATCCCGTCCATCTGCAGGCGGGCTGGAACAAGATCTTCCTCAAGCTGCCGTACGTGAGCAGCGGTTGCCGCCTGAACAAGTGGATGTGGACCTTCGTGCTGACCACTCCCGATGGCAAGCACGCGCTTGACGGCCTGCGCTACTCGCCTGACAAGACGATGGACGCCGCCGCCGAGGAGGTGCAGATGCTGCTCAGCGACATCCTCGCCGACGTCAACAGCAAGGTGAGCGACCGCATCGGCTACTACCGCAAGGACAGCGCCGCCTCGCTCCTCGCCCTCATCGACGAGGTGCGCGCCACCCTGGGCGACTCGATGACAGCCGCCGAGCGCCAGGTGCAGAAAGACGCCCTCAACGCCGCCTACGCCGACTTCCTCGCCCACTACAAGGAGGGCGGCATCAACCTGCCCAAGGAGAGCACCGCCACGGACGAGTACTGGTACTCGCTCCAGTCGAAGCGTGGTAGCCGCTACGCCACCAGCACCGGTTCGGGAGCCAACGTGACGGGCATGACCGCCATCTCGGAGAACGCCTACTGGAAGTTCATGAAGCGCGAGGACGGCACGTTCAACATCGTGGGCCGCTCGGGCCTCTTCATCTCGCCTGCGAGCGCCAACAACACGTCGCTCAAGGCCGTCGCCGACGAGCCGTCGGCGGGCTGGGAGATCAAGCAGTCAGCCGCCGAGGGATACGTGATCATCGTCTGCGGCACGACGGCGCAGTTCAACCAGACCAACAACAGTTCGCTGGGCTTCAACGTCTATAACTGGGGCGGCGGCACGAACACCACCGACGACGGCTGCCAGTATCTCATCGCCGACGCTCCCAAGCTGCCCGTCAGCGAGGTAAAGTACAGCACCGACGAGAAGTCATACTACTATAATATGTACACGCCCAACCGCGACAACCGCTATCCGACCTCGTACGGCGACCAGGCCGTGCTCATGGGCGACGGCTCGATCAGCACCGCCTCGGCATGGAAGTTCGTGAAGCGCAGCGACGACACCGTCGACATCATCAACTACAGCGACGGTTGCTACATCTCGCCCGCAAGTGCCTACAACTCAGCCCTCATGACCGTGGCCGAGCAGCCCGAGGCGGGCTGGACGCTGATGCGTTCGGGCAACTACTTCATCATCTACAGCGGCACGACGGCGCAGTTCAACCAGACGAACAGCGGCCTGGGCTACAAGATCTACAACTGGGGCAACCAGGGCACTCCCAACACCACAGACACCGGCTGCCAGTACTACTTCGTGGAGGCTGACGTGCCCGAACCCACGCCCACGGCCGTCGAGGCCATCGCCGCCGCCGACGGTGCCGGCACGCAGTATTTCACCCTCTCGGGCCACCGCCTCGCCGCCATCACCCGCCCCGGCGTCTACGTCATCCGCAAGGACGGCGAGAGCCGCAAGCTGGTGGTGAAGTAGAAGCCCCTCCCCGGCCCTCCCCGAAATGGGGAGGGTGACTGACGGGGCGACTCGGCGGGCTGTTCGGCGGTCGATTTTTTCGAAAAATTCGATTTTTTCGACCTGTCGTTATATCGTTATAACGTTATATCGATATATCGACGCCCGAACGGCGAAGATTTCGAACAACTTCAAACCTCTTCAATGAGAAGACTCTTCCTTGGCATCGCGCTTGCGCTGCTGGCGTTTGTCGTGTCGGCACAGACCTACGACGCCTTCGGCGAGCACCGCTACTCGGGCTTCCGGCTGGCGGAGACCGATCAGAACAGCATCGTCTTCGTGGGCAACTCCATCACCAACATGCGCCTCGTCGTCTCGCGCATACGCCACGAGTCGCCCACGACCAAGGTGTTCGTCCAGGGCATCCTGCCCACGACCAACACGGGACGCAGCCTCGAGAAGGAGCGCCAGGCCAACGACTCGCTCAGGAAGATATGCGCCGAGGACGACGCCCTCACCTACGTGGACCTCTGGGACACGCTCTATCCCATCTGCCAGAGCAACACCAAGAACACGAGCGATGGCGGTTGCCAGTACGCCGTCACCGAGGTGGCGAGCGAGCATGTGGCCCCCGAGACCGAGGTGCCGCTGACCGACCCCACGGTCAACTACTACAACCTGCTGCCCACGCCGCGCCGCCTCGCCGCCGGCACGGGAGCGTTCGGCAAGGCGGGCAAGGTGAGGGTGACCGACCCCACCTCCAACTTCATGCTCGCGCAGTTCGTCGCCATGAGCGGCCTGACCGCCGACGCCACCGCCTCGCGCACGCTCACCGTTGAGAGGGTGACCCGTGTGCCCGGCACCACCGACTACGAGGTGCCCGGCTTCGGCAACGAGGCCTACTCGCTCACCATCACCGAGGATGCCATCACCATCAAGGCCGTTGACACCGAGGGCGTCAACGGTGCCGCCGCAACGCTCATGCAGCTCGCCGCCCAGGGCGACCTCCCCTGTCTGGAGATCGTCGACTGGCCCTCGTTCAAGGTGCGCGGCTACATGCACGACGTGGGCCGCGACTTCATCACGCTCGACGAGCTCAAGCACGAGATGGACCTCCTCGCCCGCTACAAGGTCAACTACTTCCACTGGCACCTCACCGAGAACCAGGCTTGGCGCATAGAGGTCAAGGCCTATCCCCAGCTCACCGACGCCTCGAAGATGACGCGCCGCGAGGGCAAGTACTACAGCCAGGCGGACTGCCGCGAGCTCATCGCATACGCCAAGGAGCGCGGCATCGTCGTCGTGCCCGAGATCGACATGCCCGGACACAGCGAGGCGTTCACGCGCGCCATGGGCTACACGATGGCGTCGGCGCAGGGACAGACGGCTCTGCTCGCCATCCTCGAGGAGGTGGCGGACGTCTTCAGGGAGTCGCCCTACATACACATCGGAGCCGACGAGACGAGCGTCACCGCCGCCTTTGTGCAGAAGATGACCGCCAAGATCCACGCCCTCGGCAAGAAGGCGATGACCTGGAACCCCATCAGCGTGAGCGTGAACGCCGCCAACGGCATCGACGCCTGCCAGCTCTGGAGCCGCGACGGCGGCATGGTCAGCGGCATGGTCAACATCGACAGCAAGTACAACTACGCCAACCTCAATGATGTCTTCGCCGACCTCGCGGGCATCTTCAACAGCAACTGCTACTACCAGGCCCACGGCAGCAGCGAGATGGCGGGCGGCGTGGCCTGCGTATGGACCGACCGCCTCCTGCCCGGGCAGAAGGACATCGTCGAGGACAACAACTTCTGGGCCACGATGCTCGCCAACGCCGAGCGCCTCTGGCAGGGCGGCCGCACCTCGTACATCGAGGAGGCGGGTTGCACGCTGCCCAACGACGGCGGCGTCCTCGAGCGCTTCCGCAACTGGGAGGACCGCTTCCTCTTCCATAAGGACGGCTGGCTCAGTGACGAGCCCATCCCCTATGTCCGCCAGACGAACATACGCTGGCGCCTGACCGACGCCATCCCCAACGGAGGCGACAAGACGGCCGTCCTGCCGCCCGAGACCGCGGGTCCGCAGAAGAGCTACGACATCGACGGCACCACCTACAACACGCGCATCGTCACGGGCGGAGCCGTCTACCTGCGCCACTCATGGCCCGCCAACGTCCCCGCCGTCTTCACCAAGGGAGCCGGCCACACGGCTTACGCCTGGACCTACGTCTACAGCGAGAGCGAACGCGACGCCGCCGCCCTCATCGAGTTCCAGAACTACGAGCGCTCATGGCACGACTCCGCCCCCGCCGCCAACCAGTGGGACAAGAAGCAGAGCCGCCTTTGGGTCAACGACGAGGAGCTCGTCGCCCCGGCGTGGCAGCAGGCTGGTCAGACGACCACCTTCGAGACCCTGCTCACCGACGAGAACTTCACGGGCCGCGCGCCCTATCCCGTCCACCTGAAGGCAGGCTGGAACAAGGTGTTCGTCAAACTCCCCTACGTCAATGTCAGCGATATACGCCTCAACCGCTGGATGTGGACCTTCGTGCTCACCACGCCCGACGGCCGCGACGCCCTCGACGGCGTGCGCTACTCGCCCGACATGATGATGGACGACATCGACGAGCAGGTGCAGACGTTCATCGAGTCCGCCACCGCCGTCGCCGAGGGCACCGCGCAGTTCTACTCGCTCTCGGGTCACCGCGTCCCCGCCCCCGCCCATCCCGGCGTCTATATCCTTAGCCGGGAGGGCGACCGCCGCAAGGTCGTCTACTGACGGTTGCGAAACAAGGAAACAATATGGCTGTTGTTCCCCAATCGGCACATGCCAGCCTAACCAAAGAATGATTCACGCAGTTTGTTTGCTTCGGCTTTGAGTTTGGCAGGGTTGCTCTCATGCAGTTTCGCCAGATTGAGAAGTTTCCATTTGACAGAGGGAAATTCCGCAAAGTGGGCAAACTCGACGGAGTTCCAGTTTGGATTACCTTCTTCAAAGGATATGAGGAATTGCTTCTCATTGTCGGAAAGCATGGCGTTTACTCGTTTGACCAGATTTGTGCGTGTGTCCTCGAAATCATCGTAAGAGAAGGGGATGTCGCTCATTCCGGCGAATTGTTGTCCCATAGCGTTACGCTGGTCGATAAGATTTGGCATGAACGATTCGTGAATAGGGCGGTCGCTACCCAACAGACAAAAGATAAATCCATGTTTGGCCTGTTCCATGGGTATGTTCATGTGTTTGATGTCAAAGAGGTCGCGAGGATGCTGGCGAGATAAAGCTGCTGCAATCTTACCGCCATACAAAAGAGTGAGTGGCACCACCCTTGCCATTACCTCCAACTGGAACATCTCTTGGGCCTTTGCGCAGAGAGGCAAGAGTAGAGGCTCGCCGCCAATGATACCCCTCTTCGTTTGGTTGACCTCGATTTTTACCTGGCATCCATGCCATTCGCAGGTCAGCTTGCATATATCATAGCGTGGAGTGACGTGCACGCCTCTTAGGTCCTTTGCAATCAGGTTTGCAATTCTTTCCAGTGAGACGTTGATATGCTCCATGCTCGTCCTGCGGTCTTCTACGGGAATGTATGTGAGGTCAATGTCAACAGACAGCCTTAACAGGTTGTTGGCAAACAGGTTTATTGCCGTTCCTCCATGCATTGCAAAGCAATCCTCGCTCATCACGATGGGCATTATGCGCAGCAGAAGCTGCACCTTTTCTTTGTAGGCACTATTCATATTCGGCAAGTTCTTTTGGTATCACTATTTTATACTTTGCTATGCTCACACCGCCTTTCTCAAAGCTACGCACCCCCGAGCCCAGTGTGACATGGCTTAGGTCGAGCCGCCTTAACCATGCATGGTTTGCCTTCTCCGCCATGTAGACAAATAGTCTTTTCACCTTTACCGAACTGCAGTGTGCGAGCAACTGCGACACCAACGACGAGCGAAGTGTGGTGAGCGATTCCAACAGATAGAAAACGTCCATCAGACGATAGTGCTCAGGTGCGAACAGCAGACACTCCATTATAGCCAGTTCCGGAGAGGAAACGCGCAGTGTCATGCCATTTCTCTCGACCGACGTTACTCCCAACGAGCCATCAAACACTTTCGGGGAATGTTCTCTCAGTGCCATATCCCAATCGTATTCCCTCATCCATCCGGGAAGTTTGGCACCGACAGGGGTTATTATGTGGGCTTGAGGTTGTCCGAGCGGTACGTAATGCGTGTAGCCATGCACTTCCAAGGCGCTTGAAGCGGCTATGCGATAGTTGAGTCCTGCCTGGCTGTCCATCGAAGAGAGAGCGTCGAAGAGCGATGGTTTGGCATAGGTAAAGTGGTAAACACCGGAAGCCAGTCTGTCTAACCACCCGGAACGCACATACTGCCCTTGTTCGGTGCGGCTTATGCCTTGCCGCTCCAACCAGGAGGTGGTGAGTACACCCCTGTAGTCGGTCTGTTGTATGATTGATTTTATTTTGCTTGCCATTTTGTAATTATTTTATGTGCAAATTTACATATAAAATAAAACATGACCAAATTCCCGCCTCCCGATCTTTGCCTAAAAGTACAACATTTTGTTGATTTGGCAAAAAATGTTTGCGAAAAAGTGCGAGGGGGCGGGGGAGCGGCACGGGGGCTTTTTCCGCTGTGATTTTATGCGCCGGGCTGCATAAGGTTAACCTTTTGTAACGATTTTAACATTTTTTGTATCTTTTTTTTTTGCTGTGAGCGCAAAAGGCGTTAATTTTGCCAAAATTTCGTGCCGACTATCCGTCCGGCGCGAGCCTGGAGAACGCAAAAACAATACAAATCAATACCTAAACAAATGAACAAGCTCAAATTTTTGCTCACCATGCTGCTAAGCGCAGTGGTGGGGATCGGTGTGCACGCAGAGACCCATGTATGGGATCCCACGGCACTCACGAACGGAACGGTCATCGCACTGCAGTGCCGCGACACGAACGGCGGCCCAGGGTGGTACTTCAACGGCGAGGGGAAGAAGAGCCCCGTGCTCAACTACCACAACCTCTACAAGGTGGTGACGGAGGCAAGCGACGGTTCCGCCATCAAGCTGCAGCGTCTCTGGGACAGCAAGTACGTCAGCACCGTAGGTCCTGTGACCATGGTTGCCGAAGGTGCTGACAATGTCGCAACGTTCGCTGTCACGAATGCCACACCTGAAAACTGGACATCCAAGATGGCTGACACAGATGACAAGAAGATGTTGCGCTTCGACAAGGGCGACAGCTCATACCTGAACACAGCAGCCAAAACCGCGGTAACAACATACGGAGGCGGCAAGGGTGGCTATTCGGCTTGGTATGTCTATACCTTCACCGAGGCGGAGGTGACGGCGCTTACGGCCAATCCCTCGGGCCTTAAGGTCTCTACCGACTCGGAGGAGCACTGGTACGTCATGCAGTGCTTGCGCGGCAGCCGTTATGTAGGTACCGCCGCCGTAGGGCAGAACATCAATGGCCATCAGACCACCATCCCCACGGTGTGGAAGTTCGTCAAGCGCGACGACGGCTCGTGGGATATCGTCGACTACAACGGCATCTATGTGTCAGTCAGCAGCGGTAACATCAAGGCTGCAGACACCAAGCCCAGTTATGGCTGGACTATAAAGAACTCGGCACAGGCCGGCTATTTCATTGTCACCAGTGGCGGCAGTCAGTTCAACCAGTCCAACAACAGTCCTTACCCGACCCTTAACTGGGGCGGCGGCAACAACACCACCGACGAAGGTTGTAAGTATTGCTTCGCCGAGGCCCCGGCCCCGGCCACTCCCAAGCAGTTGATGTACCTCAC
>JABUTZ010000089.1 GCA_021443415.1 Bacteroidaceae bacterium | reverse complement strand
AATTTCCGCCAAATGGGGAAGTAAATTTCCGCCAAATGGGGAAGTAAAATCGCGCCAAATGAGGAATTTTTTGTCGGAATGTTTGGTAAATCAACAAATTATGCTTACCTTTGCACCCAACAAAAAACCGCGATTTTTATGGCAGAAAAAACTTACTCAACGAGAGTCGCCGACGACCTGCTGAAAGACCTCCTGGAGGCGATGGGCGCGGTGCTGATAGAAGGTGCCAAATGGTGCGGCAAGACGACCACCGCCGAGCACGCCGCCAAGAGTGTGCTCTACCTGGGCGACACCGACACCATGCGCCGGAACATCTCCCTCTTGGACATGCACCCGCGTGCCGTGCTCAACGGCGAGCCCCCCATGCTCATCGACGAGTGGCAGGAGGCACCACAGCTGTGGGACGCCGTGCGCTTCGAGGTGGACCACCGCAACGAGGAGGGGCAGTTCATACTGACCGGATCGGCCACTCCCGACAAGGACAAGCTCGACCAGATACACCACACGGGTACGGGACGCTTCGCATGGCTGCGAATGCGCCCGATGAGCCTGTGGGAGTCTGGCGAGTCGAACGGAGCGCTGAGCCTCGCCGACCTCTTCGGCGGACAGAGCGACTTTGCCGTCTATGCTCCCGAGCTCACCCTGCGCGACATCGCCTTCCTCATCTGCCGCGGCGGTTGGCCGGGCACACTGTCCAAGCGTTCGGAGGCGGCCATGCTCACCGTGGCAAGGGAGTATTACAACGCCGTCGTCCAGACCGACATGTCGCGCATCGACGGTGTGCGGCGCAACAGCGAGCGAGTGAAGCGACTCATGCGCTCGTATGCGCGCCATCAGGGCACGCAGGCCTCGCTCACCACCATCGCCGACGACATCTCCGCCAACGAGGCGGAGAAGGCGTCGGACAAGACCATCGCCGACTACATAGACGTGCTGAAGCGAATCTTCGTGGTCGAGGACACCCTGGCATGGAACCCCAACCTGCGCTCGAAGACCGCCGTGCGCAGCAGCGACACCCACTACTTCGTCGACCCCTCGGTGGCGGCGGCGGCCCTGGAACTGGGTCCCGACGACCTCGTGGGCGACCTCAACACCATGGGGCTTTTCTTCGAGACGCTCGCCGTGCGCGACCTCCGTGTCTATGCCGACGCACTCCACGGCAAGGTCTATCACTACCGCGACAAGAACGGACTGGAGTGCGACGCTGTCATGCACCTGCATGGCGGCAAGTACGGACTCATCGAGGTGAAGCTCGGTGGCGAGCGGCTGATCGAGGAGGGTGCGCACACGCTCAACGCCCTTGCCGCCAATATCGACACGTCGAAGATGCGCGCCCCGTCGTTCCGCATGGTGCTCACCGCCGTCGGCGGCTTCGCCTACAACCGCCCCGATGGTGTGCTCGTGGTGCCCATCGCCTGCCTGCGCCCATAGACGACACATCACCAAGACAGCAAACGGCGGCTCTCACATCGATTGTGAGAGCCGCCGCTTTCTTGGGGGGCCT
>JABUTZ010000088.1 GCA_021443415.1 Bacteroidaceae bacterium | reverse complement strand
TTGAAGGCGGAGAAGAGCATGTAGAGCATGTTGCGGTAATATCCCTCGTTCACCTGAACGCGACCGATGTTCTCGTAAGACGCTCCGGCGAAGATGCCCTTGAGGCATTCCATCATGTCCTGGCAGTTGCCTGTTGAGATGTCGTTGCGCAGACGCTGGTTCTCGTTGATGACCTCGTTGCGGTCATAGAAAGCGAGGCGCATCATCTCCTTGCTCCACGACATGCGTATCTCGTTGTTCGGATAGTCGTATCTGACCTCGTGGACAGAGTCCTCGTTGAGGCGTGCGTCGCTGATGGTCAGGTAGCCTGTCTGAATGGCGAGCGACATGGGGTTGAGATCGTGGATGTCATACTTGCCAAACTCGTCGAGCGACTGCCATCGACCGATGTATTTCTCCAGTTCGAAGGCGTGGTTCTTCATCTCGTTGACCAGAAACGAGGGTGTGCCCGTCTCCACCCAGAAGTTGAGGAAACTCTTCTTGATGAAGAACTGACCGACGGACACTGGGTTGTAGAGCGTGACGGGGTCGATGGTGAAGCGGTGGCCGTCGTACCAGTACTTGAGTTTCGCGAGCAACTCATCACGGTCGAGGTTGAGCAGCGGGGCGGTTCGCTCGATATGCTCCGCAAAGTTGTCCTCCACCTCCTCCTTCGTGTATCCGAGCATGCAGGCATACTCGGCGTCGCGCGTTATGTCGGTTGGGTTGTTGAAGCCCGAGAAGATGCTTGTATGGGCGAACTTGGTGACACCTGTGATAAAGACAAAGCGCTCTATCTCAAGGTTAGACTTAAGGTTCTGGTAGAACTCCTGGCACAGGTCGATGGCTTTCTCCGCCCAGTCGGTGTGGAGGGCGTCGAGGATGGGCTTGTCGTATTCGTCCACGAGCACGACCACGGGTTTGCCCGTTTTTGCGTGCAGTCGCTCCGTGAGTTTCTTCAGCATGATCTGAGGCAACGTCTCCTCTATCTCCACGCCACACTCCTCCGCCGCACTGACCACCACCTGGCGCATCTTTTCCTTTGTCGTCTCCATGCTGTCGCGCGACGAGCCGTTCGCCATGTCGAGGTGGATGACCGGATATGTCTCCCACTCTCCCGGCTGCAGGTCGGCGAGCCGCAAACCCTCGAACAGGTGTCGCTTGCCCATGAAATACGCCTTAAGCGTGCTTATGAGCAGGCTCTTGCCGAAACGGCGCGGACGCGAGAGGAAATAAGACTTGGTGACCGACGAGACGAGCCGATGCACATACTCCGTCTTGTCAACATACAAGGCGGCTGAGGTGCGCAAATCCTCGAAGGTATAGATATCGGTCTGTATCGGTTTCATGCCCGCAAGCGATGTTTAATCTACAAAATTAGTCATTTTATTCCACAAATCGGCAAAAAGTCGGGAAAAATGCGTAATTTTGTTTTCGATTTGAATATAATACTCCCGTTAACTCCCAGCGCCGCGGGCGCATAACTCCCATTCATTAACTCCCAGCGCCGCAGGCGCATAACTCCC
>JABUTZ010000087.1 GCA_021443415.1 Bacteroidaceae bacterium | reverse complement strand
AGCGTCCAAACGGGTGGAAATGTATCAAAAATCGATAGATTTCCACCCGTTATAAGCATATTTTTTTGTAATTTTGCAGTCGTAAACCATTCTAAAACATCGAAAGACATGATTGTAGGAAGAAGTGCGGAACTGCAGGAGCTGCGTAGCTTGCTCGCCGCCGATGAGTCGCAGTTTGTCGCTGTCTATGGCAGACGGCGCGTCGGCAAGACCTTTCTCATACGCGAGGCGTTCGAGTATCGCTTCACTTTCCAGCACACAGGCATTTACAACATGAATATGCCCGAGCAACTGGACGCATTTCGCGACTCGCTCTATGACGCCGGCATGAAGCGCGCCGCCAAACCGAAATCATGGCCAGAGGCATTCCGTCTGCTGGCACGTTTCATCGATGACAACCCTACGGATGGGAAGAAAGTCATCTTCATCGACGAGATGCCATGGATGGACACGCCGCGCTCCAACTTCGTCAGCGCCCTCGACCACTTCTGGAACGGTTGGGCGACCACTCGCAAGGACATCATATTGATAATATGCGGCAGCGCCACGTCGTGGATAATCGAAAATGTGATCATGAACTACGGAGGTCTGCACAACAGGCTCACCGACCAGATTGCCGTGCAACCATTCACGCTGCGCGAGTGCCGCGAATACTGCAAGGCGAAAGGACTGGGCTACACCGACCGCCAGATTCTCGAGGCATACATGGCGATTGGCGGCATTCCCTACTACTGGAGTTTCATGGAGCGCGGCAAGAGTGTGGCGCAGAATTTCGACGCCCTCTTCTTCGCCCCATACGGCAAACTCGCCCACGAGTTCGATGCCCTCTATGCCTCACTCTTCAAGAAGCCCAAGACACACATCGCCACCATCACCGCCCTTGCCCAGAAGAAGATGGGACTGACGCGCGAGGAGATACTGCACAACGCTCACCTCAGCGACAACGACGACTTCTCGCGCGCCCTCCGCGAACTCGAGCAATGCGGTTTCATACGCAAGTTCACCGCCCTTGGGCGCAAGACAAAAGGTGCCGTCTACCAGCTCATGGACAATTACACGCTCTTCCACTTCGACTTCGTACGCGAGAACGTAAATGGCGATGAGCACTTCTGGACTTCCCATCTTGAGAGTACTCTTCACTACGGATGGGCAGGTCGCGCCTTCGAGCGTGTCTGCCTCCAGCATCTTCCCCAGATCAAGAAAGGACTGGGCATCGCCGCCGTCAGTGCCAATGCCCACGCATGGCGTTCGGACGAGGCGCAGATTGACCTGCTCATCGACCGCAACGACTACACCATCAATCTCTGCGAGATGAAATACTCCAACGCCCCCTACCGCCTAAGCGACGACGAGATGTCACGACTGCAAAATCGCCGGGCATCGCTCCTGCGCGAGACCTCCACCACCAAGTCCGTCCTGCTCACCATGGTCACCACCTACGGTCTCACCCCCGGTGGTCACAGCAATGACATCCACTGCCAACTGACCATGGACAACCTGTTCCAGTAAAAAATAGCGTCCAAACGGGTGGAAATGTATCAAAAATCGATAGATTTCCACCCGTTAT
>JABUTZ010000086.1 GCA_021443415.1 Bacteroidaceae bacterium | reverse complement strand
ACACAGGATAAAAGCGGTGAGATATGAGAGGGGAAACGCTTGTTTACAGAATGGTTCAGCCATGGAGGTGCTCGCCACCGTGGCGTGCATCATGAACGAGAGCCGCCAAAGCGACCTGCAGCATGTCATCACCGAAGTCGGCATGTGGTCGGAGCGCAAGAGACACCTATTCTCCCCCGACCTCATCCAACTCGCCTACAAACGGCTCGCCCAGAACAATTGGATTGCGTAATCCCGCACTCTACGCCCCACGAATTGGATGGGAGGTGTCTGCCCAATGTCCGTCCACACCCCATCAGTCTTGTGCACGAGGCGAAAAAATTGCGAAAAAACGTGGCGGAATGATACGTATTTCGGTGAAAAATAGTAATTTTGCACCGAAAATCAATCAAATCGTCAACCAACACATGCAAACCCTAAGACGAGCGGGGACTCTCCTGCTCCTGCTCACCATGCTTGTCGCCGGCACCGTATGCGCGCAGCAGACGGTGACGTACACGGTAGAGGACAAGTCGACGGTCACCGCCAGCGGCACAGTGCCCGACGGCAGCTCGGCGACCTTCGCGAGCACGTTTGCCACGACTTGGCAGATAGCCAAAGACAATTCGCAGACACTAACGCTGTCAGGCTTTAGTGGGCTCAAGGTTACGAAGATAAAGCTGAGCATGCACTCGAATAAGAGCAATGGTTCGGGCAAGCTGTCCTACTCGAACGACGGCGGCAAAACCTTCACCTACCTCGTGGGCAGCGCAACGTCGGGTGCCGCGTTCAGCAATGCTGATTGGCACAACGACTGGTCAACGACATTCGTCGACATCGAGAAGACCGTCGACATCGAATGCTCGACAAGCAAGCTGGTGATCAAGATTGAAGCTACAGTCAGCAGCCTTTATTGCCAGTCATACACACTGACCTACACGGGCGGCACACCGCACACCGTCACCTTCGACGCCGGCACAGGCACCTGCACGACGACGAGCATCACCGAGACGGCGGGAGGCGCAGGCGTGACACTGCCCGCCGCCACACCCATAGAGGACTGGACCCTGCACGGATGGTCGACAGCCTCGGTGGCCGCCACCACAGCCGCTCCCTCCACGATGGTGGGCACGGCAGGCGACACCTACTTCCCCGCGTCCGACCACACGCTTTATGCCGTGTACAAGCAGGCGGACGAACCCTCGCTCCACACAGTGTCACTCACAAAGACGGAGATAGCGGCGGCAAAGACAGCCCACGGCTACGGAGGGAGTTACGAGAAAGATGCCGTCATCGAGAGCGCAAGCGGCATCTGGGGCGGATACTGCCTGGTGAACAGCACCTATCTGCAGATCAACAACAAGAATGGCTACCACATCGCCTCGCCCGTCTTCGGCGGAACGGTGAGAAAGGTGCATATCTACACAACGAGCAACGGCTCCAGCGGCACAGCCAGCGACCGCAAATTCCTCATCTGCTCGTCAAACGACAACGATGAGCCGACCGACGGCGACCTTGGCAAAGGACAGTTGAGCGAGACGAGCGGCGACGTGGAGATAACACTGAGCGGCAACCCCTCGCGCTTCTACATCTACACCGGCAACGGCG
>JABUTZ010000085.1 GCA_021443415.1 Bacteroidaceae bacterium | reverse complement strand
TCGTTGACGATGGGGAAAGGGAAAATTCATAAAAGTGTAATTTTCCATGGGCAAAAAACATGTAAAAGTGTAATTTTTACCGAACATTCGTCTTGATTTTGTGTAAAAACTGCCTTGCTTTCGTCTTTATTTTGTGTAATGACAATGATTATCGTACTGAATTACAGCAGAAATACAACTTTTTTCAGGCGTTGGTGAATAAAAGTGTAATTTTCTTGCCCAAAATTTCCAATAAAAGTGTAATTTTGCATGGGCAAAAAACCAATAAAAGTGTAAAAAAACCATGCTGTACAGAAAAATCGGCGCCGAGATAGAGGCCCACCTGCGCTCGGGCGACGACAAGATAATGATCGTGGAGGGAGCGAGGCAGATAGGCAAGTCGTACATCATCCGCGAGGTGGGAAGACGGCTCTACAGGAACTTCGTGGAGGTGAACTTCGCCAAGGACGACGAGACGAACGCGCTGTTTCGCAACGTGCGCACACTGGGCGACTTCTACATGGCGCTGAGCATGGAGGCAGGCGGACGGCTTGGCGACAGAGACGACACGCTGGTCTTTCTTGACGAGGTGCAGCACTATCCGCAGTTTCTCACCCTGCTGAAATTCATGCGCGAGGAAGGGCGGTTCGCCTACATAGCCAGCGGCAGCATGCTTGGCATCGCCCTGCGCAGCACAACGTCGATACCCGTCGGGAGCATCGTGCGAAGGCAGATGTTCCAGCTCGACTTCGAGGAGTGGCTGATAGCCGCCGGATGGGGCAGGGAGGCGCTGGCACACGTGCGCGACTGCTACAGCCGAAGGGTGTCGCTCCCCGAGGCGATGCACGACAACCTGATGGGCGAGTTCAGGAAATACCTGCTCGTGGGCGGACTGCCCGACGCCGTCAACACATACCTGCAGACGCACAACATCGTGAGGGTGCGCGAGGTGCACGAGGCGATACGGGGCATGTACAAGGAGGATGCCGCCAAGTATGAGAGCGAGTCATCGAAACGGCTGCTCGTGCGCCGCATCTACGACATGATAGTGTCGCAGATGGAGAACAAGAAGAAGCGCATCATGGCAAAGGACGTGCGCGGCAAGACGGGCGACCGCTTCGAGTGGTTTGCCGAGGAGTTCGAGTACCTCGTCTCCTCGGGCATCGCCCTCGATGTGCATGCCATCTCAAACCCCAGGTATCCGCTCTCGGAGTCGGTGCGCAAAAACCTGCTGAAACTCTATCTCAACGACGTGGGACTGCTGACATGGAGGCTCTATGAATACAACATAGCACCCGTGATGCAGGACAACCGCAGCACAAACCTCGGAGCTGTGTATGAGAGTGTGGTGGCGCAGGAACTGCGCGCCCACGGCCACGAACTCTTCTACTACGACAACCAGAAGAACGGCGAGGTGGACTACCTTGTCAGCAACGCCAGCGAACAGAGCGTGCTGCCCATCGAGGTGAAGTCGGGCAAGGACTATACGACGCATCGTGCCCTCGACCGCTTCCTCTCGAATGCGGAGTATAACATTCCTTCAGCCATCGTCCTGGACAACGACCGCGAGGTGCGCACGGTGGGCAAGATAACCTATATGCCCGTCTACTTCGTCATGTGCATCGAACGTGTAAGGCCGGCTGACGGCAATTTCCTTTTCTGACGCCCGCCGTCACACGCGGTCGCGCCAGAAGTTGGGCATGAGGAGGTAGAGGACGGTGAAGATC
>JABUTZ010000084.1 GCA_021443415.1 Bacteroidaceae bacterium | reverse complement strand
GAATAGAGTGTAGAGTGTAGAGAATAGAGTGTAGAGTGTAGAGTGTAGAGAATAGAGAATAAAGAATAAAGGGTTACTTTTGCTGCAGGCTTTTGCTGCCGATGGTCGTTATAACGTTATATAGATATAACGATATATCGAAGATACAAAAATAACCCAATTACCGAATTACCCATTAACCCATTAACCCATAAAAAAATGTCACAACAATTCAAGCTTTCGGCCGCCGACAAGAAGTTGGCAGGCGTGTGTGGCGGTATCGCCGAGTATCTGAACATCGATCCCCTGCTGGTGCGCATCGGCTGGGTGGTAATCACCTTCTGCGGCGGTTGCGGCATCCTGCTCTACCTCCTGCTCTGGCTGCTTGCCCCCAAGGCGTAAGGCGATGGTGAGGGTCGGAATCATAGGCGCCGCCGGCTATACGGGTGGCGAACTCTGCCGACTGCTTGTCCACCATCCCGGGGCGCAGCTCGTGTTCGCCCACAGCGAGTCGAACGCGGGCAACAGCCTCAGCGACGTTCACGAAGGAATGGTCGGCGACACCGAGCTTCGGTTCACCGCCGACCTCCCTCTGGACAGCGTCGATGTGCTGTTTCTCTGCATGGGGCACGGCAAGAGCCGCGAGTGGCTGGCGCAGCACGAAGTGCCTCGGGACGTGGCCATCATCGACCTCGCCCAAGACTTCCGCCTCGCCGGCGACCACGACTACGTCTATGGCCTGCCCGAACTGCAGAGAGAGGCAATCCGCGGAGCGCGCCATGTCGCCAACCCCGGTTGCTTCGCCACCTGCATCCAGCTCGCCCTGCTCCCCGCCCTCAGCGGCGGGCTCATCAGCGGCGACATACACGTCAACGGCATCACCGGTTCGACGGGAGCGGGGCAGAAACCCTCAGCCACAACGCACTACTCGTGGCGCAACGACAACATCTCCGTCTATAAGACCTTCACCCACCAGCATCTGCTGGAGATCGGGCAGACGGTGAGCACGCTGCGAGCCGGCTACGACGGACGCGTGCTGTTCATCCCACAACGAGGATGCTTCGCGCGAGGCATCTTCGTGACCGCCTACGCACGCTGTGAGCGACCGATAGAGGAGGTGCGGGCCGCCTACGAGGACTATTACCGCGATGCCGCGTTCACGCACGTCGTGGCGCAGAGTCCCGACATGAAACAGGTGGTCAACACCAACAAGGCCCTCGTGCACGTGGAGCGTCACGATGACCTCCTGCTCATGGTCTCGTGCATCGACAACCTGTTGAAGGGAGCCAGCGGACAGGCGGTGCAGAACATGAACCTCATGTTCGGCCTCGAGGAAGACATGGGACTGCGGCTGAAGGCGGCGGGATTCTAAAGGACGGGACGGATGGTGCGCATCGACAAGGAGAGGCTGAAGCTGATAGCGGCGGTGATATTCCTCATCGTAATGGTGATTCACACCATCTACATGCCTTGGGATTTCACCACCCCTCCGAGAGTGGGTTTCCGCCCGCGTATGCTGAGTCCCGGCACAGTGAAGGTACTCATGTACGCCTTCCTGCTGATGCTGGCAATCATAGGTGCATACGCCCTCTTCAGGCATCTGATGTACAGGCGCAGGGGACGGCGCATGGCGATGATCAGCGACGAAGGGCTCTACATAATGGACGACTGCATCCCGTGGGACCAAATCAAGAACATCTGTCTCAACAAGGGCAACAAGATAATCTTCGTCACCACGAAGCGAGCCTTCGAGAGGAAAGCCATCGAGCAAGCCCGCTGGCCCAAGCGACTGCTGTGGAAGGTGAACCGCTCGCTGATCGGGACACCCTTTGAAATCACGCGCACATGCTACGAAGGCACTCCCGAAGCCTTCTACGAGGAATGTTGCAAGCACCTCCCTCCCAAGCCCGTCCGCAAGCGACGCAAGCGCAAGGCAGGGGCGGAAGAAACGGGAAATGAGGCAGGCACCCAATAAAAAATATCTGCGTCCATTTGAAGTCACCCAACGAACAACACGAACATCTGCGTTAATCTGCGTTTAAAACCAAACAACAATCATCTGCGTCCATTTGAAGTC
>JABUTZ010000083.1:1965-4106 GCA_021443415.1 Bacteroidaceae bacterium | reverse complement strand
CCATCCGAAGTAGTCGCCGGGGTCAGCGGCTGCCGAGGCTCCGAGGTTGCGCGTCGCCCACTTGACGCCCAAGCCGAGGTCCACCCAGTCGACGTCCTCGACGGCCGCCGCAGGCTCCGTGCGCCAGTCAGCCGACTCGATCGCCACCTTGTGGCCCGTCGCCACCGCGGTGGCAAACTTGAAGCTGTTGGAGCGGTCGACGGCGTCGACGGTGATGGTCACCTTGTTGTCGTCGTCGATGACGACGGGGGGCAGCAGCACGACGATCTTCATCGTCTTGCCCGACTCTAAGAGGGCATTCCTCTCGAGGTTGAAGATGAGCTTCTCGGCTCGCTTGTCGGTGGCGTCGACGCCCTCCTCATTGGCGATGTCATAGTCGAAATAGGCGTTGTTGTCCATGTCCATGTAGAGCTTGCTCTGGCTCTCGGGGAGGGTGACCTCGACGGCCTTGATCTTCGTGTCTGCGCCGTTGTCGGCGCTGGTGCCCTTGATCTGGATCTCGAGGGTGGTCATGATGGCCTTGAACGTCAGGTCCACGTCGCTGACGGGCACTGTCGTCTTCTTAGCCGCGAGGTAGATCTGTCCGTTGTTGATCCACTCGCCGCGCCGGCTGTCGTAGGTCAGCGTCTGCTCGGGCCAGTATTGGCACTTGGCCATGCCCGCCGTGGTGACGGAGATGTTGGGTCCGTAGCCAGCGTAGAACGTGTGGCTGATGGGGTTGCCGTTGTCGTTCTTGCCCCAGTAGAGGGCGTCCTTGGCTGTGCCGCTGACCGCCACTTTCGCCTTGCGGTTGGCTGTCAGCGTTGTCTCGGTGCCGTAGGTGTCCGTGACCTTGTAGCTGTCGGCGATGAGTTCATAGACCGAGTATGCGGCTCCGGTCTTCGTCGCCCAGTTGGAGTCGTCGAAGTATCCCGGGGCGGTCTTGTCGGTGATGGTGGTGGGCGCCTGTGTCTGCGAGCAGGCGATGACTATCTTGTCGCCCATGTTCCACTCCATCTGTCGCCAGTCCTTCTCGCTGTATTCGACGCGCGTCTGGTTGTCGGTGCCGAGCGAGAAGCTGATGCCCTCCTTGGAGGTGGCGTCGCCCTCGTAGGGCTTGGCAGCGTCGTCGCTGCACGCGGCCATCGCCAGCATTCCCGCCGCGATGGTCATCAGGGTAAATGTCTTCTTCTTCATGTTTCGTAAGCGTTTGTCTGTGTGGCGTTCAGTCCCAGCCTCCCGCCGCGAACGGGTTGCCGGCCACGACGTTGCCGTCACTGGTCACAAAGTCGGTGTTCGAGCTTCCTTGGCGCTCGATGGAAATAATGTTGTTGCCCTCGGGCAGCACCTCGTCCTTGCTGGCTGCCATCATCGCGTCCGTCCGGATGCCGATGTGGGCTGTCTGCGGCGACTCATACTTCAGCCGTCCGCCGGTTTTGGTCGGTTCTTTCATCTTATATATAATATGTGTTGTCATGCTTGCAGTCACTGCCATCGGCACGGCCCGTCGGCGAACGCGGAGCAACCCGTGGATTCCCCCTCGCCGTCAGCGCCATCCATGCGCAGTGCGCGAAATTTTGGCAAAGTTACGACATTTTCGCGACATGACCAAATTTTCCGTCCCTTTCCTGCCGTTTGGCGCACCGAACCGGCTCTCGGCGTACTCCAAATATACGGGAAAATCATGCAAAAACCACGGATAAGGTCGCTGCTTGCGTAAGTTTCTGATATAATGTGGCCTATGCATGCCGTTAGGCAATATGGCTACTTTTCATTCGGTCATATTTCCAGTTTTTATTCGGTCATATTTTGAGAAATTGTCGTTTTCATTCGGTCATATTCTGAACTCACGGGTGCGCAAATCTGCGTCGCGTCGCATAATTGCAGGGCGAAAAGGATGCGAATGTCGGAAATAAATCATAACTTTGCACCGACTGAGGTCAGCCATTCGGATTGTCGCACCGCCGGCGTGACAATCGTCAAGGCCTCCTTTCAAAACCAAAAACCAACACTAACCGTCATGAAACGACTCGCTACCATCTGTTTCGCCCTCGTCTGCTCGCTCGCGGCATGGGCGCAGGAGAAATCCTCCGACTACCTCTTCAGCACCGACGGCTTCCGTCTCGTCACCGTCGACTGTCCGCTCTATTACCCCGAGCGCG
>JABUTZ010000083.1:0-1477 GCA_021443415.1 Bacteroidaceae bacterium | reverse complement strand
GAATTATTACCCTGACTTTTGTCTAAAATCGCCGAATTATTTGTTTGATAAAAATACTTTTTGTAACTTTGCAGTCATAAAATCAAGCGATTATGTACTACAGACGAAATGTCGATGCGCATTTGATGGAATGGAGCCAGCGAGAGGAACACAAACCGCTCTTGCTGCGGGGTGCGAGGCAGGTCGGCAAATCCACTGCCGTGCGCCATCTTGGCGAGCGGTTTTCGACGTATGTCGAGATTAACTTCGAGCGAAATCCTGAGTACAAGGCATTGTTCGCGAGCAACCTCGATGTCGGCAGGATTTGCGCCCAGATGTCGGCTATGTATGGCAAGTCGATTGTGCCGGGCAAGACGCTGCTCTTTCTCGACGAGATACAGGAGTGTCGCGAGGCTGTCATGGCATTGCGCTTCTTCTGGGAGGATATGCCTATGTTGCACGTCGTCGCCGCCGGCTCGCTGCTCGAGTTCGCCCTCGACGAGCTGCCGGCCTTCGGCGTAGGTCGCATCCACTCGCTCTATATGCACCCGATGACTTTCGATGAGTTCCTCCTCGCCGACGGTCGGCAACTGCTCCTCGAAGCGCGCGACCGGTCGTCGGCGCGCGCTCCCTTGCCCGAACCTCTCTACGGCAAGCTTGTGGAGCTGTTTCGCACCTATATGATTGTCGGAGGCATGCCCGAGGCGGTCGCTTCGTGGGTGGAGCATCAGGACTTCGTCCGTTGCCAGGAGATACAAGACGACATACTGACGGGCTACGAGGACGACTTCCCCAAATATCGCAAGCGCGTCAACACCGAGCTCCTTCGCGCCACCTTGCGCAGTGTGGCGAGTCAAATCACTCGCAAGTTCGTGTACGTTGAGGCGGGTGCGGGCTACAAGGCGGCTGATGTGCGACGGGCATTGGACCTCCTTTGCATGGCAGGTCTTGTCATACCCGTCACCCACACCGATGCCAACGGACTCCCGCTGGGGAGCGAGGCTGACGGTAGTTTCCGCAAGATGCTCTTCTTGGACAGCGGTTTGCTCCTGCGCATGCTCAATATGACCGTTGGAAGTGTCGCGGAGATTACCACCCTGATTCTCACGGCCAATGTAGCCGATTTGGTCAACAAAGGTTCGATGGCGGAGATGGTTGCCGGTCTTGAGATTGTGCGCAACCAGACTCCCAATCTCAAGTATGAACTGCACTATTGGGCGCGTCAGGCACGTGGTTCGCAGGCTGAGATTGACTACGTCGTGGCGAGGGACTCGCACGTGCTTCCCATTGAGGTGAAGGCTGAGCGTCAGGGTGGTATGAAGAGCCTGTGGGGCTTCATGCGCGACAAGCAGTTGACCGAAGCCGTCCGCTGCTCCCTCGAGAATTTCGGTGAGTTCACGTTCACCGACACCGAAGCCAACGATGCCGTGCGCCATGTCACCATCTGTCCCCTCTACGCCCTGTCGCAACTCCTGCGCCAAGCGTAGTATGCGCCCCA
>JABUTZ010000082.1 GCA_021443415.1 Bacteroidaceae bacterium | reverse complement strand
CACCTCAAGTACGGCGAGACGATGACCGCCACGCTCACCAACCAGAAGCTCGAGGGCTCTAACCTCGTCTTCTCTCACCCCGAGACCTCCGTCTACAAGATCGTCTTCAAGGCTCCCGCCGCCATCACCGCAGGCTCGACGCTGACGCTGAGCGGAGCGTGGACGGAGGTGATGACCGTCACCCTCAACTTCGCGAAAGCCGCGGGCGCCACCACGACGGCCTATCTCATCCACAAGGGAGGCGCCATCGCCAAGGGCGCGCTCATGAGGATATCGCTCACCGTGGCGGGCCACACCTACAACTACACCCACACCAGCACCAAGGCCAAGGAATTCGGCACCAGCAGATACTGGGTGGAGGACATCTCCGACAAGGACATGCTCGAGGACGGCACCACGCCCATACCCACACCCGTCGACCTCGGACTGAGCGTGATGTGGGGAAGCTTCAACCTCGGCGCCAGCAGCCCCGAGACCAGCGGCGACCGCTACGGTTGGGGATGCCCCGAGCCCTACGGCGCCAGCCTGACGGCGGTGACATGGAGCGACTACTTCTCGCTGCTCGGCTCGGCCGGAACCAAGGAGAGCGACTGCGGAACGGCGCTGGACCCGCTGAAGGCGTATGTCGGCATATCCGTATATCCCTCGTTCGGCAACATCGCCGGCACCGAGTGGGATGCCGCCCACAACAAGTTCGGCGGCAAATGGCGCATGCCGACGGAAGCCGAGATGGAGGAGCTGCTCACCAAGTGCACGAAAACGTGGACCACGGACTACGAAGGCACAGGAGTGGCAGGCATGATCCTGACGCGCAACGGCAACAGCATCTTCCTGCCTGCAGTGAGGTGCATCGACAAGAGCGGCATCTACGACGATCCCGACCATCCAGCCGGCAACTACTGGTTCTCGACCACCCCCGTCGGTTCCACCAGCTCCGCGGAAGCACGCGACTCAGAGCTTACGGAGGGACCCTCTGGCGCATCGTTCACCTTCTTCGATGACAAGCGCTACGTAGGCTGCGTCATCCGCCCCGTCTATGACAACAACCAGCCCGAAGAGCCCGAGGCACTCGACTTCGGCCTGCCCAGCGGCACCAAGTGGGCGAACCTGAACCTCGGCGCCACCACCCCCGAGGAGTACGGCGACTACTACGGCTGGGGATGCGCACAGCCCTATTCCAAGGACTTCGTGAGCCAGAACGTCAACTGGAACTACTACTTCCAGACCTATCTGGGCGCATCGGGCGCCGGCTTCAGCGGTGCAGCTTGCGGAACGGACCGCGACCCGCTCAAGGACTATGTCAACAACGGCACCAGCATAGTAGCAACCGGATACGACGCCGCCCGCCAGAAGTTTGGCGGCACATGGCGCCTGCCGACCAAGGATGACATGATGGAGCTACGCGACAACTGCAACTGGCAGTGGACGAACGACTACAACGGCGTCAGCGGCCTCAACGGCTACGTCGTGACAAAGATAGGCGACGCCTCCGTCTCCATGTTCCTGCCCGCCGCAGGCTATCTCTCGGCCCATTCAGTCACCACGGAAGGTGAGTACGGCTACTACTGGTGTGGCATACCGAGTTCGATAGCGTCAAAGGGATCATGTATCTTCTTCAACAATCCGAACTACAACTACGACGCCCAATATCGTGATTACGGTTGCATGATTCGCCCCGTATGCGACTAAGCGCAGCATACGGGAAAGATATAGGGCCGTGGAAGGCGGTCAGCACAATAGCATCGGAGTTCCAGACCATGGCGCTCATGTCGGAACTCCGGTGCACAGCCATAATTTCATGAATGTGAAATTATGTGAAAGAACTGTTTGCGTCCCCTGCCGTGAGGCACGGGGCGTTTTTTTTTGCTCATTTCCGAAAAATTCTTGTTTGTTTGTTTGTTAGTAAACGAAAAAAACGTACCTTTGCGGAAAAGAGCAAAAGTATGTGGTACATTATAGGGTTCATAGTATTTCTTTTCATCGTTATGATGTTAATGAATGACCTGCATGAGAAGAAATGTCGTGAGTACAAAAGACAGCAGGAAGAAATGGAGGCCGAGATTGAACGGGTTTGCGGTCCGTGCGATGAGCATACGTTTGAGCGGTTTTATTCTGCTGAAAGTTATTCGGAGCCAGAAGAACATAAGGAACGGAGTACACTTGATATAATTCTTTGCCGATAATGTAAAAAAATTGCACCTTTGCGGAAAAGATATAATATTATGTGGTACTTCATCATAGCATTTTTTATAATATCG
>JABUTZ010000081.1 GCA_021443415.1 Bacteroidaceae bacterium | reverse complement strand
GGTGCTCCTGGATAGCCATTATCTGGATGCAGTTGTAGCCATCGGCGGCGATGCGCGGCAGCACGTTGAGGCGGAACTCCTCGTACGAGCCCACCTTCTCGGCGTCCTGTCCCATGCCGATGTGGCACTCGTAGATGAGAAGGGGAGAGGTCTGCGCCTTGAACTTATGGTCGTGCCATTGGTATTCCTTTTCGGGTGCCCACACCTGAGCGGCGAAGAGCTTGGTGTTGGTGTCCTGCACCACGCGGCGCACCCATGCGGGTATGCGCTCGCCCTGACCGCCTTCCCAATGTACGGAAAGCTTGTATAAGTCGCCGTGCTTCAGTGTCTTGGCGGGCAATTTGATCTCCCAGTTGCCCGCGTTGCCCTTCAGGCGCTTCATGGCATACTCCTCGCTCTCGGTCCAGTTGTTGAAGTCGCCGACGAGGTATATGGCAGTCGCGTTGGGAGCCCACTCGCGCAGCACCCAGCCGCGGGCGGTGCGGTGCAGACCGAAATAGAGATAGCCCGAGGCGAAGTCGCCCAGAGCCTCCTCGCCCTTGCCGCCCGTCAGTTCGCCGAGTCTGCGTAGCACGTAGTTGTGACGTCCCTCGATTGCCTCCGTATATGGCTCCAGCCACTTGTCGCGCTTGATGAGTTTCAGCGCCGACTTACATTTCGCTTTCATATTTTGGATTTTAATGTTTTACACTCTACACTCTACACTCTACACTCTACACTCTACATTCTACACTCTATACTCTAACCTTCACGATTGCCCTTTTCAGCGGCACGTCGGTGATGGCGGGCTGATGGCCGTCCTCGGGGAAGAAGACAGTGAACATGCCTGGCTTCACGGCGATGTAGTTGGGGCAGAGCCCGTCGTAGAGAGTCATGTCCACACTTTCGTCGTACTCATTCTCGGGCAGGTCGGAGCGATGGATGTATCCCATCGTGTCCACGCCCGTGAAAGGAATCTGGATGTCGATGTACTTGTTGTGAGTCTCTATCTTGGCGTCTTCGCGTGTGCGCGGTCCCATCACCTGGACGTTGACGAAGATGTCGTCGCCGTCTATCTGGTGCTTGCCGAGTTCAAACTGCGAAATGTCGTGAGCGGCGATGTACTCTGCCGCTTTCTTCATGCGCTCGCCATACACTGCCAGCGCACCAATCTCTGTGAGTTTGCCTAAAATCATGGTATTGGGGTTATTGGGTTATTGGGTAATTCGGTAATTCGGTTATTGGGTTATTGGGTAATTCGGTTAATGGGTTAATATACTGTCAACGCTCAAAACCATGCCTTTATTCTTTATTCTTTACACTCTACACTTTACACTCTACACTTTACACTTTACACTTTACACTCTACACTCTACACTCTATTCTCTACTTGACAAACGTGCCTTCCTTGAAGGTGCCTTCCTGGCGGTTGCCTTGGGTGTCGACAAAGATTCCTTTGCCGTGCATCATGCCGTTGCGAAATTCACCTTTGTACTTGGAGCCGTCGACATAGCGCAGCACGCCCTCGCCACTCATCACTCCATCGTTCCAACTGCCCTCGTAGGTGTCGCCGTTGGCACTCGTGTATTTGCCTTGTCCGTGGCGCTTGCCGTTCATCCACTGGCCCACGTACTGCGCTCCGCTTGCCCATTTGTACGTACCCTGCCCGTTCTGCTCGCCGTGGAGGAACTGGCCCACGTATTTGTTGCCGTTCGAGTAGGTGAAGATGCCTTCGCCCGTGCGCTCTCCGTGGTCGTACTGACCTTCGTAGCGGTCGCCATTGTGGAAGATGTAGATGCCCTTGCCGTGCTGGAGGTCGTTTTTCCATGTGCCCGCATACTGGTCGCCGTTGGCATACACGTATGTGCCAGTGCCACTGCGCTGGTTGTCAACCCATTCGCCCGTATATACCGAGCCGTCGCTCCAGTTGAACGTACCTTTGCCGTTCTTGCGGTCGTTTTTCCACGCTCCCTTGTAGCACGAGCCGTTCTCGAATGTGTAGGTGCCTGACCCCTCGCGTTTGTCCGAAGTCCAGTTGCCCACGTACGTGTCACCGTTGAAATAGTGCATCGTACCCGTTCCCTGCTGGTAGTCGCGCCACCACAGTCCGTCGTAGCGGTTGTTGTTGGCAAAGTAGAACACCCCGTAGCCGTGCTGCTGGTCGTTGAACCACTCACCGTCGTATTTCTCTCCGTCGGCAAAGATGTATATGCCGCGTCCCTGGCGTTTGCCTTTCTCGTACTCACCCTGATAGGTGTCACCGTTTCGGAATTTGGTCACTCCCTTGCCCCAAGGCTTTCCCTTGAACATCTCGCCCTGATATTCGCCACCGTTCTTGAACGTGTAGTTGCCGATGGTTATCTCTTGTGCCGAGACATTCAGGCTCATCGCCAATGCTATGATTAGAAGTCTATGTTTCAATGTCGTATGAAATTTGATGGTACAAAACTATACCTGTATTCTTTATTCTTTATTCTCTACACTCTACACTCTACACTCTATTCTCTACACTCTACACTCTATT
>JABUTZ010000080.1:2876-4428 GCA_021443415.1 Bacteroidaceae bacterium | reverse complement strand
GCTCGTTATATCCAGATGGATTTCAAGGGGCTGAAGGGAGATATTGTCGAGATGCTGGCAGGAGGACGCTGCCCCGTAAAGACCAACCGCTTCAAAAACGACCCTAACCAGATTGCATCAAGGGATGATGTGCTTACCATCCTCATCCATCTTGGTTATCTGGCATACGACACGAACACGCAGACCTGCTACATCCCCAACAAGGAGGTGGCTGACGAGATGGAGGGCGCCATTGAGGACAACGGCTGGCAACTGGTCATCGATGCCATCGAGGAGTCGGACGAACTGCTGAAATGCCTGCTTGACGGCGAGGCCGAGGAAGTGGCTGCCGGCATACAGAAGATACATGAAGAGAGCACCAGCATACTGAAGTACAACGACGAGAACTCCCTCTCCTGCGTCATCAACCTCGCCTTCTATTCCGCCCGCAGCAAGTACAAGATAATTCGCGAACTTCCCGCCGGTCGCGGCTTTGCCGACGTGGTGTTCGTGCCGTGGCGCAATGTCGATCTCCCCGCCATCGTCGTGGAGTTGAAATGGAAGAAGGAAGCCGTCACCGCTATCGACCAGATTAGGCAGAAGAACTATCCAGCACCACTAAAGGACTATGTGGGCGAGGTCATCCTCTGCGGCATCACCTACGAGAAGGATGAGAAAGAGCATGCTTGCGTGATAGAGCGCATATAAATCACACAATAACGTCAACATTCAAAATCCTGACAAACGCCCATAAGGGCAAAAACAACCGCAGCCCGGAGTATTGACTCCGAGCTGCGGTAACGTTTTGTGTTTAGTCTATTGTGGGACAAGATTACCTGCGCACCATCTTCTTGCCATTGACGATGATGACGCCCTTGTAGGTCTTGCCTACCCGGATGCCCTGCAGGTTGCGGGTGTCGGCGGCTTCCGCGTCGGTGTCGGCGTCGGCGTCGCCGATGCCGGTCGTGGTGCCCTCGCCGAAGATTGCTATGCCGCGTGCCTCGGAGACGGGGTCGGAGTCGAGGAAAGCTTGACTGGCGTCGATGTAGCACTTGCCGTACTTGACGAGGTTGCCCTTGGGGTTGGCGTACTTGAGGGCTGTGGTGGTGAAGACGATGCTGACGGGCTCAGACTCGGTGTTGTCCTTGCCGTAGACCTTCCTGCCGTCGGCTTCGAGCACGCCGAGGAGTCCGTGGGTGTCGGTGTCGTCGGTCACCTCCTCTTCCGAGGGGAAGAAGTTGACATACGCCTTGTCGGCGGTGAAGATGTAGGGATGTGTGGCGGCGAGCAGCGGCTCGGTGTATTCGTAGCCGTAGACGTCCTTGCCCCTTATGCCTGCGAAGTTATAGACGGCTGTCGCGCCCTCGATGGTTCCCGCCGTCGGGCGGATGACCGAGTTCAGGCTCTCCGTTGATGCCTTCATGACAATGCCCTTCGCCTCGTCGAACACGGGGAAGGCGTCCTCGTCGATGGTCTGTCGCCATGCAGGGTTCTCTCCAGCCACGGAGCCGTTGAGTAGCCATGCCACCTCGCCGCTCTTGAACTGGTTTTCGGTCTTCTCGGTGGCTTCGCC
>JABUTZ010000080.1:0-2533 GCA_021443415.1 Bacteroidaceae bacterium | reverse complement strand
GTTTCCGCTGACCGTTCCTGTGTTGTAGCAGTTGGTGATGGTGGCTTCCAACTGATATGCGCACACGCCGCCGACGTAATTTTTTCCGCTGACCGCGCCTTTGTTGTAGCAGTTGGTGATGGTGCTAAAATTATCTCCGCACACGCCGCCGACGTGGTCGCCGTTTCCGCTGACCGCGCCTGTGTTGTAGCAGTTTTTGAGGGTGCCATCATTAGATCCGCACACGCCGCCGACGAGTTCGTTTCCGCTGACCGCGCCTGTGTTGTAGCAGTTGATGAGGTCGGAGTTACAAAATCCGCCTATTCCGCCGACATTACCATTTCCAATCACCGTTCCTGTGTTGTAGCAGTTGGAGATGTGGTTGGTGTCAATCCAAATTGTTCCGCACACGCCGCCGACGTTGTTTTTTCCATAGAAGTAGCTGTCCACGACGCCTACGTTCTTTACAATGGCATTGGAACCAACTCGACCGAACAGTCCGACATCGTCCTTTGTTTTATCATTCACGTACAGTCCGCTGATAGTGTGTCCTTGTCCGTCGAAGGTTCCTTTGTACTTGTTGCTGTTGTCTTTTCCGATGGGTGTCCATACTCGGAAGGTTGAAACGTCGTCGTTGAGTGAGCCGTCGGCCTTGAGTACGCCCGTGTTCACGACGATATTGTCGGTGAGGATGGCGTTTTCGTCGAACATGGGGTTGTCTTCGTCGTTCACCTGCTCGGCGAACCAGTAGAGTTGGCCTGCGTTGGCTATCTCGTAGCAGTCGCCGTTGTGATGTGCGGGCTGGTATCCGTCGCAGACGGAGCAGAAGCCGTTGTCGTAGGTGTGCTCCTGCGGCGTTGTCGGGAGTGGGTCGTTGCTGTACGTCGCCTGCAGGCACTTGTAGCCGAAATACACCTTGCCGTGGCCGCTGTCGAGCACGGGGATGGCGTCGCTGCCGAGGTTCTGGCGCCATGCCACGTCGCCATCGGCAGTGCTGTCGTTGAGGAGCCATGCCACCTCGCCGCTCTTGAACTGGTCTTCGGTCTTTGCGGTGGCTTCGCCAGAGCCCGTGCCTATGCCTTGGGGGCAGGAGGTGTTGAGGTAGTAGCAGTTGGTGATGGTATTAGTAACCACTCCGCACACGCCGCCAGTGTCCTCATCTCCGGTAACCGTTCCTGTGTTGTAGCTGCTGATGATGGTTCCCTGAGTCCCGAGCACGCCACCAATAATCTGATTTCCTACACCCGTTCCGCTTACCGTTCCTGTGTTATAGCAATTGAAGATGGTACCATCATATCCGCACACGCCGCCAATATACGTATATCCGCTAACTTCTCCCGTGTTATGGCAGCCGACGATGGCCCCACCATTTCCGCACACGCCGCCAACGAAATAATATCCCTTAACCGTTCCCGCGTTGTGGCATTTGGTGATGATACTGCCAGAGCCATTTCCGCACACGCCGCCAACATATTGATTTCCACGGAAGTAACTATTGATGACACCTACATTATCTATATTGGCATTATAGGCGAGGCCAAACAGTCCGACAAAGTCCCTGCCCCCGTCATTAAGGTATAGTCCGCTGATTGTGTGTCCCTGTCCGTCGAAGGTTCCTGCGTACGACCCACTACCATTGCCAATCGGTGTCCACACCCGGAACCCTGCTCCGTCGCCATTGAGTTCGCCCTTGTCATCGAGCACATCCTTGTTCACCACGATGTCGTTGGTGAGCTTGCCCCAGATGCCAGTTTCGCCGCTGTTCACCTGTTCGGCGAACCAGTAGAGTTCGTCGGCATCGCCTATCAGATAGGGGGAGGCGGATGTGCCTTTGCCCGAGGGCTGGCGGGTGCCGTCGGCGCTTGCCGGCTGCGGCATGAGCGCAGCCGCCATGATGAGGAGCAGCGTGGCGATGCCCCTCGATGCGTAGTATTGCATGGTCTGTTTCATAATCGTTGCGAATTTTTGTTTAGGTCGTCTCTTCGTCCTCCTCGGCGATGTCAAGGTCGTTGAAGCCGTTCTCGTAGATGAGCGTTTCTTGAGTGGACTCAGCAAGCATGGATGCGTGCCGCAGGAGGAGCACCTTGATTTCAGGTTGCAGATATTCTTTCTTTGCCATATTCGTGATGGTTTGTTTATGTCGATGTTATTTGTGGATTGCGGGTGAAACGGTGGGCTATAATACGCACAAAGCCCTACCGTCGGGCATATTACGCCTAACGATAGGACTTTGTGAGCGGTATGGTATTGACACACAGAGATTTATGGGGGGGGGGTAATTGCCCTATAGCTTGCATTTGCGTGCAAACCTGTGCGTGGGTCTATGTGTCTTGCCTGTTTCATTTGTCATCTTTGTGTGGCGTGCCGGCTCATAATCCTGAATTCGAATATGCACACGACACACCTCATTTAAATGGCAAAGTTACGAAATTATCTTTAGACATCAGCGTAAAAGAGCAAAAATCTGCAATAAAACCGATAAATTGGTCTGTTAGCACGACTTTATCGCCAGTTCTGCCGTTTTTTATTCTCTACACTCTACACTCTACACTCT
>JABUTZ010000007.1:10572-39590 GCA_021443415.1 Bacteroidaceae bacterium | reverse complement strand
CTGCCCATCGGCAACGGACAGCTCGGCGCGAGCCTCTTCGGCGGTGTGATGAAAGACCAGATCCTTCTCAACGAGAAGACGCTCTGGACAGGCTCTAACGGCATGAGCGGCAACTACACGCACTTCGGCAGCGGCGTCATCTACGGCTCATACCAGTTGTTCGGCAACCTCTACGCCGAGAACCTCAACGAGGAGGGCGGATTCGGTTTCAGTTCCGACCAGCCCATCCTGAACTACGTCCGCTCGCTCGACCTCGAGCAGGGCGTCGGCGCGGTGCGGTACACCAGCCCCGACGGCAGCGTCAACTACTCGCGCGAGTACTTCGCATCCAACCCCGACGGCGCAATCATCGCGCGCTACACCGCCGACAAGAGCGGCAAGGTGAGCCTGCGCTTCTCGCTCGAGAGCGGTTCGCCCGGCGTGGTGGCGACCACAGTCTATACCGCCGACGGCGGCAAGTTCAGCGGCAAACTCAACACCGTCAGCTACGCAGCCGAGTTCCGCGTGGTGCCCGTGGGTGGCACAGTGACCAAGACCGCCGCCGGCATCGAGGTGCGCGACGCCGACGAGGTGATGGTGGTCATTGTCTGCAAGACCGACTACGACGCTTACTCGAAGACCTACGTGAGCGGCACGGCAAGCCTCACGGACGACACGAAAGCCGCGGTTGACGCGGCGGCGGCAAAGGCTTACGCCGACCTCAAGAGCGCGCACATCGCCGACTTCACGACGTACATGGGCCGCGTCACATTCGACGTGGGCGGCGCGAACACCAAAGCCACCGATGTGCTCGTGAACGAATACTCGTCGGCCGACAACTCGTCAGCAACGGCTCTGATGCTCGAGGAACTTTACTACTATTACGGACGTTATCTCTCAATCTCCTCATCGCGCGGCGTTGACCTCCCCAACAACCTGCAGGGTATCTGGTGCAACACCTCTACCCCACCCTGGCACTCGGACATACACGCCAACATCAACGTGCAGATGAACTACTGGCCCTGCCTCTCGGGCAACCTCTATGAGATGAACGAGCGCTTCACCAACTACATCTGGAACATGGCCTGCAACCACGGCGAGTGGGCTTACAACGCCAAGCAGTACGCGTCTATCAAGCAGACCGTGGGCTGGACCCTCTTCACCGAGAACAACATCTTCGGCGGCGGCAGCACCTTCCAGACCAACTACGTGATAGCCAACGCATGGTATTGCACCCACCTGTGGCAGCACTACCAGTACACGATGGACAAGACCTACCTCGCCAACAAGGCGTTGCCCGCCATGTGGAGCTGCTGCCAGTACTGGATGGAGCGTCTCGTCACCGCCAGCGACGGCACACTCGAGTGCCCGAGCGAGTACTCGCCCGAGCATGGTCCCGGCAGCCAGAACGGCACCGCCCACAGCCAGCAGCTCGTGGCCGACCTCTTCGCCAACACCCTGCAGGCTCTCGAGATCCTCGGTGACGGACAGACCATCGTGACCGCCGCCAACAAGCTCGCCCTCAAGAACAAGTACGCGAAGCTCGACAAGGGACTTGCCACCGAGACCTACAACGGCACCTGGGGCACCGACCGCATCGCAAGCGGCTCGCAGATCCTGCGCGAGTGGAAGTACTCGACCTACACCGCCGGCGAGAACAACCACCGCCACATGTCGCACCTGATGTGCCTCTACCCCCTGACTCAGCTCACACCTGCCGACGGCGAACTCTTCGACGCCGCCATCAACTCGATGAAACTGCGCGGCGACGCCTCTACGGGTTGGTCGATGGGCTGGAAGATCAATCTGTGGGCACGCGCCCTCAACGGCGACCGCTCGCACTCAGTCCTCCACACCGCCCTGCGCCACTCTACCAGCTACGGCACCGACCAGAGCCGCGGCGGCATCTACTACAACCTCTTCGACAGCCACGCTCCCTTCCAGATCGACGGCAACTTCGGTGCCTGCTCGGGCATCATGGAGTGCCTGATGCAGAGCCACACGGGCAAGATCCAGCTTCTGCCCGCCCTGCCCTCTGTCTGGACCAAGGGTTCCATCACCGGCCTGAAGGCTGTGGGCAACTACACGGTCGACGAGGAGTGGGACAACAGCAAGCTGACCACCGCCACCATCACCGCCGCCCTTGACGGCACCTGCACCATCGAGGCCAAGGGCATCGACGGCCACAAGGTGATGATTGCCGGCGCCGAGGCTCCCTACACCACCATCGACGACAACACCATCTCGGTTGAGGTCAAGGCCGGTGACGTGATCACCATCGACATGCGCGAGGCAACAGCCATCGAGGACGTTGCCAACGACGGCCGCCTCGGTGTGACGGTCAGTAATGGCAAGATAATCGTCAACGGAGCCAACGGAGCCACCATCACCAACGTCTATGACAACAGCGGCCGTCTGCTCGCAAGCAGCGCCGAGGGTGTCATCGGCATCTCGAAGGCATGGCCCGAGGTGCTCGTGATTGCCACCAAGGACGCGGCCGGCAACAAGGCTACGCTGAAGAGCACGAAGTAGGAAGCCCCCCTCCTTCTCCCCCCGAAATGGGGGGAGGGATATGATAAGCAAGTCCTCCCTGACTGGGGAGAACTTGCTTTTTAGTGGCGCGTGAGTTCGATGACCTCGAGGTCGCGGAACTGGGTGCCATCGACGGTGAAGCGGACGAGGGTGCGCACGGTCTGCCAGCCTTGCAGGCCCGCGGCTCCGGGGTTGATGTGCAGGCAGTTGAGCGTGGGGTCGAACTGCACCTTGAGGATATGGCTGTGACCACTTATGAAGAGATGTGGCGGCTTGTCGAACAACTGATTGCGAATCGACGCATCGTAGCGCCCGGGATAGCCGCCGATGTGCGTCATCATTATCTCCGCCTCCTCGCAGCGCCAGCGCATAACCTGGGGGAAGAGGCGGCGCACGTCACCTCCGTCCACATTGCCATGGACAGCGCGCACGGGAGCCACCAGCCGCAGGTGGTCGATGACCTCCATCGAACCGACATCGCCAGCATGCCAAATCTCGTCGCAGTCGGCAAAATGGGTGGCAAACCGCGCATCGACATAGCCATGGGTGTCGCTCAGCAAACCTATACGTTTCATCGTTGTGAAAATTGTTGGCACAAAGTTAAGATTTTTTCCCCAATAACTTTGGAAAAGTGGCAGATTTTTCGGAACTTTGCATAGTAAAAAGCGTGCGACGAGACTCCGCGCCCAAAGACCGAAGTGAAGCATATTGTTTTAGACGACAAAACAACACGCCCCCTGCCCTTCTATCTGGCGATGGAAGAGGTTGTGGCGCGCACCTACGACGAGGACTGCCTCTTCACATGGATAGTGCCGCCCACGGTCATCTTCGGCCGCAACCAGGTGATGGAGAACGAGGTGAACACGGACTTCTGCACGGCTAACGGCATCGGAATGATACGCCGCAAGAGCGGAGGCGGATGCGTCTATGCCGACGAGGGCAACATCATGCTGTCGTTCGTCACGCCCACGGGCAAGCGCACCGTCGAGGAGATTTTCGGAGCATACATGCAGCGCGTGGCTGACGTACTCGGCGAGATAGACGGTCTGCGCGGACGCGTCCACGTCTCGGGACGCAACGACATCCTGCTCGACGACCGCAAGATCAGCGGCAACGCCCTCTACACCACGCCCGACATGCGCCGCACGATAGTGCACGGCACCCTGCTCCACAGCACCGACATCGAGCGCATGGTGCGCGCCATCACTCCCTCGCACGAGAAGCTCGCCTCCAAGGGCATCCAGTCCGTTCGCCAGCGGGTGATGAACCTGAGCGAGGCGACCGACATAAGCATCGACGCACTGCGCCGCCACATCATTGCCGCCATGTGCGACAGTGAGGCTGTCGCCACGCAGGCGATGATAGACGAAGCAACAAACATAACCAATCAAAAATAAATGGAACACACAGAACAGATGCAGACCACCTGTCTGCACGACAAACACATTGAGTTGGGAGCCAAGATGAGTCCGTTCGCCGGATTCGACATGCCCATCGAGTACAGCGGAATCGTCGAGGAGCACAACGCCGTGCGCCACGCCTGCGGCATCTTCGACGTGAGCCACATGGGCGAGGTGCTCGTGACCGGTCCCCAGGCAGAGGAGTATGTCAACCACATCTTCACCAACGACGTGCGCGAGATGGAGCCGGGCAAGGTGCAGTACGGCATGATGTGCCACCCCACGGGTGGCGTTGTCGATGACTTGCTCGTCTATAAGATGGGCGCCGAGCGCTTCTTCCTCGTCATCAACGCGGCCAACATCGACAAGGACTACGCATGGATCGAGCAGAACGCCAAGGGCTACGACGTGACGACCGAGAACCAGAGTCCGCGTTACGGACAGGTTGCCATCCAGGGGCCAGAGGCTGAAGCCAAGGTGGAGAAACTGCTCGGACTGAAGGTTGCCGACATGGTGTTCTACACCAGCAAGGAGGACACCCTCCAGGGCGAGCCCATCATCGTGAGCCGCACAGGCTACACGGGCGAGGACGGCTTCGAGATCTACGCCAGCCACGAGGTGACGCGCTGGATTTGGGACACTTGCGTGAAGAGCGGCGAGGTGCTGCCCTGCGGACTTGGCTGCCGCGACACCCTGCGTTTCGAGGTGGGTCTGCCCCTCTACGGCCATGAGTTGAGCGACGACATCACGCCCGTCGAGGCTGGTCTGTCGATGTTCTGCAAGCTCGACAAGCCCGAGTTCATCGGCAAGGAGGTGCTCGTGGAGCAGAAGGCGAATGGTGTCTCAAAGCGCGTCGTGGGCATCGAACTGACCGACCGCGCCATTCCTCGCAACGGATACGAGGTGGAGGCTAACGGCGAGGTAATCGGAACGGTGACAACGGGTTACAACACCATCAGCACTGGCAAGAGCGTCTGCATGGCTCTCGTCGATGCCCGCTACGGCAAGCTGGGCACCGAGGTCGCCGTACGCATCCGCAAGAAGGTCTTCGGCGGCGTTGTCGTGAAGAAGAGATTCTACGAGAAGAACTACAAGAAGTAATCAGAAAACAAATCAAACCAAAAATACTTAAACAACAATGGCAAAAGTTATTGAAGGTCTGCGCTATGCAGAATCACACGAGTGGGTGAAGATTGAGGGCGGCATCGCCACAGTAGGTATCACGGACTACGCACAGTCGCAGCTTGGCAACATCGTCTATGTCGACATGCCCGAGGTTGACGACGAGGTAAGCAAGGGCGAGGAGTTCGGCGCCGTCGAGAGCGTGAAGGCCGCCAGCGACCTGTACTCGCCCGTGAGCGGCAAGGTGGTCGAGATCAACGAAGCCCTCGAGGACCAGCCCGAGCTCATCAACCAGGATGCTTTCGAGAACTGGATTATGAAGGTGGAAGTGAGCGACGAGACCGAAGTAGAAGACCTGCTCGACGCTGCTGCTTATGAACTAATAACTAATAAGTAATAACTAATACGTTGTTGGCTGTGTTTGGCAATGGAATAATTGTGAACAAGACTTTTGAATTTGCGCTCAGAACTATCAAACTATGTAAGTATCTGAAGCAAAGTCAAAAGGATTACGCAATATCCAGTCAACTTGTCAGAAGCGGAACAAGCATCGGTGCAAACGTACGCGAAGCGGTTTATGCGCAAAGTGTCAATGACTTTATCTGCAAATTGACAATCGCCATCAAGGAAGCCAACGAAACGCATTACTGGTTAGAACTTGCCTATGGAGCAGAATGGCTAACAAAACAAGAATTTGACTCCATCATTCAAGATTGTGACGAAATTCTTAAATTACTTACATCTACTATCAACACCACAAAGAAAAAGATGAAGTAATAGCCAATATACTCATAACGAATTTCAACCCACTACTTATTACCTATTACTTATTACCTATTAGCTAATGAAGTTTTTTCCACATACAGACAACGACGTGCAGGAGATGCTGCGCGTCATTGGCGTGAACAGCCTCGACGACCTCTATGCCGAGATTCCCGAGGAACTGAAGTTCAAAGGTGAGCTCCGCCTGCCATCGGCGATGAGCGAGAGCGAGGTGCGCCGCGAACTGCAGGGAGTGGCCAACCTCAACGACCAGCTCGTCTGCTTCGCCGGCCAGGGTGCCTACGACCACTACACGCCGAGCGTGGTGCCCTACATCACGGCCCGCAGCGAGTTCTCAACTTCCTACACACCCTATCAGGCAGAGATTTCGCAGGGCACACTGCAGTATATCTTTGAGTATCAGACCATGATGTGCCGCCTGACGGGACTTGACGTGAGCAACGCATCCATGTACGACGGTTCGACAGCCACTGCCGAGGCGATGATGATGTGCGTAGCCGCCGCCAAGAAGCGTCGCAAGGTGGTCATCAGCGACACCTTCCTGCCCGCCGTCATGGACGTGGTGAAGACTTACGCCCACTTCCACGGTGTCGAGCTCATCGTCGTTGCCGCCAAGGACGGACTGACCGACCTCGACGCCATCTGCCGTCTGCTCGAGGGTGACGACATCGCCGGTGTCCTCGTGCCCCAGCCCAACCGCTTCGGTCTCATCGAGTCTTTCGACGGACTCGCCGACGCCTGCCACGCCCATAAGGCTCTGCTCGCCATCAACACGATGGCTTCCGCCCTCGCCGTACTCAAGACTCCCGGCGAGTGGGGAGCCGACATCGCCTGCGGCGACGCACAGAGCCTCGGCATTCCCGTCAGCTATGGCGGTCCCTACATCGGCTACCTCTGCACCACCGACGCCCTCATCCGCAAGATGCCCGGACGCCTTGTGGGACAGACCGTTGACACCGAGGGCAAGCGTTGCTTCGTGCTCACCATGCAGGCTCGCGAGCAGCACATCCGCCGCGAGAAGGCGACCTCAAACATCTGCACCGCCCAGGGCGTCATGTGCCTTTGGGTGGCTTGCTACCTGTCGCTGATGGGCACCAAGGGTCTGCGCGAGGTGAACGAGAACAGCTATGCCAACGCCCACTTGCTCCACGACCGTCTCCTGGAGACGGGTCTCTTCGAGGAGGCATTCCCCGGCAAGGAGTTCCTGTGCGAGTTCACTCTCCGCTGGAAGTCGGACAAGATGGACGTCAACGAGATGCACACGGCTCTCTCGATGGAGGGTTTCCTCGCCGGAGTCGTCGTGTGCGAGGACTGCGGACTCATCGCCTTCACCGCCACTGAGGAGCGCACGGAGGACGAGATGGACGAACTTGTAGAAGCAATAAAGGAGGCAGCGCTATGAACAAGACATATTACGGAAAACTGATTTTCGAGCTCTCGAAGAGCGGACGCACAGGCTACTCACTGCCCAAGGTGGAGAGCAAGTACCAACTCAGCGCACTCAAGTGCCAGCGCCAGGCTGCCCTCGAGCTGCCCGAGTGCGACGAACTGACCGTCGTGCGCCACTACACGAACATGTCGAACAACAACTTCGGCGTCGATACGGGCTTCTATCCTCTCGGCAGTTGCACGATGAAGTACAATCCCAAGATCAACGAGGAGGCAGCCACGATGCCCACGTTCACACGTCTGCATCCCGCCACTCCCGACCACTGCGCCCAGGGTGCGCTCCACGTCTATTACGAGACGCAGCGCATGCTGAGCGAGATTGCCGGCATGGGCGAGTTCACGCTCAATCCCTACGCCGGTGCGCACGGTGAGCTGACCGGCCTGATGGTCATCCGCACCTACCACGAGCGTCGTGGCGACACCGCACGCACAAAGATCCTCGTTCCCGACTCGGCACACGGCACCAACCCCGCCTCCGCCGCTGTCTGCGGATGCGAGATCGTGCAGGTCAAGTCGCTCGCCGACGGCACGGTCGATGTCGAGGACCTCAAGACGCACCTCGGCGCCGACATCGCGGGCATGATGATGACCAATCCCAACACGCTCGGCATCTTCGAGCGCCAGATTCCCGAGATTGCCAAGCTCGTGCACGAGTGCGGCGGACTGATGTACTACGACGGAGCCAACCTCAACCCGATGCTCGGCGTCTGCCGTCCCGGCGACATGGGCTTCGACGTGATGCACATCAACCTGCACAAGACTTTCTCGACGCCTCATGGCGGTGGCGGTCCCGGCAGCGGTCCTGTCGGTGTGCGCAAGGGTCTCGAGCAGTACCTGCCCAACCCGCGTGTGGTCAAGAACTTCGAGATGATCGAGGACGAGGAGGAATACTCTTACTACAGCATCGAGTGCAACGACGAGGCTCTGGGCAGCGTCAGCTCGTTCCTGAGCAACTACGGCATCATCGTGCGCGCCTACGTCTATCTGCTCTCTCTCGGCAAGGAGAACGTGCCGATGGCTGGCAAACTCAGCGTGCTGAACGCCAACTACATCAAGGAGCAGCTCAAGGCATACTACAAACTGCCCATCGACGGCCTCTGCAAGCATGAGTTCGTCTTCGACGGCTTGAAGGACGAGTACGCCGGGCATCACGACGAGCCCGACCATGTGGTCACCCTCGACGTCGCCAAGCGTCTGCTCGACTACGGCTTCCACGCCCCCACCATCTATTTCCCCCTGCTCTTCCACGAGGCTATGATGATCGAGCCCACCGAGACCGAGAGCAAGGAGACACTCGACGACTTCATCGCCGTGATGGTCAAGATTGCAGAGGAGGCCAAGGCCGACCGCCAGATGCTGAAGACCGCCCCCCACTCCACCCCCGTCCGTCGCCTCGACGATGTCCGTGCCGTGAAGGACGCCATCTTCAAATTCTGACTCTAACTAATAGGCAATAGCTAATAGGTAATACGTGGTTGGGCGCAAGTTCGTTGGACTGCCCCTCCACCTCCGCCATTCGCCGTTGCGCATAACGAAGAAGCGATGCACCACCCCAAGTGGCGCATCGCTTCTCTTTTTACTGGTTGTCAAGCCTTTGCGTCAATAGACATGGAAAATTCAAAATACTTGTCTTGCATGCTTAAAATAGAGAAACAGCAGACATATATCCATTTTATTGCGTATTTATCAAATATCTCAAGAATAATTATTATTTTTGTAGCGCAGATATACTATAATAAAGGAAAGACAAGCACACAGACCATTGATATGAGCAAGATATCACTCAACCAAGTTCAGATACAACTCGCCTTTGTCGCAACGTGCATCGAGGCAACAGCTCGCACTCTGGGGCAGAGCTACAAGGATGTGTATGCTCGCTTGAAGCGTATCGGTGCAATAGAGAATTATATCTATCCGCACTATGGCGTGTTGCACACAGAGAGCCGTGAGAATGTGGTACAGGATATTATCAGCCTGATGAACGAATGGGAGGCTAAGGCATGAGTACATCGGATGAGGTTTCAATAGCAATGGCACAGAACAGCTCTGACGACCCTATGAAGTCTCCCATTATTCAGGAGATAATTATGAGCAACCGCATAGGCATCATCTGCGAAGAGATTTCTCGACGCATGAACATCGAACCTACCAAGGCGCTCGAACTCTTCTACGAGAGCCAGACCTGTGCCGACCTGCACGACAAGAACACAGGTCTCTATCTCTATGGAAATCTATACATAACAGATGAGTTTATGATGGAACAAAGAAAATAACACATTGATGCTGAAGACAACTAATAGTTAATCGGTAATACGTTTTGGGGTGCAAGCTATTGAGGCTATCCCACCACCATTAGCTGTTCCACATAATAACGGAGCGATGCACCAAGCAGTTTGGCGCATCGCTTTCTTTTTGCTCGCTCTCAGGCCTTTACGTCAATGTTGAAGTTATGTTCGCTCCACCCGTGC
The DNA here is from genome assembly GCA_021443415.1 of Bacteroidaceae bacterium. GTDB lineage: Bacteria > Bacteroidota > Bacteroidia > Bacteroidales > Bacteroidaceae > Physcousia. Next base: position 29,857 of record JABUTZ010000007.1, on the reverse strand, counting down.
CCGATGTCCCAATGCTCGTCGATATCATATTCGAAGGCGGTGAGGTTGAACTCGTCCTCAATGAGTGGGGTGAGCATCTCGCGATAGTCCTCTATCCAATGCCCCACCTTCACCGAAAAGGTCTTCAATGACGGACTATAGAAGATTCTGCCACGCGGAATCTGCGTGTAGTCCGTGTAGTATATGCTGTCCTCCAGCCCTTTAGCCTTTGCACGAAAGTAGTTCTTCGTCCAGATATTCTTGTGCAGCACATTGATCGTAGTCATCCCACCAGTCAGTGCCGACACAGGTAGCGAGCGCACATCAAACAGCTCGCCGCGCTCCACATCAAGCCCAAATATCCCCACCGACGGCTCGAACGCCAAACCGTCGTAACTCGCCATCTCGGCCATCACCCTCTCACGTTCCTCCGTTGACATAATCCTACTAAATCAATTTCACGCCCCAAAATTACAAAACTCCACGCACATACACAAACGTTTGGCATGATTTGCGCGATGAATTTCATAAAATTGACATCAGTCGGCACCACCATCCCAGAGTCCTTCGCTGCCGCCGCCGTGAGAGGGGATAGTTCCGTAGTCGGACAGGTCGTTGTCCTTGATGAAGTTGTCAAGGTCATCCTTACTGTATATGGGCGAGGAGGCAACAATGTCGAGCGTCGCTACGAGGGCAACGCTCAACGATGGTTTCTTGTATATCTTCATGTCTCAATTGTTCTCGTTAGTACACCACTTTCTTGCCACCGACGATGTACATGCCACCCTTATTCGGATTGCTCACGCGACGCCCCTGCAGGTCGTGTACGGTGGCATTCGAATTGTTCGATGATGAAAATTCGTCAATGCCACTTGTCTCTTCACCATCAATCATGAGACCAATAATTGCCGGGCGAACCTCCGAGTCGCTTTCCATACCTTCATTGTCTCCATATCCATGATTTTCGTTCTCAATAGAGAGTATGATACGGTAAGGATCGACATAGGCAGTCGGGCCTCCAAGCACGAACCCTCCATTGGCGATGGCATACTTGCCCTCGAAACTTGTTTGCTCATAGACACCGGTGATGGTAAAGCGACTGCGCGAGCTAGCGCACCACACCTGTCCGTTGGTTGCTGCCTTAACCGCGCGGTTCGCACCACCCCAAATTGTCTCCACGTTAAGCCAGTCACTGTTCACCTTGAACACATACGGTGTGTTGGCATGCACCTTGTCCCCCGCTTTCAGCTTGTGGAACTCAACAATGACGGCTGTCTTGTCCTCACCATAGTATTGGTGGACGGCATTCACCTCAGCCACCTGTCCGTACTCGCTCCACTCCTCGTAAGGTACATCGAACGGCAGATACAGAGCCTGCCAGGCATCACGGTTGAACGTGCGCTTGTAGGTAACCGTAGCGGAAGGGAGGTCTTGTAGGTTTGTATAAGCCACTTTCTCTTTCAAATCTATGCATATTGGGTCTGGCGAAATAACGACATCAAACTCATCAGTCCACTTTGTGTTACCGACGAAGTTCACCGCCTCTGGCTGTACACGTAGCAGTGGCTTTGGTGTCATTGACGAAACTATCGCACTGCTCTTCTGGATAGCATCACCATCGGGTGCCATCAAATCGACACAAGCAAGTGACGGACAGTTTCTGAACGCATTTTTATCAATACGTGTGATGTTGTAGCCCATCGTTATGTTTGTCAGACTGTAACAACCATCAAAGGCCTCCTGCGACACATACTGAACTGACATAGGAAGCACTATATCTTTCAATGAAGAACAGTACTCGAACGTACCCCTTTCAATACCTTTGATTGATTCGGGAAGCGTCACGTCAGTCAACTCTGAGCCAGAAAAAGCGTAATCACCTATGATTGTTAGCGATTCGGGAAGTTCTATGCTTGAAACCGAAGCGAAAGAAAATGCATACTTGCCTATACTCGTAAGACTCTTTGGAATATTTATAGATGATAGATGCCCACATTCCATAAAAGCCCTGTCTCCTATACTCGTAACACCATCTGGAAGCACTATCGATGATAGTTCTCTACACTCTTGAAAAGCGCCGTTACCTATGCTCGTTACCGATTCGGGAATCTTAATATATGATAATGCTTCACAACCTTGGAAAGTATAATTTTCAATACGTGTTATGGATTCGGGAAGCTCAATGCTTGAAAACGACATTGATTCAAATGCTCCGGCGCCTATCTTTGTAACATTTTGCGGTATGTTAAACGAACAAATGGCCGTGCATCCTGAAAAAGCATAATCATCGATAATGGTTACTGACTCAGGTATAGTGATGCTACTTAGACCATTACAATTTAAAAAAGTTCCCGCCGGAATACTCTTTATCGATTCCGATATGGTGACATTTTTCAGTATACAATCGCTAAAAACGTACTCACCCAAAAATGTCAGCGAACCAGGAATGTTAGCATATGGAATTGCACTACATGAAAAAGCATAATCACCAATGCTTTTCACTGATTCTGGAATTGTTATACCTTGCCGAGATCCGAATCCACAAAAGGCACGACTATCTATCCTCATCAAATTCTTCGGAAGAGATATTTCTTCAAATCCACTGTCTTCAAACGCACTCTCCCCAATGCTGATTACACTTTCTGGGATGTTTATCGTAGGATACCAATACATATAACTCCACGAAATATCCTTGAATGCTTCTGATCCAATGAACCGAGTATTCTCCTTTAATGTATACGAAGACAAAGTTTTGTCCACAGCTTCAACAGCATACGTATCAGCATACCTTATGTTGTCTATCACGGGCAAACTGGTACAACCTTTAAAAGCCCAGGTATCTATACGTATGACTGATTCGGGAATATTGATATCCACAAGGTTCGAACAACCTTCAAATGCTCTCCAACCTATGCTTTTTACACCATTGGGAATAGTCAAACTTGTTAAATTCTCGCATCCACTAAAAGCATCACCATGAATATGCCTTGTATTTTCCAATAGTGTGTATGTAGTCAATGTTTCATCCACAGCTTCGACAGCGACTGTGCCAGCATATCTAATGTTATTGAAAACAGGCAGATTTGGGCAAATGCCAAAGGCATGAGCACCAATGAATGTCACAGATTCTGGGATAACGACTTGAACAAGGTTTTTACATCCCAAAAAAGCACATTGTTCTATACTTGTCACACCTTCAGGAATAACAATATTGGAAAGACCCTCGCAACCAGAAAAAGCATACATTTCTATAGATGTCAGCGAATTAGGAAGAACAATGCCAGTAATATTGGGACATTGACTAAATGCAGTTTGGCCAATCCTCGTTACAGAATAGGTTTTGCCATCATGAGTAACAGAGGATGGAATAAAGATATTGCCTTCATAAGCACCCCACTCACCTACTACCTCACATTTCATTTCACCTTCAGAAATAATGTTATAATAGATTCCATTAACCTCAAAGTCGTATGCGTGGGCCGTAATGTTTGCAAGCGACAGGAGAGTCGCAAGCAGGAAGAGTTTAAGTTTTATCATAAGCGGTTTTGTTGTTTTGCGCTTGCGTTCTCCTGGCAAACAAAGGTTTGGGGATATGTGGTTTCAGGCATAAAAAAATGACGTGGAGAACCTACCTGCTGTTCACTCCACCACTCAAGGCTCTCGCATTGCCCAATCCTGAAGAATGAACAACGTAAGAGCCCACGCCGATATGAATATACGCCTACCCTCAATGACACCCACAACGAATGTACACCACGAAGATGCACACTCAAAAGCAATGCATGAGGGGATGCGATAGTTCACATCCCCGGGCATCTACCGTTGCTGTCCTTGACAGGATTTTGAATTTGCGAGATTCGTGGTGTCAAAGAGAAGCGTAAGATAAACGCCTTTTTAATATGTCCGGGCTATTGTTCGCACCCAAACCCGCTGTGCGCACCATGCCTTAACAGGCACCGGCACACCCAGTTCGGCGTGAGCCATCTCACCTCAATGCCCCGCGAAACACGTTTCGCCCCGCAGAAAGGTTGAGACGCAATAGTCCGACTGCAAAATTAGTAATTATTTTTCAAACAACTACACTTTTGCCCCAATTTTCCAAAATATTTTTTCATTCGCCCCATTCACACTCCGAACAAATCGTCCAGCACAACGATGTAATGAATATCATCAAAATATGCATTGCGCTTGACGCCGTTGGCATGGTTTCAACACAAATTACTCATGGAAAGATTGGCAAGAAAACCTTGAGTTCATAGCGGAATCTGTGTTTTTTCAGCCACTTTCCGCTCCAAACTCGGGCATTTTTATAGTCAAGGATTATATATAAACGTCCAACTCGCACCTTACGCCGTTGGCAGAGTAAATCGCACAGTAAGCCCCGTAGGCGGTGTCGTAAGCAACTCTATCTCACCGCCGTGGAGGAGGACGGCATTCTTGACGATGGCGAGTCCGAGACCGGTACCGCCGAGCCTTCGACTGCGTCCTTTGTCAATGCGATAGAAGCGTTCGCAGAGGTGCGAGAGATGGTGCGACGGCACACCGACTCCGTTGTCGGAGACGAAGAGTTCGACGGTCTCGTCACTGATCTTGCCGGCATAGACATTGATGTTGCAGCCCGTGCCCGCGTAGGCGATAGAGTTCTCGATGAGGTTGCGAAAGATGGAATAGACAAGCGAGTGGTCGCCCATGACTACCGTGTCGCCGACATTGAGACGTATGGTCATCGCCGCCTCGTCGAGGGCTGGGCGCACGTCATCGAGGACTGAGTCGAGGAGCTCGCGCACACGGATGCGCACGGGTGCACTGACTTGCTGCACAGCGTCCATGCGTGCCAGAGCGGACATGTCAGACAGGATGTTCGTCATGCGACAGCACTGCGCATAGCTGCGCTCCAGGAAATGGCGGCGCTGCTCGTCGCTCATCTTCTCGTCGGAGAGGAGCGTCTCAAGATAGGCGCTGATGGAGGCTGTGGGTGTCTTCAGTTCGTGCGCCGCGTTCTGCGTGAGCTGGCGCTTGAGTTGTTGCTTCTCCCCCTCAACGCGCTGACGCTCAGAGACTGACAGGCGACGGGCTATCTGAAATAGTACGATGCAGAGCACTATGGTGATGCCGATGACGAAGAAGATGAACGACTTGTCGATGGTGAGGTCCTTGTAGAGTTGCGCACTGTAAGGCAGGGCGCTGCGCACCACTATCCCGCGCTCGGGGAAATAGGTGGCAGAATAGAAATACTTGCCCGGCAGCGACTCCGAGTTGCGCTGGATGTCATACCCTTGTCCGCGCTCGAGTGCCTGGCTGACTTCGCGACGGTCGCGATGGTTGGCCATCTCACCGACTGGTCTTTCGTTGTCGTAGAGGACAGCTCCGTCTTTTCCGATTACCGTGATGCGCATGTCCTTCTCGGGCAGCGTGACAAGCGTGTCGGGCCACACGCCCTCCACCTGATAGTTTACCACTTGCAGGCGGTTGTGCAGGATATCGACCTTATAATCCGTCTCCCGCTGATACTGGAAGACGAGAAACATGATGGCGAGCAGCAGGAAGATGCCTACCACACTGGCAAACATGCGGTTGGCAAACGAGTTAGACGAAATAGTATCCATAGCCGATTTTCGTTTTTATGTTCTCGCCGTACGCTCCGATTTTCTTGCGCAGGCGGGTGATGTTGACATCGACGGTGCGGTCGAGCACGATGCTGTCGTCGGGCCAGAGGCGGTCGATGAGCTCCTGGCGCGAATAGACGCGCCCGCGGTGAACAAGCAAGTAGACGAGGAGTTCGAACTCCAGTCGTGTGAGCAGCACGGGTTGTCCATCGACGGTGAGCGACTTTTTCTGCGTGTCGATGACAAGTCCCTCATAGACAACGAGATGTTCAGCCTCAGCGTATGCTCGTGAATGTATCGTGCGACGCAGGACAGCACGCACGCGTGCCTTGACTTCGCGCATGGAGAGGGGTTTGGCTATGTAGTCGTCGGCACCGATGTCCAGTCCCTTCACTTTCTCCTCCTCGCCGTCGAGTGCCGTGATGAAGATGATGGGCACATGGGCTGTCGCCTGGTCTTGCTTCATGAGGCGAGCCAGACCGAAGCCCGACACCTCGCCCATCATAACGTCCAGCAACACAAGGTCGTAGCCGTTTGCCTTGACCATCGGCAAAGCCTCTTCGGCAGAGTACGCCACATCCACTTCGTAGCCCTCGCCACGGAGATTGAACTGCAAGATCTCTGCCAAATCCTGCTCATCGTCAACAACTAGTAGTTTCATGGTTAAAGAATAAAGAATAAAGAATAAAGGGTTACTTTTGTGGCTCAGTTTTCTGGTGTGCAAAGTTACTAACTTTCTGCCTAATTTGCAACAACATTCAACGTGCCGTCAGGTACTTTCAACAACATTCAACGTGCCGCCAGGCACCTTCAACTATCCCTTCACGCTCTCAACTTATTCAAGCCCCTGATCACGTGCCTGAGCGCCGACAGCAACTCCTGCGTCTCCTGCAAGATGTTGAGATAGACGAGGTTGGCATTCTGCATCGACATGGTGTCGGAATGGGCGGTCATATAGTCGATGTGTTGCTTGCGTAGGGCGGAGAGTCCTTCCTGCACACTCTGTGCATCGCGACGTATCTGGTCTGCTTCAACAGCAAACGTGTCGTTCTGCAGCATTGCTATGGTGCGCTCGAAGAGGGGCTCTACGCGGTTGCGCAGTTCGAGATACGGACGGCTAACTTCCTCATCCATAGGCGCAAAATTATTGCCGAGGTGTTCCGCACAGGGTTCGGCAATGCGCTTGAGGCAGTAGAGCATCTGCTCCGCCGAGTTGTTGGCGAGGAAGAACCATGTGTTCTTCTCAATAGCCACCATCGGGTCGATGCGGCGCATGCCCATTATCTCGCGCTTGCGAATGCGTTTCCAGCGGTGGCGCTCGTCCTCGATGCGTGTCTGTGCTCCGCGCAGCGGCTGGTAGTTGTCCTCCATGAAGGCGCTGGTGAGCGTCATGAACTCAAACCGCACGAAGTCCATCACGCGCACGTTGGCGAGGCGGTTGTGGTCGGCCACCAGTCGGCGTGCCTCGGCATAGTCGCCGCGGCGCACTCGCATCATCGAGCGGAAGATGTCTTCCAGCTCGTCGCGTTTCTTGGCTTTCTTGGCGTACTTGATGTTGCTGCTGACGAGGATGACGATGGCGATGGCTACGAATGCGAGCATCACGACGATGCCGCCGAAGTGCATTATCGAGCAGACGATGGAGCTGATGATGAACGCCACGCCGGCGGTGATGAACCAGCCGCCGATTACGCTGAGCACTCCCGTGATGCGGAAAACTGCCGACTCGCGTGTCCAGGCTCCATCGGCGAGGCTTGAGCCCATCGCTACCATAAAGGTGACGTAGGTGGTCGAGAGTGGCAACTTGAACGAGGTGCCGAGTGCCACGAGCAGTCCCGCAAGCACGAGGTTGACCGACGCGCGGAGCAGGTCGAAGGCTGCTCCGTCCGCCAACTCGGCGTCCTGCACGTTAAAGCGTCCGCCGATGAAACGCGACATCGAGGCGGGCGTGAAGCGTCCCACTGTCTTACTGACCATCAGCGTGTTACGCACTATCGAGCGTGCCATCTTCGACGATCCGAACATCTCGTCGCCTTCGTCCTGACGGCTGAGGTCAACGGATGTCTTCACCACGTTGTGCGCTTTCTTGCTCGTGGTCAGCGCAACGACCATGATGGCGCCGGCTCCGACGAGGTAGAAGATTGGCGTCTTCGCCGACTCCATGAGCGAGGTCATCATGAACGTCGAGGGGTCGCCGGCTCCGTTGGCTGTGAAGTCTTGGTATGACGATATGCCCGCGAGCGTGACACCGATGAAGTTGACGAGGTCATTGCCGGCGAATGCCATCGCAAGGGCGAAGGTGCCTGCAAGCACTACTATCTTGAGCACGTTTACCTTGACGTATGTGAGCAGTATCATCAGTGCCGAGAATCCTGCCAGGCAGCCCAGCACGATGGTCGCCGTGTTCGCATCAATAAACGACTTGAGCTCTGGTGTCATCAGCGACGACCCTTTCAATCCGTTGATGAGCAGAAAATAGATGATGGCGGTCAGCGACAGTCCGGCGAATATTCCTTGCCTCACGCGCGTTCCTTTGTTATACGTAAAGGTGAATATGGCGCGCGTGATCCACTGCACTATCCATCCGAACACAAACGCGACTGCCACCGAGAGGAAGATGGCGATGATTACTTGGAATGCTTTGTCGGTGTTGAGCAGCATACCCACCGAGAGCGTATTGTCGCCCATCACCTTCAGAAGCGAGAGGGCGAAGGCTCCGCCGAGCAACTCAAACACCATCGACACCGTGGTCGAGGTGGGCATGCCCATCGTGTTGAACACGTCAAGCAGCACAACGTCGGTCACCACGACGGCGAGGAAGATGCACATCACTTCTTCCAGCTTGAAATACTGCGGCGTGAAGATGCCGTGCCTCGCGATGTCCATCATGCCGTTCGACAAGGCGGCTCCGGCAAACACGCCGACGGCTGCCACCGCGATGATGGTGCGGAAATGGGCGGCGCGCGACCCGATGGCGGAATTGATGAAGTTCACAGCGTCGTTGCTGACACCCACCACGATGTCAAAGATTGCCAGTAGCAACAGGAAAACGACGATTCCCAAATAGATGGTTGACATAAAAAAATACCTTTGCAATTACAATTCTTCCGCAAAGGTATTCCGCCGATATTACAAACCTGTTACAGCCGTATTAAGTATCTGTAACACGTCCTATTACATGCCTCCAACCATAACTTCTATTTCATGATTCCGTCGTCTGTGTCTCTGAGATTGATTGTCTTGTCAACCGACTTATATTTCTTGCCTCTGCTCATGCGCCATGCGACACTGAGAGATACTTGATTGCCGCTGGCTCTGTCATAAACGGTGGTTAACTTGTGGAGGTCGCGATTGAGGATTTCGTCTTCCATCGACTTATAGTTCTTGACGAAGGGATTTGACCATGCGAGAGTAAACTGCCAATCTTTGTATTGATAGGATGCTTGAATGGTTGAATAAGCACCATTATAGCCCCTTTTCTCTCCTTCCAAAAAGCGATTGCCATTGTCAATATAACCTTGCAAGGTGAAGTTGCCAAGGTATGCTGTCACGCTTCCGACATAGAACCACGAGGTGTAGAAATGCGTGTAGTCGTTACCATAGTTGAAGCATCGTTGCATACCGCCATATACTGACGCCTGCAACTTGTCCGGCAGTATCCAGCAGCTTACGTAGCCTGACAAACGCAACAGATCTATTTCTTTCTGATTTATCTGGGTGTAAATGAACTTGTCATCCGATGTTCGTTCATAATGCGCCATGTTGGGCTTAATACAATGGCGGTAGAATCCTTCAACGTAAGTGTTCCATCGCTGGTCGTTGTAGGATAGGCGCAACGACTGATCTATGTCGCGACTTGGCCTTAGGTCGGGATTGCCCACCGTCATTTCCAACCTGTTTGTCTGAATCGCCACATCATTTATCATTGCGATGCGCGATACCCTGTCTTTCATCTCGAAACTGTAGCGCAGTTGCATCGCATGTGGGAGATTGTAGGCAAGCAGCACCTTGGGGCGAAACGTCCAGAAGTCATAGTTGTGCTTATTCTGACTGTAACGAATGTAGCTTGAACCTAAACCCAACACATAGCGAAAATCTTTCAATTTCCCTTTTATTTCACCAAAGACATAGAGGTTGTGCTGGTTCATCTCTGCCAAAGCAGAGGCATCACCGATATAATCATTCTTCGTGTATTTATAGCGATGATTCAAACCTGCCGACAGAGTAAAGGGCTTTAACCGATTCTCATACACCACCTCCGAAAGCACAGAGGCTGTCTTGCCGTTCACTTCATACTGATAGGGCGCTCCTTCATCGTAGTAGTTCTTATTTGTTGTGGTTATATATGTGCCCACAGCATTGGCAGTAATCGATTGGCGGGGTGTGAGCTGACGGAAGAAGTAGAGGTCTATCCACTGGTCGCCACCACTCGAAGAGTTCGACCGTGTGGCTTCATACTGCTGTGGACCGTCTGTGATATTGAGCAGGCGATAATCCTTGGGCACATTCCTGAAATTCTTGTAAAGTGTCACTTGAAACAGATATGCCGTGGTGTCTGCCAAATTATATGTAAACTTTAAGTTGTGTGCAGTGCCTTTCTTTAGTGTCTCCCGATCGTTACGTCCTATCGTATAAATGCTACCGTCGCCGAGTGTATATTCTGCCGTCTCATCGTGTTGCATCTGGTCAAACCGCCCTGCATTTACATTGTAGGACAAAGCGAACTGGCTCTTGCCCATATTCCATTTCCCATAAATCGTGCCATCTAAATCGAACGATGTCAATGCTGTTGTCAGATCCGCTCCCAGCACATAGCCACTTGCCCTTCGTGTTCTTATATCAATAACGTATGCCACTTCCTCTCCGTATCGAACTCCAGGATTGTCGATAAACTCTATTTTGCTGATTAGTTTCGTGTCGAGTGCCAACATCTCTTCCTTGCCAACGACGACGCCATTGATGCGCATCTGCACATCTCCTCTGTTGTCAATGGCAGAAATAGTATGAGCTACATTATCCACTCGTATGTTGGGCAATGCCAACTTCTGCACTATGCTGTAACCATTGTTTGAAGCATTCTTCAGAGCCTCGCTCGGATAAATTATCTGCCCATCCACCTTATTTACCACCATGTCAGCCTTTACCGTCACAGCATCCAACACAACAGACTTCTCTTCATCCTGAGCACAAAGCGAGAGTGAACAACAGACAAAAACCAAGAAACCATAAAAGCGTCTCATAAGCCACCCATTTCTGCTCTTGGCCATTGTCTATTTTCCTGTTCTTTTGATTTCAGTATTGTTGAGCAAATCCCTCACATTCACTTTTTCGAAAGCCATTTCCTTACTGGCAGGTCATAGCACTTCAGCGCAACATACGCCAGCACGATATTGCCTACTACGAGCGCCGCCATCCACGGATAGCAGTCCGACGGTGAGCGCCACGTGTCGGGGAATCCGATGTAGGAATAGAAGAGGTACATCGACGGATAGTGAACGGCATACAGCGGATACGAGATGTCGCCAAGAAAAGCGCAGACGGCAGTCGAGCGGCTGTCGGTGGTCGCTCCCGAAGCGCCTATCCACAGGATTACAGGGAATACCGCCATCACGCACACCACCTCATAAATGCAGTTGTACTCTCCCATCGCAGGCAACGAGAGAAAAACGACGATGAGCAGCGAACTTATCCAAAACGCTCCTCTTATATTGTGGGGTTTAGGATTTTTACCAGTCAAAGCCATCTCAATATTATTCGCCGCAGTTCCCGCTTGTTTGCCGTTGAACAGCCTACTCATCAGCAGACCGAGGCTATACGAGAACGTCATGCGGAGCAGTCCGCCCCAGAAGTTCTGTCCGTCCAATGTCCAGCCCACGCCGATATTGCCATAGCCGACGATGTCAGCGACGAAAAACCATGCGAAAACCACTCCCAGCACTCCCGTCCACAGTCCGAGCACCTTGGTCGAGAAGCGGCGGATAAACAGTGCATACATCACGTTGCCGATATACTCGAAGAAGAGCGACCAGTGCGGTCCGTTGAGCGAGAACATCTCGCCATTGCCGCGCACATCGCCCTGAAAACCGGGCGCACAGGGTATCAAAAACAGTCCCAACAGCACTGCCCACATGATGGCGGACATCGTGGCATGCGTTCCGTCCCATGCCTCTCCGCCGCCAATCAAAAATGCCACCAGACCCAGCACTACTCCGAACACTACCATCGGGTGCAGTCTTATCAATCGACGGCGGAAGAAACTGCCCATCGTCAGTCGTCCCCTCGCCCCTTCCCTCCATCGGTCATCGTAGGCATAGCCGATGACGAAACCCGAGAGTATAAAGAAGAAATCCACAGCCAAGTAGCCGTGACCGATTATCCACGTGTCAGCCGGGAAACACTCATAAGCATGATAGACGATGACCATCAGCGCCGCCACGCCGCGCAGTCCGTCAAGAATATCATAACGCGGCTTTGCCGAGGCGATTGCAGTAGGGTTTGTTTGCATAATTGTAGTAGGGTTTGTTTGCATAAAAGAGAAAAATTTTTGCAAAGATAATAATTTTTTTTTTTTTACAAAAAGATAGGTGTAAAAAGCTTCTTTTGATACATGAAAACCGCATCTTGGGTATTTGGGAAAAGCAGAGATAAAAGAGATATTCAAAGCACATGAACTGGCGAATGGGCGAACGCAAGTTGACAAAAACGGAAAACTTTTCTCTCATTTTCTCTCTTAGAGTTATCCGTTTTGGAAAACTTTTTCACTGAAAAGTTGCCTGAATGTTTTGCCAATGGAGAAATAATTCGTACTTTTGCAGTCGGAAAACATAACAGAAAAACAAAACCATTGAACGCCATGGACCTTAAAAACTTTTTCATCACCAAACGCGACGGCGAGAAGGAAGTGTTCTCGCTCGACAAGATAATGAACGCCATCATCAAGGCGTTCGAGTCGGTAGCCGAACCTATTGACCTAGGTGCTATCTCCAAGATACTCAGCCGTCTGGACATCCACAACGACATCACGGTCGAGGAGATTCAGAACCAAGTTGAGATGGCGCTGATGAAAGAGGGGCACTACAGTGTGGCTAAGGTCTATATGCTCTACCGCCAGCAGCACCAGGAGGACCGCGAGACTCTCGAGCGCATGAAGTTCCTCGCCGACTACTGCAGCGCCTCGAACGCCGCCACGGGCAGCAAGTTCGACGCAAACGCAAACGTGGAGAACAAGAACATCGCCACGCTGATTGGCGAACTGCCCAAGGGTGCGTTCATCAAGCTCAACCGCCGCATGCTCACCGAGCGCATAAAGAAAATGTACGGCAAGGAGATGGCGGAGGAATACCTGCGCCTGCTCAACACCCATTTCATATACAAGAACGACGAGACGAGCATCGCTCCCTACTGCGCCTCTATCACCATGTATCCGTGGCTCTTGGGCGGCACGGCGTCCATAGGCGGCAACTCCACGGCTCCCACCAACCTCAAATCGTTCTGCGGCGGCTTTGTCAACATGGTGTTCATCGTCAGCTCAATGCTGTCGGGTGCTTGCGCCACGCCCGAGTTCCTGATGTACATGAACCACTTCATCGGCAAGGAGTTCGGCACCGACTATTGGAAGCGTCCCGACGCACAGGCTGACCTCTCGCTTCGCGCGCGTACAATAGATAAGGTGATTACCGATTGCTTCGAGCAGATTGTCTATTCAATCAACCAGCCCACGGGTGCGCGCAACTTCCAGTCTGTGTTCTGGAACATCAGCTACTATGACAAATTCTATTTCCAGTCGCTCTTCGACAATTTCTATTTCCCCGACGGCAGCCAGCCCGACTGGGAAGGTTTGTCATGGCTCCAGAAGCGTTTCATGAAATGGTTCAACAAGGAGCGCACGAAGACTCTGCTCACCTTCCCCGTCGAGACGATGGCTATGCTCACCGAGAACGGCGAACCGAAGGATGCCGAATGGGGCGACTTCGCCGCCGAGATGTACGCCGAGGGTCACTCGTTCTTCACTTACATCAGCGACAACGCCGACTCGCTGAGTTCGTGCTGCCGTCTGCGCAATGAGATTACCGACAACGGGTTCTCATACACCCTCGGTGCCGGTGGCATCTCGACGGGTTCGAAGAGCGTGCTCACCGTCAATGTCAACCGCTGCGTGCAGTACGCCGTCAACAACGGCCTCGACTACGTGGCCTATCTCACCGAAATCGTCGATCTCTGCCATAAGGTGCAACTGGCTTACAATGAGAACCTCAAGGAACTGCAGGCGAGCGGCATGCTGCCTCTCTTCGACGCGGGCTACATCAACATGAGCCGCCAGTATCTCACCATCGGTGTCAACGGCATCGTCGAGGCAGCCGAGTTCATGGGACTTAAGATTACCGATAATCCCGACTACCTGGCTTTCGTACAGACCGTGCTCGGTGTCATCGAGAAGAAGAACAAGGCTTACCGCACCAAGGAGGTGATGTTCAACTGCGAGATGATCCCCGCCGAGAACGTGGGCGTGAAGCACGCCAAGTGGGACCGCGAGGACGGATATTTCGTGCCGCGCGACTGCTACAACTCTTATTTCTATATCGTCGAGGATACCTCGCTGACCATCATCGACAAGTTCCGCCTCCACGGAGCGCCCTACATCGAACATCTCACGGGTGGCTCTGCCCTACACATGAACCTCGACGAGCATCTCACCAAGGAGCAGTACAAGCAGCTCCTGCGCATTGCCGCCAAGGAGGGCTGCAACTACTTCACCTTCAACATCCCCAACACCATCTGCAACGAGTGCGGACATATCGACAAACGCTACATGGACACGTGCCCCGTGTGCGGCAGCAAGGACGTTGATTATATGACGCGCATCATCGGTTACCTCAAGCGCGTGAGCAGTTTCTCACAACCGCGCCAGGAGGAGGAGCGTCGCCGCTACTACGCCGGATCCGACAAACTGGTTGAGCAATGCTGAAGTACGCCACCACCGACGTTGTCTTTCAGGAAATTCCCGGCGAGGTCACCCTCGCCATCAACATCACCGCTTGTCCATGCCGCTGTCCCGGTTGCCACAGCAAGTATCTGTGGGCAGACAGCGGCAGGACACTCGATGAGCCTGTGCTCGACGCTCTGATCGGTGAGTTTGGCGACGAGATTACCTGCGTCGCCTTCATGGGTGGCGACGGCGACCCAGCGGCTGTCAACCGGTTGGCGGAGCATGCGCGCCGCAGCCACCCGACGTTGCGAACCGCCTGGTACACAGGGCGGACAATCATCTCGTCCGCCATTGAGAAAGGCAACTTCGACTACATCAAGGTGGGTCCCTACATCAAGCACCTCGGTCCGTTGGACAAGCCGACCACCAACCAACGCATGTATCGCATCCACTCCACCGGCGAGTTGGAAGACATCACTGCCCTCTTTTGGAAGAAAAAACCGTAAAGGAATGTCAAACAGACAATCAGCCTAATTCAAAACACTGAAATATTCTTTCACGCAAAGACGAAGAGTCTGTCGCATCGAGCACAAGCCGAGTTGAATCAATCAGCAATATATCGTCTGCCAACTCGAGAGCAAGATCCAACTCATGCGTAGAAAACAAAACGAGTTTCCGCTCTTCGTGGGCCAGCCTCTGCAACAGGCGGCAGGTGGCATGGCGAGCGGGAATGTCGAGAAAAGAGGTGGGTTCGTCGAGCAGTATGACGGGCGTTTGCTGGGCGAGGGCA
This sequence comes from Bacteroidaceae bacterium, assembly GCA_021443415.1. Lineage (GTDB taxonomy): Bacteria > Bacteroidota > Bacteroidia > Bacteroidales > Bacteroidaceae > Physcousia. The sequence continues at coordinate 14,556 of JABUTZ010000007.1, read as the reverse complement.
CGCGCGGTCATGATGCGCTGGCACTCGCCGTCGCTCAGCGTGTCGAGCGCACGGTCGGCGTATGCCGTCATATCCACAAGTCGCAGTGCATCAGCCACTATCTCTCGGTCGCTCTCCGTCATGCGACCTATCCAGTCGGTGTATGGTGTGCGCCCCATACCCACCACATCGCGACAACGGAGGTTGGCGATGCGCACACGCTGGGTGGTGACAAAGGCTATCGTGCGCGCACGTTCAAGTGGCGACATCGCGTGGATGTCCTTGCCGTCGAAGCTCACGCCACCGCCCAGCGGTCGGTCTATGCCACCGATAACACGCAGCAACGATGACTTGCCTGTGCCGTTGCGACCGATAAGCGCAACGAGCCTCCCCCCCTCGAGTGTTAAATCGGCGGCATCAATAAGCGTTCTGTCACCGTGTCCGACCGAAAGTTTCTCCAAGCGTATCATGCCATCATATTTTTGTTTTTCAACACTATCCACACCACTATCGGTATGCCCATCAGCGACGTGACGGCATTGATGGGCAGGAGAAACTCCTTCGCCAGCATGTCGCAGACAAGCATCATCACCGCTCCGATGAGTATGCTGCCCGGCATCAGTATGCGCTGGTCGGCGGAGGCGAACAGGGCGCGGGCGAGATGGGGCACTGCCAGTCCGACGAAGCCGATGGGTCCGCAGAAGGCGGTCACCGTACCCGCCAGCAAGGTGGTAGAGAGGAAGATGAGCAGTCGCGAACGGCTCAGGTTGATGCCCATCGTTCGGGCGTATTGCTCACCCAAAAGGAGCAGGTTGAGCGGTTTGATTACCAGCACGCCGACTATCAGACCGACAACGACAGCCGGGACGAAGATGGCGAGTTGCCGGTCGGTGACATCACCAAGGGCTCCCATCGTCCACACGACGAAGGTCTTGAGTGCCTCCTCGTGACTGAGATATTGCAGCACCTGCACCACGGCTCCTACACCCGACGAGAACATCATGCCAAGGATAAGCACCACCATGATGTCCTTGATGCGCGCACCCACGGTGGCGATGACCATCAGAATGAACGCCGACCCTATCCATGCCGCGCCGGCGATGCCGAAGGTTGTGATGCTTGTAGCGGCTATCCCGAGCAGTGGTGCGCCGAGGATGAATAGGGCGACACCGAGGCTTGCTCCCGATGTGATGCCAAGCACGTAGGGTCCGGCGAGCGGATTGCGGAAGAGAGTCTGCATCTGGAGTCCGCTGACCGAGAGTGAGGCACCGACAAGGATGGCTACGAGTGCCTTGATGAGGCGGATATGGCGAACGATGACGAGCGTTGCCCTATCGCCTTCGCCCATGAGTGCCGTCCAGACTTCCGAGAAAGACAACGAGACGGAGCCCATCATCAGGTCGAGCGTGAAGAGCAGGACGACGAGGGCGGCGAGCAGGGGGAAGAGTATGGAGGAGCGGGTTGGCATCGGGGATGTATTTTTGCGAACTGTCGTTCGCAACACGGGGGCCGCATCGGCGCGTGGGGAGGGGCTGGGGGTTTTGATAGTTCGTTTGCAACGCGGGGGCGGTAGCGGAGCGTGGGTTATTGCAGGTTTTTGTAGTAGGTAAAAGGGGCGGACGGGAGGAGGTCGGGGTGGAAGATGAGTATCAGGTCTTGGAGGACGAGGTCGGGATGGATGGAGGCTGACTCCCAGTATTCGTTGGCACCGGAGGGCGTGGCGCGCAGGATGGTGTTCCAGACCTGTCCGCTGACAACCGGTTTTGTTCCTGCGAACTTGGGAAGGAGCCGCAGCAGTTCGGCGAGCGAGGTTGTCTGCCCCACGTTAAGCCAGACGTCCGCCGAGGAGGTCAGCTGATAAGCCTGCTCCATGCTGACGGGCAACGACTGGCGCGACGTGTTCTCCTTATATATATAGTCGCCACCAGCGTCGCGGATGAGGCGAGCGACATAGCTGTCGGTCGAGGCCATCACCCACGAGTCGCCGTAGGGCGTGTTTATCATCACTCGCGGACGCTCGGTGGCTGTGGTGGCGATGGCTTTCAGATGGTCATAGCGCTGAGGGATAGCGTCGAACACCGCCTTTCCATCCGTCCTCTTGCCCACAACCTCTGAGAGGGCGACGAGCCACTCCGCCTTGCCAAGGGGCGACTCCTCAAGATACTCGCCCACGTACATAAACGATATGCCCAACTCTCGCAACTTGCCTTCCATGCCACTCGCCCCGTTCACTCCGTAGAGCAATACGAGGTCGGCACCGATGGATACAAGTCGCTCATAGTCAATGTTTCCGTCGTAACCGACATCGGCGATGCTGTCGCGACGCGCCTGAACCTTAGCGTTGCAGACGAGGTTGATGCCAGAAACCCCTACCACGCGGTCAACGGCTCCGAGCGCATCGAGCATGGCCACGTGCGAAGCCGACATGCAGACGATGCGCCTCGCCTCTCCCTCGAGCACTTGTCCTCGGAAGTTCGCAGGCAGAGGTTCGTCGCCACGATGCACGAACAGACGTGTCGCCGCAAGCGAGTCGGCTCCTTGCCACGGAGCCTTCGTGACGATGACCGCACTCTGTCTGCCGTCGGCTCCAAGTATCTCAAAACCAACCGCATACTCGGGCTGATAGATTGCCTCCTGATAGTCTTCCACCTCTGCCCCATTTCCCCCGGCGCACGCGCCGACAAGCAACGAGAGCATCGCAACGATGCACACGCCGGCAAAAAAGCGGAGCGTAGAAACGCGAGAAAGGCGGAAAACTCTCATGATTGGCATGGTTTCAAACAGACTCTGTGACAAAAGCATCGCTCCCCTACTCCTTGTTCTTCGTGTCCATGACGATGGTCACGGGGCCGTCGTTGGTGAGCGAGACCTGCATATCCGCACCGAAACGCCCTGTGGGCACGGGGCGACCGATGGCGGTCTGCAACTGCGCCACGAACGACTCATAGAGCGGAATAGCATGCTCGTGGCGAGCGGCACGAATCCATGACGGCCGGTTGCCCTTGCGATACGATGCCATGAGGGTGAACTGACTGACAACCAATGCTTCACCGCCGACGTCAACGACCGAGCGATTCATCACTCCGTCCTCGTCGTCGAAGATGCGTAGGGCCGCCACCTTCTGCACGAGCCAACGCACATCCTCGTCGGTATCTGCCTGTTCGATGCCGACGAGAATGAGCAATCCCTTGCCTATCGCTCCTACGACCGCACCATCGATGGCTACCTGCGCTTGCGCAACACGTTGAATGACAAGACGCATGGCGGTCAGATGGTGTATTCCTGCCAACTCTTTATCTTCACCTCGTCAAGGGGTGTGTGGCAGAACGCCTCCACGAAGACGCGGGCGAGACGCGCATTGGTCATCAGCGGAATGTTGTGGTCGATGGCGGCGCGGCGTATGCGGTAACCGTTGGTCAGCTCACGCTTCGTATTGTTCTTCGGCACGTTGACAATCAGCTCGAACTCGTGGCGCGCAATCATGTCCATCACGTTGTTCTCGCCCTCCTCGTCGGGCCAGCGCACGACAGTGGCGCGCACACCGTTGTCCTCAAGGAAACGCGCCGTGCCCTCGGTGGCGAAGATGTTGAAACCCTTGGACGCCAGTTCGCGAGCCGGTTCGAGCATTGCCATCTTGCTCTTCGTGCCGCCCGACGACATGAGTATGTTCTTCTTCGGAATGCGGTAGCCGGTGGCTATGAGCGCGTTGAGGACAGCCTCGTGGAGGTCGTCGCCCAAGCAACCCACCTCGCCCGTACTGCTCATGTCGACACCGAGGACGGGGTCGGCGTTCGAGAGACGGTTGAACGAGAACTGGCTTGCCTTCACGCCGATATGGTCGATATCGAACTCGCCTCGGTCCGGAGTCTGGTAGGGTGCGTCGAGCATGATTTTCGTCGCCGTCTCGATGAAGTTGCGCTTGAGGATCTTGCTCACGAACGGGAATGAGCGCGAGGCGCGCAGGTTGCACTCGATGACCTTCACCTCGCGGTTCTTGGCGAGGAA
>JABUTZ010000007.1:6378-10160 GCA_021443415.1 Bacteroidaceae bacterium | reverse complement strand
TTGTCGAGCATGGCCGAGAACTTGTCGCGGTTCTCGGCGCGGTCGATGTCCACGGGCGAGGTGCCGAGCACAGGCACACCCTGGCGGTAGAGTTTCATCGCCAGGTTGTTGGGAATCTGACCACCCATGCTCACAATCACGCCGCGCGGCTGTTCGAGGTCGATGACATCGAGCACGCGCTCCATCGACAACTCGTCGAAATAGAGGCGGTCGCACATGTCGTAGTCGGTAGAGACGGTCTCGGGGTTGTAGTTGATCATTATCGACTTGTAGCCAAGACGGCGCGCCGTGTTGATGGCGTTGACCGAACACCAGTCAAACTCCACCGACGAACCGATGCGGTAGGCACCCGAACCAAGCACGACAACCGACTTCTCGTTCTTGTACCACTCGATGCTGTGCGCCTGCGGGCGGAAGCACTTGTTGCGCCACTCGTCGGTAGTGAGAGCGTCGGCATTGGTCGGCTCAACCAGTCCCAGATATGTGAAATACAGGTAGTTCGTCAGTTCGGGATGCTCGCCTCCCACCGTCTCGATGCGGCGCACGGTGGGCAGTATGCCACGCGCCTTGCGGTCGCGGCGCACTTCGAGGTTCGCCTTCTCCATCGACCCCTCGGGCTTCAGCACGAAGCGCGCAATCTGGAAGTCGCTGAAGCCTGCCGCCTTCACCTCGCGCATCTTCTCGTCCGAGATCTCGGCGAGCGAGTTGTAGGCACACAGTTCGTGTTTCAGGTCAACTATATGCTTCATGCGAGCGAGGAACCACTTGTCAATCTTCGTCAGCTCCTCGATGCGTTCGATTGAATATCCGTCCTCAAGAGCCTGAGCGATGGCGAAGATGCGCAGGTCGGTCGGGTTGGACAGTTCCTCGTCGAGATTGTCGAAGCGCACATGGTCGTTGCCCACGAAGCCGTGCATGCCCTGTCCGATCATGCGCAAACCCTTTTGTATCATTTCCTCGAACGAGCGGCCGATGGACATAATCTCGCCCACCGACTTCATCGAACTGCCAATCTGGCGGCTCACACCGGCAAACTTGGTCAGGTCCCAGCGCGGTATCTTGCAGATCATATAATCGAGTTGGGGAGCCACGTAAGCTGAGTTGGGAGTACCCATCTCGCCTATTTGGTCGAGCGTGTAGCCAAGGGCAATCTTCGCCGCCACGAAAGCCAGCGGATAACCCGTCGCTTTGGAAGCGAGGGCCGATGAGCGGCTGAGGCGCGCGTTGACCTCGATGATGCGGTAGTCGTTGGTCTCGGCATTAAAAGCAAATTGTATGTTGCATTCGCCCACGATGCCGAGGTGGCGCACGGCGGTGATGGAGAGTTGTTGCAGATACTTCACCTGGTCGGCGGTCAGCGAGCAAGTGGGAGCCACCACTATTGACTCGCCGGTATGGATGCCAAGCGGGTCGAAGTTCTCCATCGAAGCCACCGTGAAGCAGTGGTCGTTGGCATCGCGAATAACCTCAAACTCAATCTCCTTCCATCCCTTTAGGCTCTCCTCGACAAGAATCTGGGGAGCGAACGTAAAGGCGCTCTCGGCAATCTCCACGAACGTCTTTTCGTCGGGACAGATGCCCGAGCCCAGTCCGCCCAGTGCGTATGCCGAGCGAATCATGATGGGGAAACCAATCTCTCGAGCCGCCTTCATGGCGTCGTCCATATTTTCAACGGCATGGCTCACGGGAGTCTTGAGGGCTATCTCGTCCAATTTCTTCACGAAGAGGTCGCGATCCTCGGTGTTCATAATCGCCTCAACGCTTGTGCCCAGCACCTCCACGCCGTACTTGCGCAGAGTGCCGCTGACGTACAGTTCCGTGCCGCAGTTGAGCGCCGTCTGTCCGCCGAAGGCCAGCAGAATGCCGTCGGGCCGCTCCTTGCGGATAATCTCGGTGACGAAATGCGTGTTGACCGGTTGGAAATAGACCGTGTCAGCGATGCCCTCGCTGGTCTGTATGGTCGCGATGTTAGGATTGACAAGGACGGAGGCGATGCCCTCCTCGCGCAAAGCTTTTAGCGCCTGGGATCCCGAATAGTCAAATTCGCCAGCCTGTCCGATTTTCAGTGCACCCGAACCGAGCACAATCACCTTTTTGAGTCTTTTCATAATAAATATGGTGAGATGGGGTTTAACTCGTTTTCGGAATACAAAGGTAACGATTTTTTTGCAGAAAACGCAGAATAAGGGAAAAAATCTGTATCTTTGCGTGTTCTTCGTCGCCAAACAACCATTCGACGTGCATCAGGCACTTTCGACTTCGAAGACATTCAACCCAGTCAAACCACATCAAACAATCTCAAACTATTTCAAACCCCAATAACATGAACGCAAGCGATTTGATAATCATCGGAGCCGGGCCTGGCGGATACGAGATGGCCGTGGAGGCCGCCGCCAAGGGACTGACAGTGACCATCTTCGAAGAGAACAAGCCCGGAGGCACCTGCCTCAACGAAGGTTGCATACCCACCAAAGCCCTGTGCCGCAACGCCGAGGTGGCGGAGACGGTGAAAAGAGCCGGCGAGTTTGGCGTGAACATGAGCGAGAGCGCGTGGCAGATAGACATGGCGGCAGTGCAAAGTCGCAAGCAAGAAGTTGTTAGCCAACTAGTAGCCGGTGTGGAAGGACTATTAAGCAAGCCAGGCATAACGCTCGTCAGGGCGCATGCTGAGTTCAAGGACGCGAAGACAGTTGTAGCCGACGGCGAGGAATATACAGCCACGAACATCATCATCGCAACGGGCAGCGAGACGAGACTGCTGCCGGTGCCCGGCATGGACCTGCCCGGAGTGCTCACCTCGAAGGAAATGCTCGAGATAGACTACGTGCCCAAACACCTCTGCGTGATAGGCGCCGGCGTCATCGGACTGGAGTTCGCCAGCATCTTCCACCGCCTCGGCAGCGAGGTAACCATGGTGGAGTTCGCCAAGGAAATCCTGCCCCCATTCGACAGCGATATCGCCAAGCGACTGAAGCAAACACTCACGAAGTCGGGCATAGCCATCAACACCAGTGCCGGAGTGACCGGTGTGGCGCAGAGCGAGGGCGGACTGACCATCAGCTACGAGCAGAAAGGCAAGCAGATGAGCGTGGAGGCAGACACCGTGCTGGTGGCCGTCGGTCGCGGAGCAAGGACTGCGGGGCTCAACCTCGAAGCCGCCGGAGTGGAATACACGCGCCGCGGCATCACTGTCGATGACAACATGCAAACCAACGTAGCGGGCATCTATGCCATCGGCGATGTTAACGCCCGTTGTATGCTCGCCCATGCCGCAACCTTCCAAGGACTGCATGCCCTCAACCATATCCTGGGTGAGACAGACAAGATACGCTTAGACATCATACCGGCCGCCGTGTTCTGCCAGCCAGAGGCGGCGATGGTAGGCATGACCGAAGAGCAGTGCAAGGAAGCGGGCATCGAAGTGAAGAGCCACAAGTCGTTCTTCCGCGCCAACGGCAAGGCCCTCTCGATGGGCGAGGCGGACGGATTCTGCAAGCTCATCGCCGAGAAAGAAAGCGGCAAAATCGTTGGTTGTCACCTGTTTGGAGCGCACAGCGCTGACCTCGTGCAGGAAGTGGCGGCACTGATGAACGGCAACGCCACCGTCGGCGACCTCGCACAAATCGTGCATGCCCACCCGACGCTCAGCGAAGTAATCCTTGCGGCGGCTCGAGGATAACGGGAGTTATGCTTGCCTTGCGGCAAGCTGGGATTAAATAAATTGGAGTTATGCTTGCCTTGCGGCAAGCTGGGAGTTATGCGCCTACGGCGCTGGGAGTTAA
>JABUTZ010000007.1:0-6343 GCA_021443415.1 Bacteroidaceae bacterium | reverse complement strand
AAGCGAGTTAACTCCCGTAAGCTCAGAAGTTCAGGTTCACGCCAACGCCGACAACGTCGTTGGTACGCTTGTAGAGATCCACCTTGTCGCCGATGGCAGTAGGCGTAGTCACAGTGCGATCCTTGTAGAAGTTGTGCATGTATCCAACGTCGATGCTGCAACGCTCGCACGCGTTGATGCGGCAACCGAGACCGAGCGCGTTGCTTGAGAGGTTGAAGCTCAGGTCGTTCATGTAAGCGTCCGACAGACCATAGTTGGTGCTCTGCCATGAGGCGCTCACGGTCACCCACTTGCAGATGTCCCACTCGGCACCGGCGGTCAGCTCCCACGTATTCTTGTCGATGAGATCCTGCTTGTCGCCATAGGTCGTGGCACTCTTGTCGAAATAGTAGTGGAAACCGGCGTTGATGCGCACGGGCTTGATGGGCGAGTACTGACCACCAACGAACAGGATGCCCGGGATGTCGTTGGCAACCGACTCACCATCAGCGAACTGGGCGAGCGTAGCGTTGCCGGCAGCCACCTGCGCCTGAGCGTATGCGTTCATCGTGGTAGAGTTCTTCAGACGCATGCGAGTCTTGAACTCGTACTTGGCAGCCAGGTTCCAGTGCTCGTTGATCTTCCAGTCAACACCGAGGATGGGAGTGACGCCCCAGCCAGTCTGGTCGCAGTCGAGAGTAAGGTCGGCGGGAACCGAAGTAGGATTGCCAGCAACGTAGTACTTAACGTCGCGGACATATCCGTTGTAGTTGTTGTTGGCATAGACAACGCGCAGACCACCGAAGAAAGCGAGGTTGTCGAGAGCCTTGTAAGTGGCACCGAGCTGCAGGCCGAAGTTGTACTGACGACCCTTCATGTACGAGTCCATCGAATAGCCAAAGTTATTGTTGGCATAAACCAAGCCATCGGCAGTAGCCTTGGCGACGGCATCAGCGTAAGGCATGCCGGCGGCAATCAGTTGCGGAACAGCAGCCTGAGCGTAGGCCTCGACCATGGTCGGAACGACCGAGCCATAGAGAGTGCTGCCATAGAGAGCCTCGAACGAACCGAGACCCTTGTCGAACTCGCACTTGCCACCGCCGCCGCATACGGCGAAGGCAGCGCTCACGCTCCACTTGTCGTGGTTGTAACTGAGCTGGAACGAAGGAATGACGGGGGCGAAAGCATCACCCTTGAACTCTCGGGTCGTCTGTCCGGGAGCCGCCGCATTGAAGCCGAAGAGAGGGAAAGTAGTGGTGATGTTGCGGCTCTGAGTCGCAATCTGCCAGTCAACGCTCAGGTGCCAGCCCTTGTTCAGGAAGGCAGTACCAGCAGGGTTGCAGTAAAGACCCGTGATGTCGATGATGGCGTCCTGGCTCATCTGACGCAAAAAAGCGGCGTTCTGATTGGTGTTCGTGAGAAGTCCGCCCGCAAAAACGGTCGCAGGCGTAAGCAGCAAAGCCGCCAAAAGAGATTTGATTTTGCTCATTTCTGTTATGTTTGTGTAGTAAATCGGGTGCAAAGTTACGACATTAGATTGAAACCACCAAATTTTTCTTCAGTTTATTGCACATTTCAAGTCATTCTGTGCAAAGAAAAAGATTATGCACCGATTATTTGCATATATAATATAAAAGGTGTAACTTTGTATGTCGAAACAAAACATCACGCCTATGAACCAAGACAAGTTTAGGCTATACGTCATCGCGGGGTGCAACGGAGCCGGCAAGACGACCGCCAGTTTCACGGTGTTGCCCGAGATGCTCCACTGCCGCGAGTTTGTCAATGCCGACGAGATAGCGGCTGGTCTGTCGCCCTTCAATCCCGAGGGAGTGGCAATCCAGGCAGGCAGACTGATGGTGGACCGCATGCTCCACCTGCTCAAGGAAGGCACGACCTTCGCCTTCGAGACAACGCTCTCGACACGCTCGTACGTGAAACTCATCAAGCAGGCGCAGAAGCGAGGCTACTTTGTCACGTTGCTCTTCTTCGCCCTCGACTCGCCCGAGCAGGCCGTGCGCCGCGTTGCCAAGCGCGTGAGCATGGGCGGACACTTCATACCCACCGACGTCGTGCACCGCCGTTTCCACGCCGGGCTGGAGAACTTCTTCAGCCTCTACACCCCCGTGGTCGATTACTGGGCGCTGTATGACAATAGTTGCATACCGTCGAACAAACTTGCCTACGGCGGACGCAAGCAGAACACCGTGGTGCTGAACGCCGACAAGTGGAACGCACTGACACACAAATATCTAAAAGAGCCGAGCCATGACAAAGGATGAAATAAAGAACGTGGCGCGACTCATAGACGAGGGCATACTGCGCGCCCAGGAGCGACTACTCGAACGTGCCCGCCATGACGGCAGTTCACTCATCTTCGCCAAGGACGGCGAGGTGAAGGAGGTGTCGCCCGAAAACCTTTAAGGGACTGAAAATGAGAATAGACATCATCACCGTGCTGCCGGAGATGCTGCGCGACTTCGTCAACCTGAGCATACTCGGGCGCGCGCAGAAGAAAGGTCTGGCAGAGATACACGTGCACAACCTGCGCGACTACACGACCAACAAGTTTCGCCGTGTCGACGACTACCCTTTCGGCGGTTTTGCCGGCATGGTCATCCAGTGCGAGCCCATCGACAACTGCATCAGCGCCCTCAAGGCAGAGCGCGACTACGACGAGGTGATCTTCACCACACCCGACGGCGAGCAATTCTGCCAGCCGATGGCCAACAGCCTGTCGCTCTGCCAGAACCTCATCATCCTCTGCGGCCACTATAAAGGCATCGACTATCGCATACGCGAGCACCTGATAACCAAGGAAGTATCCATCGGCGACTATGTGCTGACCGGCGGTGAACTGGCGGCGGCTGTGATGGCGGACGCCATCGTGCGCATCATACCCGGCGTGATAGGAGACGAGCAGAGCGCCCTCTCCGACTCGTTCCAGGACAACCTCCTTGCGGCACCTGTCTATACACGCCCTGCCGACTACAAAGGCTGGAAGATACCCGAGATACTGCTGTCGGGACACGATGCCAAAATCAAGGAATGGGAACTGCAGCAGAGCCTCGAACGCACGCGCCTCCTGCGCCCCGATTTACTCACATAAGCCATGGACGAACTCTTCAAGGACCGCATCCTCGAACTAAGGCGAGCGCTCCACCAGCACAACCACAACTACTACGTACTCACCGCACCCACCATCTCCGACCAAGAGTTCGACGCACTGATGCACGAACTGCAGGACCTGGAGCAGATGTGCCCCACGCTGTTTGACCCCAACTCGCCCACGCAACGAGTGGGCAGCGACCTGCAAGTCGGATTCGAGCGCGTCGCTCACGTGCGCCCCATGCTCTCGCTCGGCAACACATACAACCGCGAGGAAGTGGCAGAGTTCTACAACCGCGTGCGCGACGGACTGATGGGACAGAAGTTTCAAATCTGTTGCGAACTGAAGTTTGACGGTCTGAGTATCTCGCTCCACTACAAGGACGGACAGCTCGTGCGCGCTGTGACGCGAGGCGACGGAGTGGTGGGTGACGACGTGACCGCCGCCGTGCGCACAATACGCAGTATTCCATTGATACTCAATACAGAAGACGGAGCGCAGACATGGCCTGAGGAGTTTGAGATACGTGGCGAGATACTGATGCCTTGGGCATCGTTCGAGCGACTGAACGCCGAGCGCGAGGCACGCGAGGAAGACCTCTTCGCCAACCCACGCAATGCGGCGAGCGGAACACTGAAGAGCAAGGACACACGCGTGGTCGCGGAGCGCGGACTGGACGCATACCTCTATTACATACCCGACGGACTGCCACAGGCGGGGCACTACGAGCGACTGCAGGAAGCAAGGAAATGGGGTTTCAAGGTGAGCGCCGACATGAGGCTCGCCGACACCATCGACGAAGTGTATGAATTCATCGACTACTGGCACGAGCACCGCAGCGAACTGCCTGTGGCCACGGACGGCATCGTACTGAAAGTGAACACCATAGCCCAGCAACAGTCGCTCGGCATGACAGCCAAGAGTCCGCGTTGGGCAATCGCCTACAAATACCCCGCCGAGAAAGCCTGCACACGCCTGCGATGCGTGACGTTCCAAGTGGGCAGAACGGGAGCCATCACCCCCGTCGCCAACATGGACCCCGTGCAACTGAGCGGCACGATGGTGCAGCGCGCAACGCTCCACAACGCCGACTTCGTGCGCTCGCTCGACCTACATACGGGCGACATGGTATATGTGGAAAAGGGAGGCGAGATAATACCCAAGATAACAGGCGTCAACCTCGAGGCGCGCAACGCAGAGACAGGCGCACCGGTCGAGATGCCCGCCGTCTGTCCCGAGTGCGGAGCCCCATTGGTGCGCTATGAGGGCGAGGCGGCGTACTACTGCACGGGCGGCAGTCAGTGTCCGCCCCAGGTCAAAGGGCGCATCGAGCACTTCATCTCGCGCAAGGCGATGAACATCGACAGCCTTGGTCCCGAGACCGTCGATGACCTATGGAAGCAAGGACTCATCAAGGACATCGCAGACATATACTCGCTTGATATTCAATATCTGAATGGAGCCGACGGCAAGCGCGAGAAGTCCGCCCGCCGACTGATGGCAGGCATCGAAGCATCGAAGGAAGTACCATTCGAGCGAGTCCTCTTCGCCCTCGGCATACGCTTCGTGGGCGAGGTGGCGGCCAAGACATTGGCACGCAAGTTCGTGACCATCGACGCCTTGGCAGCAGCCCCTCTTGCCGACCTCCTCGACGTGAACGGCATCGGCGCAGTCATCGCCGAGAGCATCCAGTCGTGGTTTGCCGACGAGCGCAACCTCACCCTCGTGGAACGGCTGCGCACCGCCGGTCTGCAACTGCAAATCTCTGCCGAACAGCAGGCTGCCGCCTCGAACAAGCTGGAGGGCAAGAGCATAGTAATCAGCGGAGTATTCGCCCACCACAGTCGTGACGAATACAAGACCCTGATTGAGCGTCACGGAGGCAAGAACGTGGGTAGCATCAGTGCCAAGACCTCCTTCGTACTCGCAGGCGAGAGCATGGGTCCCGCCAAGCGTGAGAAAGCCGAGAAACTCGGTGTCGCCCTCGTCAGCGAAGACGAGTTCCTGAAGATGATTGAGTGACGGTATGGATGACAGCAAAGGACAACTGATTCTCTTCCAGACGGAGGACGGACAGACGAAGCTCGAAGTAGAGCTTCGCAACGAAACCGTATGGCTCACCATCGACCAAATGGCGGAGCTGTTTCAGCGCAATCGCTCAACCATAAGCCGACATCTCAAGGCCATCTATGAGGACGGCGAACTCAGTAAAGACGCGACGTGTGCAAAATTTGCATGCGTCGTAAACAGGGGTATTCGCGGAGAGGTGAAGGACGATATTGACTTCTATAACCTGGATGTAATTATCTCCGTAGGCTATCGCGTTCACAGCCATCGCGGCGTGCAGTTCCGCATCTGGGCGACAGCGGTGCTGAAGGAATATCTGAAGAAGGGGTTTGTGCTCAACGACGAACTGCTCAAGAATGCCGGCGGAGGCAACTATTTCGACGAGTTGCTGGCTCGCATTCGCGACATCCGTTCGAGCGAGAAGGTGTTCTATCGCAAGGTGTTGGCTATCTATGCCACGAGTATCGACTACGACCCTCGTGTGGAGGCTACTCGTGAGTTTTTCAAGACAGTGCAGAACAAGATGCATTTCTCAGCCCATGGCCATACGGCGGCTGAGGTGATTTACGAGCGAGCCGATGCGGAGAAAGACTTCATGGGGCTGACCTCATGGACGGGTGCTCTGCCCAAGAAGTCGGATGCCGAAATAGCCAAGAACTATCTCCGTCAGGAAGAGATTGATACGATGAACCTTATCGTCAACCTTTACCTTGATTTCGCCGAACTTCAGGCAAAGGCGCACGTGCCGATGTACATGAAAGACTGGATAGTGAAACTGGACGAGTTTCTGCGCATCTCCAACCGCCAACTGCTGACTCATGCCAGCAAAGTGTCAGCCGAAGTGGCGAAGAAGAAAGCCGACATGGAACACGAGAAATTCCAGGAGCGCACCCAATATATACTTTCGCCCGTCGAGATTCATTTCATCGACCAATGGGAGGAGGAGCAGAAAACGTTGAAAAAATGAGGCAATAAATAAATTTGTGGCACTGAACTTTTGACAGGTATGAAATTCTTGCTAACTTTGCACAACTTTTTACAGGGTATAATCCACATACAACACCAAAACACAAAAATCGAATAACAGACATAGTCATGCTTTTTAATTCATTTGGCTTTCTGATTTTCTTCCCCTTGATTTGTATCCTTTATTGGGGTACAAGGCGAATAATGGGGGGGGGGGGGATA
>JABUTZ010000079.1:13438-14829 GCA_021443415.1 Bacteroidaceae bacterium | reverse complement strand
ATATCTGCGTCAATCTGCGTTGAAACACCAGCAACGAAAAATCGTAAATCAACCAAATAGTAAATAAATTGTAAATAGTAAATTGTAAAATAGTAAATCACGTCGATGAAAGTCCAGATTATCAACCGTTCGCACCATCCGCTGCCACGCTACAGCACCAGCCAGTCGGCAGGCCTCGACCTGCGCGCCAACCTCGACGCGCCCATCACACTGCAGCCCCTCGAGCGCTGCCTCGTGCCCACGGGCCTGTTCATGGCGATGCCCCTCGGAGTGGAGGCCCAGGTGCGCCCGCGCAGCGGTCTGGCCATCAAGCACGGAGTGACGGTGCTCAACGCCCCGGGCACCATCGACACCGACTACCGCGGCGAGATCGGCGTCATACTCATCAACCTCTCAAACAAACCCTTCGTCATCGAGGACGGCGAGCGCATCGCACAGATGGTCTTCGCCCGCTTTGAGGACGCCGAGTGGGAGGAGACAGACACACTCTCCGAGACAGCCCGCGGCACCGGCGGCTTCGGGCATACGGGGACGGAGTGAGAGGCGCCCGCGCCTCGCTTTCCGCCTCGCGCCTCGCTCTCCGTCGATATAACGATATAACGGCGCACGGCGAAGATTTCGAGGATTCGAAAATTCGAAGATTCGAAAATTCGAGATTTCGAGATTTCGAGATTTCGAAAAAAAAAACGACAAAAACTCCTTAAGAAGAAGCAATAATTCGACAAGACAGAAGCAATCTCTTCCAGACAAAACTCAATGAAGCAAATCACCACGATAATCCTCCTGGCACTCCTTGTGGCCTGCGGGTCGCAGCACGAAGGGGCGACGATGAGCGAGACGCAGAGGCGCATGGCGACCTACGTCTTCGGTGAGGCGGCGAAGCAGTATGCCGTGGGCAACCACGCCGAGGCTTACGACCTGCTCCACCAGACCCTGCGCCTCAACCCCCATCATGCGCCCTCGCTCGCCCTCCTGGCGCGCTACGAGGGGGCACTGCGCCACAGCGGCAAGACGGACAGCCTCGTGGCGGAGGCCCTCGCCCTCGACCCCACCAACCCCGACTACCTGACCATGGACGCGGCCCTGAGCGACCGCTCGGGCAACCTGGAGCGCTCAATAGAGACCTACGAACGGCTGGCGGCGGTCAAGCCCCGCAGTTCGGCGGTACTGGGCAACCTCGCCCAGCTATACATGAAGGCGGACATGGCGGACAGCGCCATCAGCGTGATGAACCGCATGGAGGCGGTCAACGGAGTCACCGAGCCCGTATCCTCGACCAAGCACTACCTCTACCTCCAGAAGGGCGACACAGCGGCGGCGATGGACGAGCTGCAGCGGCTGGTCGACGAGTATCCCAACGACCCCAACTACGCCGTCCTCCTCGGCAACGC
>JABUTZ010000079.1:9725-13405 GCA_021443415.1 Bacteroidaceae bacterium | reverse complement strand
CGCGAGATCTTCGACCGCGTCGAGCGCATCGACCCCACCAACGGCACACTGCAGATGGCGCGCCTCAACCTCTACGAGCACACCGACTCGGTGCGCTACCGCCTCTACTACGACTCGCTCCTCTACGGCAAGGACACCGACACCGAGCTGCGCGGGCGCTTGATGCTCCGCTACGTGTCCGAGTACAAGAACGACAGTCTCGGACGCATGAAGACGATGGCGATGTTCGACTCCGTGCTGGCGATGCCCCAGGAGGACGCGCACCTGCTCTCGGCCTACGCCGCCTACCTGATGGCGGTCAAGGTGGGAGGCGACACACTGACGCGCGTGCTCAACCGCATCATCGAGGTGGAGCCCGCGAACCGCGCAGGACTGCTCCAGCTCATCCAATGCTACGCCCGCGAGAACAACGCCCGGCAGATAGCCCGCGTCTGCGACCAGGCGATTAGTTACTACCCCCACGAGCCGCTCTTCTACTACTACAGCGCGCTGGGCCACTACCAGGTGGGCGACACCATAGCCGCCCTCGACCGCCTCACCGACGGCATCGAGCACATCGACCAGAACACGACCACCGAGCAGGTGGCTGACATGTACTCCATCAAGGGCGACATACTCCACGGCCTCCACCGCAACGAGGAGGCGTACGCGGCCTACGACTCGTGTCTCGTCTACCGTCCCGATGACACGATGTGCATGAACAACTACGCCTACTTCCTCTCGCTGGAGAAGCGCGACCTCGAGCGCGCCGAGCAGATGAGCTACCGCACGGTGCGCGCCAAGCCCGAGAGCCGCACCTTCCTCGACACCTACGCCTGGATCCTATTCCAGCGCGGCCGCTACGACGAGGCGGCGACCTACATGGACAAGGTGATGGACGGCATCCCGACCGACTGCGAGGAGGAGCCGGAGGATGTCTCCGCCGATGTCTTCGAGCACGCCGGCGACATCTACGCCTGCAACGGCGACCTCGAGCGCGCCCTCGTCTACTGGGAGGCCGCCAAGCGCCTGGGATGCGAGAGCAAGACACTGGCAAGGAAGATAAAACGCAGGAAATACATAGCCGAATAGACTGACTGATGAAGACAGCAATGAATAGACTGACAACGATGGCGGTGTACCGCCTGACCGCAATAACCGCGAAGCGCCTGACCGCGATGGAGGCGAAGCGCCTGACCGCAATAACCGCGAAGCGCCTGACCGCGATGGCCGCGAAGCGCCTGACCGCGATGACAACGGAGCGCCTGACCGCGATGGCAACGGAGCGCCTGACCTCTATGGCGGCGCTTGTCCTGCTCTGCCTGCTCGCCGCCTGCGGCGGCTCGAAGACGGCGGTGGGCGGAGGGGCGTCGGACATGACCGTGGAGACGGTCATCGCCCGCGCCACGGCGGCCGAGCCGGCCCGCGACATGAGTGCGCGCTGCAACTTCACCCTCGACTTCGGGGGCAAGAACCTCTCCGCCGGCGGCACGGTCAAGATGCAGCGCGGCAGCATCATCCAGCTGTCCGCCACCCTGCTCGGCTTCGAGGTGGGGCGCGTCGAGTTCACACCCTCGGGAGTGCTCATCATCGACCGCGTGGGCAAGCGCTACCTGCAAGGGGGCTACGAGGAGGTGGAGTTCGCGCGCCGCAACAACCTCGGCTTCGACATCCTCCAGTCGCTCTTCTGGGGCGAGCTGTTCGCTGTGGGAGGCAAGGTGACGCCCGACCGCTTCACGCTCTCCCGCACGGGCGACATGGCGGTGCTGATGACTCGCGGCGACGAACTGGTGGCGAGCTTCGTCACCGCCCTCTCCACGGGTGCCGTCGTCAAGACCAACGTGACGGGGGCCAAGGACATGAGCAAGGCGCTCAACGTCACCTACAACGCGCGTCAGGAGGGCATCCCCTCCGACTTCACCCTCACCGCCGAGGGCGTCGGCAGCAAGACGGGCATCGGCCTCCAGCTGAGCAACATACGCCTCAACACAGGCACCACGCTCCAGCCCACCGCCATAGACGCCTCCCGCTACCGCCGCATCGACGCCAAAACCGCCATCTCATCACTCTTCAGCTTCTAAAAACCATTCCGATAACTCCCAGCGCCGCAGGCGCATAACTCCCATTCATTAACTCCCGTNGTTAACTCCCAGCGCCGCAGGCGCATAACTCCCATTCATTAACTCCCGCTAACTCCCGTCAAAAAACGATGAATCGTCTTCTCATACTCATTGCCGCCCTGATGCTCGCGCTCAGCCTTCCTGCCCAGAACAGCAAGAAGGTGAAGGGCATGAAGCAGCAGAAGACGACCATGCAGAAGAACATCAAGAAGAACGAGAAGGCCCTCAAGGCGAACAAGCAGGAGCAGCAGGAGCGCAAGCGCCAGATCGACGTCATCGAGCGCAAGATACAGACGCGCGTGACGCATATCCACTCTTTGGAGGGGCATATCGACTCGGTGGAGAGGGACGTGAGGAACCTGAAGCGGCAGCTGGACTCGCTCACGCGCGTGCTCAACCACAAGAAGTCGCGCTACACCCAGGCCCTGCGCTACGCCCGCACCCAGCGCATGACGCTCTCGCCCGTGGTCTTTGTGCTCGCCGGCAACACACCCATGGAGATGATACGCCGCGCCCGCTACGCCAACGAGTACGCCACCTACCAGCGCCAGATGGGCGAGTCGGTGATGGCCCAGCGCGCACAGGCGCTCACCCTCCAGCACAACCTCCTCCTGAAGAAGGACGAGCTCAACAACCTCCTCCATGAGATCATCTCCCAGCGCAAGCAGCTCAACGCCGACCGCGAGCACCAGCAGAGCGTGCTCAAGGGACTTGTGAAGACGGAGAAGGACATCGACAAGAAGCTCCAGCAGCAGCGCAAGGAGATGGCCGACCTGGAGCGCAAGATAGAGGAGCGCATAGCCTACGAGATCGAGCAGGCGCGCCTGAAGGCCGAGGCCGAGCGCAAGCGGCGTGAGGCGGAGGAGGCGCGGCGGGCGAAGGCGGCCGCCAAGTCGAAGGCCTCGGCGTCGGCCAAGGGTTCGTCGGCCAAGGGCTCGTCCAAGGGCGCATCGTCCAAGGACTCGTCGTCGAAAGGCTCCTCGTCGAAGTCATCGACATGGATGTCGAGCGAGGACAGGGCACTGAGCGGTTCGTTCGAGTCGAACAAGGGCCGTCTGCCCGTGCCCATCACGGGCAACTACATGGTCACGCGCCGCTTCGGCAAATACACGCCCGAGGGCATGAAGGGAGTGGTGCTCGACAACAAGGGCGTGCACTACGCCGGCCAGTCGGGGGCACGCGCCCGCTCCGTATACGACGGAGTGGTGACGGCCATCGTCGATGCCGGCGGCCGCAAGCACGTGCTCATACGCCACGGAGCCTACATCTCCGCCTACATCAACCTCTCGAGCGTCATCGTCACGCAGGGGCAGAAGGTGCGCACGCGCGACCTTATAGGAGCCGTCGGCACCGACGCCAGCGGCAGCTACACGCTCCAGTTCCAGCTGCGCCGCGAGCGCACGCTCCTCAACCCCGCCTCATGGATAGGAAGATAACAATCAACAAACCCCAACCAATATGAAAAAAACACTGTTCTTAGTCCTGATGCTTGTCGCCGCGGCGGCGCAGGCGCAGATTATGTTCAACGAGGGACGCTGCATCCACTGCCTGGAGGACATCCCCTACCTGCCCCAGCACGAC
>JABUTZ010000079.1:8266-9713 GCA_021443415.1 Bacteroidaceae bacterium | reverse complement strand
CGCCGCGCCTATTCGACCTCCACGGCCGACGGTCTGGGCAGCTACGGCAACTCAGCCAACGGCATCGTCAAGAGCATAGGCTCGCCCACCATCCCCGTCCTCATGGTCGAGTTCACCGACCTGAAGTTCGAGGAGGTGTCAACAATCGAGAAGGTTACCCGCATCTTCAACGAGAAGGGCTACAACGACGAGTACGAGAATTCGGGTTCGGTGCGCGACTACTTCGTGGACAACTCGCGCGGCCTCTTCTCGCCCACGTTCGAGGTGGTGGGCAAGGTATGCACGAAAAACGGATGTGAGTACTACGGCGCCAACAGCGGCACCAACCATCAGGTGCGCATCAAGGAACTCGCCAAGGAGGTGGTGGCTACGGCACAGGCCCAGGGCATCGACTTCAGCAAGTACGTCGACGGCACGACCGTGCCCATGATCATCTTCTACTAT
Source organism: Bacteroidaceae bacterium (assembly GCA_021443415.1). GTDB lineage: Bacteria > Bacteroidota > Bacteroidia > Bacteroidales > Bacteroidaceae > Physcousia. The sequence continues at coordinate 9,269 of JABUTZ010000079.1, read as the reverse complement.
GCCGGCCCGGGCGAGAACTCTTGTCCGCACACCGACAAACAGGGAGAGAAGGACACCACCTACGAGAAGTACATCTGGGCCCACTACAGCAACTACGCGTTCAAGTCGGGAGGTACGACCTTCGCCTCCTACTATGCCGGCAACGAGCAACGCTGGTACTTCACCACCGACGAGAACGGCAAGTATGTGCCTAATTCATCTCTCCCCGAGGGCAACGGCATACTCATCCACGAGATGATGCACGCACTCGGCATGACCGACTTCTATCCCACCAACGGCGGCTACTACGAGACTCCCGACTGGTGGTCGGTGATGGACTACGGCAACTACTACGCCGACGCCTACTGGCCCGTGGGCCTGACCGCCTACGAGCGTTCGTACTTCGGCTGGCTCGATGTCAAGGAGCTCGGCGACGAGCCCGAGGCTGTCACCCTCGAGCCCGGCGAGGCGGCTGTCATCCGCAACCAGGCCAACGAGAACGAGTACTACATCCTCGAGAACCGCCAGCACGACACTTGGCACCCAGAGAAATACGGCTCGGGACTGCTCGTCATGCACGTCGACTACCACTCGTCGACATGGCTTTCCAACAAGGTCAACAACGAGGAGAATCACCTGCGCATGAAGGTGAGGTGGGCTGACGGTGTATGGACGGGCATACACCTCGGCGAACAGTTCGACTGGGAGGACCTGCGTCGCGACCTCTACGGCTATGCCGACGACCTGCCCACGAGCATCACCGACTGGGCCCCCTACACCGAGGGCAAGGTCAATCCCGTCTACGACATCGCCCCGCAGAGCGACGGCAAGATGGTATTCTCGTATATCCAGGAAGGTATCTCGACCGGCGTAGGCGCCGCCAAGGCGGCCACCAACGCCCGCAACGCCTATGCCATCGACGGCCGCCGCGTGTCGCGTCCCGCCGCCGGCCTCTACATCATAGACGGCAGGAAGGTGGTTGTGAAGTGAGACTTTGTTCGGCTTTCAGCCGAGACTACAGACT
>JABUTZ010000079.1:5571-8188 GCA_021443415.1 Bacteroidaceae bacterium | reverse complement strand
AGTCTGTAGTCTGTAGTCTGTAGTCTCAATTTTCGCCCATGGCGAAAATTGAACCTCATATCGACGAGAGGGCGAACGAGTAGGCGCCGATGGCGATGGCCTGGCTGGCGCCGAGGTGTGAGATGGCGACACCCGTGCGCTTCATCGGGTCGTAGGTGACGGTGCGGTCGCTGCCATAGACGCGGAGCGGACGTGCCTCGCCGCGTGCGAAGCGGGCGAATTCCTCCTCGTTGTCGAGGTCGAACACCTCCATCTGGACGCGGTTGACCGTCTCGCCCGAGAGGGTCCTGAGCGTCGAGCGCATCTCCTCGAGCAGCGAGGGCATGATATACTTGCGCGAGCCCGTCAGTCCGCCGCCGATGACCACGAGCGAGTCGGTCAGCGTGGTGGCGGTGGCCATGGCGTGGCCCGACACCTGTCCGAAGATGCGGAACGCCTCGATGGCGGCCTTCTGGTCGCCCGCGATGGTGCCCTCAGCCACGTCGAAGACACCCTTCGGGTCGAGTCCGTGAGCCATGTTGCCCGTCAGTTCGCCGTAGACGCGCGTGACGGCGCGAGCGGCGACACCCTCCTCGGCGATGATGCCTGGCATGAGCTTGTGGTCGAGGCAGAAGGTCTCCACGCACGAGTTGTTGCCGCGGTTGAGCCGACCGTCGATGACCGAGCCGATGCCGAAGCCCGTGCCCCAGGTGTAGCCCAGCAGGTTCTTGTATCGCTTCTCGCTGCCCATGGCCTCCAGGCGGCTGTTCACCTCGGGCAGGATGCCGCCCAGGGCCTCTCCGTAGGCGAAGAGGTCGCCGTCGTTGTTGATGAACACGGGTATGCCGAACTTGTCCTCGAGGAAGGGACCCAGGGCCACTCCGTCGCGGAACGAAGGGAAGTTGGGCAGGTAGCCGCCTATGATGCCGTGCTCGTAGTCGGCGGGGCCCGGGAAGGCGAAGCTGATGGCCACGGGTTTCTCGTCCAGCTTGGCAATCACCTCACTGAAGCCCTCGACCATGGTGGCGAGGCAGAGGTCGAGGTCGTGGGCGTTCGACTTCTTCGAGATAGGTTCGATGATGTACTTGCCCGCGCGCATGGCTGAGAACACGCAGTTGGTGCCGCCGGCGTCGAGCGTGATTACGATTCTCTTGTCGTTTTCAAACATGGTATTGGAGGTTTTTTTATAGATGCTATAGATACTATAGATTATATAGAAACTATAGATTTTTTATTGTCTCTTCAGGAACTCGAGAATCTCGGAGATGTAGCCGAAGCACATGGCTGTGCAGGTGTCGGCGGCTCCGTAGTAGATGCAGATGCGGTCGCCGTCGACGAGGGCGGCGCAGGGGAACGCTACGTTGGGCACGTCGCCCACCATCTCGTAGTCGGTGGCGGGGCCGAGGAGGTACTCCATCGAGCGGTAGATGACCTTGGAGGGGTCCTCGAGGTCGAGGAGGGCGGCTCCGAACGAGTAGCGGAAGCCGTTGCACGAGGTGATGACGCCGTGGTAGAAGAGCAGCCAGCCCTCGGCGGTCTTGATGGGCACGGGGCCCGCGCCTATCTTCGTGCACTGCCATGCCGAGTCCTCGAAGCGCGTGGGGCCCATCACGTGGCGGTGCTCGCCCCAGTACTTCATGTCGGGCGAGTAGGAGATGTAGATGTCGCCGAAGGGTGTGTGGCCCGAGTCGCTCGGTCGCGAGAGGAGGGCGTAGCGTCCGCCTATCTTCTCGGGGAAGAGCACGCCGTTGCGGTTGTAGGGCAGGAAGGCGTTCTCGCACTGGTAGAAATGCTCGAAGTCGTCGGTGTAGCCGATGCCTATCGTGGGTCCGAAGTAGCCGTTGCACCACGTTATCCAGTAGCGTCCGTCGATGCACGCCACGCGCGGGTCGTACTTGTACTCGGAGTGGATCATCTGCGTGTTGCCGCACTCGAAGCGTATGGGTTCGTGCTCGATCTCCCAGTTCAGTCCGTCGGCTGAGCGTCCGGCGAAGATGTTCATCTGTATGCGGCGGTTGTCGCAGCGGAAGACGCCCGCGAAGCCGTCCTTGAAGGGTACGACGGCGGAGTTGAACACGCTGTTCGACGAGGGGATGGCGTAGCGCGAGATGACGGGATTTTCCGAATAGCGCCAGAGAATGTCACTGCATCCTGCCGGCCTTTCTTGCCATGGAATCATTGTTTTGGGGTTATTGGGTTTGGGGGTTCTGGGTTATTGGGTTATTTTTGGGATCGAGATTTCGAGAATTCGGGATTTCGGGATTTCGAGAATTCGACGCGTCGTTATAACGACGATTTTTTTTTGGGGTTATTGGGTTTGGGGGTTCTGGGTTATTGGGTTATTTCAGTTCAGGCCGCGGTCGCGGAGCAGGGCGTCGGGGCTGGGCTTGTGCCCTCTGAAGCGGACGAAGAGCTCCATCGCGTCGCGGCTGTCGCCGGGCTCGAGGAAGCACTGGCGGAAGAGGGTGGCGGTGGCGGGGTCGAAGGGTCCGTTCTGGCGGAAGAGGTCGTAGGCGTCGCTCACGAGGACGTCCGCCCAGAGGTAGGTGTAGTAGCCGGCGGCGTAGCCCTCGTCGCTGAAGATGTGCTTGAAGTAGCTGCTGCGGTAGCGGAACTGCATCTCGCGGGGCACGCCGAG
>JABUTZ010000079.1:1479-5522 GCA_021443415.1 Bacteroidaceae bacterium | reverse complement strand
ACGGGCGTCGTGTGCCACATGAGGTCGAGCAGGGCGGCGCCCGCCAGTTCGCAGGTCATGAAGCCCTGGTTGTGCTTGGCGGAGGCCTGCAGCTTGGCGATGAGTTCCTGAGGCATCGCCTCGCCCGTCTCGTAGTGGAGGGCGTATTCGGCGAGCAGCGCGGGTTCGGTCGCCCACTTCTCGCCTATCTGCGAGGGCAGCTCGACGCAGTCGCGGTCGACGCTCGTGCCCGCCTGGCTGCGGTATTTCGCCTTGGTGAGCATGCCCTGGAGTCCGTGGCCGAACTCATGGAAGAGTGTCTGCACCTCGTCGAGCGTGAGCAGGCAGGGCTTGCCCTCGGCGGGCTTGGTGTAGTTCATCACGTTGATGACGATGGGTCGCTCGACGGTGCCGTCGTAGTCGCACGCCGACTGGAACTCGGTCATCCACGCCCCCTGCACCTTCGTCGGCCGCTTGTAGGGGTCGAGCATGTAGACGGCGAGGTGGCTGCCGTCGGCGTCCCTGACCTCATAGACGCGCAGGTCGGCGTCGTACTTGGGTGCGTCCTCTATCTCGCTGAACGTCACTCCGTAGAGTCGCCGTGCCATGTTGAAGATGCCCTTATCGATGACGTTGCCGAGCTCGAAGTAGGGCTGTGTGTCGCTCTCGGTCAGTGCGTAGCGCTCGCCCTTGACCTTCTCGGCGTAGTACTGGTAGTCCCAGGGTTCGATGACGAGTCCGAGGTCCTCGCCCCCGTCGCGGTGGCTGTTGGCGTACGCCTGCATGTCCGCCACCTCCTCGCGCACCTTGCGCACGGCGGGTTCCCACAGCTTCATGAGCAGTTCGATGGCGGCCTCGGGTGTCTTCGCCATCACGTTGTCGCACTTGAAGGCGGCGTAGTTCGTGAAGCCCAGCAGTTCCGCCTTCTGCTGGCGCAGGTGTATGATGGTGTCTATGCGCGTCAGGTTGTCGTGGGCGGGGTCGGTGGCGAGGGCTGTGTATGTCTCGTAGATGCGTCGGCGCACGTCGCGGTTGTCGCAGTTTGTGAGCACGTTCTGTCGCACGGCGTAGTCGAGCGTCAGCACGTACTTGCCCTCCTTGCCGCGAGCCTTCGCCTCCTCGGCGGCTCCGTCGATGGTCGCTTCGTCCAGGCCGGCGAGCTCCTCCCTGCTGTCCACCACCACCTCGGCGTCCTTGACGGCGGCGAGCAGTGTGTTGGAGAAGTTGAGCGTCACCTTGGTCAGGTCGGTGTTCACCTGCTTGAGCGTCTCCTGGTCGGCGGGCGAGAGCAGCGCTCCCGAGCGCACGAAGCCGCGGTAGGTCTTCTCGAGGAGACGCATCTGCGCCGTGTCGAGGCTGAGGGCCTCGCGGTTGTCATAGACCTGGCGTATGCGTGCGAAGAGGGCGGGGTTCATGCCCACCTCGTCATCGTGGGCTGAGAGCAGTGGCATCGCCTGCTCGGTGATCGCCTGCATCTCCTCGGTGTTGTCCGACGAGCTGAGGTTGTACATCACGAGGGCCACGCGGCTGAGCGTCTGGCCGGAGTTGTCGAGGGCGAGGATGGTGTTCTCCCATGTCGGGGCCGCCGTGTCGGCGACGATGGCTGCAATCTCGGCGTTGTGCTCCTCGATGCCTCGCTCGATGGCGGGCATGTAGTGGCGGTACTCGATCTTCTCGAACGGCGGTATGTTGAACGGTGTGCCGTAGTCCGCCAGCAGGGGGTTCTCCTCGGTCTTTGCCGTGCATGCGGCGAGGCTGGCTATCGCCGCCGCCGCGAGTGTTGTCCTGGCTATTGTCATGGTTCGGGGTTGTGCGAAATTGTTTGCTGTTGTTCGAAATGATTGTTTCTGTTCTACAATGTCTGTAGTCTGTAGTCTGTAGTCTGTAGTCTGTAGTCTGTAGTCTGTAGTCTGCAGTCNTGTAGTCTGTAGTCTGTAGTCTGTAGTCTGTAGTCTGTAGTCTGTAGTCTTCGCGAGCCTGGCTTGCGAAACTTTAGTTAAACAACGAAAGCATACTGCAAAGGTACGCCGGTTGGTTGTACCTTGCAGTATGCCACGTCATGTGTGCATATCGGTTGTGTGCAGAGGTGGGGAGGTTTAGTTTCCCCAGTTGCATTTGATCGGGTCGTAGCCTGTCTCCTGCTGGCGTACGAGCGACTCGCCGCCGTCGGCTCCCTCGCCTTCGTGGAGAGGTATGCGCTCGCTTCCTGCCTGCATGACCTGCTGTGTGGCAAGCATCACAATGGTCAGCGTGGGTGTCTGGTACTTTTTCATATCTGTCTCTGTGGTTTATTTCACGTATTTCTTGCCGCCGGCGATCACAAGACCCTTGTAGTCGCCGCTCACGGCGCGGCCGGAGAGGTCGTATGCCTGTACGGGCGTGTTGTCAAACTGTGGGTTGCGGATCTCCGTGGTCAGGCTGCTGTCATCGACTGCGATGGAGAAGCGTGCGACCACCTCGGAGGCCTCCTCCAGCTTGAGGTAGCACTTGTTGGCTCCGATGGTGCCCGACTGCCAGGGGTAGAAGCCTACCTCGCCGCCCTTGCCGGTGAAGATGTAGCAGTTCTGGTGGAGCGTGGCATCGTATGTGGTGGGCTCGAGTACGCCTACGAGCATGTTGCCCATCTCCTCCTTGTCCATGATGAAGTCCGCCTCGGTCTTGGGACTGATGTTGAAGGTCACCGATGTGCCGGGGACTGTTGTCCTGATGAGTATGCCGGTGCCCTTGGCGAGGGCCTTGCCTTCCAACTTGGTGATTGCGTCGCTCACCACCACCGATGTGCTCTCGCCTCCCAGCTTCTGTGCGTAGAAGACATCCACTCCCTCCTGGCGGTCAAGCTTGAGGTTGTAGCCTGCGGCGTACGTAGCCCATCCGTATGTGCCGTCGGTCTTCACCGTCACTGTGGCGGGGATGACGGTCACCGTCGCGATGGCGGTGGTAGCCGAGCCGAGCGGGTTGGTAGCCACGCAGTAGTAGTAGGTCGTGCCGGCTACGGTCACGTCGGGCTTGTACTTGTCGGTCGTGGCGCCGGCGATGGCTGTGGCACCCTCGGTGCTCTTGACCGTGTTCTTGTACCACTGGAATGTGGGGTCGGGCACGGCGGTGATCTTCACCGTGAGGTTGCGGGGAGAGTCGCCCAGCGTGTAGGTTCCGTCGTTGGGCTGTGTCAGCACCTCGGGAGCCTTCTGGTCCGCCTTCTTGAATATGTTAAGCTTGACGTACTCCTCGTCTGCCGCCACGAAGGCGTCCTCGTCGGAGTCGTATGTCAGCACGTTGAAGGCTGCGCTGCCGCTGGCCATTAATTTTGCATAACCCTTCTTGTTGAACGTGATGCTCCAGCTGGCGTTTGCTGTCTTGTTAGGCACTGTCTCCAACGTATTCTCAACCGATGAGGCGGCGCAGATGTAGCCGTTCTCAGCCTTGAAGCTCCATGTGTCTGCCACTGTGCCGGCCTCGACGGTGAATACCTGTACGTCGGGGCTGATGGTGCAGGTGGCGCCGTCAAGCGTGATGGCGGCGGCTCCGCGGCTCCATGACGACTGGGCGGTGGAGATGGCCACACTGCTATTGTCGTAGCCGATGATCACCTGGTCGCCGGCCGCCAGCTCGGAAAGGCTTGCCACTATGGCGAACATCTCGCCGGGGGCGGCACTGTCCTTGATGTAAAGCTTGATGTCGTTGTAATCGCCGTCAGATGCGACAAATACCTCATCGTCGAATGTCAGCTGGTTGAATGTGGCTATGCCTTGAGCCAGGATGGTTGCGACTCCGCCCGAGAAACTAATCGTCCAGCTGGCGTCGTTGGTCTTGATGGTCGATGTCTCCAAGCAGTCATCTTCCGAAGACCCTGCGCAGATGTAGCCGCTGCCCGTGCTGAAGCTCCATGTGCCAGCCTTAGTGCCAGCCTCGAGGGTGAAGATCTGGGTGAGGGAGTTGGGCGTGCACGTCTTGTTTGTCTTGTCGATGGTCACGGTCGTTGCGCCCCTGTTCCATGACGACTGGGTGGTTGACATGGCCGCGGTGCCTGACACGACGACCACCTGGGCGCCGGCTTTCAGCTCGCT
>JABUTZ010000079.1:0-1471 GCA_021443415.1 Bacteroidaceae bacterium | reverse complement strand
TGGTCACCTGCTTGTAGGTGTCGTCCGCCCATGAGCAGAGCGAAACCAGGGCTGCGAGTAAGAGAGTAAATCCTTTTTTCATATGTGCGTTTGTTTTTTAATTGTCGAAATTGAATGCAAAATTAGTGATTTTTATCTGTATAGGCTTCAACAAATGTCATTTTTTTTTTTTTTTGCCTAAATTTTAACATTTTGTTACACTTTGCGGCTTCCCGCGGGGTGTTTGTCACCAGTTGCTCTTGATGGGGATGTAAGTGCCGTTGAAGGGGGCGACGGTCACTGTTTCCTGTGCGCGGGCGTCCGCCTCTTCGATGTTGCCGTCATCCTCATCGTCCTCGGACAAGACTATCAGCTCATCTTTTTTTTCCAGCACATAGACGGGTATTTCCACGATGGTCAGCGTGGGCTTGATGTATTCTTTCTCTTCCATGGGTCGTTATCTGATGATTTTCTTTCCGTTCTGTATGGTTATGCCCCGGTGGGAGGCTGTGGTGCGTCGTCCCGTGAGGTCGTAGGCGGGCGTGTCGGCTGTCTCCGCCGCCGGCATGCCGACGGCCGTCGTCGTGCCTCCCTCGAAGGTGAAGACGAACGAGGCTATGTTGCTCGCCTGCTCGGGGTTGAGGTTGAGGTAGCACTTGTTGGGGGCGAGCGTGCCCGTCTTCCAGCGCTTGAAGCCGGTGCCCTTGAGGTAGTAGTAGTAGACGGTCTTGAGGAAGGCGTCGTCGTACGTCAGCGAGTCCGTCACTCCCTCGAGCAGGTTGCCGTCGAGGGCCACGATGCGGTCCGTGCGCCTCTCGTCGCGGTAGACGAGGCTGACGGTCGTGCCTCCCTCCTCGGTGCTCACGATCACTCCCGTGGCTTTGGTCAGTGTCTTGTCGCCCACCTCGTCGTTGGCGCTCATCGTCACAATCTTGTTGCCATCCGCACCTATTATATATAATAAGTCGGCGTCCGCGGGCATGAGCAGGTGGTAGGAGGGTGCGAACGACGCGTATCCGTCGCTGTTTGTCGTCACCGTCGCCCTGACGTATGTGTCGTAGGTGTAGGTATAGATGGCGGCTTTGCGCTTGTAGAGGACGGCGGGGGGGTAGCTGGCGCGGTTCATCGATCCGTAGTCCTTGAGGTAATAGTTCCCGACGCTGTCGATCTGCAGTCCCAGATGACGGTCTCTGCCTGTTTCCACGAGGATGACTCCGCCATTGTACGCTTCCGTCTTCCATGTGTACTGCGCCGTCGTGAAGGCGTACAGGTAGTCGGTGCTCATCTTTCCCGTCATCGCGACAAACTTCGCTTCTTCGGTCGTCAGCATCTCGATGCTGTAGCGGCCCTCGTCGTCCAGTCCGAACTTGATTGGCGTGGCGCCGCCCTCCGACGCTATCTTGCCGTCGGCGATGGTCACGGCGGCCATGTGCCATTTCTTGTCTTGTTTGCCTGTCGTGGGGACCGTTGTTGTCGCCCTGCTGACGCTCTC
>JABUTZ010000078.1 GCA_021443415.1 Bacteroidaceae bacterium | reverse complement strand
AAGTCGCAGACACTGACGCTGTCTGGCTACAACGGCATCCCCGTCACCAAGATCACGCTGAGCATGAAGTCAAACAGCGGTAGAGGTGCCGGCAAGCTGTCCTACTCGACCGACGGAGGCTCGACATTCACCTACCTCGTGGGCAGTGCGTCGGCGGGTAGTAACTTCGACACTGGATGGTACTCTGCGTATTCGACTAATTATGTCGATGTCGAAAAGACAGTCGACATTACAGGTACTACGAGCGCCCTCGTCATAAAGATAGAGGCTACTGCGAACAGCCTCTACTGCCAGTCGTACACGCTGACCTACGGCTCCGCCACCCCCGCCACGCCGCACACAGTGACCTTCGACAAGGGCACGGGAACATGCGACACGGAGAGCCTGACCGAGACCGCCGGAGGCGCAGGCGTGACCCTGCCCGCCGCCACCCATGCGATAGCCGGATGGTCGCTGCACGGATGGTCGACAGCCTCCGTGGCCGCTACGACAGCGGCTCCCGAGACAGTGGGAACAGCCGGCGACACCTATTACCCCGAAGAGGACATCACACTCTACGCCGTCTACAAGAAGACGAGCGGGTCGGCCGCTATTACGGCATCACTCACCACCGCTGAAATAGCGGCTGCAAAAACTAAGCATAGTTATGGCAGTAGTTATGTAAACAACATCGTCATAGAGAGTGAAGGCGGCAACTGGGGTGGATACGCTATTGTAAATTCGAATAACTTGCAAATCAACAAGAACAATAGCGGTTATCACCTTGCCTCGCCCGAATATAACGGCACAGTGAAATCAGTGCATATCTACACGACAAGCAACTCCCCAAGCAATCGAACCTTCTATATCTGCTCTGACAATTCAACAAAGACACCGACCAGCGGTGACTTAGGTAAAGCAACATCAACTCAGCAGGGTGAAGACGTGGAGATAACCCTTACGGACGAAGCCTCGAAATTCTACATCTACTCGAGCGGAGCCGTTTACATAGAGAAGATCGAAGTCACGTACGGTGGCCCCACCACCACATACAACTCCAACCCCGCAGCCGCCGGCGTGGGCCGCACGGTGACCTTTGAGGCTGGCTCGGGATATTGCGAGACAGACAGCCTGACCGAGACGGAGGGCGGCATGGGAGTGACCCTGCCCACAGCCACCATCGGCATCGCCGGCTACGACACCTTCGTGGGCTGGGCAGCAGCGGCAGTGGAAGGCGCCACCGAAGCGCCCGCGGTTGTGGGCGAGGCTGGCGACGCCTATGTGCCCGCCGCCGACGTGACGCTCTACGCCGTCTACCGCAAGACAGAGGGCAGCGCGGCGACACCTTTCACCAAGATAACCTCCACGAGCGACGTGAACACCGACGACGAATACCTTATCGTGCTGGAGGGAGTGAAGAGGGCCACCAACTCGGATCTCGCCTCGCAGAAATGGCAAACAAGCAGCATTACCTTTGAGGAAGATGACAGCATACTTTCAGCGGGCGACGCCACAATAATCAAGTTCGGGAAGAATGCCAGCAACTTCAGCATCGAAATGCAAACAACCGAAGCCGCTAAGTATGTCATCATGTCATCTAGCGACCTCGCAACATCTACGACAGCCCAATATAAATGGAGCCCCGAAACATACAACGATGGAGTCATCCTTGTGGAACAGAGTACAGGCAACAGTCGATACATAGGCAAAGTCAATAGCGAAACCAATCATTACGTCAAGGCCTATGGCTCGGCCAACAAGAGCACCAACATCCCCGCCGTCCTCTACAAGCGCACTCCCAGCACCCTCGCCTACGCCTACGACACGTACGTCAAGGCCACGGTGACCACCAACGCCTACGGATACGCCTCGTTCGCCCCCTCCCACCACCTGCTCATGCCCGAGAACGCCGACCTGCTCTACATCAACGGAGTCGACAGGGAAAAGTGCGAGCTCACGCTGACAAGCGCCAAGACGGAGGTGGGCGACCTGACACTGACCGCCGCCACGGGAGTGCTGGTGAAGACAGATGAGCCGAGCACACCGGTCAACCTCGTCTACCGCGACGAGAAGCGCACCGACCACATCGTGGCCCTCACCGGAAACCTCCTCGAAGGCGTGACCGAGCCGACACCGTTCGACCCCGACCTCCACAAGTACGCCTACTTCCTCAAGGGCGAGAACTTCAACCGCTGGAAGTCGGGCACCCTCGCCGCCAACAAGTGCTACCTCAACCTCACCGAGGAGCAGGCAAGCAGCGTCTCGGCCTTCGTCCTCAACTTCGGCGGAGGCATGACGACGGCGATCGGCGCCGTGGAGGCTGCCGAGAGCGCGGACGCTCCCGCCTACGACCTCACGGGCCGCCGCACCACAGCCACCCACCGCGGCATCATCATCAGGAACGGCAAAAAGATAATCAGATAAAACACACTATGGAAGAGACGCAATACATCAAGCCCACGGTGACCATCGTGGCAATACCGGTGAGAGTGCTCATGGGATTCGGCTCCGACGGAGATACAAGTGACGCAGGCGATGCTGACGTGCGCGCACAGGAGATGCCAACCACCCCCCCCTTCAACGGCACCTACACCCCACTCAAGGCCGACTGGTAAGCACAGCAATCAAAACCACCCATCCAGGATTGGGCAGACACCGTCTGCCCAATCCTCTTTTTACGCCCCGCCGCCTCGCCCGAAACCCGAAAAA
>JABUTZ010000077.1 GCA_021443415.1 Bacteroidaceae bacterium | reverse complement strand
CCCGACACCTTCGTGATCACCGGCGACATCGACGCGATGTGGCTGCGCGACTCATCGGCACAGCTCACCCCGTACATCACCCTGACTAAAGACGACGAGGCGCTCCGGCAACTGATCGCGGGGGCCATCAACCGGCAGGCCGACTGCATCCGCATCGACCCGTACGCCAACGCGTTCAACGAAGGGCCGACGGGCAGCGGGTGGAAAAGCGACTACACCGAGATGAAGGACGAACTGCACGAACGGAAGTACGAGATCGACTCGCTGTGCTACCCGATCCGGCTGGCCTACCTGTACTGGACCATCACGGGCGACACCTCGGTGTTCGACGCGGACTGGCAGGCCGCCATGGAGCTGGTGGTGAAGACGTTCAAGGAGCAGCAGCGGAAAGAGGGGCTGGGCCCGTATCATTTCCAACGGGAGACCAACGAGCCGACGGACAGCCAGATGAACAAGGGCTACGGCGCGCCCGTGAAGCCCGTCGGACTGATCTACTCGGCCTTCCGCCCGTCCGACGACGCCCCCCAATACGGCTTCCTGATCCCGTCGAACATGTTTGCGGTGGTGTCCCTGCGCCAGCTGGCGGAGATCGAGACGAAGGTGCTGGGCAACCACGCGTTCGCCAGCACATGCACGGCACTGGCCGCTGAGGTGGACGCCGCCATCCAGCAGTTCGCCGTGGTGAACCACCCGGTGTGCGGGAAAGTGTACGCCTTCGAGGTGGACGGCTTCGGCAACAGCTACTGCATGGACGACGCCAACGTGCCGAGCCTGCTCTCGGCCTCTTACCTGGGCTATTGCGACAAGAACGACCCGATCTACCAAAACACCCGGAAGCTGGTGTGGAGCCACAACAACCCGTATTTCTTCTCCGGCAAGGACGGCGAGGGGATCGGCGGCCCGCACGTGGGACTGCAGATGGCCTGGCCGATGAGCCTCATCATGAAGGCGCTGACCACGGACGACGCCGGGGAGATCAAGGCGTGCATCCGGATGCTGCGCAACACGGACGGCAACACGGGGTTCATGCACGAGTCATTCGACGTGAACGACCACACGACCTTCACGAGAAGCTGGTTCGCCTGGGCCAACAACCTGTTCGGCGAGCTCATCGTGAAAACCTACCACGAACACCCGGAGATATTGAAGGAAACATTTTGACAAAATATCGGGACGAGTTGCTCACTCGCCCCGATATTTTTTGGCAATGATATACTTGTTGGCATGACATAATGTCATACGATACCCCAAATTTGTCATAAATGTCTTACACACTTCGTGTTGGCACATACTTTGTATGTGTTATAGCATAAGGTCCAAGTGTTATGATAGATTTCTCAAAGTTCAATAGCCTCTTCGCAATGGCTCGGGTATGCGGATGTTCAACTGCTCGAATGTAAATGATAATGCCAAAGTATACCAAAAAATAAATGAAAAGTATACCAGCTAGATTGTGTGTTGCGAATGTACAAAAAGTTTGTTATACATTAAATTTTGTCAAGTAATTTTTTTGTTTCTTTAATCCGATATGATGTTCCCGTCATGTTGATAAGGTACGATTTGTGACACAATCTGTCGACGAGTGCGGAGCAAAGCACCTTGTCTTTCAGCACCTCCTCCCACCTTGTGAACGGCAGGTTCGTTGTGATGATGGTGGCCTTCTTTCCGGTTCTGAGAGAGAGGTGGTTGAAAAGCATTTCAGCACCTTCCTTGTCAAATCCGACATATCCCAGCTCATCACATATGACCAAGTCGAATCGTTCGAACTTCATTTCCAGATTCCTGAGTGTCCTGTCAGTCTTCGCCTCCCTGATTTGCGTAAGCAGTCTTGGTATTGAGGTGAAGAACACAGAGTATCCTTCAAGACAGGCCTTGACGCCTAACCCTATGGATGTGTGCGTCTTGCCCGTTCCTGGATTTCCATACATTACGATGCTGCGCCCATCCCTGATGAATTCCAGGGTCTCGAGCGCGGGCAACAGCGCCTGGCATTCCTGTGGCAACTCATTACGTTCAAGCTCCTCAAGGTACTTCATCTGTGGGAAGTCGGCCCTATGTATGCGCGTGATCTTGCTTTTTTCACGGCGGCGCGTAACCTCCTCTTCAAGAATACGCCGAAGATACTTCATGTGGCCCCACTGTTCCCTTGCGGCATCTTCCGCATACATTTCCGCATTGTCCTTTACGGTGGCCAGCTTCAGTTCCCGCGCATAGGACCTGACCATGTCTGTTTCATTCATAGCGCGTTCCCTCCCATGCCCGCATTGGTACGGGTGCCGCTTTTCATTACGGCATCCAGTTGCGAGAGCACATCCTCGCTTCCGAGCTCTATCTCAAGGAACGCGTCCGTCTTCTGCTCCTCTGTGTATGTGACAGGGGCGTCGTTCGTTGTCTCAAGCGCCACCCTTATCTGGTCTGAATTGATGCGTCTTGCGCCACGCATGCGTATCGTCTTCACGGCCTTGAGTATGTCATTATAGTCATGCCCCTTCTGCTGGCAGTATTTCAGCAGGCGGAGGAAGTCCTTCCCGTCCCCGGCAAAATGAACATGGAAGAGCTCCTGCATCTTCTCCGGCATCTGGCGCAATGCCAAAGAGCCCTTCAGAGCGCCAGGTTTCTTCATGAGGGTTTCTACGTAGTGGTTGATGTCAAACGTCCATGAGCCGTGGGAGTAGCTGCGCTCATGCCTGGCCACAAGCTTATGGTCGGTGTCATATATACGCAGTTTCTCGCTGTACAGCTGCACGATGACCGTCTGACCTGCAAGACGGTCGGGCACGGAGTAGTGGCATCCCTTGACGCTGA
>JABUTZ010000076.1 GCA_021443415.1 Bacteroidaceae bacterium | reverse complement strand
TGTAGTCAGAAGTCTGTAGTCTCAAGTGAGATTGTGAAACAAGCGAAACTTGAATTATTTTGTATGAAAAAGGTGCGGTGAACCGACTGCTCGTGTTGTCGGTTCACCGCACCATGGTTGCGGGAATTGGCCCGGCCGGGGGTGGCTGTGGGCTACCAGCCGGCGTGGATGAGGTTGCCGTCCATCCAGTTGCCCGAGGGGGTCACCACCTCCATCTCCTGCGCACGCACCTCGTCCTCTGGCTCGAACTGGCTTTCGGGACCACATGGTATGGGATCTTCCATATAGCGACCTGTGCGCAGTTGGAACACGCTCAATTCCGGTTTTACGTATTTCATTGTATGTTTTCCTTTTCTGATTTCTTGTTTCACATCGTCATTCGTACTCTCATGCCGGCAGGGGCGGGTTCAGAACTTCACCTTCTTGCCGTTTACGATCACCAGTCCGTCGGCCTTTGTCACGCGCTGACCGCGGATGTTGTACATCTCGCCCTCGCGCATCGTGTCGTCCCGGGCGGCGTCGATGGCAGATGCCATCTCGTCGAGGTTGAGCATCAACTCACGTGCATTGGATACGTTCGTATTTGACACATCTATGTAGCCCTTGAAACCCTTGACGGTCGTGGCGGAAGTCTTGGCGAACATCGGCTTGCCGGTCTTCTTGTTGGTGCCAAGCTGCATAGTCGAGTAAGGCTCCACGGTGATGGTGCTGACACTGCCCGTGAGGCAGTTGTCGTCGCCCGCGAGAGGTTCTTCGGTGTTGTCATAGTTCATCTTGACTGCCACTGTCGAACTGCCTGCGCCTGCCACCTTGAGTACGACTGCCGAGTTGGCGGGCACGGAGGTCACGTCAATCATGTTCACCACTGAGTTCTCCAGGTCGAGCTCGCAGGCGAAAGCCTCGAGTCCGCTCACGCTGGCGATGTTGAGAGCCGTGGGGGTGAAGAAGGCGGTGTAGCCCGCCGAGCTCAATGAGATGGGCATGTCGTCCACTTCCTCGAGCACCCAGGCGGTGGTGGCGTCGGTGCGTCCGAGGCGGTCGATGCGTCCGGCGGAGGCGAGGTCAGCCACGAGGGTGCTGTCGCTCGTGAACGTGCGGTAGGCGGTCATGTCCTCGAGGTTGAGGGCGGGGATGTCCTGCTCGTAGTTGCGCGTGAACTCATAGCGTCCCAGTCCGGCTGCGTCGTCGATCATCACCTGCGTGCAACCGCGGTTGAGGTACTTGCCCTCGCTCATGCTCAGTATGTTACCGTCCTCGGTGACGTAGAAGAGCGACTGCTTGTGGGTCGGCCTGTCGGCATACGCCACCTGTGCGGTCGTCAGCACCTGGTCGGCGCTCTTCTCCCATGCCGTCGTGGCGCCGAGCATGTACCGGTCGCTCGTCTTGGCCTTGATGCGGTAGAAGCGTCCGGGGCGCGGGGTCTGTACGACGAGGGTTTCGCGCTCGATCTTGGCGAGGGTCGTGAAGGTGGAGTTGAAGAGATTCCTTATGTAGCTGGGGGCTGTCTTGCCCTGGAGCATGTAGTTAACCATCATCTCCGTGTATCTCTCCGCGTTGTTCAACGCCGAACGGTTGGCTTCGACGCTCGCCTCCGTGTAGCCGCCCATCACGCCCCTGTTGTCGTAGATGCGGGAGTAGAGGACGGCCATGTCCTCGATGGGGTCGGGGGCCACCACCTGGAGCTTGACGTCGACGATGATGCCCTGGTCGGCTGAGATGCCCGTGTAGCCCTTGGGGTTGATGCAGTTCTTCGCCACCATGAAGCGTGCGTTGTAGGTGCCGGCCGTCGTCGGGGCGGCGCAGGTGCCCATGCCGTACTGGTGGATGCCGCGCTTGTGGCCCATGTTGTCCCAGCCCGTGGCGTTGGCGTTCGACGAGAAGGTGTAGCGCGACCATGCCTTGAGGTCGCCCGTGATGGTGTGCTTCGAGTTGTTGGCTGTGCAGGCGTAGCCGTCATTGCCCTCGTCGATCCAGAAGTAGGCGTTCATGCCCTCGCCGTGGAAGTCGACAGAAGGATAAAGGGTCTCGCCCGTGGCGCAGGTGAGGGTGACTGAGGTCCTGTCCCAGGTGATGGGCATCAGCGTGACGCTGCCGTCGAGGCTCTGGAGTCCGTCGACTGTCTGCGTGCCGCGCAGCGTGCGCAGGTGGACGGCTGACGTGTAGTTGCCGTTGACCTCGGGGTCGACGATGACCTCGTGCATGTTGACGGGCACACGGTAGGTGTACTTGCCTGCCACCACGCTTTCGAAGGTCGTCTCGGTGAGGAAGAATCCCTCGGGCACGTTGGCCTCGGCGACGGTCTTGATCGAGAAGCCCAGCTCCATGTACTCCGTATGCGTGCCGACCACGTCCGAGCCATAGACGTACTCAATGGTCACGTTGCGCTCCGTGCCCGACTCGAGCACCCACACGTCCTGGCTGCTGCTGAACGATGTGCTGATGTTGTATTTGTAGAAGTTCACCAGTGCGTACTGCGCCGACATGAGCTTCTTGTCCTTCTTGCTGTTGCCCGTGTAGTCCGACTTGCGGTGGAGGTAGTAGTAGTAGTTGCCCTGGCCGTTGTTGGTCTTGACGACGAGCCAGCGAGTCGGGGTGTCGGTGAGCGACGACCCGTCGCTTGCCACGCCGAGGTACGCGCCCGACGAGGTGCTGCGGATGGTGTATCCGTCCGTTGTGTTGCCGGCAAACTCGAACTCTTCGCCTGTCGATGCGAGCTGGTATCCTCCTGAGATGGACGACTCCTCGGTGGTGGCGTAAAGATTCAGACCTCCCTTTGTTTTTAGCGTGTAAGCTACGTTTTCTTCCGGCTGGAAGAGTGTAGTGCCAGTCTGCCCGAATACAGCTCCCGCTGACATCACGAGCATGGCGAGGAAAAGATTAAGCGTTTTCATAGTGCTTTGGGTTTTTAGACTGTTAAGGAAAAGGGTTGGAGTGTTTTGGTCGGTTTGCCGGTCCGCCTGCCTTGCAGGCTCGACGCGCGGGGCTTCGTTGGTGTCTGTGGTGGGCTTCGGGGGTGTTTGCGGATTGTTAATTTTTGTTACTTTTTTCTTTTATGCCCCAAAATTAGTGAAAAAATCTGAACTGACAAACTTTTTTGTAAAAAAATCTGCAAAAAAGTTAATGCAAGTCCTTGCATATATATTATATATAAATAAGGTGTAGGCACAAAGAAAGGCGGGACAACATGCCGTTGCCCCGCCCTTCGCGAAGAGTATGTGTATGGTTTTGGTTGGTTGTTAACAGATTTTTACAATTGATAACAGTTTACCAGTTTGCCTTGATCAGGCCGCCGTCGCCCCAGTTGCCCTCCTGGGCGCGGACAAGC
>JABUTZ010000075.1 GCA_021443415.1 Bacteroidaceae bacterium | reverse complement strand
ACCAATTTCTGGTAATTAGATTGTTCTAAAAGCTTAACGTCATCCTTCGTCCTCAGTTTGTTTTGTCGAGCCTTCAGTGCATTGATTGCAGAAATCTGTACAATATGAACCTTTGACTTGTCTTTGATTTTTGAGTTATTTACTATGCGTTCTACGCGAACTCTGTGGTCTTGAGCCACATCAGAAACAGATTTTTTCCCATCAAGACTGGGCTTGAGAGAATCAATCATATTCTGTACTATAATAACGGGCTTTTCATATTCGGCAATTGTATTTAATACACTAAGCATCTTCTCGTCAGAATTTGTCTTACAAGTGGTTACAAAAATACAAAAGTCGATAGTCGGCAGCAGACTATTCATTGTCAATTGCTCATGTCCGGCATATCCATAAGCATCAAGACCTGGACTGTCAATGAGAAGAATGCTGCTGTCAAATGGAAAATCTGGCGTTGATAATTCTATTTGTTTTACCTTTTCAATGTTGTTTTTATTAGAACTTTCATCACCATATTTTTCTATCACTTTTTGATTTAATGAGTTGCCCGAAAAAAGTTTTGTGCTCCCATTTTGGAAATGAATTTTGGAGCATCTTGATTGTGAGTAATAACAACTTACTAACTGGCTGGAAGATGGTCTCGCAACTGCAGGAAGTAGAAATTCACCGAGTAATGAGTTTATCATAGTTGATTTGCCACTACTGGTTACTCCAATAACACCAAGTCGATATTTGTTTGATTCTGCTTGACTTTTTCTATTCTGAAAATTTTCAAGTTCAGATGCATATCTAACCTTACAGTTAGTGTTCCCACTCAGCGTATTGATGACTTTAACTATGACCTCTAACTCATTCATTAGGTATTTGTGAATGTTGCTTTGAATACTGGTTATTTGTCTTCTGTAAGAAGATTCCGTAAATCCATGTTAAGCAAATCAGCAATTTTTGCTAATGTCTTCAAATCTGGTTGTGCGGAGTTTGAGCACCATTTGCTAACAGTACAATTGCTTTTACCTAATTGTTCTGCTAACCATTTTCCTGTCCTTTTCTTCTTTACAAGTGCAATTCTCAAACATTTGGGCGAATCGTTCTGATTTACCCTTTTTGTTTTTTGTGCCAACAAGTATATCATTACCAAATATCATCGGTTCACGCATATTCTAATAATAGTATAATTGTGAAATTAAGTTTTCACATTTCTTCCACCCCCAAATAAATCGAACTCAGCGCACCAGCTCTTTTGAGGTCGATTCCATACACGCGCATGAACGCCTCAGCAACAGCCTGGCCGCCGTTATAATGAAGCGGATTGCCCACGAAGGGGGTGACGACATCGACGGACATGCCAGGCTCGATGCGGATGCCGTTGCTCTGCATACGGCTCTTGGTAGTGACTCTGTATCTTGGCATATTGATTATTGGGTTTTGGTTATACTTCACGTTCTCTCCATCATGCGCACAAACAAGAAAGGCGTAAGCGTTTTTCACTGCCTACACCTGCACGATGGGTAACGCCAATCACCTTTCAGAAGGTGAAGGGAGAGTGGAAAGTACAACCTACGCCCGTCCCGTATCTGAGGTCGTTCAGATGCTACGACGGCGCTCCGTTGTCTCTGCATGAGACAAGGAGCCGAGATTGCTATCCCCTCTGGATGTTTTTTGGCGTTTTATCGTGCGGGGCTAAGCATTCAATGCCTGTCTTGCGGAGCGGTGCGACTTGCGTCGCACGCTCCAAGAGACAAAGGTAATGCTTTTTTCGCAATCCAGCTCCTTGCAGATGGTGATTTTTTGCATTTTTTAGTTTTTTTCACTCGTTGCAGACAGGAAAGTTCGCGTAGGACAAACTTTTGGGGGCGCAAAGATACAACCTTTCCCACCGACTTCCAACCCTTTCCCCCACTAAAATTCACGAATGCGGGCAACGTGTAAAATAATGCACGTCGTCCGCAAAACCGCGGTGTAAAGCCTCTCCCTCACCTGCCGCCACTCCCTCTCACAGGCAGCCGGCCATATACACGGGCAAGTACACAATACCGTCCTTTTCGCTCACATTGTCAGCATGAAGCACAATGCCCATGCCCGGTTTACACCTTTTCAAGGTCTTCCAGACCGCAAATCTACACCTTTTCAAGGTTTTTACGACCGCAAATTTACACCTTTTCAAGAAAATCCACAACTTTTCGCGCGAAAAATCCGAGGTTGATTCAAGATTTTTCGGTCGTTTGAAGCCATTCCGTTCGGTCGTTTGTAATTTCCGCCCGACAATTCTCTTGACAAAATGCGATTTTGGCTACTTCGAGTAATTATCTCCCCAAACATCTTGGTGGTTTGAAATAAAAGTTGTAATTTTGCATTGACAAATTCCGCCACGCCTATGCTTGCATGCGTACCAGGGCGGAACTTTTATTTTTACATGGCATACACAAAACAACCGCTGGATTACCCAGCTTTGATTGAACTCCTCAAATCACGAGGAATGACCATCGCTGATGAGGCCTTTGCTAAAGAGCAACTGAGCGTCATCAGTTATTTCCGTTTGGCAGGATACTGGCGACCGATGGAGCAGGACAAGCAAACCCACACGTTCAAGCCCGGAAGCACTTTTGAAAGAGCGGCTGAACTGTATTACTTTGACAAGGAGTTAAGGGCTTTGCTATTCACGACCATCCAGAGCATTGAGATAGCGCTGAGGGCAAAAGTCATCCATCATGTTTCTTTGCGATATGGTTCTTTTTGGTTTATGGACTCTGACAATTTCACAAACCAAGAACTCTTCGTTGACAACCTGAGTCGCTTGAACAGAGAGCTGTCACGTTCAAAGGAAGATTTCATACAAGAGCATTATAACAAGTATTCACGCAACCAACTTCCGCCAGTATGGAAGACGCTGGAGTTGGCTTCATTCGGCACTCTTTCAAAGACGTTTGAAAATTTTGCCGGCAACAGGATAAAAAAGAAGATTGCACGAGAACTGGGATTGCCCCAACACCTGTATTTGGAAAGCTGGTTGAAGAGCATCAGTGCCTTGCGCAATAGCATCGCGCACCATGGCCGTGTATGGAACAAGATATTTCCACTCAAGCCACAGATTCCTGCCGTCCTCAGCAACGCTTGGATTACAGACCAAAGTTTTGACAAGGGAAAGTTATACGCAACACTTTGCTGCCTGACATATCTGGAGTATGCCATCCACACAGACAGCAAGTTCAAAAAATCTTTGCTCAATCTGTTAAGGTCTCATCCAATCGTGGACACTGCCGCAATGGGATTTCCTGTCAACTGGCATTTTGAACCGTTGTGGAGTTGATAAGCAGAATCTGAAGATGCATCCTTTTTCTCAAAAATAACAGAGAGCCTGTTAATGGAGTTCCATTATTCAGGCTCTCTGTCTTCATTGTTTCTGTTCTTCCTCTTGCTAAATTTTCCGAACCACTTCCTTCGTTTTATATACAATAGTAAGACGATAAAGGCGATGCGTAGTATTAGCCATGAGCGAAGAGGCATCTATATACAAATAAAACACTAATATAGTTCACCTTACTCCCATTATTGCTCATCTAACAGCTCGCCATCAAACACACTGTCCCTTTACGCAGGACTTATTGTTATTGTTTGTCCTTCATTTACCGTCAGCATGACATTGCAGTCTTGCAGAATCTCGAGTACATCCGTCGCCAGATGGGCTATCCTCAACCCGTCAAAAGCGTGCAACGGCCCTATTACCATATACACCATAGGCGAAGCCAATTCCTTCAGGTAGTTCTTCATTATCGCCCATTTGCTGTCATGTTTGGCAGCCAACATGCACGCACAGAACAACTTCCCGTCCGCCACGTGTACCTCCCTCACGCCTGCCTTAATGGCTTGCCTCAACTCTTCCTTAGTTGCTATTGTTCTCATGATATTTTTGTTTTGAATGTTTGTTCCCAATGTTCTCTCTCCCTCACATCCGGTCCCTTGAAGGTCAGCATTCACCGCATCCTTATCTCTGGCTTCACAATCCGTATGACACTATGGTTGCGCCCGTCGTCCACGGGCAGCAGGCGCCACACTCCGTTGGCTATGAAGTCGCTCAGCGACTGCACGTTCTCCTTGTTCGAAGCGAGGAAGTTGAGCCACACCTTTGCCGACGACTCCACAGTCACCCGCGAGCTCTCCGTCCCTGTCGCCACCACGCGTATCCTCACGTCCTCGCCCAGCGGGATCAACGACCACCCATGCGATGCCTTGACCACAAACGTCACGTCGTCGCACCTCACGCGGTCAAACCTCCCGCAGCCCCTCACCACGTTCTTCACCGCCGTATACACCGTCCGCGCATTCCGCGGAAACTCCAATGTCGCTGTCTTCATTGCATAGCTAACGCTTGATCTTCGCCATCCTTATCCGCCTCTTGTTCGTTCTCTGATGGCTCTTCCTGCAGTTGCTCCTCCTGCTCCTTGATTGCCCTCGCCTCCTCGGCCTTCTCCTTCAACTTCTTGGAGATTTTGTCCTTGATGCGACGTTCCTCCTGCTCCTTGAGTTCCTTCTTTGCCTTCTTGCGCTTCTCGAGGACGGTGTACAGGTCGTCGATGGTGAAGACGATGGACTCAGCCGCAGGGTCGGCTTTCTCCAGCAGCATGTCCAATACCGCTCCCTTGATCTCGCGTCCGCTGAACCCGTCGATGAGGTCGCTCGCCGCGAGATACTCCTCGTCGGTAAACGGCTGTTGCACAGGCAGTCGCGAGGGTATCATCTTCTTCAAGATGGCGGCTCGTGCCTCCCTGTTGGGCAGGTCGAATCGTATGTGCTTGAGTATGCGCGACTCGAATGCGGGGTCGAAGTTGGTCACGAGATTGGTCGCAAACATGACTACTCCCGCGAACTCCTCGAGCAGTATGAGCATCTGGCTGCGCAGTGAGTTGAGTGCTTGGTCAGCTCCTTGCGTCACGTTCTCGATGCGCTTGCCGAGGAAGCTGTCAGCTTCGTCGAAGAACAGTACCGAATCGGTTGCCTTGGCCACGTCGAACGCCTTCTGCAGGTTCTTGGGGGCCTCACCGACATACTTTGACTCTATTTCGGAGTAATTGAGTGCGAGGAGTTTCTTGCCAAGATGGTTGGCGATGGCATGCGCACACATGGTCTTGCCCGTGCCTGGTTCGCCGTAGAAGTTCAGGATGCTGCGCGGTACTGGGTCGATATCGCCGAATCCCCACTTGTTGTATATCAAATCCTTGCACTCGATTATCTTGACGGCATCGAATATCTCCGTCCTTATCGCCTCGTCAAGGATAATCTGGTCGAAATTGTACCGTGGTGTTGACGGATAGAACTCGACGGCAGGCTCTTTCTCCTTTGTTTCTGGTTTCTTTGCGTCAGCAGTGATTTTCATCGACAATTTCAGTTCGACGACTATGCTATAGGCATTGGCGAGAATGTCGCCGATGTCGTCGCGCGTCGAGATGAACTTGTTGACTTCGCCCACGAAGTCCGCACTGCGCTCGATGGCGTCCGAGGCATTGTGCACTACCTTGACGGGTGCTCCGTTCCAGTCGAGCACAGTCATGTTGGCGTTGACGCCGATGTGTCGGTACGACTGGTTGAGCAGTCCCTTGATTGTCTCGCACAGGTCACTCTCAAATCTATACAGTGCTTGCAGACTCGCAAACGGTATTGTGTTTGTTTTTACGTTATTGTTCATTAATAAAGATAAATTTCTTGTCCAACATATAGGTTGTCCGACACTCCCTCCGACGACGAGATTTCCACGTCAGAGGCTATCTCGTTGTCACACTCGTCGAAGATGCCCACATTCACCGCATTGCGTTTCTTCTGCTGAATGAGCAGTTTCAAGGCTTCGGGATAGCGGTTCTGCACCTCGTTGCCCAACGTGTCTTCGTCGATGAGCACATCAAGCACAAACTGGACAACGGTGCCGACAGAATAGCCAAAAGCGGCGCAAGCGCCAATGATTAACAAATCGTCTATTAAAAACATAGTTTTCGTTCATCGGAGGAGGAGTCCGCAGACTCCCCCTCCGCTTATTTTGTTCGGTTATGACAATACAGCAAACTTTTCGTTGCCGAGCATTTGCAACAAATCTTCGTCAACGCTCTTGGGAGAAATCAGGCGCATATTGGCGATATCACTTGAGCCGTCGTCATACGTACCGAGTATGTACGACTTGACGCCGTCGACGGGTGTCACCGCCACAAAAGGTATGTCCACGCCTCGTTTGAGTCCTATACTCTTGAAGTAGCCGACCACGTCGTCGAGCGCCAGCCTTTCCACCGTCTCCGCCTCAAGACTTTTGGCGAGCGACTCTATCACATTCTCCTTTACCAACTGCTTCTGCGCCTTCCTGCGGCGATAGCAGTAATATGCCAAGCCGCCGATTACGACGACTCCACAAACCATCATTAGTCCGCTCATTTTCATCTTATTTTATTCAAGTTTCGCTTGTTTCACAATCTCACTTGAGACTACAGACTTCTGACTACAGACTACAGACCGTTTCCAGGTATTCCTGCCCCACAAAGTCTGTAGTCTGTACTTTGTAGTTTGTAGTCTTCGCAAGCTCGGCTTGCGAAACTCTAGTCCGTTTATGACAATACGACCAGTTTTTCGTTGCCGAGTGTCTCTCTCAAGTCATCGTCCATCTCGTCTGCCTCGATGGCGCGATAGTTCTCAATCTCGTCCGTGTCCTCGTTGTAGGTTGCCTCAAAGATGCCCACGTTCTTCACGGGTGCCTTGTGGATTAGGTCGGCTATCTTCGTCTCATCTGCCACGAATGGGATGTCCCTACCTTTGCGCAGGCGCAGTGCTCTGAAGTAGTTGGTAACGTGCTCCGCGAGCGACACAAAACCGTCAATGACCCACGCCACGACGTCGCCTATGACATCAAACAATGTTCCGATGGCGTCAAAAATAAAATCTAACATATATGTATTCTTATTTAAGGATTATTAGTTCCGATTCTGCAAACAGTGCCTCGACGTCCTTCGCGAGCCTCTGCGCCTTGATAATCAAATACCTGTTGTCTTCGTGCGACAGCAGTTGCCTGTCCTTCGAGTAGGCGAGATAGACGAAGATGCCGTCCTCCTGCTTCATCTTCATCGCCACAATCTCGTTGCTCGACTCGACGACATACTGCTTGGCAAAGCCTACGAGCGTTGCCATGTCCAGTTCGTCCACTTCCTTTCCAAAGGCGATGCCTTTAATCTCGCCCGTGAGGTTCTTCACCAGGTCTTCGAGCAGAGGAACGAAATCCTTCTGCACCTCATCGACCAACTTGCCGCCACACTCCACCAGTCGGCTGACAGCCTCATCCACCATAGGCATCACTTTCCCTATGGCAGTGTCGATTACGTTTTCTGAAATCACTTCCATGATTGATAAGAATTAAAGTTAATAATATGTGTCTGTTTCGCTATTTCAATCGCGTTTTGGGGCGCAAAGTTACGAACTTTGCAAGCGAAATCAAAGCCTTCGCCACTCGATTTTTTTTGTTTGCTACTATCGTGTAAAATAATGCACGTTGCCCACAAAACCGGCAGCTTATCTTGCTCACTTATCAACTAAATATTAACGTGTTACAATAACCCTGGTCGACAATACGTTATTATTCATATAACACAAAACCCACACGCATGACTGACAAGGAAAAACTCAACAGCATACTCCGCCTGCGACTGTTCTACGCTACCGAGCGCGAACTGTCCGCCCTCGTGGGCTACAACCTGCGGGGCAACCACTTCAGCCGCTTCAAGCCATTCCAGTGCGAGGCTTATTTCAGCCGATTTGCCGAGGAGTGCCGCCTACAGACGCAAGGCGCCATCGACCTGGCGACAATGCTACATCAGTACAAGGCGACGTCGCATTTCTTCCAGACGCGCATAGCACGCACTGCATACGAGTCGGACAAGTCCTTTGTCCACCCCCTACTCGACCATCTATTCCTCGGGTCAGAGGCTTCGAAAGAGACAGTGGGCGGCAAGGTGAGCGACCTCTGCAACCAATACGACAAGGCTAACGCAGACGACGAGTTGAACATCGGCATCCTGCTGCTCATCACCTACGGCCTGCTGCCTACGTTCGGCAACAAGAGCATACAGGACGTGCCCCACATCATCGGCGACTTCGAGCGCGCGTACGCCCTGCTGATGGACATTGCGAAGAGCCACAAGGAGCAGGCTAACGCCAAGTTCCGCGAGATGCTGTGCCTCAAGGAGATGCGCCAACTGATTGAGGAGGAGCGCACGGGCGACCGTTTCCTCAACCGCCTGCTGCTCATCCACATCACCAACGATGCGCTCCGGCGCATCTTCGCCTTCGTAAACCCAACCAGGCTCAAGGAGTTAAACGAACGGCTGGAGCCAATGGCGCTCAATCTGCATGGCGTCTGGCGTTGCGACGACGACGCCGAGAATGTCTTCTGGGAATTTTACCGCGTCAACGACATGGCGCACATCCTCTATCGCAACGAGATCGACTACGAGCAAGCAACAATCCGATACACGCATTATCAGCTGATGTTCAAGGACCTTGGCTACAAGGACTTTTGCTACACGATTATCATGCAGCCCGTCGCCAACTACAACAACCTTCTGGGCAGGGAGTTGCCCAACGACGCCATGTCGTCCGACTTCACGCAGGTCGAATACGACCGCAACCGCACCGTCAACCGCCTGACGTTCACCGTCCGCTCCCCTCTCGGCGACCGCCCGCTGACTCTCGTGCCCGCAAACCTCAGCAAGGTGGCAGTCACGCACCGAAGTCTGCACTTCTACGACCGTTTTGTCGCCGTCGACGGCAAGGTCGAGGGCTTCCGCCTCGTGGACGAGCAGGCTGAATATGCCGTGGACTTCATACCCATCGATGACGTGGCTGTGACCTCCTCCGCCCTCTTCTTCAAAATCGACGGCGAGACATACCGATTAGACAAATGGGACGCAAACGGCGAGGAAACGATACCAGGCATCAGCGTCCTCACCCACGAGGACAATTTCCTGCTCGCCCATCTCACAGACCGCGACACACCTCGCCTCTTCTTCTGCCTCGACACCATCAACCAAAACATCGACTTCACCACCCTCCTCGCCCAACCCTACTTCCGCCCCCTCACCACCATCACCGACCTCTTCTAACCACCGCCCTCGCCACCCCACCAACACCACCACCGACTCCAACAAACACCACATAATCTGTTGAGTTTTATCAAAATCGCATCATTATTTATGGATTATGATAAAACTCGCATGTTTAAATGGCATGGTTTGGTGTGTATAAGCATAGCTGTTTGCCCATAATTTCCATTTCCCAACATCCCAAATTCAGCCGTTATATACGTCCGACTGCACGCTTTTTCGCAACGAGACAATTTCGTCTATTTTTTGACGGCAAACAGTTCGTCCAACCGTTCAAGCAAAGCTTCTGCAAAGTTTGCATCCTGACCCA
>JABUTZ010000074.1 GCA_021443415.1 Bacteroidaceae bacterium | reverse complement strand
GCTTGTTTCACAATCTCACTTGAGACTACAGACTTCTGACTACAGACTACAGACCTTTTCTGGGTTGTACTATCCTAAAAAGTCTGTAGTCTGTACTTTGTAGTTTGTAGTCTTCGCAAGTGAAACTTGCGAAATTTTAACAAAATAACATCTTTTTTATGGAAAATGTATTGTTGTGTTGACAAAAAGTTGTAACTTTGCACCGAAAAACTAACAAAATGTCAAAAACCAATACAGCAACAACGATGAAAAAGATTCGTACAGCAGTGGTCGGCTATGGCAACATAGGCCGCTACACGATTGAGGCTATCGAGGCCGCCCCCGACATGGAGGTGGCCGGAGTGGTGCGCCGCCAGGGTGCCAAGGACTGTCCCGAGGAACTGCGCAAGTACAGCGTGGTGGGCAACATACGCGAGCTCAAGGACGTCGACGTCGCCATCCTCGCCACCCCGACACGCTCGTGCGAGGAGTATGCCGCCGACATCGTCGCGCTGGGCATCAACACCGTCGACAGCTTCGACATACACGGCCAGATAGCCGGCTACCGCCAGCGCCAGGGCGAGGTGTGCCGCAAGCACGGCCGCGTGAGCGTAATCGCCGCTGGCTGGGACCCGGGCAGCGACAGCGTGGTGCGCGTGCTCATGCAGGCGCTCGCCCCCAAGGGCCTCTCCTACACCAACTTCGGTCCCGGCATGTCGATGGGACATAGCGTCTGCGTGCGCTCGAAGGCAGGCGTCCGCAACGCCCTCTCGATGACCATACCCTTGGGCGAGGGCATCCACCGCCGCATGGTCTACGTCGAGCTCGAGGACGGAGCCACGCTCGAGCAGGTGACCGCCGACATCAAGGCCGACCCCTACTTCGCGAGCGACGAGACGCACGTGTTCGCCGTCGAGAGCGTCGACGACGTGCGCGACATGGGACATGGCGTCCACATGGTGCGCAAGGGAGTGAGCGGACAGACCCAGAACCAGCACTTCTCGTTCGACATGAGCATCAACAACCCCGCCCTCACCGGACAGGTGCTCGTCGACGTGGCGCGCGCCTCGATGCGCCAGCAGCCCGGCTGCTACACGATGATCGAGATCCCCGTCGTCGACCTCCTACCCGGCGACCGCGACGAGTGGATCAAGATGGTGTGATAATTCAAGCGAAAAAATTCGGCTAAAGCGAACAATTCTTGCACATCCATATAGCGATTGTGCAAGAATTGCGCTATTTAGGGGCAAATAATTTGGTGGAATGCGGAAAAAAGCGTAACTTTGCAGCCGGAAATCTTAGAAACAAACAAAAACTTAATCAACTAAAGATTACAACAATGGAAGAAATTCAGGCAAAAGTAACCGAGATTATCGTTGACAAACTCGGCGTAGATGAGAGCAGCGTGGTTCCCGCCGCAAGCTTCACAAACGACCTTGGTGCAGACTCTCTCGATACCGTAGAGCTGATCATGGAGCTCGAGAAGCAGTTCGACATCACCATTCCCGACGAGGAGGCTGAGAAGATCACCACCGTCCAGGACGCCCTCGACTACATCGCCGCCCACAAGTAATCAACGGTTTTGTACGCCTTGTACAAAGTCAGGAAATGCGGGGTTTATGGATAATTGCCAGCGATTATCTGTAAGCCCTTTTGCACCTATTCATACCCAAACGAAAAGATAAGATATGGAGTTGAAAAGAGTCGTTGTGACCGGCATAGGAGCCGTCACACCCGTAGGCCACAGCGCCGAGGAGACTTGGCGCAACCTGCTCGCGGGAGTGAGCGGAGCCGCCCCCATCACACACTTCGACGCCAGCAAGTTCAAGACGCAGTTCGCCTGCGAGGTCAAGGACTTCAACCCGGGCGACTTCTTCGACGCCAAGGCGGCGCGCAAGATGGACCCCTACTGCCAGTTCGCAGTCGCCGCCGCCGTCGAGGCGATGGCCGACACGGGCATGGACATGGAGACGGCCGACACGGACAACATCGGCGTGGTGCTCGGCGTGGGCATCGGAGGCATGAAGACCTTCGAGGAGGAGCAGGACGGCTGGGTGAAGACAGGCGAGAGCCTCGGACCCAAGTTCGGCCCATTCTTCATCCCCAAGATGATCGCCGACATCTCCGCCGGACATATCAGCATCATGTACGGCCTGCGCGGCCCCAACTACATAACGTCGTCAGCCTGTGCCTCTTCGGGCAGCGCCATCGCCGACGCGTTCAACCTCATCCGTCTGGGCAAGGCGAGCGCCATCGTGACCGGCGGCGCCGAGGCGGCCATCGTGCCGAGCGGCGTGGGCGGCTTCAACGCCATGAAGGCGCTGAGCACGCGCAACGACGAGCCCGAGAAGGCCAGCCGACCCTTCAGCGCGAGCCGCGACGGCTTCGTGATGGGTGAGGGAGGAGCCATCCTCGTCCTCGAGGAGCTCGAGCACGCCAAGGCGCGCGGGGCAAAGATCTACGCCGAGATGGTGGGTGCCGGCATGAGCGCCGACGCCAACCACATCACCGCCCCCCATCCCGAGGGACTGGGAGCAAGGCTCGTGATGGAGCGCGCCCTCGAAGACGCTTGCTTGAAGCCTGAGGACATCGACTACATCAACGTGCACGGCACGAGCACCCACCACGGCGACATCAGCGAGGTGAAGGCCATCAAGGACGTGTTCGGCGACCACGCGCGCGAGCTCAACATCTCGTCGACAAAGTCGATGACCGGCCATCTGCTCGGAGCCACGGGCGCCCTCGAGGCCATCGTCTCCGTGCTCGCCGTCCAGAACGACATCGTGCCGCCCACCATCAACCACGAGGAGGGCGACGAGGACCCCGAGATCGACTACACGCTCAACTACACGTTCAACAAGGCACAGCGCCGCACCGTGCGCGCCGCCCTGAGCAACACGTTCGGGTTCGGCGGCCACAACGCCTGCGTCGTGTTCAAGAAATACGCCGAGTAAGAGCGCACAGTGACCGGCATGCTCAGAAACGCCTATTACCGCATGAAGCTCCTTTTCCAACGCGAAAGGGAGCTTCGTTTCGCTCTCCGCACCATCCTCGGGGTCTACCCGCGCGACATCAGCCACTACCGCCTCGC
Source organism: Bacteroidaceae bacterium (assembly GCA_021443415.1). Lineage (GTDB taxonomy): Bacteria > Bacteroidota > Bacteroidia > Bacteroidales > Bacteroidaceae > Physcousia. The sequence continues at coordinate 673 of JABUTZ010000074.1, read as the reverse complement.
CCTCCGCCACCGCTCGCTCGGGGCGGGCGAGAACAACGAGCGGCTCGAGTATCTCGGCGACACCATCCTCAACTCCGTGGTCAGCGACATCGTCTACCGCCACTTCCCCAAGGCGGGCGAGGGCAAGCTCACGCAGATACGCTCGCGCATCGTCTCGCGCGAGAGCCTCGGCCGCCTCGCCGAGGAGATGGGGCTCGCGCGCCTCCTGCGCAGCAACCTCCACGGCAACTCCTCGCACAACAGCTATATGGGCGGCAACACGTTCGAGGCCCTCGTCGGCGCCCTCTACCTCGACCACGGCTACCGCCAGTGCCAGCGCTTCGTCGAGCGGCGCATCCTGCCCATGATGACCAACATCGACGACCTCATGCGCCAGGACGAGAACTACCGCAGCCGCCTCATGGAGTGGGCGCAGAAGCGCCACCTCGCCCTCCGCTACGACATCGTCGAGCGTCCCGACCCCGACCCCCGCCGCTCCAGCCCCGTATTCACCGCCACCGCCTTCCTCCAGGACCAGCAGATGGCCTCTGGCGACGGCTACAGCAAGAAGCAGGCCGCACAGGAAGCCTCGCGACAGACCCTCGAGCTCCTCAAAAAGCCCGAGGTGCGCAGCAGGGTGAGGAGTAGAGAATAGAGTGTAGAGTGTAGAGAATAGAGTGTAGAGTGTAGAGTG
>JABUTZ010000073.1:3570-9289 GCA_021443415.1 Bacteroidaceae bacterium | reverse complement strand
GTGCAGAAATATCCGTATAATGACTTTTTGTATGAGACATACGAGGAGGAAGAGAAATAAAAACAGTAAAACATTAAATCATAAATCACCATGACAGAATTCAAGTACGCTCCTATGTTCCAGCTGGGCAAGGACGAGACAGAGTACTATCTGCTCACCAAGGACTACGTGTCGGTGGGCGAGTTTGAGGGACACCCGATGCTTAAGGTGGAGCCCGAGGCACTGACCATGATGGCGAACGCCGCCTTCCGCGACGTAAGCTTCCTGCTGAGGCGCAGCCACAACCTGCAGGTGGCGAAAATCCTCAGCGACCCCGAGGCGAGCGACAACGACAAGTACGTGGCTCTCACCTTCCTGCGCAACGCCGAAGTAGCCGCCAAGGGCAAGCTGCCCCTCTGCCAGGACACGGGCACAGCCATCATCCACGGCGAGAAAGGACAGCAGGTGTGGACAGGCTTCTGCGACGAGGAAGCACTGTCGAAGGGCGTGTTCAAGACCTACACCGAGGAGAACCTGCGCTACAGCCAGAATGCCCCGTTGGACATGTACAACGAGGTGAACACCAAGTGCAACCTGCCCGCACAGATCGACATCGAGGCGTGCGAAGGCATGGAGTACCACTTCCTCTGCGTCACCAAGGGAGGCGGTTCAGCCAACAAGACCTACCTCTACCAGGAGACCAAGGCACGCATCCAGAACCCCGGCACACTCATCCCCTTCCTCGTGGAGAAAATGAAGAGCCTCGGCACAGCCGCCTGTCCGCCCTACCACATCGCCATCGTCATCGGCGGTACGTCGGCTGAGAAGAACCTGCTCACCGTCAAGCTCGCCTCGACGCATTTCTACGACTCGCTGCCCACAACGGGTGACGAGACGGGACGCGCCTTCCGCGACATCGAACTGGAGAAGCAACTCCTCGAGGAGACGCACAAGATCGGACTCGGAGCGCAGTTCGGCGGCAAGTACATGGCCCACGACGTGCGCGTCGTCCGTCTGCCGCGCCACGGAGCCTCGTGCCCCATCGGACTGGGCGTCTCTTGCTCAGCCGACCGCAACATCAAGGCGAAGATCAACAAGGACGGCATCTGGATCGAGAAGATGGACGACAAACCATACGAGCTGATCCCCGAGGAGCTGCGCCAGGCCGGCGAGGGCGACGCCGTGAAGATCGACCTCAACCGCCCGATGAAGGAAGTGTGCGCCGAACTGACCAAGTATCCCGTCAGCACGCGCCTCTCGCTCAACGGCACCATCATCGTGGGTCGCGACATCGCCCACGCCAAGCTCAAGGCTCGTCTCGACGCCGGCGAGGGTATGCCCCAGTACATGAAGGACCATCCCGTCTATTACGCCGGTCCCGCCAAGACACCCGCGGGCATGGCTTGCGGTTCGATGGGACCGACCACGGCAGGTCGCATGGACCCGTATGTATATGAGTTCCAGGACAATGGCGGTAGCATGATCATGCTCGCCAAGGGCAACCGCAGCCAGGTGGTGACCGACGCCTGCAAGGACCACGGCGGTTTCTATCTCGGTTCAATCGGCGGTCCCGCCGCCATCCTCGCACAGAACAACATCAAGTCGATCGAGTGCGTCGAGTATCCCGAGCTGGGCATGGAAGCCATCTGGAAGATCGAGGTCGAGGACTTCCCCGCCTTCATCCTCGTAGATGACAAGGGCAACGACTTCTTCAAGCAACTGCCCGCCTGCAAGTAGTTTTTGTTCGGCGTTCCGCCGAGACTACAGACTGCAGACTACAGACTGCAGACTACAGACTGCAGACTACAGACTGCAGANACTACAGACTACAGACTACAGACTACAGACTACAGACTACAGACTGCAGACTACAGACTGCTGACTACAGACTGCTGACTACAGACTGCTGACTGCTGACTACAGACTACAGACTACAGACTGCAGACTACAGACTACAGACTACAGACTTTTGGGGAATCCGCCCCTACCCTACTAACACGATTGAGGGTTGTTCGACAGTGCGAACAACCCTCAACTATTTTCAACGCGCAAAGCGCACTCAACAACATTCAACGCGCCACAGGCGCATTCAAACCGACGCTCGTTAGAGAGCCTTGAGAGCGCTCTCCATGCGACGGAGAGTCTCCTCCTTGCCGATAAAGGCTGAGATGTCATACATGCCGGGACCCTTTCCCTCGCCAACGAGACAGAGGCGCCAGGCGTTCATCACGTCGCCCATCTTGTATCCGTTCGCCTCTATCCAGGCGTGGACTACCTGCTCCTGACCCTCGACAGAGAAGTCGTCGATGCCGCGCAGAACGTCCATCAGGGCGGTCATCAGTTCGCGGCTGTTCTCACGCCACGCCTTCTTGACCGTCTTCTCGTCGTAGGCGGTGGGAGCCTCGAAGAAGAAGCGGCAGAGAGGCCAGAGGTCGGCGACGAAGCTGATGTTGCGCTTCTTGACCGAACCGTCGGGCTGGGCGTACTCGATCACCTTGTCCTTCATGAGCGAGATAACGGTCGCCTCGCGCTCGGCGCTGCACTCGATGCCCTCGGCGCGCAGGATGCGATCAAACTCGGGCACCCAGTCCTCGACAGGATGACGGAGCAGGTACTCGCGGTTGAACCAGAAGCCCTTGACGTAGTCGAACTTGGCACCGTTCTTCGAGCAATGGGCGAGGTCGAAGAGCTGCACCATCTCGTCGAGCGTCATCAGTTCCTTGTCGCCGCCGGGGTTCCAGCCCAGGAGGGCGAGGAAGTTGCAGACAGCCTCGGGCAGGTAGCCGCTCTCGCGGTAGCCGCGGCTCACGTTGCCGCTCGCGGGGTCGTGCCACTCGAGCGGGAACACGGGGAAGCCCAGCTTGTCGCCGTCGCGCTTCGACAGCTTGCCGTTGCCCACGGGCTTGAGCAGCAAGGGCAGGTGGGCGAAGCGAGGCATCGTGTCCTCCCATCCGAAGGCACGGTAGAGAAGCACGTGGAGGGGCGCGCTGGGCAGCCACTCCTCGCCGCGGATGACGTGGGTCACCTCCATGAGGTGGTCATCGACGATGTTGGCGAGGTGGTAGGTGGGCAGTTCGTCGGCGCTCTTGTAGAGCACCTTGTCGTCGAGGATTGACGAGTTGATGACCACATCGCCGCGGATAAGGTCGTCGACATGGACGTCCTCGCCCGGTTCGATGCGGAAGCGCACCACATATTGCTCGCCGGCAGCAATCCTCGCCTCCACCTCCTCGGCGGTCATTGTCAGCGAGTTGCGCATCTGGAGGCGCGTCGTCGCGTCGTATTGGAAGTTCTCCGTCTCGGCACGCTTGGCGTCCAGTTCCTCGGGAGTGTCGAAGGCTATGTAGGCACGTCCGTTGTCAAGCAGTTGACGCACATACGTCTTGTATATCTCGCGGCGCTCGCTCTGGCGGTAGGGTCCGTGGTCGCCGCCGAACGACACTCCCTCGTCGAACTTTATCCCGAGCCACTTGAACGACTCGATGATATACTCCTCTGCCCCGGGTACGAAGCGGTTGGAGTCGGTGTCCTCGATGCGGAAGATGAGGTCGCCCCCGTGTTGCTTGGCGAACAGGTAGTTATACAATGCCGTGCGCACACCGCCGATATGTAGCGGTCCCGTCGGCGACGGTGCGAATCGAACTCTGACTTTTCTTTCCATATTTGTTGTTTATAGGGCGAACCGAAGTCCGCCCTAACTGTTGGTTTTACTTTTCAGTCTGTTCTGTGCTTTGAATCGCTTTGAATGCAGCATCCGTAGCGTTTATGATGGACTCTCTGATGTCGTAACGCTTAATCAGCGGTGATGGAAGTCTGAAGTCTGTACTATAATGCTTGTCGCCATGATATATATCTTTGAATTCCAGATTCTTGAACGTATTAGGACAGTTACTATTGCCCGGTCGGCAATTCACAGTCATGCCAGGATAAGGCCAGTCAATATTAGTTTTACACTCATCTTGCCAGGCATTTTGTTGATCGTCATTTGTCCGATTATAGTAAAGTTTGCGGCTTAAGCGATATTCCTCCGGCATATTTTGATGAAAATGGCATCGATGTATTGAATACGGATAGGGATCAAATTCATAAGCTATGGCATACATCACGAAATCCATATAACCTGAATACACCTTCCCATTAGGGTCTGGTACATCACCTTTTATGCTTGAGTAGTCAGATGCCTTGGAGCCATATATCTGCCAGCCCCAGCTATGCCAGGGTTGCCCAGGATAAACAAATGTCATTTCCGGCCATATTCTCTTTTTGTTGTTTTTGTCGTCAGGATAAATATGCTTTGTAACCGCCTCAACAAAAGGTGTGGTGTAAAGTCGCTTGTCCCCATCCTTGGCTTGCCCGTCCTTATTTTTCTCTTCCTTGGCTTTCGCCGCTCTTGCCTTATTTTCATAATAATCGTTGAACATCTGGAGTTCCTGCAGAGTAAGCATCTCACAAGTGTCTCGATTGAACTCATCCTTATGAATGTTCATCGCTTTCCATCTTGCTTTGGCCTCATCCATAGCATACCATTCGATATCTTTGTCTCCATTCCTTCGGTCCCCGTCAAAATTCTCCCCCGGATACCTTCTTGGACCTATTTCATTGATGATCTCACGGAAAGTCTTTTCACGATAAGTAACATTCTTGTTCACATCATCATGAACAATAAACTGCATCTGACAACCCGGTATCGTACAGCGGAATCTTGCCCCTGGAGCCATTGAAGACTCACTCATAGGGTCAAATTTCGCATAGCAGTTCTTCAAGATATTCAGATTGTCTTTAATGTCGCCTATCTCAGCCCTAAGAAGGTTCTCAGGCAGATTCTTGCCAGTAGAATACTTGCTTCGCACTGTGTAACAGTACAATGCCTCCATCGCAACCTGAACACCCAGCACAGCAGCGTCCTCTGCGCGGAGAGCGTTTACGACAGAGCCAGACTCGTTCTCCCAAGGCACAGCAGTGATTGCCACACCGCTGTATGCCGCCGTCCAAGGATAGCTGAAGCCCGTATTTGTGCGAGTCATGTATTTCACCAAGTCCTCCGCCCTGTATCCCTTGTTTTCGCATTCCTTGTACCATTTGGTCAGATAGTGGTGGAACAGTTCAAGCCTATCCCTTACCAAAGAGTCCTTTTTAAGAGTAACAGAATCCTTAGGCGTTTGCGCAGGATTGCTCAGCAACAGCATGTTCTTCGCATTGTAGCCTGGGGTCTTCTGTCCGTTCTCGTCTATCATACCAATTGACATCGCCATCAGTCTCCAGTACTTCCTCTGATTCTCTACGACATCGCTCAAACGATTGTTACGGTCTTGGATGACTTTATGAATCTTATCTATGCCTTCGTTGAGAATTTGATTCGTAAGCTTTGCATTGACCTTGCCCACCATACTGCTGATATGGTCAAGTTTCTGGTCCATCATGCTCAGCTGAGCAAGCACCTGATGCAGCATCAATACGCTTTCATCCTTGCCGCACATAAGCGCCATCATCATCGCACCCTCATCCGTGCAACCCGAATTGATAAAGTCCATCGTGTGCAACTCGGACTGAATTACATCTACAAAATCAAAGACGCCGCCAATGACATCTAACGGAGTAGGAATTTCGCCACCACCGTCTCCGGCACGGGTCTTGGCTCTGCGTATCGGTTCGTCCTCAAACAAGAAAGGCATCAAGCTCATAAACTCCTCCAACTCCTCATCGGTGAACATTGCTATCATTTCCGCCACTTCCTCTTCCG
>JABUTZ010000073.1:0-3383 GCA_021443415.1 Bacteroidaceae bacterium | reverse complement strand
ATAATTGTTTTATTTTTAATTGATAATTGATTGAATATGCTTCAAGCATGCAGGCGGCAAGGCGCTTCTCCGCCCCGCCCCGCAGATATTTCCGCGAAATTTCCGTGCAAATATAATGAAAATAAATGGATTGCCACACGCTTTTACAAAATTTAACACCGCACGTCGTGGCTAGTAACCCAGTCATACATACTTAGAAAAAAACGACCCGCACATTTGAGCATCGTTGAGAGGCTTGGCGGGTTCTGGTAGTGCAAAATCACATGGTCTTCTTAAAACTTGCAAATTTCTCAAACAAGAAAAGGTTCCGAGAGGGTGATTTTATCACTTTTTTGCCCAAATCGACAGGCCTTGATGTATTTTTACGATAATTTTTTGCTGTTAGGAGAAGAATCGTGATTTGGGAGACTCTTAATAGCGCACGATTTTGGGATTGTTATTGCATAATGGTAGCATGAAACATACAGGTAGATAGGTAAATATTTGCGCACGTCAATGATTTGTTGTAACTTTGCGCCACTTATCCGTGGCGAATGTCTTTTTTAGATAAACTGTCAAGACTGTTCTCGAAAGAGCATACCGTTGTTGAAGAAAAGTTGTCACCAGACATGGTGACAATCAGTAGTTTCAACAATGAGTTAACCTCGTTGCTTGCCAGTGACCGATACCTATCACGCAAAGACTACTCAACCATATGTGAGAATTATAGGGAGATATACGTCAAGTTCAAGACTCTGCGCGACACCGGCACACTGACATTCTTCTGCAAAGAGAACCGAGTTGACGAAAAAGCCATCCATTCCTTTCTGCATGACTTCAGCGACCTAACAGAGGACGGCCTTTCACCAATTATATGTCAGCATAACAAAGTGTTTCTGGGACATCACCTGAAGACGGAGAATGAATATCTTGACCATATCCTGCATGCCATCGACCACAAGATCATGCTTGACGACGAGCAACGGCGCGTCGTGCTATCCGACGAGGACTACACACTCGTGGTGGCCGGCGCGGGTGCGGGCAAGACAACAACGGTTGCTGCAAAGGTCAAATACCTTGTGGAAAAAAGAGGTATCCGTCCGGACCAGATTCTGGTCATCTCATTTACGAACAAGGCTGTAGGCGAACTGAAAGAGAGAATAAACAAAGGTTTGGGCATACAATGTCCTGTAACCACCTTCCACAAGACGGGTCTTGCCGTCTTGAAACGACAGGATGACATGCGAAAGTCAATCGTAAGCGAAGGGTTCATGTTCAATGTCATCAACGAGTATCTCAAGACAAGTATTCTCGAACACCCCACACTGGTTGACAGTCTAATCCTTTTCTTCAGCAGCTATTTTGACAGTCCATACGAAGGGACTGACATAAACGACTTTTTCAACTATATCACGAAGTCCAATTTTACGACGATTCGCGGTAACATCAAAGAATATACCGAGGAAGTCATCGAGAAACGAACGGGCAGACGCATCAGCATAGCCTATGAAACCATGCGCTCACAACAAGAGGTTGTCATCGCCAACTTCCTGTTCATGAACGGCATCGAATACGACTACGAGAAGCCTTATCCATTCCATATAGCCCACTCCTACAAGCCATATACACCAGATTTCACGATAACGCAAGGTGATAGGGTCGCTTACATCGAGCATTTCGGCATCACGGAAGATGGTCGCAACAACAGGTACAATGCCGCACAATTGGAACGATACAAGAAATGTGTCAATGACAAGATAAAACTGCATCGCAGGCATAACACCGACCTCATCTACACGTTTTCGTCATATCGCGACAAGAAGCCATTGTTGGAACATTTGCAGGAGCAGTTAATCAAACACGGCTTTACACTGACGCCTCGCTCTTCACGAGAGGTGTTTGAACAAATAGTGAACTCGGAAGAAAACCGCTATATATCCAAATTTGTAAATCTCGTTTGCGTGTTTATACGCAACTTCAAGACAAATGGTTACACGGCAGACGACTTCCATCGCTTCCGTGCGAAACACATCAATGAGCGAAGCAAACTGTTCCTCACTATCTGCGAGCAATGCTATTTGGAATATGCCAAATGTCTGAAGGAAAAGAACGCCATCGACTTTGAGGACATGATAAACGAATCGTCCAGAATTTTGCGCGAAGAGGAACTGAGAGGGAACAAATTGGATTTCAAATACATTATCGTAGATGAATATCAAGACATCTCACGTCAACGCTACAACCTAACCAAGGAACTCAGCAAACTCTGTGACGCAAAAATCATTGCCGTCGGCGATGACTGGCAGTCAATCTACGCATACGCAGGCTCGGACATAACATTGTTTACCCACTTTACTGAAACATTCGGATATGGACTGCAACTGAACATCACCAAGACATACCGCAATGCGCAGGAGGTGATAGACATCGCCGGAGGATTCATTCAGAAAAACAACGAGCAACTGAAGAAAGCACTCATTTCGCCCAAGCACATTACTGACCCAATCATCATTGAAACATACACCGAAGATGTGGACAAGAATGAGACGAAAGGCAAAGGAGGCAAGTTCTATCTTGTCGGCCAGACAGTCGAACGCATCATGAAAGACATCTTCAAGGAAAAACCTGACTCATCGATACTAATCTTGGGACGTTACGGCTTCGATGCCTACAACCTTGGCAAGTCGGCGGACTTTATATACCTCGAGGAAAAGGGAAATGTAATCTCAAAAACATTCAAAGACTTCGAATTTGAGTATATGACCGTCCATCGCTCCAAGGGATTGGGATTTGACAATGTGATTATCATCAACGCCATAGACCATCCATACGGCTTCCCGTCTAAGATACAGGACGACCCAGTGCTGAAGTTCGTTGTGAGGGACGACCACTCAATCGAGTATGCGGAGGAGCGACGATTGTTCTACGTTGCCCTGACTCGCACCAAAAATAGAGTCTATGTCGTAACGCCACAGCAACGACCATCGGCGTTCGTGCGAGAATTGGTGGCAGACTATCCAAACGTCGTACTTCACGGAGAGTTGGACAATGCGGAATTTGGTTCAAGCGGTTACACCAAACTATGTCCTCACTGCGGTTATCCGTTGCAGCTGAGATTCAACAAAAACTTTGGGTTGAAGTTATGGATGTGCACCAATGAGCCCGAAATTTGCGATTTCATCACCAACGATTTGTCTGGCGATGGCATGGCCATCCTAAAATGCGACCAGTGCAAGGATGGATATATGATTGTCAGACGCAAGGACAAAAATTCGGAGCCATTCCTCGGTTGCACCAACTACACCGCCGACAAGATGGGTTGCAATAACTTTATCAGCAAAGCCCTATACAACCACCTGTACGGCAGAGGTGCATAATTGTCACAAATATCCCGAATATTTGTG
>JABUTZ010000072.1 GCA_021443415.1 Bacteroidaceae bacterium | reverse complement strand
TGTGCCTTTTTGCTTCCGCGACGGACAACATGTATGTGTCTGCGGTTTTCATTGACATCTGTCGGAAAGACAGACAGAATGAAACAGAGGAAATAGAGTATTTTACCCATTGTAAGTCCTATTTCAGTCCCTTTTTCAGCCACTCAACGTAGGCGGGGACATCCTCGTTGTAGCTGTAGGGAGCGGCGAGGGGATGACCGGTGGCGTCGACGGGGACGTAGAAGGGCTGGGTGTTGGCTCCGAACTTGCTCGCCTGGAGGTAGCTCCACTTGTCGCCGACCGTGCGCAGGCGCTTGCCGTCGCGCTCGAGAGGTTCGGGCAGAGCCGCCTTCTCGTCGACGTAGAGAGTGATGAGCACGTAGTCGTTCATCAGTATCTTCGCCACCTCGGGGTCGGTCCACACCGCCGCCTCCATCTTGCGGCAGTTGACGCAGCCATAGCCCGTGAAGTCGAGCAACGCGGGCTTGCCGGCGGCACGCGCAGCCGCCATACCCTGCTCGTAGTCGAAGTATTGCGCGCGCACCTCTTCACTGCCCAGCTTGAAGTCCTGGGTGTTCATGGGCGGGGTGAACGCCGACACAGCCTTCAGGGGGGCTCCCCACAGGCCGGGCACCATATAGAGGGCGAATGCGAGGCTGACCATAGCCACGAAGAAGCGCGTCACGCCGATGCCCTCCTCCTCCTCGTCATCGTGTGCGAAGCGATAGAAGCCCAGCAGGTAGAGGCCGAGCAGGGCGAAGAGCATCACCCAGAGCACGATGAACACCTCGCGGTCGAGCAGGCGCCAGCCGTAGGCCATGTCAGCCACGCTGAAGAACTTGAGGGCGAACGCCAGCTCGATGAAGCCGAGCGTCACCTTGATGCGGTTCATCCAACCGCCCGAGCGGGGAGCTTTCTTGAGCCATGTCGGGAACATGGCGAAGAGGGTGAACGGAAGGGCGAGGGCTATGGCGAAGCCGAGCATGCCTATCGTGGGTGCGAGCCAGTCGCCGGTGGTGGCCACCTCGACGAGCAGGAAACCGATGATGGGACCCGTGCACGAGAAGCTGACCAGGGCGAGGGTGAACGCCATGAGGAAGATGCTGAGCAGGCCCGTCGTCTTCTCCGCCTTGGCATCGACACTGTTGCTCCATGACGAGGGGAGAGTGATCTCGAACGCACCCATGAACGAGGCGGCGAACACCACGAGGAGGGCGCAGAAGAAGAGGTTGAAGACGGCGTTGGTGCTGAGGGCGTTGAGCGCGCTGGGTCCGAAGATGGCGCTCACGAGGGTGCCGAGAAGCACGTAGATGATGACGATGGAGATGCCGTAGGTGACCGCCTCGCGTACAGCCTTGCCCTGCGAGTCCTTGTTGCGCTTGAGGAAGAACGACACGGTCATCGGTATGATGGGCCATACGCAGGGCGTGAGCAGGGCGAGCAGTCCGCCCACGACGCCCATCAGGAAGATGGCCCAGAGCGAGGCGTTGGTGGCCTCCGCCGCCTCTCCCTCTCCGAAGGCCTTGATCTCGTCGATGACGGGAGTCCAGAGGTCGCCGTCGGCGTTTGCCGCAGCCACTGCAGCCACGCTGTCCTGCGCCTCCGCGGGAGCCACGCTGTCAGCCACCGTCGCGTCCTCGGCCACCTTGTCGGCAGGCAATGCCGGCTGGTCGGCTACGGGCTGTGTCTTGTCGGGAGCCGCCTCCTTGGCCTTCTTGTCGGGAGCCTCTCCCGAGTATTCGAAGTCGACCGTCTGGGGCGGAATGCAACTCTCGTCGTTGCAGGCTCCAAACTCAAAATATCCCGCTACGGTATATCTGCCGCCCGCGAGCGTGAAGCGCTGGCTCATGGTCACGCTACCCTCGTAGCTCACCACCTCCTGTCCGAACATGTCATCGTAGTGGCGGTCGGCCTTGCCTGAGATTTTAAGCGAACCCTTGGGAGTCGCCCCCTCCTTTTTCTCCACGTGCACCGATGCCTGCGTCGGTCCGTTGTCGGGAAATCCGTTGCCGTAGATGTGCCAGCCGGCGTCGATGGTGGCGCGCATCACAACTTCTATCTCGTTGTCGCCCACCTGCTTCATCTCCACCGCCGTCTTCACGGGCTGTGCGAACTGCGCACTGGCGGTCATCGCCAAGAGCAATATGTTGAAAAGGAAAAGACCAATCTTCTTCATGGTTTTGATTTTTTTTAATTTTTACACTCTACACTCTACACTTTACACTCTACACTCTACACTCTACACTCTACACTCTACACTCTATTCTCTGTTTTTCGCCCTCTTGCGCTCCAGATGGTCGAGTATGATCTTGCGCATGCGCATCGACTTGGGCGTCACCTCCACGTACTCGTCCTCCTTGATGTATTCGAGCGCCTCCTCGAGGCTGAAGACCGTGGGCGGAATGATGTGCGCCTTCTCGTCGCTGCCGCTCGCACGCATGTTGGTGAGCTGCTTCGCCTTGGTGACGTTGACCACGAGGTCGTTCTCGTGGACATGCTCGCCCACCACCTGGCCGGCGTAGACCTGGTCCTGGGGGTCGATGAAGAACTTGCCTCGGTCGTTGAGGTTGCTCAGCGAGTAGGCGAACGCCGTGCCCGTCTCGAGGGCGATCATGCTGCCGTTGACGCGGCGCTGCATGTCCCCCTTGTACGGTTCGTAGCCGAGGTAGCGGTGCGCCATTATCGCCTCGCCCTGGCTGCCCGTGAGCACGTTCGTGCGCAGGCCGATGATGCCGCGCGAGGGAATCTTGAAGTCGATGTTCACGCGCTCGCCCTGGCTCACCATGCTCGTCATCTCACCCTTGCGGCGCGTCACCATGTCGATCATCTTGCTCGAGAACTCCTCGGGCACGTTGATGGTCAGTTCCTCGATCGGCTCGCATCGCTCGCCGTCGATGGTCTTGTAGATGACCTGCGGCTGGCCTACCTGCAGTTCGTAGCCCTCGCGGCGCATCGTCTCGATGAGCACCGAGAGGTGGAGCACGCCGCGTCCGCTCACTATCCAGTGGTCGGTGTAGCCCTCGGCCAGTTCGACGCGCAGGGCGAGGTTCTTCTCCAGCTCGCGCTGCAGGCGGTCGCCGATGTGGCGCGAGGTGCAGAACTTGCCCTCCTTGCCGAAGAAGGGAGAGTCGTTGATGGTGAAGAGCATCGACATCGTAGGCTCGTCGATGCTGATGGGCGGCAGGGCCTCGGGCGACTCGTAGTCGCAGATGGTGTCGCCAATCTCGAAGTGTTCGAGGCCGACGATGGCGCAGATGTCGCCGCTGGTCACCTCGGTGATCTTCTGTCGGCCCATGCCCGTGAATGTCTGCAGTTCCTTGATCTTTGTCTTCTCCGTCGAGCCGTCGCGGTGGGCCACGGTGATGTTCATGCCCTCGCGCAGGGTGCCGCGGTGCACGCGGCCGACGGCGATGCGTCCCTGGTAGTTGCTGTAGTCGAGGCTCGTGATGAGCATCTGGGGAGTGCCCTCGAGCACCTCGGGGGCGGGTATGTGCTCCACGATGCCGTCGAGCAGGGCTGTGATGTCGTCGGTCGGCGTGTTGTAGTCGGTGCCCATCCAGCCGTTCTTCGCCGAACCGTAATAGACGGGGAAGTCGAGCTGCTCCTCGGTGCCTCCGAGTTCGAACATCAGGTCGAACACCATCTCGTAGACCTCCTCGGGTCGGCAGTTGGGCTTGTCCACCTTGTTCACCACGACGATGGGTTTCAGTCCGATCTCAATTGCCTTCTGGAGCACGAAGCGTGTCTGCGGCATCGGGCCCTCGAAGGCGTCGACGAGCAGCAGGCAGCCGTCAGCCATGTTGAGCACGCGCTCCACCTCGCCTCCGAAGTCGGAGTGTCCCGGCGTGTCGATGATGTTGATCTTCGTGTCCTTGTAGTTGATGGACACGTTCTTGGAGAGGATCGTTATGCCGCGTTCGCGTTCCAGTTCGTTGTTGTCGAGCATCAGCTCGCCTGTCTGCTGTCCGGCGCGGAACAGGTTGCCTGCCAGCAGCATCTTGTCCACGAGTGTCGTCTTGCCGTGGTCCACGTGCGCGATAATCGCTATGTTGCGTATGTTCATTTTTTGTGTATGTATCCAATTCGTCGGCAAAGTTACTCAAAAAATGCGAGAATGAGCATAAAAATTTACGAATATGGACGAAAGGGCGCGAATTTGCGACTGTTTGGAGACGAAGATGGTATATTTTGTCTTCTGACGGAAGCGCTGTTATCCGCATTCTTGTGCCTAATTTGCTCCTAATTTGTGCCTAATTTGCTTTTAATTCGCTCCTAAATAGCTTTTAATTTGCTTTTAATTTCTTTGTTGTATAGTCTTGAATATCAATATAATAATTTCTTCGTCGCTTTTAATTCGCTCCTAATTCGCTCTTAATTTGCTTTTAATTTGTGCCTAAATTTTGTCTAAAAGCAACCATTCTGAGACTTTGCCTTCTATACGATTTTGAACGATGTTATTCTTCCGTAGTTTTGTTAAGAAATAACTAATTTTTGTTTTCTTCTGCGTATCCGACAACTGATCTGAGACTATATTCCAGAGCAATTTGTCAATTTCTGTTCTGGTCAGTACCTTATGCTCTTTCAGTGCTTCAAGCAGCAATGCTTCGCACGATTTGTCGTTCAGTCCTTTGTGTTTGGAATACTCTACTTTCTTGTTGGTGGATTGAGCGATGGTTTTCGCCACATAGACATTCGGCTTGCGGCCTTCCACAAGTTTTTTCTTGCGGAGCATATCTATAGCCTCGTTGCGGATACGCTTGCCTTTCTGCAGGCAATCCAAAAGCACCACCTCGGTCAGAGTCAACTCGTTGTTGCTCATTAGCATAAGGCTGTAGTTGGTGTCAATGACTATGCCTGGCAACTGTAGCACCACCTTTGACTCCGTCGAGCCATTGTATTCGGGCATGGGCAGGAAACGCTCCCTCTGCCTGACAAACAGATTGTGGATGCCATATCCTTGCGAGTCGATCATCTTCACGTTCACCATCGCCCTCATGAGTGCCGGGTTGCGGTAGTGGCGAGGAGTCTTTGTGCCATAGACATATTGGTCGTAGTCGCCGTCGTAGAATCCGCCTGCATTCTCAAAGGTCAGCTTGTCCATGTCTTCCGTGACGATAATCCGCTCGTTTTGAGCATAATTTTGGTGGGCAACACAGTTGTGCAGTCCCTCGAGAATGCTTCGCGTGTCATATTTCCACACCTCAGCTGGGATCAGGCTGTCATGTGGATAAATCTTGAATCGGTAGTTGCGGATGCGATTCATCACAGCCGAAGTGGAGAGGATGAATGGGATGGTGTAAGTGTCACCGAACGTCTCGCCGTCCTGATGGCATTTCCACACAATCTCGGATATGTGGTTGAGTTTATATGCTTTCTCGCGCTTGCCCACCAACAGCAATGTGGCTCTCGTTATCCGTCCGTCAAGTGTCAGGCAGGCTTTGTCGAGAAACACCTTGTCGCTCCAGTTCTTCAATTCATCGGCAAATTGTGGATAACGTTCGGCATAACCCTTTTTTGCCATGGCAATAGCCTCTTGGTCGAGGTCGTCAATCGTCGCGTCCTCCACAATTTGTGCGCTCCAATCGGTGTGCGACATATAAATCTCGCGCATCCAATCGGTATATCTTGTCAGCTCTGTGGTATGGCTGTCAACACGGATATATGGCTTGCCGAAAAAGGACACAGGCTCTCCGGCGGCGGCAGGGATTCTCAGCCGCACCACACGTTTGTTGTCCTCATAGAGAAACTCCTCGAACTCGAACGGAATACACGGAGTGACGTATTGACGCAAGTACAGTTCGAGCGACTGGTTGCCCTTGGCTTTCAACTTCGACACATCAAAGGTCGTTCCTTTCACCTTCAGAGTCTCGTCGTCAACACCGAAGTAGAGGTATGCGAAATCCTCATGGTCAAGGCACGCGCCATTAGCCAGCGCAGAGATATATCGTCCCAGTTTGTCCGCCTCTTGATAGTTGGACTTGAACTCGAGCCAGTGGTTCTCTTTCTTGACTTCCTCAATCTGCTTCCGTAACAGGTCTGTATATTTCGTATTTATATCCATTTTAGCCACAAATTTATTTGTCCGCAAATATACTCAAAAAATGCGAGAATGAGCATAAAAATTTACGAATATGGACAAAGGGGCGCGAATTTGATGGTTTGTGGCGGGTTGGAGCAAAATTTTCTGCCGAATTGTTTTGGCGCGTAAGCAATTTTTGAAGTTCGATGTTTATCTCGGTCAGCGTGTCCTTGATGACGCCCTCGATTAGACTCCTGGTCTTCTCGCCGTCGCCCACGAACTGGCGCTGTGGCATGGTGAAGCGGCGCG
>JABUTZ010000071.1 GCA_021443415.1 Bacteroidaceae bacterium | reverse complement strand
GAGTGTAGAGTGTAGAGTGTAGAGTGTAGAGTGTAGAGTGTAGAGTGTAAAGTGTAGAGAATAAAGAATAAAGAATAAAGGTATAGTTTAGAGAATAAAGTGTAGAGTGTAAATTAATCTGTGTTAATCTGTGTCAAAATCTGTGTTAATCTGTGTCAAAATCTGTGTTAATCTGTGGCTAAATAATATCTGCGTCAATTTGATATCATCCAACGAACAACATAAACATCTGCGTTAATCTGCGTTAAAAACAAAACTCAATGATAACAATTACAAACGAGAAACTAACAGTAAAAGTCAGCGAACTCGGTGCTGAGATACGCAGCATACGACGAGTCGGCTCTGACCATGAGTACATCTGGACGGGCGATGCCACCTACTGGAACGGACAGGCGCCGCTGCTGTTCCCCGCCATCGGCAAGCTGTGGAACGGACAGTACCGCATTGACGGCCAGGTGCTCGAGATGCCCAAGCACGGCTTCGCCCGCCGTCGCGACTTCAAGGTGGAGGAGCAGACAGCCGACTCGGTGGTGCTCTCGCTCGAGCCCGACGACGAACTGCTCGCCATCTTCCCGCGCCAGTTCAAGCTGTCTGTCACCTACCGCCTCGACGGCAACAAGGTGCTTGTGGGCTGGACGGTCGAGAACCGCAGCAACCGCACGATGCCCTTCCAGATTGGCGCTCACCCGGCGTTCTGCTATGCCGACTGGCATGCGGACGACGAGGTGCACGGCTATCTCTCGTTCGAGGGTGTGACCGACAAGCTCGTCAGCGCCGCCATGACTGCCGACGGCTTCCGCGACGGTACGTCGTTCGACGTGGCTCTCGACAGTGACGGCCGTCTGCCGCTGGCGAACGACACCTTCCTCTGCGACACCATCATCGAACTCCGTCGCAAGACAAACGCCATCACCCTCCACGACAAGCAGGGACGTGCGATGGTCACCGTGCGCCACCACCTGCCCGCCCTCGGCATCTGGAGCCCCCACGGCGGCAAGGCACCGTTCGTATGCATCGAGCCGTGGATAGGTGCCTGCGACACAGCGGGATACGAAGGTCTCTATGCCGACCGCGACATCGTCCACTCGCTCCTGCGAGGCGAGACATTCAATAATGTGTACAGCATAGAGTTGATGTAAGGTGGCGGCGAAGGAAAAGACATCGACCAAGACAACTGCCAGACCGCGGCGCAAGACAGGCACCAAGCGAAAGGGTGGGGGCAAGCGCCTCTTCTTCCACTCATGGCCATCGTGGTGGCTATGGGCGGGAGGGATAGGTGCGGCTGTGGTCTATGCCGTCCTCTTCTACCATTTCTTCATCACTCCCTACTCATTCCGCTGGCGAGCCATCTACCGCGAGCCCAACTATCCCGAGGGCTATGACGTGCGCGGCATCGACATCTCTCACTATCAGGGACGGGTGGAGTGGGAGCGCGTGCGCAACGCCCGCATCAACGGCGACACCCTCTCGTTCGTCATCATGAAAGCCACCGAGGGCGTCAGTCTCGCCGACGAATACTTCCAGCGCAACTTCATGAACGCCCGCCGCAACGATATCTTGCGCGGAGCCTACCACTACTTCCGTCCCGAGGAGGACGCTCGCCGCCAGGCGCGCTTCTTCATCCAGACAGCCGCCCTCGAACCCGGCGACCTGCCCCCGATTCTCGATGTCGAGGAGCGCGGTTCGCTCAGCGTCGCCGAGCTTCAGACACGGGTTAAGCAGTGGCTCGATGTCGTGGAGAAGGAGTACGGCGTGAAACCTATGATTTACACAGGCCGCAACTTCAAGGACGTATGTCTCAACAACAAGATGTTCGACCCCTATCCCCTCTGGCTCGCCCATTACTACGTCAAGGAGATGACCTACAACGGCACCTGGGCTTTCTGGCAGCACACCGACGTGGGCGAGGTGGACGGTATCAGTGGCAAGGTAGATTGCAACATATTCAACGGAACAGCCGAAGATCTGGCGGCGATGACAATACCGGACCCCATTGAAGACAAGATATGAAGAAACTATTTATACTTATAACGCTACTCGTAACCACGCTCACCAGCTCTGCCACACCGACCGACAACGTGGTGGCTGACAGCGCGTTGGCGGTGTCTGTGACAGACACGACAGTAGCCGATACGACAAAGACAAAGAAGGCGGGAGGATTCAAGGGTTGGATTGACCGTGTGCTGAACTCCCGGGCGAAGGCGAAGAACAAGAAGTTTGACACGGCTTGGGTGTTAGGTCCCGCCTACAGCGCTGTCTCTTCGTTCACCCTCGGTGGCGTGTTCAGCGGATTCTACAGTTGGGACTGTGCCGACTCCACCCTGCAGAAGAGCAATGTGAGCGCTTTTGGCTCGATCAGTGTCAACGGCACGGCGTCGATAGGTGTCGAGGGCAACAATTTCCTGCCCCACGACAACTGGCGCATCAACTACCTCCTCATGTTCCTCACCATGCCCCAGCGCTTCTGGGGAGTGGGCTATGAGGCAGGCGCACAGCAGTCGAACTACGGCACGTATCGCCGCCTCTTCCTGCAGTTCCGCCCTGAGTTCATGCGGCGCGTCTGCCGCGGACTCTATGTAGGACCGACCTTGGACATCGACTACACCAATATATATAATATAACCGACCGTGCCGATGGCACCTCGCCGATAGTGTACAGTAACGGCACGGACAATCTCACGTTCCACCAGCGCGTGTTCACGGCTGGCGTAGGCGTGAGCGTGGCGCTCGACACGCGCGACTTGGTCATCAATGCCTCCAAGGGAGTGTATCTGCGTGCGCAGCAACTCAACTTCCCCTCTTTCTTCTCCAACACGAGCGGCTATTTCGGTACTGCCGACTTCATCTTCAGCCACTACGTCAAGTTGTGGAAGGGTTGTGTGATGGCATACGACGTGCACACCATGCTCACGTTTGGCGACGTACCTTGGACGCGCTTTCCGCAATTGGGTTCTGCCTACCGCATGCGTGGCTACTATGCCGGTCAGTATCGCGACAAGAATATCGCCGAACTGCAACTTGAGCTTCGCCAGCACATCTGGAATCGCTTTGGCGTCGCCGTCTGGGGCGGTTGCGGCAATGTGTGGGGACTGGAGCCGTTCAAGTGGAGCCATACGTTGCCCAACTACGGCATCGGTCTGCGCTTCGAACTCAAGCCTCGCTCGAATGTGCGTGTCGACGTCGGTTTCACCAACAAGGACTGGAACGTCTGCTTCAACATGAATGAGGCGTTCTGATTAGGTAATAGCTAATAAGTAATAGGTAATAAGTAATAAGTGATGGGTGATAAGTAAAAAGTAATGGGTGATAAGTAATAAGTGTGAGATAAACTTCGTATAATATAATAGGTCTAAGGCAATAGAGGTATAATGACCCAATTACCGAATTACCCCCAAACCCAATAACCCCAAAGAAAATGAAAATACTTAATACTATCTTGCTGTCCATGGTCGCTGTTGCGGCGATGGGGCAGAACTGCGAGCCGATCAAGTTTGGCGACTTTGACTCGTGGATTGTGAGAAACATCAAGGAGAGTGGCATCATCGGAGGCAACACACGCACCCTGTATGAGGTGGGACCTTCGCAGACCATCGACGGAGCGGTGCCCTACACCAACAAGGGCGGTTCGCCCTGGGGCACGAGCAACATCTATGCCAAGGTGAGTGGCATCACGAAGACCAACACCACCGTCTTCCGCGAGCCTCGCGGCAACGGCTTCTGCGCCAAGCTCGAGACAGTGCTGCAGAAAGTCAAGGTGCTGGGAATCATCAACATCAAGGTGCTCGCCGCCGGCAGCGTCTTTCTCGGTGAGACCATCGAGCCCATCAAGGACACCAAGAACCCGATGGCGAAGATTCGTGCCGGCATGCCGTTCATGCGCCGTCCGAAGGCCCTCGTGGTCGACTACAAGGTGAAACTGACCGACGAGCCCAACCGCATCTACGAGTCGATGAGCTCTCGCCGTGAGGTGAAGGGAATGGACATGCCCGACATCATCCTCGTGCTGCAGAAGCGCTGGGAGGACGAGGAGGGCAACATCCACGCCCTGCGCGTAGGCACCATGTTCCACCGCTTCACCAAATCGACCGATGACTGGGTGAACGGCGCACGCTTCACCATCCACTACGGCGACATCACCAAGGAGTCGTACTACAAGTCGTACATGGGACTCATCCAGGGCGAAGAGACCAAGTATGCAATCAACTCCAAGGGCAAGAACGTGAAGATTCTCGAGGAAGGATGGGCGGACGCCGACACCACTCCTACGCACATGATTCTGCAGTTCGACAGCAGTTACGGCGGTGCGTATGTGGGTACCATCGGCACCACGCTCTGGATAGACAACGTGAAGCTCGAGTATTAAGAACTGAAGTTTCGCAAGTTTTACTTGCGAAGACTACAGACTACAAAGTACAGACTACAG
>JABUTZ010000070.1 GCA_021443415.1 Bacteroidaceae bacterium | reverse complement strand
TGCAGTGGAGGTGTAGGTGTTCTTGAATGTCGCCGAACTGCCCGTAGGCGCCGTGCCGCTTGTGGTAACGGATGTCGTGCTTGCCACGGTGTACGTGACCGTCTTTTGTTGGCTCCAGGCCCCGGTGGTGATGAGCATGGAGAGCAGGAGGATGAGAGTCCCCGCCCGTCTCAGTGTTTGCATGTGTAGGTTGACGTTTTGTATGAATTTTGGTGCAAAATTACTACTTTTCGCCGAAATACGTGTCATTTTGCCACACTTTTTTGCAAAATTCACATAGGAGGTATAATAAAGAATGTGGGGATAGTGCGTGGATTGAAAGAAATGTTGTTAGTTTTGCAGAATAAATCGCAGAAAAAGTTATCGTTGGCGGTGGCAGACTGACTTAATGGCTGACAGCGGAGGGGGTATGAAAATAAGATTGGGCAGACGGCGTCTGCCCAATCTGTCGTGATATGGCTCAATTGTGCGAAAACCAATGAAAATTGCCCAACTTTTGCACAGTTCATTTTGAGGTTACAAGGATTTTTTATAACTTTGCAAGCGAAATAAACAATTTAACATCAATAAGATGGAAGCATTGATAGGTCGTGAGCATGAGATGGCACAACTTGCAGATTTTGCGGCAAGCGGAAGGGCGGAATTTGTAGCATTGTACGGGAGGCGACGTGTGGGAAAGACTTTTCTTGTGCGCAGTTTTTTCAAGGACAAATTCGCGTTCTATGCCACAGGCATCATAGAAGGTTCGTTTGAACAGGAGTTGGAGGCTTTCAATATCGGGTTGAACAACTACGGATATGACGGTGCGCCAGCGACCAACTGGATGGAGGCTTTCAAGGCATTGGCCGCATTGCTGAAAAGGAAATGCGCACGCCGTCGAAAGCGTCAAGTGGTGTTTGTCGATGAACTGCCGTGTTTCGATACTCCCAACAGCGGTTTTGTCCCTGCCTTGGATTTCTTTTGGAACTCGTGCGGTTCGTGGATGGACAACATCTTCTTCGTCGTGTGTGGCAGTGCAACCTCGTGGATGGTCAAAAACCTCGTTCACTCGCACGGAGGACTGCACAAGCGACTGACGCACGACATCCATCTCCACCCGTTCGACCTATATACAACCGAGCGGTATTGCAAGTCGAGAAGTGGGCGATGGGACAGGCTCGCCATACTCCAGATGTACACGGCCCTGGGTGGGGTGCCCTATTACTGGAGTCTGGTGGACTTCACGAAGAGTGTGGCAGAGAACATCGACAAGATGTTTTTCGACGACAGCGCGAAACTGAAATTGGAGTACCATGCGTTGTACAGGTCGGTGTATAGGAGGCCCGAAGCCTATCTGGCTGTGATTGACATGTTGGCTCAGAACAAGCAGGGGATGACGCGGGCTGAACTGGCAGGAGCTTTGAACATAATCGACAACGGACGCTTCGGCGACATTCTCAGCGACCTTGTCCACTGCGATTTTGTACGCCTCTACAACAACGGCACGAAGCGGGTGGGCGGCATCTTCCAACTCATGGATTTCTTCACATTGTTCTACCATCGGTTCGGTACAGCAAGCACCACTGACAACCACTTCTGGAAAAACCACATCAATGACCCCAAGCAGAACAATTGGTATGGACTGGCATTTGAGCGAGTGTGCCAGTTCCATTTCCGCCATATCACGCAGGCACTTGGAGTCAGTGGCATACATACAGAGTACTATGCCTGGAGAAGCAAGCACTCGACGCCGGCGGCACAGATTGACATGATTGTCGAGCGTGCGGATGGTGTTGTCAACATATGTGAAATGAAGTATTCTCGCCTGCCTTACGAACTGACTCTGGCGGAGGCTGACAAAATCCAGTACCGCGAGCAAGCCTTTCTGCGCGAAAATCCAAGCAAGACATGGACACAAGTGGTCTTGGTTACAACCCGCGGGCTGAAGGGTGGTGCCCATGACCATATAGCGCAAAAAGTGCTCAATCTGGATCATTTGTTTCTTGATGTCAAATAACTCCGCTTCCGCTTTTGCCGATTTTCAATTGTGCGAAAACCCATGAAAATCATGCAATTTTTGCACGGTTCATTTTGTCCGATTAGTGGATGTTGTCAGGTGCTTTAAGCATATTAAAAGACTATATATTAACCATATACAGACATCAATAGGCAATAACAACGAACGTGTACATCTTGCAATATTAGGAGCAGACGAGAGGCTTGAACTTGCATGGATTGCGGTAGGTGTTTTGATGCCGTTTTGTGGGTGTTGGTGTGACGATGAGGTTAAATTTCGGGAGTTGCGCGTAATTATAGAGGTGTGGCGGTGCGCGGTTTGCGAAAAATGTTGTAACTTTGCACCGTCGTACGTGTGCGTGCGACGTTGAGACGCATGAAACTATCAACAAAAATAACAACAAGATGAAACACTTTACTCATTACATCACACGCCTCGTCGGCGTGTTCGCCATGCTCATGGCATGGAATGGCGCCGCAGTGGCGGCAAGCATTACAGGGCAGATTTTGTTTGGTTCTGCAGCGGGTTCAACCAAGATTGAAGCCGCGACGGTGAGCGGTAATGATAGTCAAAGCAGAAAATGGACTATTGTGACTGCAGGAACCACGTCCTATACACAGAATGGTTCTTATTCTCAAGTTGGCTCATCAAAAAGCCATGCAACCTCTCTCACTGCCACGATGTCTTGTGCTGACGATATCACGATTACTTCTTTTGAGGTAAAAATGGGTGGTTTCACTGGTACTGCCGGCAGCATTGACTTGTCGATTGGTGGGTCAAGTGTGAAGACAGGCTCACTTAATGGTACGAGTGACGTAACAGTGAGCGTTTCAGGCTTGAAAGTTTCAGCCAAAGGCAAAAATCTTGTTGTCAGCCTTACAGGCATTGCCAAGGGCGTGAAGGTTTACTACATCAAGTATACGTATTCGACTGGTATAGGCGTGGACGATCCCACATTCTCTCTTCCTGCCGGCACATACACTGGAGCTCAGGATGTGGCACTTTCATGCGAGACAGCGGGCGCTAAGATTTTCTACACCACCGATGGCTCCGACCCCACCGAGTCTGAAGATGTCTATGAGTACACAGGAACACCCATTCATATCACCACCACAACCGTCATCACGGCATACGCCCAGACAGACGATGATATGAGCTCGGTAGTGGCAGCCACCTACAACATCCTCCAGGACCCCACCAACACCAAGGAGACGGCTTACACCGTGGCTGAGGCAAAGGATATCATCGACCGCGACTACGACTACGACCTCACAAAGAAGGTGTATGTCAAGGGCAAAATCTGCCAGATTGACAGCTACAGCGGCACGAATAAGACAATCACTTACTGGATTTCGGAGGATGGCACCAAGACCGACAAGTTCGAGGTGTATAGCGGCTTAGGTCTTGACGGAGCCGCTTTCAACTCTATTGACGACATCGAGGTGGGCGCAGAGGTGATTGTCTATGGCGTGATACAGAAGTACAACGCCATTTATGAGTTCGACAAGAACAACCAACTGGCAGAATACAAAGAGCCCGCACCCATGGGTCAGTGCTCGGTCTCTTGGAGCGTGAACGGCACAGTGACTGGGACGGAATCCCAGCTTCAGGGAGCCGCCCTGACCTTCCCCGCCAACCCCGCCATGATTGACGGCATGACGTTCATGGGCTGGACAGCCGCCACATCGGTCGACCCCGTCGGTAACGGCATCGCATTCGTCGCCGAGGGAGCCACTGTCCCCGCGCAGGCTGCTGTCACCTACTACGCTGTGTTCGCCAAGGTTTCGGGTGTGGTAAGTACGGATACATTCGACTCTTCAGATGAAACAGCGGGGTGGACAAAATGGGTTGGTTCCAACTACAGTGGAACGCCCAAGTTCAAACTGGACGGCATAGGCAAATATGTTTCATCTCCGACCTATACCTCTCCGATTAATGAATTCTCATTCACATTCAAGGGAAATGCTGTATCTGGCACGTCTCAGCTGAGCGTGATAGCTACAGACAAGGATAATGTACAGAAAACCATAAAGACGTATGCTGCTGAAGATATCCCAACCACAGCCACCACGGAAACGATAAAGATAGCATCCTCGGAATACTATAGTATAATGGTTGAATATTGGAAGGATAATGGCAACGTGGCCGTTGACGACTTCGTCGTTAAGTATGGTATTACCCGCTCAGACTACACGCTCCTCGTTCCCGCTTCTCTCGACGTGACCATCGGCTCTACGGGCTTCTCTACGCTCTACTACAGCGACAAGAACATGAAGGTGCCCGCAGGCGTGTCGGCTTGGACATACGCGCAGAGCGGCGAGGGCATCAGCGCCACGGAGTCGTACAAGGAGGATGACGTGATCCCCGCCGGCGAGGCAGTGGTGCTCTACACCACGTCTCCCGCCACCTACACGTTCAGGTTCGCCGTCACGGCCGGCGAGAAGGTGGAGGGCAACCTGCTCAAGGGCACCGACGAGAGCCAGACAGTGACCGCAGCCGCTGGCAACGCCCTCTACAAGCTGGGCAACGGCTCGAAGGGCGTGGCCTTCTACCTCGCCTCGGCCGACGGCAGCTCGTTCACCAACGGCGCCCACAAGGCCTATCTGGAGATTGCCGAGAGCTCTTCCGCTCGCGACTTCTTCGAGCTCGGCGTCGGTGGCAACACCACGGGCATCGAGGCCTCAAAGGCTGCCACCGCCACCAATGAGGTGTTCGACCTCGCAGGCCGTCGCATCGGCAACGCCGGAAAGGGTCTGTATATCGTCAATGGGAAGAAGGTGGTGAAGTAAAAGCCCCCCTCCTGCCCCCCATCCTGCTCCCCCCGAAATGGGGGGAGTGATAAAAAACCCAAGATTATTAACTAAAGTTTCGCAAGCCGAGCTTGCGAAGACTACAGACTACAAAGTACAGACTACA
>JABUTZ010000006.1 GCA_021443415.1 Bacteroidaceae bacterium | reverse complement strand
AGCGCAGTTGGTAGCGCACTACGTTCGGGACGTAGGGGTCGGGCGTTCGAGTCGCCTCTATCCGACAGACGAAAAAACGGGCTTTGATGCCCGTTTTTTCGCGTTATAGAGTATGGTTGTCTTCTTCGTATTGGGGCCTGTCTTCGTTTCTATAAGTCCACAACAGTTATGCCCACACCGCCGAACTGCACATGTTCGTCATGATAGTCGGAGACGATGTTGAGCTTGCTCAGGTACTGGCGCACGAGTGTGCGTAGGATGCCATTGCCTGTGCCATGGAGTATGCGCACACGTGCCACCGAGAGCATGGCGGCATCGTCGATGAACGACTGCACCATGCGAATAGCCTCGTCGCCACGCATGCCGCGGATGTCAAGGTCGGGGTGGAAGAAAGCCTTTCGCTCGTCGATGGCCATGCGAGTGGATGAGTTGACTACGGCTATGCTCACCGTCTCGTCGATGACGGGGCGTTCGGCTCGCTCCAAGTCGCTAATCTCCACTCGCGACTGCACGGAACCAAAGAGGACGAGGGCGCGACGACCTTCAAGTTTGTTGACGCGTCCCGTTACCGTCTGACCTTTCACACGCACAAAGTCGCCAACGGAGGGCTGGTATTCGGGGGTGGGCAGAACGGTCTTCGACTGCGACGTGGTGGCAGACTTCTCGTTTGCCTGCTGACGTTTCTGCTGCTTGCGCTGCTGACGCGCCTCAATCTGGCGCATCTTGCGCTCGATGAGTTCGTCGTCGTGCGTATTGGTGATGGTCTCGGCAAACTGTGTCAGTTCCTGACGGGCGTCTTTCGTGCGCTCGCGCTCCGCCTGCGACTCACGTATGTCCTTGATTGCCGCCTCGATGCGAGCGTTCGACTCACTGATGAGCGACTTAGCCTCCTCCTGGGCGCGGTTGATAATCGTCTTGCGCTGCTGGCGCAGTTCCTCGATCTCGCGTTGCAGGCGCGCGTTCTCCTCCTGGAGGCGGTTCTCCTGTTCGTGCACCTTCTGGCGCTTGCGTTCCCAGTAGTTCTTGTCGCGAATGATGTCCTGCAGGTACTTGTCCGAATTGATGTAGTCCTGACCCACGATGGCGGAAGCCGCATCGATGACCTCCTGCGGAATGCCAATCTTGCGCGCAATCTCGATGGCGAACGAACTGCCGGGCTGACCGATGGACAAGACGAAGAGCGGACTCATCTGCTGGCGGTCGTAGAGCATGGCGCCGTTGACCACACCCGGGTGAGAGTCAGCGTACTGCTTGAGGTTGTGGTAGTGAGTAGTGATGAGCGCAAAGGCATGGCGCATGGTGAAGCGGTCGAGGATGGCTTCCGCCATCGCACCGCCAATCATCGGTTCGGTGCCACCGCCAAACTCGTCAATGAGCAGGAGCGAGCGGTTGTCCGCCTGGCGCATCATGTTCTTCATGTTGAGCAGATGGCTGCTGTAGGTCGAGAGTTCGTCCTCGATGCTCTGCTCGTCGCCGATGTCAATCATGATGTGGCGGAAGATGCCCGTGCGCGAGGACTCGGCGAGTGGAACCGCCAAGCCGCACTGGAGCATGTATTGCAGGAGACCGACCGTCTTGATGCACACACTCTTGCCACCGGCATTCGGTCCCGAGATGACAAGGATGTGCTTCTCCGCCGTCAGCGTGATGTCAAGAGGCACCGCCTTCTTGCCGTGCCGCTTGAGGGAGGCGTCGAGGAGAGGGTGGCGCGCCTGTGCCCAGTCGATGACGGGCGTGTCTGCCGGTTGGACGGCAATCGCCTCATGACGGATAGCCAGAAGAGCCTTGGCGCGAATGAAGTCGATGGTGCCAAGGAAACCGAAAGCACTCATCAGCGTCTGCTCCTGCGGACGCAGTTCGTCGCTGACCGACTGCAGGATACGGATAATCTCGCGACGCTCCTCTGCCTGCAACTCGTGGATGCGATTGTTCGCCTCCACCACCTCGCCTGGCTCGATGAAGACCGTCTTGCCCGTGGCACTCTCGTCGTGGACGATGCCATGAATCTTGCGCTTCATGGCAGGAGAGACGGGAATGACCAGACGCCCGTCGCGAATGGTCGGTTGCGCACCGCTGTCCACGAGACCCGACTCCTGAGCCTTGCGCAGGATGTTCTGGAGAATGCGACCGATGCCATTCTCCGTGTGAGCCAGTTCGGCACGAATCTCCGCCAGTTCGGGCGAGGCGGAGTCCTTGACGGCGCCCGTCTTGTCGATGATGCGGTCGATGCGCTTGGTGAGATCCGCAAACGTGGGGATCGACTGCGTGAGGCGCGAGAGTGTAGGGTAGAGGTATGAGTCGTCCTCCGTCAAGAGCAGGAACGACGTGATGGCATCCACCGTCTCGAGCACACGCTTGAGGTTCCACATCTCGTGCACCTCGAGGTAGGAGCCGACGGGGTGGATGCGGCGAATCGGCTCGCGCAGGTCGAAATAGTCAGCCGAGGGGAACTCCGCCTCGCCACGTAGTGCAAGCATCATCTCGCCCACCTGCGCTTGGAGCAGACGCACGAAGTTGCCCAATGTGGAGGGAGCCATGTCGTCAACCCGCTCGCGCCCGATGTCACAGAGGCAGAGATCCGCCAACTGATGGCGAATCTCCGAGAAACCTATTTTCGACTCAAAGTTAACAGGGTAGGTCATTTCATCCAATCATCAATTATGCGCCATGCGCGCTCGCGCATGGATGCCGGCATCGTACCGATGCGCGAGAGGTGGCTGCCGTTCGGGTCGATGAACATGTGCATGTTTTTCTTCTGCGAGCAGTCGAGCCAGTCGCATGTGCCGGTGGCGCTCCAGGGGTCGCACTCGCCATAGACGAACAGCATGGTCACATCGTTGTCCTTGATGAAATTCAAGGTCTTGGTGTTGGCAGTGCCATCGTACTTTACATCCTCCAGTTCCTTCGGGAGGAAAATCTCGGCGAGATAGTTCTTTGTGCTCTTCACGTCGAGCCACTGCGTGAACGGCATGATGTCATAGCCGTAGTAGCCCAATTCCTTAGCAGCCTGCACAAAGAAACTCAGGTGGCGGTTCTGTTCGGGTACGCAGAAATAGTCTGGTCCGCACTCCTCGACGAAGAACTTGAACAACGTCTCGTCGTCGCTCTCAATAGAAGGCAGTTTGTGGACAGACTTGCCCCACTGCCAGTAGGCGAACGGGAACTCCAGCACGCAGTAGTCGTAGATGTACTTTGACTCCAACTTGAACTTATAGCCCTTCTCGGCGATGTAGCTGTCGAAGAGAGGCATGAGAGCCGGCTTGCGCTTGAGCAGGGCAATCTGGAACTCGCGCAGAGCGGCGCGCTGGGCGGGGGTGCCTGCCGACTGACGCAGGAAAATCTCGTGACGGCCGTCCTGGACACCCGTGTTCATCGGTCCCACGTAAGGCACCGAAGCGTCAACATCGTCGGGGAAGTAGGCACGGTAGTACATCGTGGTGCTACCACCCTTCGAGATGCCAGTGGCGAGCCACTTCTTGTCATATATGGGAGCAAGCAACGTGCGGATGTCGTGAAGGTCGTTCATGGCATTCTCCACCGTCAGGTAGTCCCAGTTGCGCAGTTCGGGCGTGCTCTCAAGGAAGTAGCGATGCTCGACAAACACGATGTTGGCGTTCAGGTGGCGAGCTATCTCCTCGTCATATTTGGGACTGAGAGCGTAAGCCGCCTCATAGCCCTCGGTCACCATAACCGTAGGACGGTCGAAACCACGGTGCATGATGACCACACGATGGTTGAACGAGCCGGCCTTCGGGTTGGAGTAGTCGAGAGGTTGGGAGAAAGAGACCGAGTACTTCTCGGCAAAAATCTCGCTTTGGAGTTCGGTGACAGACGTGATGGATTTGATCTTGGCGAGACGGTCGGTCAGTTCCGATGCGCACAAGGCAAGCGGAAGCAGTAGAAGGATTAAGGAAGAAAAGAAACGTGTCATAGTTTATTGGAGTATTAGTGATATTATCGTTAAAACAGCGAAAAACAGTATGTTGAGCGAGGTTTGTGCAAGCGTGGAGTTAAGTGCCGCACCAGAGCCGATGCGGTGGAGGCGGTAGAGGGTATGGAAGTGAGGAAGCAGGAAAACGAGCATCACAAACCACTGGCGCGTAATCGCGGCAACGATGATGACGGCGGCAATGCCACAGGCGGCATAGAGCAGTTTGGTGAGCGGGCGGCCTATGATGGTCACGAGCGTACGCTTGCGATGGGAGAGGTCGTTGTCGTAGTCGCGGAAGTTGTTCACCAGCAGCAGGCAATCGGTCACCAATCCGATGGCAAGTCCGAGCATGAGGACATCAGACGGGCACACACCCGTCTGGACGTAGAACGAGGCGCAGACAGGCACAAAGCCAAAGAACAGAACGACTAACACATCGCCCATGGCATACTGGGCAAGAGCCGTGGTGTAGAGGAAAGCCCCTGCAAGACACGCAATGCCAACAAGAACAAGTGCCCAACCGCCCCAAAAGACAAGGGGGAACCCCACCATGCAAGCCAAGGCAGACGTGAGGACGATGCCGCGGAGCATCTCGGAGGTGGTCAGCCAGCCCTGGGCGCACGCACGCTTCGGTCCCAAGCGACTGCCATCGTCGCGCCCATGGACGAAGTCAAAATAATCGTTGATCAGGTTTGCGTCAATCTGCATCAGCAGGGCAAAGAGCAGGCACAGGACGGCAGGGAGAGCAAGCAACGGCGCTGCAATCCCATCATCGCAGTCGAACACGTCAACCCTATGGAGGGCTGCCGCAGTCAGAGCCACGAGAACAGGAGCCACCGCACCCGCCAGCGTCTTGGGACGCGCCGCATGCACCCACGCCTCAATCTTCGTCATCGTCGGAGGATTTCTTCTTTGCGGGCATGAACTTGCTCTTCTTGTCGTTCGCCAACTTGAAGATGCGATAGATGACCAGTTCGTTGGTTAGAGCCTTGAACTTAGCGTAGTACTTGTTGCGCACCTGCAGTTCCTTCGTCTCGCTGTTGATTTTGGACTGGTTGAGCTTTGCCGCCTGTTTCTCGGACAACTTGCCCTTCTTGATGTTGTCCTTGAACTCGTCCTTGACATCGTCGTAGATGTCGCCGGCGTCCTTCATCTCCTTGATATAGTCCTTGATGGTGGGAGCGAGTTTCTTTAACGTCACCTGGTCAACGCCCAGGTTCTTCTCGATATACTTGAAGCGCAGTTCGGACTTGTTCTGTGCGAAGGCGCAGAGCGAGGCGGTCAGTAGACATAGTGTGACAAAAAAGTTTTTCATAACGGGCTATGTGTTTGGTCCTTATTTGTTTGCTACTGTTTTTGGGGGGGCGTGTAGTTGTTGAAGAAGTATTGTTGGCAGTATTGGAATTTCCAATAATCAGAGCGGCTGAAATTGTCATAGACATAGTCGTCTTTTTCGTAGTAACGGATTGCAAACCACCATGGCCAAATAGATTGATCGACCTCGCCATACCAGTATGAATTTTTATAATCTCCCTTTGTTGCTTTCTCAGGAAATGGAAAACCTGCAACCGCGCAATTCTTCCTCCAGCGATCCTCGTTGCCTAATAAAATTCCGAAATATTCCGTCACCTGTGTTCGATTGGGCATGTTATCCTCGTCGCCATCGATAAGCATGCCTTCCCTCTCTGTTTTTTTGACCCATCTTGTCATCCTCTTATCTTCCGAAATGTATAGCAGCACTCCGGCTATACCGTTCGATGCCTCGCGTATGCATAGGAAATTCTTCGTTTCACCGAATAAGGTCTCACAGGGTGTAATTTCGCCTTCCAAATATGCCGAATAGCTGTCTGCCTCCCAGTTGTAGAGTATCTCCACGCGCTTGATGGGCGAATTGGATGAGGCAAACGTGACGGTTGCCATCAGGTTGTCTTGCTCCACAGGCGTGAAGGTGATTGTGGGTTGGTCGGTGGATACTTCGCGCACCACGCTTGGTTCATCGATTGAGTCGCCGCTCCACTTGTAGTATGTCTCAATNATTGTCGAGTGTGTCACCGCTCCACTTGTAGTATGTCTCATGTTGCACGGGGGTATATACTATGCTACCGCCCGTCTTGCGCTCCACCTTGCCTCCGTCAGGTATCATGGCAAGGAACATTTCGCGTGCCTTGTCTATGCTCTCTATGGCGCAGCTAACCACCTCCTCGTTGTTCTGGTCAAGGGGGATGCCTATGATGTAGTCCCGCACCTTGCCGGTAGAGTCAGTGTTGAAGAAGTTTCTGAACATATCCTTTTCGCCGTCAAATGAGATGATTGACTCGACGGGAAGGTCGGGAGTGTCGGGTGTGTCGTTGTTGTTGCAGGCAGAGAGGCAGAGTATGCTCATCGCTGCGAGAAAATATGATAATCGTTTCATAGATGTATGTTATTTAATGTTGTTTTTTCCGCACGTAGTCAGAGATAGGTTAGTTAGTATATTTGTAGTTGATTACCTTGTCAAGCACTTTCAGGTAGTGAGCCACATACTCGCTGCCACAGGGGTGATAATTTGGTACGTTTGATATGCTACCGGGGTTGTCAATAGGTATAATAGGTGCCTTCTTCTTGCACGCATTTGCGTAATCGGAGATGCGATTGTAGAACTCTTTGAGGTCATTGTTGCGCTTTGTGATATGGACGATTTTTGGCAGGAAGCGGTGAGAGTAAACGAACATCTTGCCGTTTTTGGTGTGTACTCGCACAACAACAGAGATGAGAATGTCGGGTATCCTGCCTCCTTCGCATGTTTTTTCGCTGGTTGTATTGTCGTTCGGCTTGTAGAGGATCTCCGGGTCGATTATGACTTTCCTGTTTATACCTTTGCACTCGCTCACCACTCCTCGGAGTCCGTAAGGCTTGTCTTTCTCGTAAATAGAAACACTTGTAGTGTCGGTGTCGGTCTCTTTCACTGGCAACCTCATGTAGTATTTTACCCTATGTTCATTGCCACTAAAGGGTTGGTTGGCGTAGTAAGTCATGTGTTTCGTACAGATAGGCATGTTGCGCTCGATGCCTTTACCATAGATGAGTTTGTAGTATTCATCCGTGTAGTAGTTGGTGGGCTGATCAAGCACTACTACCGGAGATGTGAATACCTCTACTGTGTCGATTGCTGTGGAATCCTTAAATATATTAGGGTTGATGTTCACCTGTACGGATGTGGGGTCGAAAAACGACACCATGCGCACGTTCTCACTATTCTCTATAGTGCTGTAGTATTGGTCATTCTTGCCTGTGGGCTCGAAGTGCACCTTGTTTGCCGAACCAAGCATCACATCGTCCACTATGTAATATGTGGGAGTAGTGACCAACGACCATACGCCTTCGCCAATGTATGGCCTGTTGCCTTCATGGCCATTGTCGTAGGGCTGCTTCTTCACAAATGAACGTTCGGACAAGGTCACTGGTGGTTGTTCGGACGCAATTGGCGTGATGAATTGGCCGTCGAGCGTTATCTTCTGCTGTGTCTTGAGCTCAATGGTTCCCGGATGTCCCGCGGTGTATTCCTGGCCGCTCGGTGGGATAAGATCCAAAATGGCTCCGGCCATAGAGGCTATGACACCGCCACACTTGAATGCCATGCCTACTGGAGTAAAGCTTTTGCTGAATATATTGCTCAATCCACTGGCTCCTTCTCCTATCCTTCCGAGGACATCGCCTACTGTTTCTATCATACCTCCAGTGTACGACATACTTGCATCCTTAGGGTTAGTAAAACTGCCCGTAATTGTGCCTTGGATTTGACCTTCTGCTTTGAAAACGCCCACAGAAGTTGGTAAGAATGTGATGTCCAAAAGAACTTTTTCGGTGTAGAACTTGTTGGTTGGCGAATAAGAGCTCAGGTCGATGTCGAAAGCCTTCCAACCCAAACCCAAGGGCGCACCCACCTGGTTGTAGGGGACGGTGAAGTTTTGGAAAGTAACTCTTTCGCCGCTGGTAAATGCCTTATCGGTGTCTATGGTGCAATCAACGGGAATGCCCACTGGGAGAGAGTGGTAAGCGTACCTGATATTCTCCCTGTAGTTATCTAAATGGTATCGTACCATGTATTCCGACGATCCTTTGGTGACATCGGTGTATGTATATACGCGGAGCTTGCCCAGATACCTGTTGTATAGGCCGAAGTAGCAGCGAGCGGTATATAGGCTTGCCATGCAATTGTCGATAAACACTACCTCCCAGCCATGTTCGGGTTTGTATTCTCTTGTTATATTAATCGGAACAGAGGTACTCTGCGTCTTGCCAGACCACGGTGTATAAATGTTGGTTAAGTTTGCCAAGTAGAAATCCTTCATCTTGTACCAGTGTGCGATGAATTTCTCGTTTTCTTTGGTATTCTGTATTGCATCGTTGCTGGATTGGTTGATTGTCACTTGCACGTTTGTGCCGTTCGTCAAGGGCAAGACAACTTGGCCCACGCGATCCTTGCCGGTGTTGTTTTGTTCTACACCAACCTTGATGCTGAGCAGCAAGCCATCCATCCATACGTCTTCGATGCTGAACCATTCCTGGTTGGTGGTGACAGGCAAGATAGCTTCAGTTGCTTGCTGCAGTTCGACATACGCATAGCACACTTCTCTACCGGATGAGCATTGGACACTCGTTTCAACCTGTTGTTTCTCGGGCACAATATCATCTTTGCAGCCCGACACGCATGCCATGATTGCAAGTGTGGCACACATTAGTAACTTTGTTTTCATAGACTTGAAAGATTAGGAAGTTGTACGATTTGATAATTATTGAGTGATAATGGTTTATTTCAGTTTTTCCACCAAAAGAAGTACTGCCGCTGGCGTTGTTTCTCCTCGTCGGACTTGGCGGAGAAGACCGGCTTGAGCGTGTAGGGGTCGAAGCCTGTCGCCCACATCTCGGTGGCTATGGTCATCGGCGTGGGCGTGAAGTCCTGCACCTGCTCGAGGCGATAGCCCATGTCGCGCGTCTTGCGGGCGAGCGACTCCATGTCGCGCTCGTAGCAGCCGGGGTGGCTCGAGATGAAGTACGGAATCAGTTGCTGGCACTTGCCCTCAGCATTGCAGATGCGGTCGAAGAGGTGCTTGAACTGCGCGAACTGCTCGAAAGGCGGTTTGCGCATTAGCGAGAGCACTGACGGCTCGGTATGTTCGGGAGCCACCTTCAGGCGACCGCTGACATGGTGGAGGATGAGTTGGCGAGCGTAGTCGGCAGACGCATGGTTGAGCGACTCGTCGGCATTGCGATGGAGGATCAGGTCGTAGCGCACGCCGCTGCCGACGTAGCAATGCTTGACACCCTTGATGGCGGACACCTCACGATAGATCTCCGTGAGCGGAGAGTGGTCGACATGGAGGTTAGGACACACGGACGGGTGGAGGCATGAGGGGCGGCGGCAACGAGCGCAACGGCTCTTGTCGGCACCCGCCATGCGGTACATGTTCGCACTCGGACCGCCAAGGTCGGAGATGGTGCCGGCGAAGTCGGGCATGTGCGTGATCGCCTCAGCCTCAGCCAGAATGCTCCGTTTGGAGCGACTGGAGATGAACTTGCCCTGATGGGCGCTGATCGTGCAGAAAGCGCAACCGCCGAAACACCCACGGTGCATCGTGATGGAATGGCGAATCATCTCGTAGGCCGGAATGCGATGACCATTGTATTTCGGGTGGGGTAGACGCGTGTAGGGCAAGTCATAGACAGCGTCCAACTCCTCGGTTGTCATCGGAGAATATTGCCCCTCGCAAACCACCCACTGAGAGCCAGTCCGTTGGGCGATGCGGCGAGGAGTGAGCGCATTGCTCTCCTCCTCGATGACACGAATGGACGACGCTTCGCACTTGGGGTCGGCGAGGCAATCCTCATAAGACGCAATCTCGACGCAATCGTCCGGCTTTTGACCGGACAGCCACGCAGTCTGCGGAATGCCGTGGGCGACATCGGCAAATACAGAGCGAGTGACGTGTGCTTCGCCCGTCTCATCGTAGAAGAGGGCGGGGTGGTAGGACTCGACAGCGTCGGAGAGTCGACGGGCAAGTTCGGCGATAGGACGCTCGCCCATGCCCCAGATGATGAGGTCGGCATCCGTCTGCGCAAGGAGCGACGGACGGAGCGACTCCTTCCAATAGTCGTAGTGAGCCAGGCGGCGCAGGCTCGCCTCGACACCGCCAAGGACGACGGGAACATCGGGAAAGATGCGGCGCACGCAGTCCGTATAGACGATGGTGGGCATGTCCGGACGCATGTCGTGGCGACCGTCGGGCGAGTAGGCATCCTGACTGCGCAGGCGCCGGGCCGCCGTGTATTTGTTCACCATGCTGTCCATCGCTCCCGGCGAAACGCCGAAGAAGAGGCGCGGACGACCCAGACGGCGGAAGTCGCGCAGGTCGCCATGCCATGACGGTTGGGGAATGACCCCCACACGATAGCCCTCAGCCTCGAGCACACGAGCGATGACCGCCACGCCAAAGGACGGGTGGTCAACGTAGGCGTCGCCGGAAAGCAGGATGATGTCCAACTGCTCCCAGCCACGCTCCAGCATCTCGCGGCGGGTGGTGGGCAGGTGGGTCATTGCTTGTTCCAGTGGAGATAGAGGTTGATGAGCTGGTGAAGGCCGAACGCTTTCATGTCCTTGTGGT
Organism: Bacteroidaceae bacterium; assembly: GCA_021443415.1. Lineage (GTDB taxonomy): Bacteria > Bacteroidota > Bacteroidia > Bacteroidales > Bacteroidaceae > Physcousia. The sequence continues at coordinate 24,536 of JABUTZ010000006.1, read as the reverse complement.
AGAGCACATCGCTCAGCAAGGCAATCAAGGCGGGTTCATCGGGGTTGGCCTCGACAAGCGAGCGCACATTCAGGCGCAGATGTTCGAGCGTGTGGTCGGTGACGATGCCGTGGCTGGCAAGCAGGTCGGCGAAGAGCGAGTAGCGGTCGATGGTGGCCAGATGGTCCTCGGAGACCTGGATCTCGCGCGAACCTTTCTCGTTGGCGGTTATGGTAAACATAGGTATTGGATTGGTTTATTGGAGTTCGAGGATGGTCGGTAGGCTGGCGCCTCCGGCATTGATGGCATAGATGCGCACGGACGCGACATCAGCCGCCTTAATCTTGGCGGCGGGAGTGGCAATGAGAGTGCCGTTGTCATAGTCGCAACCCTGTCTCGCCAGTTGTACGAGGTAGTGGGTCGGAGCCGCCGACGGTTCGAGCGGGTCGGTGGCTGGCTGCCACGACAGCATCCCCTTCTCGTATTTGAGGTTGGAGACAGGCAGAGGCTGGACGATGGGGTTGCCAAGAGAGTGACTGCGATAGACAAAGCGCAGAATGCCTTTGTAGATGGCACGCGCCATGTGGAAGCGGTTGAGCGAGTCGGTGATGAACTCCACGTCGGCGGGATTCTCGTGGCTCAGCATCTCGATGATGGTGGAAGGCATTGCCGGCAGGCGCGTCTCGCTGTAGTTGCGGTCCCAGAGTTGGCGACGCTGCCACACACCATTGATCTGTTCCATATCCGCCGACACACTCGAAAGTACCTCCTCGGCAAGGTCGCGAGAGAGCAGACGCGAACACCCCTCTGCCAGAAGTCCATCGTTGAAGTGCGTAGTCGCTATGCCCAGACTGCCCATAATGCCACCGTTGGCGGCAACACCGGCATCGGTGTGAGTGGCCACACAGAGTTCGAGAGGCACGCCCTTGCCCGGTGCATCGGGGTTATAGACCGAACCGCCGGCCATGAGGTTGGCGGCCAGCGAGCGCACGTTGATGTCGTCCTTGTAGTCGTCCTCGCCCTGATAGAGAGAGTAGATACTGTCGGGAATGCCAGCCCACTGCATCGAGTAGCGCGCCCCTTCGTTGTAGCGAGGTTCGCCCGAGATGTCGATGCCGCGCACCGTGTTGCCCCAGCCGCCGCCGAAGCGTACGGCATCAGCGGAGACAAGACCACCATCGGAGTTCTTGTTCGTGAGCACCACGCAATTCTTCATCGGTTCGCCGGCGGTGAAGAGAAACTCGCCGAGATAAACCCACGTGGAGCCCCCCATGCGCTGATTGACAGAGAAGTATGTGTCAACGCCGGCGTGACGGACGAGATAGACGGCATTCTCCGTGCTCTCGGGGAACGACTTGTAGCTGACATAGACAGCCAGACGCTCGTTTTCGGTCACCTCGGGAAACCAAGTGATCTGAGAAGTCGCAGTGGCTGACTTTGTGCCGGCGATGACACGTGCGGTGCCCAACGTAAACGGATTGAGTCCGTGCACGATGGTGCTAATCGGAGCGAAACCCTCGCCGGCATCCTGCCACTGTTGCGACCCATTGACCTCAATGTAATGCTGCGAGTCGGAGATGTCGTTGTCAACAATCAGTTCGGTGGTCGAGGCGCAACGCTCGCGCGGAGTCCAGACGATGGCGCCGGCATTCTCAAGCATCGGGATGAGAAACTCGTTGGTGATGGACGGCGTGAGCAGGTCCTCGCGCACATCGTTGAGAAGCGGTCGCTGCCAATCCCACTGCGGGTCGGGAATGGTCTTGCGTCCCTTCTTTGTAGTGCGTTTGGTGTTCCAGTACTTGCCATGGCTTGCCGAAACGACCAAGTGGCGGTTGGCGAGACCAAACTGGAAGGAATAGGGGCGCGAGAGGTTGCGTATCCAGGGGACGCCCTTGTAATCAATCGTATGGAGACGCGGCACGGAGTCGAGGGCGGAGTAGGGAGCCAACTGCTCGATGGGATAGCCAAGCGTGCGAATCGTCAGGGGAAGATGACGTTGGTCTTCGGGAATGAGCGGGCGTACCTGACTGTAGATCAGTTCGGGCGTAGTGCGACGCCACTGCTGTGAACCAAAGATGTCGTTCATGTCTATGAATATGCGGCATGCAACGCTGTCATAGACGTAGGATCGTACGGCACAGCGTTCGCGCTCCAGGATGCCCGGAGCACGATAGGCTGCCGCCCAGTCGGCAACGGACTGCGGTATGGAGTCTCCCATGGACACACCGAGGGCGGATGACGATGCGGGAATCGAAGCGCACAACGTCAGGGCAAGGACAGCAAGGATATGGACGCAACGCTCAAGCCTCATAGTCACACGATGAATTTGCCGGGTTTCTTGCCCTCCATGCCACGATAGAACTCTTTCATCCGGGCTATGGCGTCCTCAGCCTTCATGTCGGCGGAAGGAACGAACGTGTCGCCCTCGAGGATGCGGCGCGTCTTGAAGTCGAGCGCATAAACAACGACGGGAATCTGCGCCTTCTGGGCGATGTAGAAGAAGCCATGCTTCCACTCTGTGGTGGGACGGCGAGTGCCCTCGGGGGTGATGCACAGATGGAAGACGGGCATCTCGGCTGCGCGAGCGGCAAGTTGGTCGGTCATGCTCGTGTTCTTGCTGCGGCGCACGGGAATGCCACCGAGGTAGCGCATGAGTATGCCCATGGGCCAGAAGAACCATTCGCTCTTCATCAGGAAGTTAGCCTGCTGGCGATGCGACCACAGGAAGAGCATGCCGATGATGAAATCCCAGTTGCTCGTGTGGGGAGCCAGGGCGATGATGCACTTCGTGGGCCATGGATTGCGCGTGCAGTCCTCAAGATGGAAGCAATGGGTCAGGACCCATTTGCATATAGATCTTCTCATAGGCGAAAAGATAAGAGTTCGGTTTTTATGTGCGAATTTAATCATTTTTGGCGACATAAGCCCCTTGCGGCAGGTGATTTTTGCCCCAAGGGAGCATTTTTTAATAAATAATGTGTAAGTATTCGGCGAAAAGTTTTAATTTTGTAGCGGAATATCCGTATAATCCAATAAAAATACAAAAACATGGAAAAAAGTGCATTGCAAAAAGCGCGTGGCGCTTATCAGCCCAAACTGCCTGTAGGACTGCAGGGCTGTGTGAAGGTAAAGGAAGGTGCTCCGACCCAGTCGGTAGCCGACCAGGAGCAGATCAAAGCCCTGTTCCCCAACACTTACGGTATGCCCCTGATTGAGTTTGAGAAGGGCGAGACGATGAACAACGAGGCCATAAACATCGGTGTGATACTGAGCGGTGGTCAGGCTCCCGGCGGACACAACGTGATTTGCGGCCTGTTTGACGGCGTCAAGCGTCTGAACCCCAACAGCAAGCTCTACGGTTTCCTGATGGGTCCCGGCGGACTGGTTGACCACAACTACATCGAGCTGACAGCCGACGTGATTGACGAGTATCGCAACACGGGCGGTTTCGACATGATTGGCTCAGGCCGCACAAAGTTGGAGAAGGAAGAGCAGTTCGAGAAGGGACTGGAGATTATCCGCAAGCTTGACATCAAGGCCATCGTAATCATCGGCGGTGACGACTCGAACACCAACGCATGCGTACTGGCAGAGTACTATGCCGCAAAGAAGTATGGCGTGCAGGTAATCGGCTGCCCCAAGACCATCGACGGTGACCTGAAGAACGAGCAGATAGAGACCTCGTTCGGCTTTGACACGGCTTGCAAGACATACGCAGAGGTGATAGGCAACATCCAGCGTGACGCCAACTCAGCCCGCAAATACTGGCACTTCATCAAGCTGATGGGACGCTCGGCCAGCCATATCGCACTGGAGTGCGCCCTGCAGGTGCAGCCCAACGTCTGCATCGTCAGCGAGGAGGTGGAGGAGAAGGGCATGAGCCTGAACGACATCGTTGACTATGTGGCAGGAGTGGTTGCCCAGCGCGCCGCCGATGGCAACAACTTCGGAACCGTGCTTATCCCCGAGGGACTTATCGAGTTCGTACCCGCCATCAAGCGCCTCATCGCCGAGCTCAACGACCTGCTCGCTACGCCCGAGGCACAGGCAGTGGCACGCGAGAACCAGATTGACTATGTGAAGAGTCACCTCTCGGCTGAGAACCTCGCCACATTCGCCAGCCTGCCCGCCGCCGTTGCCAGCCAGCTCGCCCTCGACCGCGACCCCCACGGAAACGTACAGGTGTCGCTCATCGAGACCGAGAAACTGCTGTCGGAGATGGTAGGCAACCGTCTGAAGGCAATGAAGGCAGAGGGCAAGTACGTGGGCAAGTTCAGCCCGCTGCACCACTTCTTCGGTTACGAAGGACGTTGCGCCGCCCCCTCTAACTACGACGCTGACTACTGCTACGCACTTGGCGTGAGCGCCTCGATGCTGATGGCTAACGGCAAGACTGGCTACATGGCTATCGTGAAGAACACGACGGCTCCCGCGGCTGAGTGGGTTGCCGGCGGTGTGCCCATCACGATGATGATGAACATGGAGCGCCGCAACGGTGAGATGAAGCCCGTTATCAAGAAGGCACTTGTGCAGCTTGACGGAGCACCCTTCAAGAAGTTCGCCGAAAACAGAGAGAAGTGGGCACGCGAGACCTGCTACGTATATCCCGGTCCTATCCAGTACTGGGGCCCCACGGAGGTGTGCGACCAGACCACGAAGACGCTGGCGCTGGAGCAGGGAAAGTAAGGGCCTGATGCCATAGACGATTGTCGCCCAAGACCTTGTGCGGTCTTGGGCGACTTTGTTTGTGGGGCGGGCTCGCCAACTGTCGTTGGCGACACGGTGGCCGCATCGGCGCGTGGAGGGGTGATTAGTTGAAGAGGCCGTAGATGAAATCAACTACGACGGCGAAGACGGCGAGGTGCCAGAGCCAGTGGACGGCGTAGATGAGGACGCCGACATAGACAACCCACTTGTGCTTGTAGCGTTTGCGCTCGTTGTCGTAGAAGCGGTCCTTGAGCCAGTCCTGAATCTTGGCGAAGAAACAGAAGCAGATATGGCTATGGTTGTGGCAATTCTCTTCCATAATCACTTGATGTTGGGTTCTTCGAGACCGATGCCCTTGCGCTTGTCAACCACCTTGAGGATAAGACCAAGGATGAGAGCCGCAAGTCCGAGGCAGGCAAGCATGATGAGGGGGGCGGTGTAGTCGAGCTCGGTGGCGCTGACACCAACGTTGGTGCTGTCGAGAATCTTGCCGATGAGCAGGGGGAAGAGCCAGAGACCGATGTTCTGAATCCAGAAGATGAGGGCGTAGGCGGAGCCGATAATCTTGGCATCGACAAGTTTGGGCACGCTCGGCCAGAGAGAGGCGGGAACAAGCGAGAACGAAGCGCCGAGCACGAGAATCGTGCAGTAGGCAACGACGACACCACCCACCTGGTTGTCCTTGAACTGAGGCAGAATGAAAGCAAACGTCAGGTGGCAGACAATCAGCAGGAGCGAGCCAAGGACGAGCATGGAAGCCGCCTTGCCCTTGTGGTCAACATAGCTGCCAAGGATGGGAGTGATGCCCACGGCAAGGAGGGGGAAGACAGCGAAGATGGACTCAGCCGACTGGCGCATGTAGCCCATATAGCAGTAAGCCACGAGAGACACGACCGAGAGGCAGAGCACGCCGTACTTGAGAGCGGGACGCTTCATGAAGTTGAACATGAAAGCCGTGATAGCCACAAGCAGCATGACGGCATACTGAACAAGGGTGACCTGGCTGGAAGCCCAGAAAGAGTCGGGCGAGAGTTCGGTGAACGTCAGGTTGCACTGAAGCATGTTGACCGCGTACTTCTGGAAGGGGAAGATGGCAGAGTAGTAGAGGACGCAGAGCAGAGCCACGAGCCAGAAGCCCAGACTGCCAAGAATCTGTCCGAGGTCGCGGATGCGGAAGGGGTCGTCCTTCTCCTCAGCCTCGCCCGTCTGCGCGTCGAGACGGCGATCCATGAAGAAATAGACGAGGAACATAATCATCGCGATGCAGAGCAGAACGACACCGAAAGCCACCGAGCGCGACACGCTGACCGCGCCACCAAGCTTGGCGAAGAAAGGAGAGAAAATCATGCACGTGGCGACACCGAGGCGAGCGAGTGCCATCTCGGAGCCCATGGCGAGAGCCATCTCACGACCCTTGAACCACTTCACGATGCCGCGCGAGATGGTGATGCCCGACATCTCGGCGCCACAGCCAAAGACCATAAAGCCCAGGGCGGCAACCTTGGCGGAAGCTGGCATGCCATCGTAGAACGGCGAAACACCCAGTTCGTCGAAGACGGGTATATAATTAAGGTGTTCGGTGAACCAAAGCTCGGCACTGCTGCCGATGAAAAGCTCGCTCACGGCGAGATACTTGACGATGGCGCCCGTGAGCATCACGGCACCGCTGAGCAGGGCGGTGAAGCGCACACCCATCTTGTCGAGGATGATGCCCGCAAAGATGAGGAAGAAAACAAAGACATTGAGGAAAGTCTCTGAGCCCTGCATGGTGCCAAAAGCCAGGGAGTCCCAGCCACGCGTCTGCTCCATAAGGTCCTTGATGGGCGACAAAATGTCCATGAAGATATAGACACAGAAGTTAGCCAGAGCAAGCAGGAGAAGTGCTGACCAGCGGATAGCCGCCTTGTCGCGAAGAGTTTGTATCATAAGATTTTGAAAAGTTTAATTGATGCAATGGAATAAGATTATTTCTGCTGGCGCGCACGACGCTGTTCCTCCTGAAGTTTCTGGAGTTCCTGGAGGCGGTTGGCCATGCTCGTCATCGAGCCGAAGACACCCTTTGACGACGGCAGTTCGCCCTTCGCCTTGCGCTCCTGATAGCGACGCTCGAGTTCGGCGAGAAGCTTGTTGTCGTCGGTGGCGCGGCGCAGCATCCACATCATTATGATAGTTATGAGACCAGAGAGGAAATAATAGTAGTTAAGACCCGAAGGATAGTTGTTGAAGATGAAGAAGAAAGTGAAGGGCATGATGTACATCATCCAGCGCATCATCTTCATTGACTGCTCCTGCTCGGTGCTCATGGCCGCATTCTGCTGCTGGCGCATGGAGATAATCGTGTTGAAGACATTGGAAATACAGAAAAGGAGGCAGAAGAGACTCAGGTGGTCGCCGATGAGAGGCAGGTCAACACCCCAGTTGACCACTTCGTCGTAGGCACTGAGGTCGTCAGCCCAAAGGAACTTGACACCACGCAACTGGATGGCATTGGGCACGAAGTTGAAGAGAGCAATCCAGATTGGCATCTGGATGAGCATGGGCAGACAGCCACGCATGGGGTTGGCACCATACTGATTGTAGAGGTTCATCACCTCCTGTTGCTTGCGCAGAGCGTCCTCCTTGTTGGGGAACTTGGCGTTGATTTCGTCAATCTTCGGCTTGAGCACACGCATGCGAGCGCTCGAGAGGAAACTCTTGCGAGTGGTGGGATAGACAAGCACCTTCATGATCAGCGTGAGCAGAAGGAGCACAAGACCCATGTGGAGACCGAAACCACGGAGCCAGTCGAAGAGGTTGAGGATAATCCAACGGTTGATCCAGCGGAAGAGAGGCCAGCCGAGATAGACAAGTTCCTCGAGTTCAAGGTTCTTGCCGGATAGCGACAAGTCGTTGTGAGCCTGGAGGAGATGGAAGTCGTTGGGACCGAAATAGAACTGCAGGCGCGTCGGTTTGGCACCCGAGGCATCGAAAGCCGTCTGTGTCTTTGCCTCATACCCCTTGAGGTAGGAAAGTTCCTCGCTCTTGACGAAGGGAACAGACTTCAGGTGAGAAGCCGTCCAGTCGCCGTCGGCAATCGCCACGCACGAGAAGAACTGGTTTTTGAAGGCCACCCAGTCGAGACGCTCGGCAACGTCCTTCTCCTCCTCGCTTGTCTCGGAGAGATAGTCGGTGGAGCCGGCGGTCTCCTTGTAAGTCAGGCTCGCATAGCGATTCTCGAAGTCGTAGCCCTTCTCCTGCTGGCGGGCGCGCATTGACCACTCGAAGTCGAGCGACGTAGTCTTGGGTGAGAAGAAAGACTCCATGCCATGGCTTGAGATGTTGAGGTCGAGCATATAGGCATCGGAACGGAGCGAATAGGCGAAATCGACATATCCCTGGCCATTGGCATTGGCAAGACGCAAGATAGCCGACGAGTCGGACTGCGAAACGATGTCGAATGTCAGGTCGCGCGTGACGATGTCCTCGTTGCGTCCGGTGATGGTGATGGCCATCTCAGCGTCTTTGGCATCGAAGAGTTCAACGGGAACGGAGTCATTGTCGAACTTGTGATAGGACTTGATGACTGCACGAGAGGGCAGGGCGCCGCGCGAGTTTATGTCGATGGCAACGAGGGAGTTCTGGAGGGTGACGACCTCGCCGGAAGAGTTGCGATTGGCGAAGAAGGCACCGGTGGAATCAGCCGCGAGAGCCATCTCGGCCAGCCGTTTCTGGGTGATGGCTTCGTTCTCCATCTCCTGCTTGGCCGCCTCGACGAGCGCAATGCTGTCCAGCTGGTGACGGTAGGCGTCTATCTCCTCCTGGCTCGGTTGGCTCCACCAACTGAAGAGGATAATAACAAGGGCGATAAGTACAAATCCGGTGATTGTGTTTTTGTCCATAAGACGAGAAACCTTTTATTAAATGAATGTTTTTGCAGATTTTGGGCGCAAAATTACAAAAAAATTATTACTTTTGCAGTCATTATGCACTACTAAATGGATAATCGGACATGAAAAAGATTATATTCTGTGTTCTCGCATTGATGAGTATCAGTGTGTCAGCACAAAAATCAGGCTACAAGCCAGTGGCTGTGGATACCACCAAATACTGGCCCCTGACACCGTCGGCGGAGTCTTATGAGAACGCCAAGCCTCACCCCGTCTATTTCAAGTTGTTCAGCCCGGGCACACTCTATGGCGACGCCGTAAGGCAGGAAGTGGGCATCGACGAAGAAGCAAACGAGGACCCAGTGCTCGCCACCAACCAGGAAATCAACCGCTCGTTGGTAAACCTGTTTGTCAAATCGCCATGGCTGTTCACCACCACGCAGACAGCCATCAGCGGGCAGAACCTCGTAGGTCTGGTGGCGGTGGTGGACACCGCCGCAGTGCAGAAGACACTCGCCGAGCCAACGCCCGTCATAACACCCGTGGTAAACGAGGATGTGGAAGTGGAGATAGTGGCGGAGAAACCCAACTTCTGGACATTCGGAGGTTCGGGGTCATTGCAGTTCACCCAAAACTACTATACGGACAACTGGTATAAGGGAGGCGAGAGCAACTACGCCATGCTCGGACTCCTCTGCCTGCGCCTGAAATATGACAACAAGGAGAAGATACAGTGGGAGACGGTGCTCGACGCCAAGTTGGGATTCCAGACCACAAACAACGACGAATACCGGAAGTTCATCAACAACAACGACCAGTTGCGACTGACGAGCAAACTCGGCTACAAGGCCGCCAAGAACTGGTTCTACACCGTGCAGGGAGAGGCGACCACACAGTTCACGAGGACATTCGCACACAACAGCCCCGATGTGATAGGCGACTTCACCTCACCGATCAAGACCGTCATCTCTGTCGGTATGGACTACAAGTTTACCTGGGGTAAGCTGACTGGTTCGCTCTACATGGCGCCGGTGGCGATGACGTGGACATACGTCGACCGACTGGCTCTCGCCGAGCGCTATGGCAACGAGAAGGACAGTCACTCGAGGGTCACGTGGGGTCCCAACGTCAACCTCACCTACTCGTGGGCGCCATGGAAGGTGTTCAAGTGGGAAGGTAGGATGTATTACTTCACCAACTTCGACTACGTGACATTCGAGTGGGAGAACACCCTCTCGTTCGCCTTCAACAAATACCTGTCGGCCAAGGTTTATCTCTATCCCCGATTTGATGACTCAAGCACCAATTTCCGTTCGGAAAGCGGTTCGTACTTCATGTTCAAGGAATGGCTCTCGCTGGGACTTGAATACAGTTGGTAGACGGACGGACAATAAGGCAAAAGCTTAGCATGCAATGAAATACTCGTTTCTCATACCGGTCTATAACCGCCCCGACGAGGTGGACGAACTGCTTGAGTCGCTGGCAGCGCAAAGCCGGCGCGACTTCGAAGTCGTGGTGGTCGAGGACGGGTCGGCAGTGACCTGCGAGGACGTGTGCGAAAGATACAAAGATAGACTTGAGATACAATATCATAAGAAAGCGAATTCGGGTCCCGGCATGACGCGCAACTATGCCGCTGAAAGGGCAAGAGGCGAGTGGCTGGTCATACTTGACTCCGACTGCGTGCTGCCGCCGAACTACTTGGAAGAAATAGAGAAGGAACTCTCGCGTGAGGACAGCGACGCATTCGGCGGCCCGGACAGGGCGCACCCCGACTTCACACCTGTGCAGAAAGCCATCTCTTACGCCATGACCTCATTTTTCACGACCGGAGGCATACGAGGAGGCAAGAAGAAGTTGGACAAGTTCTATCCGCGCTCTTTCAACATGGGCATCAGGGCCAAGGAGTATGCTCGGCTCGGCGGTTTCACGAAGATGAGATTCGGCGAGGACATTGACTTCTCGACAAGGATATTCGAGGCGGGACTGCGCTGCCGGCTATTTCCCGAGGCATGGGTGTGGCACAAAAGGCGCACCGACCTGTGGAAATTCTTCAAGCAAGTGCATAACTCGGGCATTGCGCGCATCAATCTCACCATACTGCATCCAGGGACATTGAAGGTGGTGCACACACTGCCAGCAGTGGCAACCGTGTTGGCGGCGCTGATGCTCATAGGATGCTTTGTGTGTCCTTATATATCGACAATATTTCTGCTTTGGGCTTTGCTGATATTCGCTGACGCAACAGTGCAAAACAAGAACGTGAAGGTGGGAGCGATAGCCGTGGCGGCCAGTGCGGTGCAGATAACCGGCTATGGTACAGGCTTCATACGAACCGCGGTGAAGAGATATGTCTTTGGCGGCAAGGAATTTGAAGCGTTCAAAAACAACTTTTACAAATGAGCAAGACGCTGACCATAAAACAGATGTCCACGGCGGACAGACCGCGCGAGAAATTTGTAGCCCATGGCCCTGAAGTCATGAGCAACAGCGAGTTGCTCGCCATACTGGTTGGCTCGGGAACGGTTGAGGAGACGGCTGTCGACTTGACACGACGCATGCTGGCCGACTGCAACGACAGGCTATCCGTCCTGCAGCAACTCTCGCTGAAGGAGTTGCAGAAATATAAGGGAATAGGTGCCGCCCGGGCCGTGACCATAAAGGCGGCCATGGAACTTGCCCGCCGCCGTCTGACAGAAGAGGTAGGGGAGAAACCGCATATCCAAGGAGCGAAGGACATAGCGAGATATTTCAGCCCCATCATAGGTCATCTCAAGCATGAGGAAGCCCACGCTCTGTATTTGACAAACAGAAATGACGTGATAACACACCAACTTATAGGCAAGGGAGGACTGAGCGAAACGATCGTCGATGTGAGAATTGTCTTGAAAGGAGCCGTCATGAATGATGCCGTAGCCATGGCTTTCTGCCACAACCATCCCAGCGGCAGTGCGATGCCGAGCAGGCATGATGACATACTGACCACGCGTCTTTCCGTTGCCGCGGAAGCGATGACCCTGCGGTTCCTGGATCACGTCATCATCACGGAAAACGGAGAATACTACAGCTATAGCGAAGAAGGGAAACTATGAAGACAAGAGAAGAAATCGAAGAAAGGGTGGTCGAACTGCTGAAGACCGTGTTCGACCCTGAGATACCCGTCAACGTCTATGACCTCGGGCTCATCTACAGGATTGAGGTCAACGAAGACCTTGACATCGACATCGACATGACGCTGACCGCTCCCAACTGTCCGGCGGCCGACTACATACTCGAGGACGTGAGGATAAAGATAGAGGCGATAGACGAAGTTCACAAGGTGAACATCAACCTCGTGTTCGAGCCGGAATGGACCAAGGACATGATGAGCGAGGAGGCAAAGGTGGAATTAGGATTAGACTGAACAAAGTCATGAAACCGATTTATTTCATATCAGACGCCCATCTGGGCAGCCGCGCCCTGGAACACACACGCACCCAGGAGCGGCGTCTTGTGCGTTTTCTCGACGAGATAAAGACAAAGGCGGGAGCCGTGTACATGCTCGGCGACATGTTCGACTTCTGGTTTGAATACCGCACCGCCGTGCCACGCGGATTCACCCGCTTCTTGGGCAAGGTGAGCGAACTGACCGACATGGGCGTGGAGGTGCATTACTTCACCGGCAACCACGACCTGTGGTGCAAGGACTACTTCGTGAAGGAGTGCGGAGTCATTCTGCACACAGAGCCAGTCACCGTCGAACTCGGCGACAAGGTCTTCTTCCTCGCCCACGGCGACGGACTCGGCGACCCCGACCCCATGTTCCGCTTCCTGCGCGGTATCTTCCGCAACCGCATCTGCCAGATCCTTTTCGGAGCGTTGCACCCACGCTGGGGACTCGACTTCGGACTCTCATGGGCGAAACACAGCATGACGAAACACAAGAAGGAGGGCATAAGACCATATTTGGGTGAGGACAAGGAGTTCCTGGTCAAGTTTGCGAAGCAATACCTGAAGGAACACGATGATGTCAACTACTTCATGTTCGGTCATCGCCACATCGAACTCGACTTGATGCTGAGTCGCGATGCGAGAGTGATGGTGCTGGGCGACTGGATGACAATGTTCACCTACGCCGTGTTCGACGGAGTGAACATGGCGATGGATAACTATTTGGAAGGAGAGACAAAACCATAGGCAACGATGAATGGCAGCAATCCATATATCTATGTGTTGGCAGGTATGACGGTCCTCGCCGTCATCGTCTATATGGCTCTTGGACGCATCAAGGCTGGCTACGGCATGTTCCGTAGCGAGAAGTGGGGCTGGTCGGTGAACAACAAACTCGGTTGGGTGCTGATGGAAGCCCCCGCCTTCTTTGCCATGCTCACGTTCGCGATGGTCGCATTGGCGTTTTACGGACTGGCGGACTATAAGGAAGCGAGCATGCGTCCGTGGCTGGGTGCGCCCTTGTTCCTTGTCCTTCTCTTTCTGATACACTATTTCCAGCGTTCGTTTGTCTTTCCAATGCTGATGAAAGGAAGTAGCCGGATGCCGATAGCCATTGTGCTGATGGGCATTACGTTCAACCTCATCAACACCTTTCTGCTCGCCCTGGGGCTGTTCACACCGCTATCCATGCGGTTGATAGGCGATGGAACCCATACGTTGACGGCGATGCCCTTCGGCGAATGGATAGGCCAGGCTCATGCATGGATAGGAGTGGTGGTGTTTTTCATCGGCATGCTTGTCAACATGCACAGCGACCATGTGATACGCCATCTGCGAAAGCCTGGAGATACGCGCCACTATTTGCCGGAAAAAGGCATGTACCGATATGTAACCAGCGCCAACTATTTTGGCGAAATAGTCGAGTGGACAGGCTTCGCCATTGCCGCCATGGTGCCCGAGGCATGGCTGTTTGTCGTGTGGACGGCCGCCAACCTCGTGCCGCGCGCCAATGACATACACAAGAGATACAGAGAAGAGTTTGGCGACGCTGTCGGCAAGCGCAAAAGAATCATACCTTATATATATTAGAAGATGTCGCATCTATTCACACCCATCAATATCGGTCCCGTCACACTGAGAAACCGAACGATACGCTCGGCGGCGTTCGAGAGTATGTGTCCCGGACATGAACCCTCGCAGGAACTCTACGACTATCACACCTCCGTCGCGCGAGGAGGCGTGGGCATGACCACCGTCGCATACGCTGCCGTGACACGGAGCGGACTGTCGTTTGACCGTCAGTTGTGTATGACCCCGGAGATAGTGCCCGGACTGCGCCGCCTCACCGACGGCATACATGCCGAGGGGGCGAAGGCAAGCATACAGCTGGGGCACTGCGGCAACATGTCGCACAAGAGCATCTGCGGTTGCATGCCCGTGGGAGCATGCAACGGATTCAATCTCTATTCCCCCACACTCGTGCGCGGACTGAAAAAGGACGAACTCAAGCAGATAGCGCAAGCCTTCGGACGTGCTGTCAACATCGCCCGCGACGCAGGTTTCGACTGCGTGGAGGTGCACTGCGGACACGGATATCTCGTCGACCAGTTCCTTAACACATACTTCAACCATCGTCGGGACGAGTTTGGCGGAACACTCGAGAACAGAATGCGCTTCATGACCATGTGCGTGGAGGAAGTGATGAAAGCCGCAGGCGCGGACATGGGAGTCATCTGCAAGATGAACATGCGCGACGGACTGAAACACCCGGGGACGACGATAGAGGAGTCGGTGGAGATAGCCAAACGACTGCAATCACTTGGTGTACATGCCCTTGTGCTGAGCGGCGGACTGGTGAGCGCCAGTCCCATGTACGTGATGCGCGGACAGATGCCCATACACACCATGACTCACTACATGAAGCAGTGGTGGCTGAAGTATGGCGTGCGGATGGTGGGCAGGATGATGGTGCCGACGGTACCTTTCAAGGAGGCATACTTTCTCGAAGATGCACTGAGATTCAGACGTGAACTGCCCGATATGCCACTCATCTACGTAGGCGGTCTCGTGTGCCGTGAGAAGATAGAGGAAGTGCTCGGGCATGGCTTCGTGGCGGTGCAGATGGCACGCGCCCTGCTCAACGAGCCAGACTTTGTCAACCGCATGAAGGCGGATGAGAACCACCGTTGCGCGTGCAAGCACTCTAACTACTGCATCGCCAGGATGTACTCGGTAGACATGCGATGCCACCAGCACATGAACGGCGAGGAGTTGCCAAAGGGTGTGGCGCGAGAGATTGAAAAGATAGAAAGCAAGGGATGAAGACAGCGGTTATAACAGGCGCGGACGGTGCCATGGGCATGGAGATAACCCTCGCTGTGGCGAAGGCGGGCTATCGCGTGGTGATGGTGTGTGCCGACGAAAGGCACGGACTGGAAGCACGGGAGAGGGTAGTGGCGGAAACCGGAAATGCAGAGATTGCCGTCAAGCAGTGCGACCTCAGCGTGATGGACAACGTGGTGAGGCTGGCCGCAGACATCAAAGCCGAAGAGCAGGGCATCGACCTGCTGATGAACAATGCTGGGACGATGCAGGAGGATCGGGTGAGGACTGCAGATGGATTTGAAAAGACCGTGGCGGTGAACTACCTCGCACCGATGATACTCACAGAGGGATTACTGCCAAAGATAAATACGGGAGCGAGAATAGTGTTCATGGTGTCGCTGTCAGCCAACTGGGGACGGATAGACTATCCGGAGTTTTTTGCCGAAGGAAGGAGAGGCGGCTTCTGGCGCATACTCGTCTATAGCAACACAAAGCTCGCCCTCAGTTGCTATCTGTTGCGACTGGCAAGACGCTTGGAGGGGAAGCGCATAACCGTGAACGGAGCTGACCCGGGCATCGTCTCAACTCCGATGATACGCATGAACATGTGGTTCGACTGGATCACCGACCTGATTTACCGCCCACTGATACGAACACCGAGACAAGGAGCCGACACTGCCATTCACCTACTGCTGTCCGAAGAAACGAAAGGACAGACGGGTGGCATCTACCACAGTCGCAAGCGTAAGCGTCTTAGCAAGAAATACTCGGAGGAACGCCAGGATGAGTTATGGCAGAAGACAGACGAAAAGATTATCAAATGGATATAAACATCTAAACACAATAAAGTTATGATTAAAAGAATCCTTCCATTGATTCTGCTTTTGGCGGTTGCGTCATGCAACAACAATAAGCCGGCAGAAGAACCACAAGTTGTGACTGAGGCTCCCGACCCCGCCGACTTCGAGCGCCCTGTGCCCAGTCAGCGTCACTACACCTCGCAGGCCGTCGAGGATGTTATCACACGCATGAGAGAGAAACTGCCCAACGACACCCTCGTGCACCTGTTCGTGAACTGCTTCCCCAACAACCTCGACAAGGCAGTCGTATACGAGGTGGGAGCGGACAGTCTCGACGACACGTTCATCCTCACCGGCGACATCGAGGCAATGTGGTTGCGCGACAGCGGAGCGCAGGTGTGGCCCTACGTGGCCCTCTTGGGCAACGACGAACCCCTGCAGCACCTTATCCGCGGAGTCATCAACCGTCAGTTGAAGTGCCTCATCATCGACCCGTACGCCAATGCCTTCAACCGCACACCGACACACGGCGAGTGGCAGAGCGACTCAACACGCATGACCGATGACCTGCACGAGAGGAAATGGGAGCTGGACAGCCCCTGCTATGTGCTGCGCCTCGTCAACGGCTACTGGCAGAAGACGGGTGACGATGCGCTCATCAGGAGCGACCTCTTCCTGACTGCCCTCGACAGTGTACTCAACGTGTTCGTGGAGCAACAGAAGATGAACGGACAGTTCACTTCATATAAGTTCCTGCGCCGAACAATAGCCATGCATGACACGATGGCGAACTATGGGTGGGGAGCACCCGTGAAAGGTTGCGGACTGATCAGCAGCGCCTTCCGTCCCAGTGATGACTGCACATTGCTGCAGTTCCTCGTACCCAGCAACTTCATGGCAGTCGATGTGCTGCGCAAGACATCGAAGATGTTGCAGGCGGTGATGCCCGAGAAGAGCGACCTTATCTCCCGTTGCGACCTGATAGCCAACCAGGTGGAGGCGGGACTGCGCAAGCACGCCATTGTTCACACCGAGAAATATGGCGATGTGTTCGCCTTTGAAGTGGACGGATATGGCAGCCGCATCATGGGCGATGACGCCAACGTACCTTCGTTGCTCGCACTGCCGTATCTCACCGATGTGGTAGCCCTCGATGACCCCATCTATCAGAACACACGCCGCATGCTGCTCAGCGAGGACAATCCCTATTACTTCGCAGGCACGGCAGGTCACGGTATCGGCAGCCAGCACACAGGACTCAACTATATCTGGCCCATGAGCATCATCATGCGCGCCATGACCAGCACCGACCAGGCGGAGATAGACGAATGCGTGAAGATGCTCGCCACGACACATGGCGACAAGTGGTTCATGCACGAGTCGTTCCACAAGGACGACCCCACCGACTTCACCCGCAGTTGGTTCGCCTGGGCAAACACCCTGTTCGGTGAGTTGCTCATAAAGCTCTATGACAAATAAAATTACAATTCCGATAAATTCAAGAAATCATGAAATCAAATTTCTCAGTCACCGGGGTTATTGGAGAGGCCGTAACCCTGAGTAAAAGAAGTTGGTACATTCTCGCACTCTTCTTTGTGGTTTTCTACATCGTTGAGCAGTTTGCAGGCGGACTGTTCGGCCCCTCGGCCTTTGACATTCTCACTGCCCTTAACAGTGGCACTTCGGAAGCGGACAGGAGGGAGGCCCTCACGGCTTTGGTGTTCAACAACTCCGGCTCATTCGTTGCAACCATCCTTGTGAGCGCCCTCATTCAGTCAATCTTCTATACGGGATTCTACAAGGCCTGCTTGGACGTGGTGGATGGCAACCAACCCGATTTCGACGTGTTCAAGCAGAGTATTGAAACATACGTGCAGTTCGTGCTTTGCTCTCTGTGCTGCAGCATTATCGGTGCCATCGGCCTATTCCTCTGTCTCTTGCCCGGATTCTATGTTATCCCCAAGACCTTCCTTGCTCCGTTCTATGTCCTCGACCGTCGCATGACAGCCATCCAGGCCATTCAGGCGGCGTGGAACGATTCCAACGACAACTTCTGGCCGCTCCTCGGGGCATGGCTTCTCGTCGCACTCTTTGCTGTCTGCGGTTACCTGCTCTGCTGCGTAGGTGTCATTTACACTATGCCCGTAGCCTATGTCGCATACGCGGTTGTCTATCGTCACCTCACGGGTGAGAATGTGAGTGAGCCCCCTGTTGAGCAAGAGTATGTCAAGGAAATCTAACAGATGATTGGCATAGGAACGCCAAAACACGAAAAAGCCATGATGCGGAAATAGCATCATGGCTTTTTTAGTATGGGTGGCGATGACTGTTAGACGTTGAGTTCCTCTTCTTCCTCCTCCGACTTAGTGTCGGCCTCGGGGATGTATGTGCCGTAATATGTCTCGTCGATAGTCTCCTCGTCGTTGTTGTCCTCCTTGTCCGAATCGTCGCCCAAATCGAGTTGGTCGCCGTTCTCGCCATCTTCGGGCTCGATGCGGTTGCCGTCCTCGTCATACTTGACAGAGTTCTGCAGGTGAACCTTCTCGAGCGGTTCCTTCTTGCGCACGAAGATTGCCTCCACCCACATGCCTTTAGCCACCTCGAGTACCTCGAAGCCATCCTTCAGCTTACGCTCGAGAGTGCCGCCCTTGGCATGGAGACGGCGGGCGGGCAGGGTAGTGGTCGAGACATCGAAACTGCTCTCGATGATATCCTTAATCTGGAGGGGAATGGCATCCCAACCACCACCGAAGTTGTCGTTGATGAGTTCAAGCAACTGCTTTGCAGACAGATGCTTGATATTCTCGTATGTGATGTCCGTTATGCGGCGAATGGCGCGTTTGCGCACAGCCACACAGCCGTCGGCTTCGCGAAGACGGTGGAAGGTGGCGAACTCTTTGTTCTCGGCATATTTGGCGGCATCGCGCTCATCCTTGGGGTTGAAATGCACCACTTCGAAGGCAAGGCGGATTATGTTGAGCAACTTGTTCTCGCTCCCCGCCAGTTCTTCCTCGCCACGGCTTATCTCCCAGAGGTCAGCCACCTCGCGGGCGTCGATGGTCCAGATGTTGTTTGAGTTGATGTCGAGTACCGACTCAAGACCGCTTTTCAGTTTCTTTTTCATGTATGTGAGGGTTTTCGGTTTACGGATTAGAGCAGAGAAACACTGCGCTGGATGAATTTCTGGAGAGCCTCGCCGCGAAGCAGTCCGTTCTGGAGCAGGGCAAGGTCGATGAGTTGATGGACACGCTCGGCACCTGTGCCGTAATCGGCGAGTACGCGGTCGCGCTCACCTTGTTGCTTGGACAGTGCCTCGCCCGTGGCCTTGAGGTCATCCTTCTGCTCCTGTGAAATCTCATCGGCCTTCTTGCCCTCCTGCTCTTTGCGGAGTATGCTCTGGCGAGCCTCGAGACCGCGGATCTCTGCGTCGATAGGCTTGAGGGCTTCGCTTGTGTTGCCTTCGATGTCCTCAAGAATAGCCTTGACAACAGCGTTGTCAGTGTTGAGCACAAGGTCGTACATATCGGGCATCTCGCCATAAAACGCCATGCCCGGCTGTATGCGCGCCATGTCCTTCATGCGGCGCATGTACTCGCTCTGTGTGATGACCGCAGGCTGGGCGTCGGCACCCATGGCACGCGTCTGTACGTTGTAGTTGACCTTGTCTGCCTTCGGCATCTGCGAGCGGAACACGCCCGAGAGCAGGGAGGCACGCGCTTCGTCCAGTTCCTCGCGCTTGTCATCCTCTTTCTTGATGAGATTGTCGATGGTGCCACTATCCACGCGCACGAACGAAGTCTTCTCCAGTTTCGACTCGAGCATCTGCATGAGGGGAGTGTCGAGTTCGCCGTTGAGCAGCAGCACGTTGTAGCCACGCGCCTTGGCATCGGCAATGTAGGAGAACTGAGCGTCGCGGTCGTTGGCATAGAGATAGACGGTGCGAGAGTCCTTGTCTGTCTGGTTGTCCTTGACCAGGGTGGCGTACTCGTCGAGCGTGTAATACTTGTCGTCAGTGTCGCGCAGCAAGGCATAGGCCTTCGCCTTGTCGTAGAAATCCTCCTGCGTGAGCATTCCGTAGTGGATGAAAATCTTCAGCACGTCCCACTTTTCCTCGAACTGCTTGCGGTCTGTCTTGAAGATGCTCTGCAGACGGTCGCTCACCTTCTTGGTGATATAAGTGGAAATCTTCTTCACGTTCTGGTCGCTCTGCAGGTAGCTGCGGCTCACATTGAGCGGAATGTCGGGCGAGTCGATGACACCATGTAGAAGTGCGAGGAAGTCGGGTACGATGCCCTCGACGTTGTCGGTTACGAATACCTGGTTGCAGAACAGTTGTATTTTGCCCTTTTGCAGTTCAATCTGGTTCTTGATGCGCGGGAAGTACAGTACACCCGTGAGATTGAACGGGAAGTCCACGTTGAGGTGAATCCAGAAGAGCGGTTCGTCGCTCATGGGATAGAGCTTGCGGTAGAACGACGTGTAGTCCTCGTCCTTGAGGTCCGCGGGCTTCTTTGTCCATATCGGCTCCGAATCGTTGATTACGTTGTCCTCGTCTGTCTCCACCTGCTTGCCCTCTTTCCACTCCGTCTTCTTGCCCAAGGCAACCGGTATGGGCAGGAAGCGGCAGTACTTGTTGAGCAGTCCCTGTAGTTTGTCGCGGTTGGCAAACTCGTGGCAGTCCTCGCTCAGGTGCATGATGATGTCTGTGCCGCGGTCGGCCTTCTCGACATCCTCGAGAGTGAAGTTCGGTGTGCCGTCGCACGACCAGCGCTGCGCTTTTGCGTCCTCGCGGTACGAGTGGGTGACAATCTCCACCTTGTCGCTCACCATGAACGACGAGTAGAATCCCAGACCGAAGTGGCCGATGATCTGTGCCGCGTCATCCTTGTACTTGTCCAGGAAATCGTTGGCTCCTGAGAAGGCAATCTGATTGATGTATTTGTCAATCTCTTCTGCCGTCATGCCTATGCCGCGGTCAGACACCGTGATGGTATGTGCGTCAGCATCGAAAGACACACGCACGGTCAGGTCTCCCAGTTCGCCGGCAAAGTCGCCCTTGCCTGCCAGTGTCTTGAGCTTCTGGCACGCATCGACAGCGTTGCTCACAATCTCTCGGATGAAAATCTCGTGGTCGCTGTAGAGAAATTTTTTGATGACCGGAAAGATGTTTTCGGTCGTCACACCTATGTTACCTTGTTTCATTTGCTTTAATGAATTATACGTTAATCGTTGAGAATTACAAAATTATTGTCCTTGGCGGAAATAGTTATCGTGTCGCCTGGACGTACGCCATCGTTCATGACCAGTTCGCAGATGGCATCCTCGACATGGGTCTGGAGGGCGCGTGCAAGAGGACGGGCGCCGAACTGTATGTCGTAGCCCTTGTCGGCAAGCAGTGCCTTGGCCGCATCGTCAACAACAAGCGTGTAGCCCATGTCCGCGACACGCTGGGCGATAGGCTTGAGTTCGAGGTCCACCATGCTGATGATGTTGTCCTTTGTCAGTTGGTCGAAATAGACAATCTCATCGAGGCGGTTGAGGAACTCGGGCGAGAACTGCTTGTTTAGAGCCTTCTGAATCACATCGCGACTGCTCTTCTTGTCGATGACAGCCGAAGAGTTGAATCCGATGCCCGCACCGAAGTCTTTGAGTTGGCGCGAACCGCAGTTCGAGGTCATCACGATGACCGTGTTCTTGAAATCGATAGTCACGCCGTTGCCATCCGTCATGCGGCCTTCGTCCATCACCTGAAGCAGGACGTTGAAGATGTCCTGATGCGCCTTCTCTATCTCGTCGAGCAGAATGATGCTGTATGGGTGGCGGCGCACACGCTCGGTGAGTTGTCCGCCCTCCTCGTAGCCGACATATCCCGGAGGGGCTCCCACGAGACGCGATACGGTGTGCTTCTCCATGTACTCGCTCATATCGACACGGATGAGAGCATCCTTTGAGTCGAAGAGCAGTTCGGCAAGTTTCTTCGTCAGGTACGTCTTGCCCACGCCCGTGGGGCCGAGAAACATGAACGTGCCGATTGGCTTGTTGGGATCCTTAAGGCCAACGCGGCTACGCTGAATGGCACGCACGACATGGTCGATAGCCTCGTCCTGGCCGATGACCGACTGCCGGAGGTCAGTCTTAAGGTTGCGCAGTTTTGAGTTCTCGCTCTCGCCGATTCGCTGAACTGGAATGCCCGTCATCTGCGCCACAACACCAGCCACGGCATCCTCATCGACAGTCACACGTTGCTCGTCCGCCTCCATCTCCTGACGTTTGCGCTCGGTGTCAATCTGTGCAGCCAGTTGGAGCGCGTGGGCGCGCAGTTCGGCCGCGACGGCAAAGTTGCGCTCGCGCACCGCCTCCATCTTGCGCTTGTTGGCATCGGCGAGTTCGCGCTCCAAAGATGCCAGGGCGGAATCGGCTCCGATGGCGGTTATGTGCGCCCGGGCACCGCTCTCGTCAAGGGCGTCAATCGCTTTGTCGGGGAAACTGCGGTCCGAGACATAGCGCTCCGTCAACGACACGCAAGCGGCAAGTGCCTCATCGGTGTATGTCACATTGTGAAACTCCTCGTAGCGTTCCTTTAGGTTCCGGAGAATTTGAAGGGTCTCGTCCTTGGAAGTCTGCTCTACGAGAATCTTCTGGAAACGACGCTCAAGGGCGCCGTCCTTTTCGATCGAACGCTTGTATTCGTCCGTTGTCGTGGCTCCGATGCACTGCATCTGTCCGCGGGCGAGGGCGGGCTTGAGCATGTTGGCGGCATCCATTGTGCCAGATGCACTGCCTGCACCGACAATGGTGTGAATCTCATCGATGAAGAGTATTACCTCCTTGTGTGACTGGAGTTCCTTTACAATGTTGCGGATACGCTCCTCGAACTGACCGCGATATTTCGTGCCAGCCACAACAGCCGCCATGTCGAGAGCCACGATACGCTTGTCGAACATGTTGCGCGGCACCTGACGGCGGATAATCATCGAAGCAAGTCCCTCGACGATTGCGCTCTTGCCTACGCCCGGTTCACCGATAAGTATAGGATTGTTTTTCTTGCGGCGGCCAAGGATTTGTGCCACACGGAGAATTTCCTTCTCTCGGCCGACAACGGGGTCGAGAATTCCTTCGGCGGCGGCCTGTGTGAGATCATGGCCGAAGTTGTCGAGCATGGGGGTGCCATTCTTTTTCTGCGGCTCCATGACACAGGTGTCTGTGGCGGATGATTTGTTCGGATTTTCGTTTTCGCTTGAAGACTCCTCGTCGTCAATCTCCATGCCAGAGGTCGGCAATCCCTGGTTGTCCTTGGTACGGTTGATGCAACGCATCGTGTTGCGGTAGGTGACATTCGTCTCGGACAGCAACTTGCAGGCTTCGTTCTCACGTTCACGCATGAGAGCGAGGAGAAGGTGCTCCGTGTCCGCAACCTTTGAATGAGCGTTCATGCTCTCCAACATCGTAAGCCGCAAAATCTTTTCTGTGCGACGGCTCACGCTCATCGTGTCGTTGGAGTCGGTGTTTGTCGGCATATTGCCACGCACCCATGTCTCGCTGTCCTGTTTCAGTGCAGAAAGATTGACTCCCTGTCTCTGGAGCAGCTCGCAGCCATGGCTCTGATTCATTTTCAACATGCCAAGCAACAAGTGTATCGGCTCGATTTGAGCCGACTGCAACCTTGTGGCTTCCTCCCGGCTTAAGTCGAGCAGCCGGTTCAGGTCTGTGCTATATTGCATATTCATATCAGAAAAGCACGGCGTTTACAATTGATGTGCCAAAGCATCAATAGACAAAGGGTGATGAGAGTTCACGCAGAGTGGGGTGGTGCTTGTCCTTCTCGCTCAGAAGGGCTTCGCTGACAGGTATCCGCCAGTCAATCCCCAACTGCTCGTCCATAATGCTCAAACCACCTTCGGAGGCATGGTTATATAGGTTGTCGCACTTGTACAGAAACATTGCTGTGGGTGTGAGGACGGCAAAACCATGTGCGAAACCACGCGGGATGAAGAACTGCAAGTGGTTGTCGCCGGTAAGTTCCTGTGCCACCCACTGTCCGTAGGTCGGACTGCTTTTGCGAATGTCAACTGCCACATCGAGCACACTGCCTTCGATGCAGCGCACGAGTTTTGCCTGGGCATAGGGCGGGCATTGAAAGTGCAATCCTCGCATTACGCCATACGAGCTCATGCTTTCGTTGTCCTGAACGAACACCACAGGTTCGTAGTCGGCAGGATTGCCAAGGATGGCGCGATATTGTTCGTTGAAATCCCTGTCGGAGAACGATTCAAAGAAATAGCCTCGATCATCGTGGAACACTTTTGGTTCGACTACAACCACACCGGGAATTTTTGTTTCTATAAGTCTCATATATTCATTGATTTTTGTTGTAAACATATCCTTCGGGGCGAAACTCCTCGCTCGCCAGTACAAGCACCACGGTCTGCGGCTCGAAATCGGTCAGGTCGCACCACTCGCCAGCCCATATCGCCACGCCCATGCCGTCGTTTGTCATGTGGAACGACTCATCACCGATATGGAGGGTGAATGCGCCGTTTAGGACAAACAGCAGTTCGTTGCATGTGCGGTGCGCGTGACCGCCACGCGCAGTGGCGATAGGTACATCCGTAATCCAGAACACACGCTTCACTTCGAACGGCAGGTCCTTGGCGCAGTCAGCCACCGTCAAGCGACCTCTTTCGTCGCACACATTATTTATATAATATTGCCGTTTTTTCATTCCTACGAGCAGATTTTTCAGTAAAACGATGCAAAATTACAAAAAAATCTCCGAAATATTTGGCGGAACGCAAAAAACAATGTAACTTTGCACTCGCAAACGAGAGGGAAGCCCTGCAGAGCTCTCCCACGAGAAAGCAAATATCCGCGAGGATTGGAAGTTTGGGTGAGTGGCTGAAACCACCAGTTTGCTAAACTGACGTGCGGG
>JABUTZ010000069.1:10655-12120 GCA_021443415.1 Bacteroidaceae bacterium | reverse complement strand
GCGCATGCCGCGAGCATGAGCAGCGGCAGCGCGAGCAGGAGGTTGAATATCTTTTTCATGTTGTTGTCGGTTTTTTGTGTGTTGGTGAATGGTCGTTTTCGCTTACTCGAACAGTCGGTCGCTGTCGCCGTAGTCGGCGGGTGCGCCGCCCGCCTCGATCGGCTCGCGGTCGCGCACGGGGCGGATGGTGAAGCCGTAGAAGCGGTTGTTGCTGTATCCGAATGAGATGTCCGACTGCGTGGCATAGAGAATCTGCGCGAATTTATACAAGTAATCGGTGTTGGTACTGGTGTACGGAGTGGCGCTCCAGTAATGTCCGTCGGTGCCTATGGTGTAGAAAGTGGTGCCGACCTTGCATCCTGCGGCTGGCAGGAATATGAATATGTTGTGGTTGGTCTTAAGCATCACCTTCTGACCGGCAATGCCGGTGCCGTTGTAGTCGTCAGTCCATTCCCAGTCACATTTGTCGACCAAGTCCCTGATTTCCGCCTGGGTCGGCATTCGCCACTTGCCGCCGAGCTTCACGTGGGCGACATCCCACTTGGTGCCTGAAATCTCCTGGAACGGCGAGACGACATAGCTCTTGAGCGGGTCGTCGTTGGTGCCGCACTTGCTTTCACCCCATGAGCTCGTGCTCGACTTGCCCAGCTTACTGAAATACGTCGCCCAGGCAGCGTTCTCCGAACTTGAATATGGCGATGTGCAACCCCAGCCATAGTAGTCGCCATAGGCCCATGGGTTGCTTGCGCCCACGTTGCATGTACCCCACAGCACGCTCAGACCGAGGTCGACGGCTTCGGGCGCGTTGGTGTCGTAGACGGGGCGTATGAGCATGCCATAGATGCGATGGGTGTTGGTCTCGCTCTTGCTACTTGACGTTATTTCCGCGCCGTATGCCGCATAACTGCCATCGGTATAGGGGGTTGAGGTCCAGTAGTAGGCATTCCCGGTATTCGTGAATCCCCATTTGAACTGTTCGCCGGCAATGGGGATGAAGATGGACTTGGTCGTGTATCCGGCCTTCTTGCTCTTCACCGTGTAGCCCGAACCGTCGGCGGCTTTCGTCCACGTGCAGTTGGTGGTGCTGAGCAGGGTCTTTATCTCCGCCAGCGTCGGCATGCGCCATTTGCCGCCGAGGCGCACCGTGGCGGGGTCCCATTCGCTGTTGTAGATGTTGATCAGGTTGGGCTGTACGTAATCCCGCAGGGGATCCGCGGCCGTTCCGCAGTCAGCGTATGCCGTTCCCGAGCCGCCGAGCTTCTGGAAATAGACGGGCCAGTCGACGTACGAGCTGGTGGCGTAGGGCATGTTGCAGCCCCATCCGAAGTAGTCGCCGGGGTCAGCGGCTGCCGAGGCGCCGAGGTTGCGCGTCGCCCACTTGACGCCCATGCCGAGGTCCACCCAGTCGACGTCCTCTACGGCCGCCGCCGGCTCCGTGCGCCAGTCAGCCGACTCGATCGCCACC
>JABUTZ010000069.1:4552-9559 GCA_021443415.1 Bacteroidaceae bacterium | reverse complement strand
TCCGTCCGGATGCCGATGTGGGCTGTCTGCGGCGACTTGTAGTGCAGTCGTCCGCCGGTTTTGATAGGTTCTTTCATCTTATATATATGTTGTGTTTTTTTGTCGTTTTTTGCAAGCCGCACGCATGGACGGACAAAAGGGAGCAACCTGTCGATTGTCTCCGTGTTTTGCGTCCAATAAATGCAAAATGCACGAAATTTTGGCAAAATTACGGCATTTTGGCGAAACGTGCGTTTTTTTTGGTGTTAAATATTCTTAATCTCTCAAAAAAACGCTGAAAGATAGGGGCGAGGTCGGCAAAATGTCGGCAAACGGTCAGCGCAGGAGTCGCACGGAGGTGTTGCCCTTGGCGGTGGTCACGGTGGCGATGTAGACGCCGGGGTGGAGGGCGCTCAGGTCGACGGAGGCGTGGCCGGAGGCGATGGACTCACTGTGCACCACGGCACCGGAGGGGGCGACCACCGTGAGGGTGGCGGCTGTGGGGCTGATGACCTGCAGGCTGCAGGCGGCGTCGAGCCAGAGCCGGGTGTCGGACGCGCCGGGGGCGAGGCTCTCGATGCCGTCGAGGTCGTTGAGGCGCAGCACCTCGGTGAGGCCGACGGAAGCGTTGATCTTGCCGTAGCCCGTCGTGTTGTTGGGCTGGCGGGGCGTGTTGATGTCGTGCTTGGCGGTGACGCGGATCACCTCGCGCACCTCGTCGGGGGTCATCTGCGGACGCGCCTGGAGCCATGTCGCCACGATGCCCGCCACGCAGGGCGACGACATCGACGTGCCGGCTTCCACGTCATAGTAGAAATACTCGCCGGCGTCGTTCTGGAGGCGGTCGGCGGTGACCGAGGCGTCGAACTGATACCAGTGCTTGTTCACGGCCGAGATGACCAGCATGCCCGGGGCCATGACATCGGGCTTGATGCGGCCGTCGGCGGTGGGGCCGAGGCTGCTGAACGACGATGTCTTGCCGATGGGCATGTCGATGGCCGAGCTGTAGTCGACCACCATGCCCGGCTCCATCCACCACGCGTGGTAGGACGAGCGCGAGTTGTAGCTGCCCACGGAGATAATGTTGCGCGCCGTGCCTCCCACCTCGCCCACGGTGCAGCTGTTGTCGCCGTCGGTGAAGCCGCTCAGGTTGCCGCTCACGAAGTCGTTGCCCAGGACGTTCCATGCGTGCACCTCGTCGCCGGGGTCTCCCTCGACGATTACCGCCAGCTTGCGCGCGTCGGAGAGGGTGGTCACCTTCGACTCGATGAAGAACTCGGGCCGTCCGTTCTCGCTGAGGCGCATCGGCGTGATGGTGAACAGGCAGTCGGCTCCCGTCTCGGAGTTGAATATGGCATATCCCAGAGGGTCATCGCAGGTGAACGTCTTCGACTCGGCGACGATCTTGCCCTTGAACACGTCCATGACGGCGACGCGCACGCGGAGGTTGGCGTCGTCGTTGCCCCAGATGTCGATGTAGGTCGTCTTGTCCGACGTGCCCGACTGGTAGCCGAGCAGGGTCTTCAGGCTGGTGTCGCCCTCGGCGAAGAGCTTGGAGACGTGCATCTTGAAGCTGCCCTCGTTGCCCGCCGAGCCCACGATTATGTGCCCGGGGCCGGCGTACGAGTCCAGCTGCCGGTCGATGAGCGACGTGCCGTCGTGGGGGCCCACATGCAAGCCGAGGCTCATGTTGATGACGCAAGGCTTGCCCATGCTGTCGGCATAGTCGAAGATGTACTTGACGGCGTCGGTGATGTGGGAGTCTTTCGTGTCGGTGCTCACGAACACCAGTTCCGCCTGCGAGGCGGTGCCGTAGTAGTCGGATGTCTCGCTTCCCGCGGCTATGTTGGTCACGTGCGTGGCGTGGTACGACTCCGCCGTGTCGAAGACGGCCGCGCGCAGTTCCGCCTCGGTCGTGTATTCGGCTCCGTAGGAGTAGCCCTTGGGGGCCTTGCCGTTCTGGTTCTGGTTCCACGCGCGCTTGATGCGCAGTGAGCCGTCGGCGTTGAGGAAGGCGGGGTGGGCGTATTCCAGGCCTGTGTCTACGATGCCCACGATGACGCCCTCGCCCTTGTAGGGCGTGCCGTCGGGTGTGGTGCGCTGGTGGAGGTCGTTGATGCCCGTCATCTTGCGCGCCGTGTCGAAATGGAGGTTAGCACGGTTGGCTATGCGCACGAACTCTACGCCCTCGACATGCTCGAGTGCGGCGAGCGAGTCGATGGGTATGTCGATGGAGAGGATGTGCGTCGAGGGTGTGCGGTCGCCGTTGATCGCCGCCCCCTTGCGCTCGAGGGCGGCGAGGTCGAGGGCATCGTTGCAGCGCACGAGCGCCGCCACCGTCTCCGTTCGCTCCGTTCCGTCCTGGCCCTTAGCGCGATGCACCGCCTTCTGACGCTCCGCCAGCACGAGGCGTGTGCGGGGGGAGAGGACTTGCGCCTCAGCTGCCGCTGAGGCGAAGAGAATAAAGAATAGAGAATAAAGAATAAAGGTATAGTTGTGCTGCTTGGTCATGGCTGGCTGAGGAATAGAGAATAGAGAATAGAGAATAAAGAATAAAGGTATAGTCTTGGGGCTTGGACGCAGGCTGAAAGTTTTATCGGAGTAGTCCGAGTGCTCGGACTACTCCGATGTTATTAAAGCCCTCCCCATTTCGGGGAGGGTTTGGGTGGGGCTTTCGGGCTTTGGGGCTTAGTAAGTCAGCTCGATGCGGTAGCCGTAGCCCTGTACGCCGTACATGTAGTAGTAGTCGCTTGTGGCGAACGATACGCTCCACTTGTCGGTGGCGTCGTCGTGGCGTACGTCGACGTAGGCGTTGCTCTGCTCGGTGAAGTGGCGGCTCCAGTGTGCCTCGCTGTCGCTCTCCACGTCGGTGTAGTTGCGGATGTCTACCTTGTCCTGGCTGTAGGAGATCTTGATGTACTTGTCGGTGACGTTCTGGAGGTTGTCGATGCGTCCGGCGTTGGCCACGGACGGGTCGACGACGAGTGTGGGCATGGCTGTGCTGTTCTCGAGGGTGAACTGCAGTTCGTAGCGTCCCTTGTCGTTGAGCTTGGCGTTGACGCCCGTCACCTTGGCGGTGTGGAGCGTCGAGCCGTCGGGTGCGTAGGCGATGAGCTGGCTCACCTCGCCCTCTCCCGGCAGCAGGTCGTCGAGCGTCGTCACCGCCACGGGCACTCCGGGTCCCCACTCGCCGCGCACGTTGGTGCCGTCGGCGAAGGTGGCGTCGATCTGCAGTGTCACGAGACCCTTCTTGGTGTCGAGCTTAGAGTAGATGGTGCCTGCCACGGGGCTGGCGAGCATCTGGTCGAGGGCGCCGTCCTTGTAGCTGTAGAGCTTGACCGTGTAGCTCTCGGTCTGCTCGGCGATGTCCACCTGGCCGGTGTAGACCACCGAGGCGCTCAGGCTCACGTAGAGGGCGTACTCACCCTTGGTCAGGTCGTGGCCTGTCTCGCCCGCCACCGTTCCGAAGGCGAACTCCGTGGGGTTGGTGCTGACGTTGGGTGTCAGGCGCAGCATCGAGGGGATCTCCTCGAAGAAGGTTTTCTCGCCCGACGGGCTGGTGATGACGAACGCCGAGGCGTCGTTGCCCACGGTGATCTCCTGAATGGAGGTGAGGGGGTACTTGACCACTGCTCCGTCGGTCATCCTGATGCTCATCACCTGGGTCTGGGCGGTTGCCGCCAGCGTGAGCAGGGAAATAAGGAATAAAGAATAAAGCTTTTTCATCATGATTATTTACTATTTGACAATTTACAATTTACAATTTATTTACGATTTTTTTATTTACAATTTTTCGTGGCTGGGGTTTTAAACGCAGATTAACGCAGATGTTCTTGTAGTTCGTTGCGTGTTATCAAAATTAACGCAGATGTTTTTTGATGTTTTGTAACGCAGATGTCCTTTGTTTTATTTCTTCACGATCTTGACGGCTGTGTCGCCCATGCGGAGGATGTAGACGGCGGGGGCGAGGGACGAGATGTCGATGCGCGAGGCGCCGGTGGCGGCGAACACCTGGGCGCCGGAGAGGGCGTGGAGGCTCACGCGCGTATCCTTGTCGATGCCGCCGAGCGTGAGGGTGCGGTTGTCGGCGTCGATCAGCCAGGGGCGGGTGGCGTCGGTGGTGCCGATGCCGTTGAGGTTGGCGGGGTCGTAGTGGAGCACCAGCGGTCCTGTCCACTCGCCGCGCACGAAGAAGTTGCCGTCATCCTGCACGTTGATGCTGAACGTGTAGGTGCCATCATCGTTTCTGGTCACACCCACGGTGCCCGACATGGCGGGCGAGAGGTGGTCCATGTAGAGGTATTTGTAAAAACTCATGTAGCGGGTGCCCGAGGGATAGCCGCCGTTGTCATGCTCGGTGGGGGCGGTGAAGTAGCCGCGCTCGAGCTTGAACGGCTTGTAGTAGGCGGGGTTGTGACGGTCCTCGAGCACCGTGTATGTGCCCTCGTCGATCCCCTGTGCGTCGGGTTCCACGAGGAACTCGATGCGCATCGCGTCGTGACCCTCGTCGTAGTGCTCCCAGTAGTAGGCCTCCTCGTACTGCGTGTCGCCGCCGATGTCGAGGACATACGAGCGGCAGCCGTTGATGAGTCCGTGGTCCATCACGTGTGCTCGCGGCATGTAGGCGAGGTCGAGGTCGACGTCCTGCTCGAGGGTCGAGACCACGGCTCCGCCGCCTGTCTCCACGTGCTGGTCGATGATGGCGCTCAGGTTGCCCGTGAAGTCAGCCTTGACGGTGAAGCCCAGGTTGGTCACGCCGTCCACGGCGATGTGGTAGCCGCCCGTCGCCAGTTCGACGACGACCGTGCCCTCGGTCAGGTAGCCATAGACCGACGGTTCCTCCGTGCCGTAGCGCTTCGTGTCTCGCTCGCGCACATACGAGCCGAAGACGATGGGTATGCCCATGTAGTCGATCTCCATGCCCGGGTAGGCGGAGAAGCGCTCCGCCGTGCGCTCGATGGTGTAGGTGCCGGTCACGAGGGCCGCGTTCGCGGGGTCCTTGAACAGGCTGCTCACGAGCCAGGCGTT
>JABUTZ010000069.1:0-4425 GCA_021443415.1 Bacteroidaceae bacterium | reverse complement strand
TCGAAGGGGTCGATGTTGTGGCGCAGCTGGGGGTAGGCCGTCTGCGTGTCCGCCACGTTGCTCATCGGGAGCACGCCCGTGTAGGAGATGTCGACGATGTCCGTCTTGTCCGTCTCGCAGTACGCCCTGCCCGTCACCGTGTATGCGTTGCCGCTCTTCGTCACCGTGATGTCGCCCGTCAGTATGTAGACCTTGTCTATCTTGCCCTTCTTGTCGAAGCGTGCGGCGCGCGTGTAGTAGGGGTCGTAGGTGAAGGGCGAGTAGTCCTGGATGAGCTCGTAGTCAGCCTCGCGGTACGTGCCCTCGGGCAGCGCCACGGGGCTGGTCGCGTCGGAATAGAAGTCGAGGTAGAGCGCCCACTCGCCGGCGGGGATGCTCATCGTAGCGTCCGCCGCGTTGTACTTGGCTGACTCGGCTGTCGAAAGGATGCCGTAGTACTCGGCGGGGGCTCCCGCCGTGTAGTAGCAGCCGACGTAATACTCGAAGTTGAGGGCGGTGGCGCTCTCCGCCTGCACCGCGGAGGGTGCCGTCTGCCGTGCCGTCATCTTGCGCACGGAGTCAGCCGCCGCCGTGCCAGCCATCGCGACGAGGGCGATGATAAAAAGCAGTTTCTTCATGTCGGTAGATATTTTTTTCCTTGTTACAACCCGCAAAGTTACTCATATTTCTCCACATTATCCCCCTCGCAGTGCTAAAAATCATTAACGGGGCGTTAAAAAAGTGTTCCGCCGCGTCCGGCCTGTCCGTGTTTCAGTGTGTCAGCGTGACCGTAGCCATGTAGGTGCGCCCGCAGAGATTGTAGTCGTAGGTGTAGCGGTAGGGGCCGGCGAAGACCGCGTAGGTGTAGTGGCGCTTGTCCAGCACGTTCTGCACGGAGAGCCTGATTACGGCCCGCTTGAGTTTCAGCTGCGCCTGGCAGTCGAGGAGGGTGAATCTGCCTTTGTACGGTGACGAGGACAATGTCTCGTTGTGGTGCAGGGTCGCCCCCACTGACAGCGATGATACGGGCAGCAGGTTGAGCGCCGCCTTGTGCTGCAGCAGAGTCTGGTTGCCATAGTCGGTGTGCTCGTGCGAAAGCGAGAAGTCATAACTCAGTTCCAGCCACCCGGTTGGCGACGACTCCGCTCCGGCGCGCAGCATCATGGCGTGGCTCTGTATGTCGGTGCGCTTCGCCTGGCTCATCATCTCATGGTTGCTCCATGCATACGACAAAGTGCCATGAAGTTTGGCGTATATCGGCAGTATGTTCTTTGAGGCGGACATGGATGCAATCAGGCTCTGTCCGTGGCTGTCGCTCGCCAGCAACGACTCGGTGACCTCTTTGCCGCTCACAAAAGACGATGGCAGCATGTTGCACCATGTGAGCTTGTAGGCGATGTCGGCCGAAACGGAGAAAAACTGCAAAGGCCTGGTCAGTCGCACAGACAATTGGGTGCGCCAAACTTCGTTGTGCGCCATGACTCCCGAGGCCATCGTCTCGCTGCGGAAGGAAGTGGAGATGGGACTGGTCATCATGTCGATTATGTCGCCCGTCTGGTTGTTGAACTGCGAACGAAGATGCAGCTCGTTGAGGTTTGAGAACCGATAGCGAAGATGGAGCGATGGTTCGAGCAGTGCGCGCACGAACGACGAGCGCATCCCGTCCTGGTGCGAGCGCATCCACATTGCTATCACGCTCACTCCCACATGAGCCTCGACGAACAACCTGCCGTCGCGGCTCTGCCAGTTTGTCCCCGGTGACAGGCGTGGTTGGAGAGTCCAGGAGGAAAGGTGGTTGCGACTGTCTCCGATGTCTCTCCTCGACTCCACAAAATCATAGTCCAATCGGAGCGCCACCGGCAAGCTCAGCCTCCAGCCCCTGCCCATGGGAATCGTAAAGATAGTGCGGTGAGTCGTCGCCAAACTTGTGCTTTGCGCCCTTTGGGCCGCCTCGCCCAGCCTCATCGTTATGCCCGGTGAGCGGACAAACGATATGTCCGAGAGCAGGCGCATCTTGTTCGCACCCAGTCGCCGTATGGCGATCAGGCTGTTTTTTGCTGACAGGCTCCTCGCATCGCGCGTCTGTGCGTATGTCGAAGCGTCGATGGCGACGGGACACTCGTCGCTCTGGAACGCGGCGTCTATGCGAGTGTTGTTGCAGATGTAGAAATCCGCTTTGTCGGCGGTGTATCGTATGGTGGCGGACGGCATGTGGGCACTGGCCCGCGTGTCGGCCGTCTCGTCCACGACGCTGATGCTGTCGCCAAGGCTATACAGGCTGTTCCGCTCCATGCGGCTATTGTGCCTCAAGTAGTTGTAGCCGACGTTTACGCGCAGTTGCGCGCAGCTGTTCAGGCGTATCAATATGTTGGCGGTGGCGAATGCGCTGCTGTTGTGGCGCGACTCTCCCTGTGGCGATTGTGAAGCGCAGATGGTGGGCATCACCTTTTCCGCTATCGAACGAGCCGCTCCGTCAAGATGGTCGGTCGTCTCAGTCCCCACATCGGTATGGTTGTCGGCCTTGCCTGACACGAGCATCTGGAATTTGGTGCTGAAAAGCATGCCCGTCAGTCCGAGCCGGTAGATGCCGTCGCCGTCGCGGCAGCCAACGCCGGCCTCCGACTGTCCGATGGGCCGGAACTTAGCCTTCTTGCTCAGGCGTATGTTGAGGGCCACCTTCTCGCTTTCCTCGTCGCGGTCGATCTTTCTGTCGTGGTGGTTGGTCAGCACCTCCACCGTCGTCGCGTAGTCTGCCCTCATGCCCCGGGTGGCGAGGTTGTAACGCCCTCCGAGCATATCCATACCCTCGATGTAGAAGTTGCTGATGCCCTGGCCCATGTAGCTGATGGCACCGTCCTTGTCCACTTCGATGCCCGGAATGTGGCGCAGGGCGTTCTCGAGAGTCACATCGCTCTTTGTGGTGAACTGCGCGAGGGTGTATTTGAGGGTGTCGCCGGTGGCCTGCACGGCGGGAGCCTTGACCTTGATCTCCTCCATCTGCCTCGTCTTGCTTGCCAGCACGATGTCGCAGATGCGGCGTGTGCCGTCAGCCCTTATGGCGGTGGTGTCCGTTTCGTACGACAAGTGGCGTGCGGTGAGCGTCAGTTCGCCCATGGCTGTGGTCTCCATCGAGTAGCGGCCATCCGCCTTCGTGGTGGCAAATGCCAGGGTGCGTCCGCCCTGCGCGACCTTGACCACCGCGTCGGCGATGGCCTCTCCGTCGGTCGCTGTCACCCTGCCTTCGACGAGCGTCTGCGCAGGCAGTATGGTCGCTGCGAGCAGACCCAGCAGTATGGTCGCTGTCCTATGCAGCATAATGTGATGTCGTAAATCCTCGCTCTCCGTCCCGCATCGCCGTGGGAGGCGGCTTCCTACTCCAGCTCAAGGGGCTGGAAGACGTAGGCAGTCTTGGGCACTATCATGTCGCGTGCGAGCATTGTCTGCTTCGCTTCGGCCGGCGGTTCGGGTCCTCCCGCCCACACTTCGCGGGCATTTTGCAACATGTCCGGCGTGAGGTAGTAGCGAGGGTCGTGCGCATATCGTTTGTCGCATAGGATGCGGTTGCGGCGCTTGATGAAATCCGTGGCGCTGATAGTCTTTCTCTCGCCAAATCCCTTGTTGTGGAATATCCTCACGTCGCGGTTGAGCAGTCCGGCGAATGCGAAGTGGTGGACTCCCTCCCCGTCTTCCGCCTTGAGAATCAGGCCCGGCAAGCCTCCGAGTTTCCATGGCCCGACTGTGAGGGGGATGTCCTCCGCGAACCAGCAGAGCCAGTTGCGTCCGGCGTACCGTCCCTCCGCCTTATGGCACAGGAAGCCGTCTATCGTCGTTGTGTCTTCTGAGATGGTCCAACGTATGTCCGGGCACTCGCCCTCGACGACATAGCGCTCCGGTATGATCTTGTCGAAGGTTGTCATCGTGTTTTCCTCGCGGTTGATGTAGTAGGCGGGTACGTTGTGGCGTCGCGCCTCAAACTCCCCGAGCATCAGGTCGCGCGATTTCTCGCCCACCATTTCAAGCATGGTCCAGTGGTATTCCCCGCAGTAAGTGATGCGCTCGCCCTTGATGACCGCCAGCATGAATGAGTCGACTGCGGCTTCGCCGTCCGCCGTCGTGGTGTTGCACGCGTAGCGGTACGCTACCACATTCCTTCCCGTGTCTATGCTGTCCTTCTGTCCCCACACCGCTGTCGCCGCTATGGTCATGAGCGACAGCAGCAATAGCCGTACTTGTTGTTGCATCGATATCTATGGTGTTAAGGGTTTATAATATATCACACGTTTGAAATATTCATTCACTCTTGTTCTGTTCCAATCGGAATGCAAATATACTTATTCTCGTGCAAAAAATTGTCTGAAGTTCCGTTTTTTTTTTTTTTTGTGTGCAGACCCAATATTGTCCTAAATATTTTTGAAAAAACAAAAAAGGAAGCTGAAAAACTAAGAT
>JABUTZ010000068.1:11634-12683 GCA_021443415.1 Bacteroidaceae bacterium | reverse complement strand
CTCTACACTCTACACTCTATTCTCTGCACTCCAAAACTATACCTTTATTCTTTATTCTTTATTCTTTATTCTTTGATCATCTTCTTCCCGTCCCTGACCACGATACCTTTGCGGCCGCGCGTGGCGGCGGTGCCTTGGAGGGTGTATGCCTTGGCGGTCTTTCGGTGTGTTTCGGCAGCCGCGGCGGTGATGCCGGTCGGGTCGAGGGGCTTGATGTTGAGGAACTCCTTCCAGCGGTCGGCGCTCGCGTAGGCATCAACGGCGGCGGCGGGAACGTAGAGGGTGCCGCTGGTCAGCGTCTCTTCGCCAAAGATGGAGTCCGCTACGGCGGGCGGTGTCGCATTGAGCGAGATGAACTCCTTGAGCGAGGTGCAGCCAAAGAAGGCCATTGTGTCGATAGCCGTCACGTTTTCGGGCAGGGTTATCGATGTGAGGCTCGTGCAGTCGCTGAAAGCGTGATGACCGATTGTCGTCACGCTGTTCGGGATGTCGATGGACGTCAGCGCCGGGCAGTTGCCGAACAACTGATTGCCGATTTTTGTCAGGCTGTTTGGGAGGGTTGCCGACTTGATGCCCGTACAGCAATAGAACAACCCCGTGGGAGTGCGTGTCCATCCGTCGGGGATGACTACTGACGTGAGCGACGTGCACCAGACGAAAATGCCAATTCCCAAGTTCGTCTCGCTGTCAGGCAAGTCAACCGCCGCTAAGCTCTTGCACTCAATGAAAGCATAGTCGCCGATGCCTGCCATATGCTTCGGCAGAGTCAGCGTCGTGAGTGCCGAGCAACCATGGAAAGACTTTACTCCGATGCTTGTCACGCTGCCGAGAATGGTCAACGATGTCATTCGCGTGCAACCGTAGAACGCCCACATTCCGATGGTTTCCACGTTGCTCGGTATGGTCACCGATTCAAGGCCTTCGCCGTAGCAAAACGCCTGCGCGCCGATGGTTGTCAGACTGTTGGGCAAGGTCACCGACTTGAGCCCTTCGCAGTGGGCAAATGCCCAGTCCCCGATGCTCGTCACGCCCTCGGGAATGGTGAGCGA
>JABUTZ010000068.1:7334-10876 GCA_021443415.1 Bacteroidaceae bacterium | reverse complement strand
CTACACTTTACACTCTACACTCTACACTCTACACTCTACACTCTACACTCTACACTCTAATCTCTACACTCTACACTCTACAATTTATTTCCCGTTTTCTGCTCATATTCGCAAGAATTTCGTAACTTTGTCCGTCGTATACACAAAACAACAAGCACATGGGAGTCTATACCGACACATATTCGTACAAGGAGAAGGCGCTGTTCCTGCCATGGATAGTCGACGGAATGGCACATCGTCGCGGTGTCTCCACGCGCCAGGCGTTCGAGGAGCTGCGCTCGTGCAAGGCGCTGGACTACTACGACCGGTGCTTCGGCGTGCTGCACACCTTCTCGATTGACGAGGCGGTCGACCACATGGAGGAGTTTTGCCACAACCACAAAGCGGAGGCGATATGAGGCTCTTTCACGGAACAAATGTGCGCTTCGAGCGTATTGACTTGGCGCTGTCCAAGCCCAACAAGGACTTCGGCCCAGGCTTTTATCTGTCCGACGACCGTGAGCAGGCAGAGGCGATGGCTGAATCGAAGGTGCTGATGTCGGGAGGCGAACCTCGAGTGATGGAATTTGAGTTCGACGCCGAGCAGGCAACCGGCCTGAGGATGCTGCGCTTCGACGAATACTCGCGCGAGTGGGCGGAGTTCATTGTCATGAATCGCGACCGCAACGTGCGAGCGAAGCGCCACGACTACGACATCGTCCATGGCCCCATCGCCAACGATAGGATTGGACTGCAGGTCCAACTGTTCGTGCAGGACTATATCGACATCGACACTTTGCTGAAACGTATCAAATACGTGCGTCCCACGTTCCAGTACTATTTTGGCACGGACGCCGCCATCCAACTGTTAAAACTTGTGTAGCATGAACGTGTCGGAACAGGATTTCAGGTTTATGGTCAACTCCCTTGCCGCCGAGCTGATAGAGATGATTGTAGAGGACAGAGGGGTGGACTACCTCACTGCCGCCGAGATACTCTATCGCTCCGAGTTGTACGAAAAACTCGAAAATCCGTCCACTCGCCTCTATTTCCAGAGTGCGGGCTATGTCTATTCCTATCTTCAGTGAAAAAACAAAAACAAGCAATAACCATGCGCAAAACAATCTCTTTTCTTGCTCTCATGATGCTGGCTCTGTGCGCGTCGGCACAGGGACGGCTGCAGGAGGCGGTCGATTTCCTCTACCGCTACATGCCGGCGGCGGACAAGGCGAACTACGACGAGCGATTCTTCCGCGAGCAGGCGCGCTACGCCCTCTATGCCCGCACGGACCTGCCCTGGGAGGTGCCCGACAGCCTCTGGCTCCACTTCGTGCTGCCCCCGCGTGTCAACAACGAGGAGCTGGACGACTTCAGGAAACTGAAATACATCGAACTGCGCCGCCGCGTGGAGCGGCTCACCATGCGCGAGGCGGCCCTTGAGGTCAACCACTGGTGCCACGAGTATGTCACCTACCGACCCAGCGATTCGCGCACCTCGTCGCCCTTGGCCACGATCAAGACAGGCTACGGACGATGCGGCGAGGAGAGCGTGCTCGCCGTCGCCGCCATGCGCGCCGTGGGCATACCCGCACGCCAGGTCTATACGCCCCGCTGGGCGCACACCGACAACAACCACGCGTGGATAGAGGTGTGGGTCGACGGCAAGTGGTACTTCATGGGAGCCTGCGAACCCGAGCCCGTGCTCAACATGGCGTGGTTCAACTCCACGGCGGCGCGCGCCCTGCTGATGCACACGCAGGTGTTCGGCGACTGGCACGGGCCCGAGGAGGTCATCCAGCGCAACGAGTGCTTCACCGAGATCAACTGCATAACCGGCTACGTGCCCACGCGACGCAACACCATCACGGTTGTCGACGAGGACGGCGCTCCCGTGGCTGACGCTCTGGTGGAATTCAAGATCTACAACTACGGTGAGTTCTGCACCGTCGTCACCGTGCGCAGCGACGCCGAGGGCCACGCCTCGCTGACCGTCGGCAAGGGCGACATGCTCGTGTGGGCGAGCAAGGACGGACGTTTCGGCTATGCCAAGATGAACGGCGACGACGTGCGCGTGGCTCTCACCCACACCGACGGCGACCGCATCTGCGAGGACATCGACATCGTGCCGCCCGCCGAGGGCATGATACCCGTCGACGTGACCGACGAGCAGGTGGCGGCGAACAAGCGTCGCCTCGTGCGCGAGGACACGATCCGCATGAAGCGCCTTGGCCGCAACGACCACCTGCGCACGAAGCTCGTCAGGCGTCTCGCCTGCGACAGCACGGAGACGGCCCTGCTCGCGAAGAGCGAGGGCAACGTGATGGCCATCGGCGAGGTGATGGGCGACAAGACGCTCGACCGCTCGCTCGCTAAGGCCCTTCTGCTCAACCTCACCGACAAGGACCTGCGCGACGTCTCGGCGTTCACGCTCCGCTCCTACCTCCGCAACGCACCCGTGTGCCGTGTCGACAGCGAACTCTACGCCCCCTACGTCCTCTCGCCCCGCATCGAGACCGAACCCCTCCGCCCGTTCGTGGTGCCCGAGTCGATGCGCACGATGACCGTCGAGCAGGTGCTGGCGTGGACACGCGACAGCATACGCATTGTGAGCAACCCGCGCTCGCTGCGCTTCGCCCCGCAGGCTGTCTACGACGGCAGGCAGGCGGACGAGCGCTCGCGGAGCATCTTCTTCGTGGCCCTCTGCCGCGCCAACGGCATCCCCGCCCGCATCGAGAGTGTGTCGGGACGCACGGAATACCACTCGGGCGATGCTTGGCTGGCAGTCAGCTTCCGCCAGCAGACAGAGGAGGTTAAGGCCGTGCGCAAGGGCAAGATGCGCCTCAACTACACGCCCACCGACCTGCACCCCGACCTTGACTACTACCGCCATTTCTCCATCACCAAGATAGACAACGGCGTGGGCACGCTGCAGAACTACGAGGAGGGCGATGCCGGCGAGGACGGCACGCAGATGACCGCCCTGCGCTTCAGCTCCGGCCAGCCGATGGCTGAGGGCTACTACCTCGTGACCACGGGCAGCCGCATGTCAAGCGGCAAGGTGCTGGTGCACATGGAGAGCTGCATAATCCGCAGCCCGCGCACCACGGGAGTGAATCTCGCCCTGCGCGAGGGAGCGCCCGACGAGGTGACGGTGAAGGGCTATTTCGACGCCGACCCCCTGCTCCCGCAGACCGGACGCGGCTACTTCCTCATGATGATCGGCGGCAAACACGACGAGCCGACCAACCATGCGCGCATCGAGCTGAAGAACATCCAGAAGTTCCTCACGCAGTGGGGACGCCCCGTCCTCCAGCTCGACGGCGATGAGTACGCCGCCCTCGCCGAGGAACTGCGCCGCTCCGTGAAGAGCCGCCAGAAGACGCTCCCCGTGGTGGTCGTCGCCGACTCGTTCGGACGCATCGTCTTCTACAGCGAGGGATACAACACCTCGCTCGGCGAACAGCTCAAGCGCACGATCACAAACCTGTGAGTAGAGAATAGAGTGTAGAGTGTAGAGTGCAGAGAGTAGAGTGTAGAGTGTAGAGTGTAGAGTGTAGAGTGCA
>JABUTZ010000068.1:5061-6886 GCA_021443415.1 Bacteroidaceae bacterium | reverse complement strand
AGTGTAGAGTGTAGAGTGTAAAGAATAAAGAATAAAGGGTTACTTTTGTGGCTTGTCTGAGTCTTATGGAATGTAATCCTTTTTGATTTTGATTAACTAACCAATAGATATCGATTCCTAAAAATGAAAAAAATCCTCTTCATCGCCCTGGCGTTCGCCACAGCCTGCCAGGCGCAAAAGGACGGCACATGCAACGTGCAGTTCAACCTCAGCAACCAGACCGACACCCTCGAGCTGGTCACCATATCCGTCGACCGACAGGTGGAGAAGCGCGACACGCTCGTCGCCACAGACGGCAAGATCAGCTATACAGCCAACCTCAGCGAGACGAAGATAGGCATCGTCACCCCCTTCTCCGCCAAGGCGCGCTACCAGTTCTACTTCATCCCGGGCGAGAACTGCGTGATGACGCTCAAGGAGAACGGCAGTTGCGAATACGGCGGCAGCAAGGTCTATCAGGAGATGAACGCCGCCCTCGCCGCCACCGACTCGCTGGAGGCAGTGGCGCAGACTTTGGTCAACGAGTATTACACTCGTCTCAACGCCGGCGAGGACAAGCAGACCGTGGGTGATGAGATCCAGCCTCGCTACGCGGAGGTAATCGAGCAGGTCATGGCGGTGAAGAAGGCATACATAGCCGCCAACCCCGAGTCCGATGCCGCTGCCATGCTGGTGGCTGAGATGCCCAAGAGCGATTTCGAGAACTTGTACGCCCTGCTCGGCGACAAGGCGAAGAACGGTGTCTTCGGCAACATACTCAATCGTCAGGTCGAGCTGTTCGCCAAGGCGCGTGCCCGTGAGGAGGCCATGAAGCAGGCCCAGGAGAAGGTCAAGGACGGCGTCGAGGCTCCCGACTTCACTCTGCCCACCATCGACGGCGGACAGCTGACGCTCAGCTCGTTGCGCGGCAAGTATGTTGTCATCGACTTCTGGGGCTCATGGTGCGGATGGTGCATCAAGGGCATGCCCGACATGAAGAAATACTACGAGAAGTATGCCGGCAAGTTCGAGATCGTAGGCGTTGACTGCGGCGACTCGGATGACAAGTGGAAAGCGGCTGTCGAGAAGCACCAGCTCCCCTGGCTCCACGTCAAGAACCTCGAGGGCGACGCCGACGTGACCGCCAAGTACGCCGTCCAGGGCTATCCCACCAAGGTCATCATCGCCCCC
Organism: Bacteroidaceae bacterium; assembly: GCA_021443415.1. Lineage (GTDB taxonomy): Bacteria > Bacteroidota > Bacteroidia > Bacteroidales > Bacteroidaceae > Physcousia. Next base: position 5,716 of record JABUTZ010000068.1, on the reverse strand, counting down.
GACGGCAAGATCTTCAAGACCATCGTCGGCGAGGACCCCGAGTTCTACACCACGCTCGACTCCGTCCTGCAGTAAGAACCCGTCCAAGCACATAAAACAGCCAAGCCAGCCCCCGACACTCCGGGGCTGGCTTGAACTTTTTTGTTTGCATGTGTGGCCATCAACTACGATGTTGCTGGCTGTGTTGCATCCAACTCTTCTGCAAGAATGTCATAAACGTAGGATTCGCTTTGGAAATATAGTCCTGTCGCGGGGTTTGTCAGCAGCATGTATGTGCGCGAGTTATAGACCTTGTCCATTGCCTGGCGCATGGTCGCTCCCGTTTCCTCCATATTCCGTTGGATGAGGTCGCGGGTGAGGGCTTCCATCAGATAGGTTTCTTTGCTCATAGTCTGATAAGTGTCTTTAGTGCTGGTTCCGTAGCGAAAAGGTATTGTGTCGTGACTTGATGCCACTTGATTTCTTCGATGAGTTGCTTCATGGTGATGATTCCGTCTTTGAAGCGTCGGACTTGTAGTCCTACCGTATCATCTGCTATCGGACCGATGACGATATCGTAGTCATGGCATTGAGTGCGAGTGCGATTGCTTCTGTTCTGAAAAATGAACTTAGCCCAGTCTTCCGAGAAATGGTCAAAGCGGAGAATTTTCAATGT
>JABUTZ010000068.1:0-5014 GCA_021443415.1 Bacteroidaceae bacterium | reverse complement strand
CCTTGCCATTGCTCCGTCTTGCGCTGTGCCTGCCGCTCAGCCGCATGCTTATCTGGAGTCAGGTAAAAGCCTATCCCGAAATCCTTGGCAATGCGGCTTTTGGAAAGTTCCACCTTGTCAAATTCCACGTTCGTTCCGTGATACAGTATCATGCTATTGTCCCTCCGAAACGTTGGCAGTAGTTTGTGACATCCTCAACGGCATCCTCAAACGAGAGCGTGTGCTCGACATCGTAGAAGCGTTCGATGAAATCAAGGCCTTTGTAGCGATTGAGATACCGATAGGCCTGCTGGTTGGTCAAGCCATGTGTCTTGGCAAATTCCGCAATCAAGGCAATGATATAGTCCAATAAATCGGTCATGTTCATGTCGGCTTGTGTTAGAACGTGATGGTGATGCTCTTGATGCGTATCTGGGCTTTGGAGCCGGACGAGGTGTTGTTGTTGGTGATGGTGACCGATGGGCTGTTGATGTCGCGGGCGGTGATAGTTAGTTGTCCGTCGTCGACGTGGATGGAGCCCGGGCTTGCGCTCACCTTGCCCTCGGCGATGCATTTGGTCGTGCCGTCGCTCGAGCACTGCAGGGAGACGCTCTTCATCGCCTTGGGGGCGGTCAGCGTCATGGAGTTGTGCGGATAGAAGCGTGCGTCCTTGCCCGAGTCGTAGTATTTGGGCGCTGTGCTGCCCGTCCCCTTGTCGCCCGTGATTACGATGCCGTTCCCGAGTTCCAGTTTGTCGATGGCGGCTGAGGTGCCCAGTCCGAGCTCGGCGAACACGATGGTGATGGCCTCCTCGGGGTCCTCGCTCACCGTGTAGGGCTTGATGCTGTCGATCTGCGCATAGGGTATGCGCACCACCGTCCCGTCCGCCTTGTATATGTCGATGCCCTGTGCCGCCGCCCACGCACTCATGAGCATGCACACCATCGTCAAAACCAGTCGTTTGGTCATAATGATATAATGTGAGTTGTATGTTCGGTTAGTCGATAATCTCCACCATCTCGCATGGCTTACATGTATTTTTCGGCGAGTATGCCTCGCACATCAAGGTCGGCAGGGACATTGCATCCTTCGCCAAACGACATCATCTTGCGTGCCGCCTCTATGTCAGACCGCTTGATTTGGAACCTTTTCTTCTTGGGCTTTTCCTCCTGTATGGGTTTTGCGGAGACGATGCTGACGAGGTACTCGATTGACCATTGCTGGTCATCGCGCGGCAGCGAGGAGAGTATGTTCGCCAAGTCGGTGCGTGTGTAAGTGTGATTTGTCGGTGTCATATCATCGTTTCTTTTTGCAAAGTTAAGCAAACTGCGATAAATAGCCAAATTTTGGAGGGGGTAAACTGCGATGATGATTTAGGAATTCACGCTTTTGCGCTGGGAGGCGAGGAGGCTTCGGTCAGCGAGGGCTGTCGGCGGAGTGGCAGAGCCACTTGTAGGCAGGTACGATGCTGATGGTCAGGTCGGCGTTTGTGACGGTCGACTCCTCGTAGGCGGTGACGAGAGTCAGCGTGGTGCAGTGGAGGTCGCGGGCGGCTTTGTAGAGGGCGTTCACCTCGCGGGCGAATGTCTTCTCGCCGCTGATGTCGTAGGACACCTGCACCAGTTCCATCACGACGGAGCGACGGCACACCACGAAGTCCACCTCGTAACTGCCAGCCTTGTGGTAGTATATGTCGCAGGTGCGACCATGGCGGCGGCGCAGCTCGATGTAGGCGAGAGTCTCTAAGCGCCAGCCTAAGTTCTGCCCTGCAAGGGCGTCTTTGCGGGCGTTCATCAGCGCAACGTCGATGGGGTAGCACTTCGTGTTGCGTATGCGCTCGCTGCTCTTGGTCGAGAATTTGCGCACCTGCATCATCAGGTATGCCTGGTAGAGATAGCCTACGTAGTTCTCCGCCGTGTGGTCGGAGCGCAGGCGGAAGAGATTCTTCAACTCGGTAAGCACCACCTCGCAGGGCGCATTGTTCATCAGGTGGTTGGAGAGGTCGCGGAAAGCGTCCTTGTAACGCACCTTGAATCGCTGTATTATGTCCCTGTCCAGTATGTTCGCCACCAGTTTGTCTATGTATTCGTCAGCCGTCTCGTCGCCGTTCACCACCTCCGGGAAGCCGCCCGTCTCGAGGTATTGGTCGAAAGCCTTGCGCAGGAGGGCGTCTGTCTTTGTCGTCAGACGGTCGGTCGCGATGCCCTGCAGATGGCAGTAGTCGCGGAACGAGAAGGTGAAGAGTTCTATCTCGTTGTAGCGTCCCGTAAGGTGGGTGGCGAGCTCGCTGCTCAGCAACTTTGCGTTGCTGCCCGTTATCACCACATGCATGCCCTGGCGCAGGAGGCGGTTGACAAACAGGTGCCAGCCGTCGATGTTCTGGGCTTCGTCGAGGAAGAGGTGGGTGAAGTCACCGTAGATGTGGTAGAGACCGCGCAGCACATCGTTGAGGTCGTCAGCCGAGAGCCGTGCCAGCCGTTCGTCGTCGAAGTTGGCATAGGCGAAGTTCACATTGGCGCGCAGCAACGCTTGCACGCACAGCGTTGACTTGCCGCTGCGCCGCACTCCGATTACCACCTGCGCCTTTGCGCTGTCGAGCCGTATCTGACTCTCTTCCGCCCTTTGGCATAGTTGTCGGGTGGCGAAACGGTCTATCTCCGCTTTTTGGTCGCGCAGTATCTCTATGAGCTGTGTCTGTGTCATACCGCAATTCGTTGGTTTTATGGGTGCAAAGATAAGCAAACTGCGATAAATAGCCAAATTTTAATGGTGTAAACTGCGATAAATGGGCATTTTTAGGGTATGCAAACTGCGATAAATGGGTGTTTTTGGGATACCCAAACTGCGATAAATGCAGTTTTTGACACTCTGCACTCTACACTCTACACTCTACACTCTACACTCTGCACTCTACACTCTACACTCTACACTCTACACTCTATTCTCTAATCACAGTCCGCTCCATTCGGTGACGTCCATCTTGGCTTCGACGCGCGTCTCGTAGGTGTCGGGGACGTTGCAGAAGAAGTCGAGGCCGGTGAGGCGTTCGAGCTCGTCGACGGTGCAGGCGCTCTCGCGGGCGAGGGCCTTGGCTTTCTGCTTGTCGCCGCCGAGGCGGTGGTCCTTGTGCTCGATCCAGAAACCGATGGCGTAGAGATAGCCCGAGGCGAGGCGCTTGAGGCAGGCGGCGAAGTAATGGCGGGGAACGGTCATGCGGACGGTCTTGCCCGAGGTCGTGTTCACGCTGATGTAGCCGAGCGGGTCGCCGATGGTGCCGCCCTTGACCACGTAGAGCGTGTCGCCATTGGCCATGGCGCGCCCCCAGTCGCGGATGAGCGTCTCGATGCCGTTGCCCCAGTCGTTGGTGTTGAACTCGCCGAGCATGGGCGACATGTTGGACATGTAGAACGTCTGCTCGTTAGCCTCGCGGCTGTAGTAGCGCTCGGCGGAGCCGACGAGGTGGCCGCGGTTGTAGCCCGGGAAGTAGCCCGTCGAGACCTGGTGGTCGCGGTAGCCGTTGAGCGCGGGGTCGCTGCTCCAGGCGTCGCTGCGCGAGGTGACCGACGACGCCAGCTTGGTGTCGTAGCGGTAGGCGACCCACTGCGAGTGGTTGGCGGTGAGGCTGTACTCCATGCAGTAGTTCATCAAGCCGTCAGAAGTGCGGTGGGGGATGAAGAGGTTGCCGGCGGTGGAGTGGGGCAGTTCCCATCGCGCCAGGTCGGCGTTTCCGGAAGCGTCATTGGCGTTAGCGTTTATGGAGGTGTCATCTTCGGGGCGCACGTCGTTGTCGTCGTTGCCGCAGGCTGCCAGCAGCATCGTGGCGGCGAGCAGGAGGAAAAGTCTTGTTTTGTCCACTGTCGTGAGTCGTTGGTTGGTTTCGGGATTACAAAGATACGACTTTATTTCCGCATTGCCGAGGATTTGGGCGTAAATTTCAGCGAAAGGCATCGCCAAGGCGAGCGAATGGCAAAAAAAGTGGGGATATGCTCCTCGGCATACCCCCACGGGATTTTTTGCGAACGGTCGGTTACTGTGCGTAGGTGACAGTGATCTTCTGCACGCGCAGCTGAACGCCACCGCTGGTAGATGAGTGGTCGTTGACAATCTGCAGGCTGCTTGCGTTCACGCCTGTGATGCTGAGCGTAGAGCCAGACACCGAGGGAGTGCCGGGACTGGCTGTCAGCGTGCTGTTGCCCACATAGTTCGTGCCGTTGTAGCTGTCGCACTGGATGGTCACGCTGGCAATCTTCTTCGAGGCGGCAATCTTCAGCGAGTTGAGGGCGTACATGCGCACGCCCTTGGTGGCGTCGTAGTACTTGGGGGCGTTGTTGCCACCCTCCTGTGCGAAGGTCAGCGTGATGTTGTCCGAGGCTGATACCGTGGTCACGTCCTCGGCGTTGGCGTAGCCGAACGACGACATGTCGATGGTCACCTGGTCACCGCCGGGAGTGGGCTCGGGTTCCGGTTCGGGTTCGGGATCCTCGCCGCCGCCCTGCTTGCCGTTGTGCGAGTAGACGTAGGCCTTGTTGCCGGCTGTCTCGGGGGTGTTGCCCTTGTAGTTGACCACCTTGCCGCAGATGATTACCTCGTCGCCCACGTTGAGCGTCTCGGTGCCGGTGAACTTCTTGTTGCCGAGATAGAGGACGCGGAAAGCGTAGAACTGGGCGCCCGTGGTGGTGCCTGTCTCGCTGACGTAGAATGTGGCGTTGCCGTACTGTGCGCTCGGCGCCTCCTTGATGCTTGAGATCTTACCCTTCACGTAGACATCGTTGGCAGACTCGGTGTCGGCCGCCAGAGTGGCGATATAGTTGTTGGCCGCCAGAGGGTTGTAGGGGTCGGCGAGCGTGCCGCTGCCCTTAGCCTCCTCGCCGGGAGTGGGCTGGGGGTCGTCGCCACCCTCGATGCCACCGTCGCTCGTTGTCAGCGAGGCGTCGTCGATGAGCAGGTCCTGAGTCTCCTGATAGCTGGTGCCGCCCTTCGGGTTCATCACCACGAGGCAGACTGTCGTGGTAGCGTCGAGGGTGAACGTGTGGCT
>JABUTZ010000067.1 GCA_021443415.1 Bacteroidaceae bacterium | reverse complement strand
CTTGTGTATAACAAAAACAAAATCAGCCGTCTATCAGACGCTGTTAAGGAGCAGACCGAGAAATACCGCCAGCAGGACGTAGATGTGGCCAACCTCTTCTACGAGGGCTATCCGCAAAACTCCATCTACGCCGTGCGCTCACTTGGCATCGACCCTGCTACTGGCAAGGAACTATTCCTCGACAAGGACGGCAATGTGACTGACATATGGAAGGCAGGCGACAAAGTGTTCTGCGGACAGAGCGACCCGAAATACCGCGGCAACCTCAGCAACGTGCTCCGTTACAGGAACTGGACGCTCAACTTCACCTTCTCCTACTATTGGGGTGGCTACACCTACAACCAGACACTCGTTGACCGCGTTGAGGTTACAATGAACGCACTCACCTCGCAGAACGTTGACCGCCGCGTCTATACCGAACGATGGATGCAGCCAGGCGACGTGACATTCTTCAAGGGCTTCAGCAACGACGTGACACGCGCATCGTCGCGATTCGTAATGAAAGACAACGTGCTCGAACTTTCATCAGTATGCCTACAGTACCGGCTCGACAACAAATGGTTGCGCAACAATGCGAAAATACAATCCATTACATTCGCATTCAACGCCAACGACCTGTTCCACTGGGGCAGCATAAAAATGGAGCGAGGTACCAGCTACCCATACTCCCGCAACATTCAGGGCAGCGTCAAAGTGCTGTTCTAAACAACAAAACACTCACACAAAACAATATACGATATGAATAAATTAAGTTCAACATATTGTCTCGCAGCACTTCTCGCACTGTTAGTCGCACTGACCTCCTGCAACGACTGGCTTGATGTGCGAACAGAGACCGAGCAGAAAGAGAAGGACCAGTTTTCGACGGTCAAGGGATTTGAGACTGCCCTTACCGGCTGCTATATGCAGATGGCAGACCAGAATGCCTACGGACTGCGAATGACCATCACCAATGTCGAGAACCTTGCACACCTGTGGTCGCTGCACAGCAGGACCACACGCTACGAGGACAAGGCTATGCAGGACCACGACTACAAAAGCGATTACTCGCGCTCAGCAGTAAAAGCAATGTACCAGGCCTTGTTCAAAGCCATCAGTCAGGCCAACCTCATCATTGCCAATGCCGAAACCCACAAGGAGGTGTTCACCGACGAGCGAGAGCGTGCTATAATCGTAGCCGAGGCTCACGCCATACGCGCATACTGCCAGATGGACGTACTGCGACTTTTCGGACAGATGCCTGTCAACGGCAAGAAGGCGGTAAGCCTGCCATACTCCGAGTCGGTCAACATCGACGTTCTTCCTCCTTATTATAATTTTAATGACTACGTGGCTAAACTCACCGCCGACCTCGACAAGGCGGAGACTTACCTTAAGGTCAACGATCCTATAATAAAATTCCCATTCGAGCGGCTCAACAGCACCAACGCAAGTTACGAGACCAACGACTACCTCATCTTCCGCCAGTTCCGCCTCAACTACTACGCCGTGCGTGCTCTCCGCGCCCGCCTCGCCCTTTACACAGGCGACACGGCAAAGGCTCATGAGATAGCCATGGAACTCATCAACGCCAAGGATAGCGAAGGCAAACCAGTGCGCGCACTTAGCGGCCTGAGCGATTTTAACAACGGCTACAAAACTTGTCCCAACGAGTGTCTGTTCGCACTGAGCAAGTACGACATCCTGAGTTACATCACAAGTCACCTACCATCGACCGCCGACGATGCACGCTTCCACACAGGCAATCTCACAATCAGCCAGCAACAGCTCACCGACCTCTACGCCGGCGAAAATATTGCATCGCACAATAGATACCTGAACCTCTGGAACCAACGTGTTACCGACGAATACGGCAAGTTGTGGAACGGACTGACCAAATACATTTTTTCGGACAATGCCTCAAACAAGAACCTGTACTACCAGCTCATTCCTATGCTGCGCATGTCGGAAATATACCTCATTGCCATGGAAGCCTCTACTGACCTCAACGAGGTGAACACGCTCTATAAGGCATACATGACGTCACACAATGTGACAACCATGCCCGAATTCACCTCGCTCGACGAGGCCAAGACGTACATCGTCAACGAGTACCGCCGCGAGCTGTTCGGCGAGGGACAGATGTTCTACACCTACAAGCGCATCGGCGCGACAACCATGCTTTGGGACAGCACCACGCTTACCGAGGACGCATACATACTGCCGTTGCCGGAAACCGAGTTCGACCCTGCGAAAACAAACTAATGACATCAACGAAATATGAAACACAACATGAAAAAGATAATTTTCTGCGCACTCGGGGCGCTCTGCCTCTGCTCATGTGAGAAACAACTGGATGTCTATTCCAACCCCGACTGCTACCTCAACCTACGTTTTGTTGCCTCTTCCACGGGCGAGGAAATGGACTCGGAGTCAATTAAAGAGTATTATGATCAGTTCACTATCATGTACAATTTCAAGACTCACGGTGATATAACACAGGATACAGTATGGGTTGACGCGCGCATCAGCGGTTTCGTTAAGGACAATGACCGCACCTACTCCGTAGAGCAAATAGCAATAGAAGGTGAGGACAACGCCGTGGCGGGTACCGACTACAAGGCGTTCAACGACCCTTCGGTTGCCAATCTCTACACGGTAAAGGCCGGGGAGGTGGACTTTCGCATACCGGTGGTTCTGCTACGCTCGGCATCACTCAAATCAAAGAGCGTAAAAATAAGACTGCGCATCAAGGCTAACGAAAACTTCAAGAACGGCATTGAAGCATTCCAGCAGCGTGACATAGTGTTCACCGACCGTCTCACGAAGCCCGCCATGTGGGACGAGGCTTACCTTGACTACAGCTTCGGAGCTTACGGCGATGTAAAATACCTGCTCATGATAGAATGGAGCGGCAAGCCGTGGGACGACGAGTACATCACAGAACTGATCAACGGCGACAACGCCTACATCACATATTTGGATCAAGTGTTTGCCAAGCGCCTCGAAGAGGAGAACGCCAAACGCGTAGCAGCCGGACTCGACGTTTACAAAGAGGCCGACGGCACACCTGTTGACTTCACGCCAATGTCTTGGTGGTGATTACAATGAAGTATTTATCCCGATAAAAAAACTTAAAGAATCATGACTAACGTAACAAATATAATACGTAGGGCGGCATTCCTCAAATTCAGTGTTCTCGCAATTGCACTTGCCGCCGCACTCACTGCATGCCAGAAAGACAATAGCTCGCCGGGCGACCCTTCAGCTGTGGGCGAGATAGTGATAGCCGACCTCCCCGATGTGGACGTGGTGGCATATACCGGCATACCACTGACAGTGACGCCTGAAGTAAAAGCCACATATACTGAAGACGACCTCACATACAATTGGTATCTGATAAAAGGCAAGGACGACCAGTACAACGGTTTCCGCCAATACCCCATCGGCGAGGGCAAGACGCTCAACTACGACGTGAAACTCGGTTCGGGCACATACACTGTGGTGCTCGAGGTGAAGGCGAAGTCAAACGGCTACGGACAGATTAAATCATTCGCACTCAACGTGAGCACAGAGTTCTCTAAAGGATTCTATATACTCAAAGCCATGGGCGACGGCACGTCGGAGCTCGACTTGATGACCGACAAGTCGGAGAGCCACGACCTGCTTACAAAACTCTCGGGTGCGCCTCTCGATGGAGAGCCGGTGAGTCTGGCAATGATATACATGCAGTCGTACATCAACGAGGATAACGACGAGATGGAGACCACTAAAATGCTCAACGTATTCACCACAAAGGAATATCGCGCCTACCGCGTGGAAGACTTGAAGCAGACCTTCTCGCAGAAAACGATATCCTTTGCCGGAGAGGACACGGGCGACAAATACTACAACATTGTGCAAGGCTTCTTCACAGGTTACCTGCTTTGCTCTGGTGGCATAGGCGTGCTCGATATGGGTGGATACTCGCCCTCAAGCGGAAAGATAGGTATGCCGGTGTTCGGCAGCGCAAGCCGTTTCATGCAGGTTGCAGGTAGCGGCATGACGGGATATTTCTACTGGAACGAAGCAGAGCACGTCATCTACTCTACCGACTATAATGGTATCGACGCCTTCCCCGCCGACTACGACACTTCGACCATGGACATCAAGAGTCAAGAGTGCATAGCCAGCGGCATCAACAAGGTGGGCGGCGTGGAGACACTGTGGTTCATAGCCGACGAGTCATCTACCCACACACGCTGGCTCTATCTCATCAACGGAAGTTCAGCCGCTGTTACCATAAAGAAACTTGACACCAGCCTGCACGCCAGCAAAGCCACGGCACTCGCAGCATGCGGTGCCAAGGCAGCAATAATCTACGTCATCGACGGCGGCAAACTGTATGCTTACAGTTGGACACAGGACACCGAATGGGAAGTTCCAACACCAGGCATACCAGCAGGCGAGACCATTAGCTTCGTAACAAACCAGTGGATTGCATCGCGTTACTACTCCTACAAGAACTTCGACAACCTCATCGTAGGAACGCAGAGCGGCAACAACTACAAGCTTTACTTCTACAACGACTTCACTGGCGGCAACCCTGTCAGCGAGCCTTTCCGCACCATTTCAGGCACTGGCAAGCCCAAGAGCGTGCGCTATGCCTCGCAGTACAGCATCGAGTCAACCGACCTTATGATGGCTGGCTCAGCGCCTACAATACCTACAAGCGACTAATTTCCCATCAGTATGCGCTACACAAACAGACTCTTTCTGACCATAGTTATGGCGGCTATGACCGCCATGACTATGTCTGCCGACAATTTGCCATATACGCTGCGTGTTAGCATGCCACAACGGTTTGTGGCTAACGCCACCACTGCCGATATGGAGGTGGTGATGCAGAACGACAAGGGTGAGGTAACTGTAGGTACTCTCCGTCTTACCGCCAACGCTGATAGCACGCTCGTCGGCGAACTGCAAGGCACTACCGACGATGCCTACGCCGCCAGTGCGGTGTGGACAGAAGACCCGCACGTGGGTTTCGGCTTCATACTTGAGCCGGGCGTCATCATCGCCACCGCCGCTGACCACGGCTTCAGCATCACTGGCACACCGCTCAACGACACTTACGCCGAATATATGGCAGCGATGGATAAAGCCCACGAGAATGGCTCGATGGGCATGACA
>JABUTZ010000066.1 GCA_021443415.1 Bacteroidaceae bacterium | reverse complement strand
CCCCCCCCCCCCCCCCCCCCCCCCCCCCCCCCCCCCCCCCCCCCCCCCCCCCCCCCCTCCCCCTCCCCCCCCCCCCCCCCAATTTCGTTCTAACATACTGTGTAATAAATCGTTACACGTCATTTTTAGCCTGATGCCCCAAGCGTCGGGCTATGGTTCGTTGTGCCATGTGCCATGGCGAACAGCCGTCCTGAGACATTTATCCACACGCTGAAAACAACCATTAATAACAACATAAACACCTAAGATTATGAAAGAGAAAGCCTTTTTGCCGCGCATGGGCGATAGCCCGTCAGGCAGGTTGATGCGATCCTTGATGCGCATCATGGCATTGATGCTGATGGTGGCGTTTCCCGCGCTGCGGGCCAACGCCTGGAACATCGTAGCGAGTGAGATTGCGTTCAGCGACCATCTGCAGTCGGATGGCTATGTGGACGTGTACTTTCCCTTCTACGACTACGATGGGAACAACGAGGCCTTGCACCAGGATTGGAGCTCCAACATTCAGGTCAACGGCGTTCCGGTCGTCTACATGAGGTCGATCGAGAGCGGAAGCGGATGGCAGAAAGGCAGTTTCATGAAGTTGTGGGCATACCGCATCAACGGCAAGGCCGCCGAGGTCAGGGTGGTGACGGATCAGCATGGCACCACAACCTCGTATGTGGGCACTCCCATCAACGCATTGAGCGCATGGTCCGATACACCGAGCAAGACCACGGCGTTCGAGATAACCCCGAAGTCAAACGGAACGAGTTACGTCACGGTCCGTGTTTGGCCGAATGTAGCCGACCTGGAGAAGGGCGTCACGATAAAGACCGTCTTTCACATGAACCGCGAGTCGGGCAACGACGTTACCCTGACGAAGGAGTCTTCGCCGCTTACATTCGACAAGTCGGCGTACACCACCAAATTCCCAGCATTGAACTGGGCTCCGTCGCAGGATCGGCCAGGCTACTTCGACGTGTATTTCACACCTACCAACTACAGGACATACGACACTTATAAGTTTGGTAGTAGTGGAGATCTTACGAGAGTGACTTCGTCCAACAAGATAGTGAAGCAGTACATGAGGGCATCGTCTGTACGAAAGGTAAAGATGACATATAATGTGGCACTTTCTGAATATCAAAAGTTTTCGAAGACCGATTCTGTCATGATCAAAGCGTATGCATACCCCTACTATATGTCGGTCAATGTGAATGATTTGAAAAATGTAAAAATATCATGGACTGTGTCTCGCGACACCATGGTGACAAACCAGTACACAGGCGACAAATGGGTGGTCGAGCGGGCAGACAATGCGGAATTCAGCAACCCAACGGAAGTTGGCAGAGTGTCCTTTGACATGAAAACGAAGACCTACACCTTGACCGAGGATGTCAGCGCCCTCAACCTCAACGGCACTTACTATTACCGCGTGCGCCGCACCGCCATCGACGATTGGGGCTGGGATTCAAATGTGACAAAGACTTGCTCAAAGGTTATATCTTCCAAGCACCAATACGTCAAGAGTGCGTCAGCCAGAATGAACTCTACGGGTGACAAGGCGATCATCACATGGGACTGGACGGGCAGCATCTGGACAACTGGCTCGAAGGTCATGCTCCAGCGCACGAATAAGACCCGCTCTACCTCCACCACGATTGAAATCCCACAGGACTCCGTCCAGGCCAAGAGCTACACCGAACCGCTGCCGACCACGTGCGAGGTCTATGAGTACAAGATATACGTACAGCCGGGCAGCTCCAGCTACAGCACACAGACAGCCGTGGATGTGAACGAGGTGATGGGGCCGGACAACAAGCCGATAGAGCTCTTCACGCAGAATCAGGGCTCCGTTACGAGCATTGAGGCGTCGAAAGGCTATTACAACGACTGCGTCATCCTGGAATGGACCACCGACGGCAGGCCAATCGAGTCGTTTTCCATCTCGGCGCGCGTCCACGGAAGCGGGGCGAAATTCAAGCAGGTCGGACAGCTGACGGCAAACCCCGGCTCGACCACCTGTACGTACAAGGACAACATGTGCCTGCCGGGCATCATCTACGACTATATCGTAACGACAATATGCCATTGCGGAGATGATGCGTATATAATCGACTCCGATCCTGTGATTGGCTTCCGCACGCCTACGGGCAACATCAACGGCCGCGTGACCTATGGCAGCGGACAGGCAGTGATGGGCGTGGAGGTATGCGCCGTGCCGGAGGAGGGCAGCGAGATTGGCGGCAAGGCATACCGCTTTGACGGCAAGGAGGACAGCTACCTCAAGATAAAGGACAACACGCTGATGAGCGGTGCGACAACCGCCGCCACCATCCAGGCCTGGGTGAAGGCGGAGAAGGGCGGCACGGTGGTCGCCAAGCCGGGCATGTACAGCCTCTATGTGACCGAGGACGGCAAGGCCGCGTTCAACGTAGGCTCGCAGCTCGTGGAGTCAAAGAAGCCGATTGTCGGCAGCGGTGCCAACGGTTTCGTGCATCTCACGGGCGCCGTCAACAAGGACTCGATCCTGCTCTATGTGAACGGCGTGGAGGAGGCCTTCCTCAGCCGCAGCGAGTCCGCCTTGGCATCTTCCGCCGACACCGTGCTGATCGGACAGGAACTCACGGGTGTCGTCGACGAGGTGCGCCTATGGAGCAGATGCCTGTCGGAAAAGGAGATCGCCGATGACTTCGACGGATACCTCGTGGGCAACGAGAAGGGGCTGGAGGCGTACTACACCTTCAACTACGGCGTCGAGAGCGCATTCTACGACATCTCGTACCACGGGACGGAATACAACCGCCACGACGGCGAGGTGAAGGGCGGCGCCGCCATCACCGATGTCGTGCCCTCGCTCGACCAGCTCTGCTACAAGGACATCTCGGACGAGGACGGCTCATACGCCATCCGCGCCATACCGTACTACAGCAACGGCACGTCCTACACGCTCATCCCGAGCCTCGGCATACACAAGTTCGAGCCAAGCAAGGAGATGCGCTTCATAAGCAGCACCTCGCAGAACTTCACGGTCAACTTCACCGACGTGTCGAGCTTCCCCGTCAGCGGCGTGGTCTACTACGAGAACACCAACTACCCCGTGGAGGGATGCAGCTTCTATGTCGACGGGACCATCTGCAGCAAGGACGGCAAGCTGGTGGCCTCGGACGCCGAGGGACACTTTGAGATCAGCGTGCCCATAGGCGACCACTTCATCGAGGTGAGGATGTCGAACGGCAGCCATACTTTCGCCAACGAAGGACGCTATCCCGCCGACCCCGACAACCTGGGCACGAGATACACCTTCGACCGCGCGATGACGGGACTGACCTTCTTCGACAACACGCTCGTCAACCTCTCCGGCCGCGTCACGGGCGGTAGCATCGAGGGCGACAAGCCGCTCGGATTCGGACTGAGCAAGAACACGATCGGTCAGGTCGAGCTCATGCTCCAGCCCTCGAACACCAACTACAGCCTCAATGTGACGCGCACAGAGAACGGCAACGGACTGATTGACGTGGCCCTCAACGACACGCTGCTCGACTGCTCGACAGCCGAGTCGTGCGCGGGAGTCATCAACAGCCATTCGTGGCGTGGAGCCAGGGTAGGCGAGATTGACGACACCAAGAAGATCTACATCCGGACCGACCCAGCCACGGGCGAGTTCAGCGCCATGCTGCCGCCGCTGCTCTACAAGCTCCAGAGCGCCAAGGTCGTCAAGACCGGCGCTTCGGTGCTGAGCGACGACGCAGGGTTGCCCGAGTATGACCTCACCCAACCCTTGATCACCGAAACCGACTCTGTGGAGACAGCAGACGGCGAGAAGCTGAGCTATGAATGCCATAAGCGCGCCATGATCACTTATCGCAGCGCACCGACATTCACCGTGAAGCAGAAGGACGCCGTGGGCGACGCATTCGGCATCAAGGAATACACCGTGTCCGACAAGTTCGGCGAGGTGGCAATCGACGACATCTACACCGTGGGCGACGACGGCACCGTCAGCTATCGTTTCGGCGCTCCCCTGTTCGTCATGGGAGAGCCGTTCGAGTTCCAGATCGAGGGATACGAGGCGTATCTCAATCCCGACAACGACGAGTCGTCGAAAGTGCCACTGGAAGGCGTGGAGGTGACCGTCAACAACGAACTGTCATCCTCGCAGGCGGTATATATCGAGGGCGACAATGCCGGCTCTGTGGCTAAGGGAGAGGCGAATGTGCTCACTCTCGACGAAAACGGCTCGGCGACATACAATTGGTTAGGCGGTCCTCCCAGCATCAGCGAAAGCAACAACCCGAATGTGCCAAGCTATGCGCGCACAATATCGATTACTTATGACATCGATGGACGCACCTACAACTGGAGCGGTAGCGGCATGTACGGCATCATACTCGGCGACCTCCCCACCGGAACAAATTTCGTCACCGCAGGTCCCGACAAGGTGGACATGGTGCTACGCGACCCTCCTGGCAGCAACTCGCATACAGAGTGGAGCAAAGGCAAGATTGAGGTAACGACACGTACTTTGGGAGCAGTATTTGAAGGCGATTATAGTCTAAAGACTACTACAATGTTTGGATCCAAAGTAGAGACAGGTTTTGGCGTTGGAGTTTTTGAAATGCAAGACAGTGATGTAAAAGACAATATGGTGCTTGGTATACGCGCTCAAGAAAACTGCGAGGGAAATACAACAAATAGGACAACTTACACTGCCACATCGACCGTATCGACAAGCGACGACCCGCAGTATGTAGGCTCAATGGGCGACGTGTACATAGGCAGGGCGACCAACATCACTTTCGGCAAGGCAAGGCACATCGGACTGGCTCGCGAGACCAGCACCTCTGACATTGCACTCACAAAGAGCGACGTGGTAACCACAGGACTGAACTTTGGAACAGTGTTCAATTACAGCCAGTGCTACATCGAGGGTACGCTCATTCCCAACCTTGAGGCGATGATTGCCCAGAAACTGATCACCGTGACGCCGGACGAGACGACATCCTATGTCAACAATACCGATTCTCCCGTTTATCTCACCACCCATAGTCCCGGCGACCCGGATTTCGGCAAGCCCAATTACGCGGGAGATGACCTCAAAAAAGCCCTCAGGGAGGGCAAATCGATCATCAATGGTCCGAATTACTGGATGGTTAGGCCCGCAAATGCAGACAAGGACGAGTGCTTCACCGACTCTGTGGCTTGGCTGATC
>JABUTZ010000065.1 GCA_021443415.1 Bacteroidaceae bacterium | reverse complement strand
GTGAAGATACAGGCCGAGAAGGTGGCCCACTGCGCCACGGCCGGACAGCTCATCGTGCGCGCCGACCGCGACTGGGACGAGAACACATGGCGCATCTACGACCTCGAGGGCAACGTGGCACTCGACTGCGGCGCGGTGGAATACACGGGCGAGGAGGTGTCGTTCGACGTCAAGCTCCAGGACAACACCTATTATTATATAATGGTGCCCGACGAATGGGGCAACGGAGTGCAGAACCCCCGCGGCAAGGTGAAATACGTCAACACGGACGGCGCGATGCAGGTGCAGAACCTCGACATCCAGGACTTCGGCACGCGCATCTACTTCAAGGCGGACGCCGAGAAGGACCCCCTCTCGGCCGTCGAGGGCATCAAGGGCGACCGCAACGCCAAGACGGAGCGCTTCGCCGCTGACGGACGCGAACTCGCCAACGGCTCCGCCGCAGGACTCGTCATCGAGCGCCGGGGCGAGAGCGCCAGGAAAGTAGTGAACAAGTAAACAAACACCATATTAATCTGTTTAAGTTATGAAAAAACTTCTACTCATTTCAGCCGTTGCCTGCTCGGCAATGACAGCCTCGGCGCAGTGGAAAAACACGCCCGAGGGAGAGACGCCGCTCTACTCGGCTAACCGCGACTACCCCGCCGCCACGATGGCGACATCGGCGACGGGACAGACATGGTTCCACCTGAACGAGATTCGCACCATCGACGACAAGATGTCGGAGGTGTACTTCTTTCAGGGACTGGACGCCGAGGGCAACACCATCATGGGCGCCGACCCCGCCCCGCTCGCCCTCAACAAGTACCAGAGCTGGACGATGGTGGGCCACAACATCTTCACCGACAGCAAGGGCAACGCCATCATGGCTGTGCAGGACTACCGCGAGGGCGACCTCTGGCACCACGCCACCGTCTACAAGATCTCTCCCACGGGCGAGCAGCTCTGGGGCGAGAACGGCATCACGCTGACCAAGGGCATGTACTACAGCCTCCTGTTCTCGTTCACGGGATGTGAGATGAGCGACGGCTCGTATGTCTTCGCATGGGTCAACCCCATCTCAAGCACCGGCGACCCCTACACGGGCGTGTATGAGATCAACATCATGCGCGTCGAGGAGGACGGCACGCTGGCATGGGAGCCGGGCGACGTGAAGCTGTCGAACAGCAAGATGCCCTTCAACTACCCCTTCCTCATCGACGGCGGCAACGCACAGTTCAACCTCGTCTATGCCGAGGGTTCGAACGAGACCATCAAGGTGATGCGCTACGACTTCGACGGCACACCCGTATGGGGCGAGGCCGTGGAGGTGTACAACGGCGGCTGGGGCTCGACTCCGATGTGGACCAAGTGCGAGGCGAAGCCCTCGGGCGACGGCGGCGTGCTGTTCGCATGGTATGACGACCGCTACTTCACCAACTACGAGGACTCGTACCTGGCCTACGTGACTCCGAAGGGCGAGCTCGGCTTCAACCAGACCAACGGCATCAAGCTCGACTACACCGAATACACGCGCGACCTGGGCGTGAGCGTAGCCTACGACAAGAAGACCGACTCGTTCGTAGCCATCATGCGCTCAGCCATAGGCAACAACCAGAGCCGCTACGTCATGAAGGCGCAGCGCATCAGCAAGAACGGCGACCTGCTCTGGGGCGAGGAGGCCAAGACCATCGCTCCCGACGAGGGCTGCCAGTACGGCTTCGCCTCGGTCATCATCGGCGAGGAGGGACGCGCGGCATTCTTCTATGAGATGGCGGCAGAGTCGACCGGCCGCGAGGTGAACAACTGCGTAGCCTACTACGACATCGAGACCGGCGAGGACGTCTGGGGCAAGACGGTGAACTTCGGCGCCAAGGAAACCCCCAAGTCAGACCTGCAGGCAGGCAACTGCGGCGAGTTCATGGTCGCCTCTTGGATGGGCGGTTCGTGGATGGAGGATCCGACCGAGCCCGGCACCGGCTACTACTCGTCGTCGGTAGGCAACATCTACGTGCAGCGCATCAACTTCGACGGCACCGTAGGCAGCAAGCAGGACGCCATCGAGAGCGTGAACGGAAGCAAGGCTATGCCCTTCAGCATCGAGGGCAAGACCCTGCGCTCGGGTGCCGGCACCGAGGTGTATGACCTCAGCGGCAGGCTCGTAGGCAAGGGCGGCAATGTGCAGCTCGAGACCGGTGTCTACACAGCCACCAACGGCTCGCAGTCAGCGAAATTCGTTATCAAGTAACTAAACTTTCTCAAGCGAAAGTTTATAAGGTTAGAGGGTTAAAGGGTTAGAGGGTTAAAGGTTAAAGGGTTATTATACTTGTTAGGTATATTAACCCAAAACCTCAAAACCCGGAAACCCGGAAACCCAAAAAGTTGAGCAAAGCGAAACTTAAATCCATTATATTTAAAATCATTCCATTATGAAAAGAACATTACTCTCTGCAGCTCTTTTCATGGTAGCCGCCGTCACCTCGATGGTGAGCGCGCAGGCCATCAAGGGCTATCAGATGACCGTCACCCAGGGCACCTACACCGCCCTCACCGACGGCACGGTGATCACCAGCGGCAACACGGACGTGGCCGCTGACAAGAACGCCGCTCAGGTCTGCTTCTTCAAGGACGGCGCAGCCACCGAGGAGGGCAACTTCAATGGCTTCCCCATCGGCTTCAACTTCAAGTTTGGTGACAAGACAGTGACCACCTTCGGTGTGTCAGGCTCCGGCTTCATCATCCTGCGCGGCGACGAGGCGTTCAGCTTCGCACCCGACGCCCGCCACTACGTGTTCACCGTCGAGGACTCAAACCGCGACGACGTGGCAGGCATCGCACTGCCCATGAACGGCTTTAACGACAACACCAAGATCTCTTACAAGACAGCCGGCACGGCAGGCAGCCGCACGCTGACCATCGAGCTCGCCAACATCCTCATATCGACCAGCGCATGGAACATGTCGGACACCCCGGGTGTGGGCACCATCCAGTACATCCTCTCGGAGGCTGACAACTCGATCAAGGTTGTGCTCAACGGCTGGAAGTTCGAGGATGGCGACTCAGGCTCCAACTGCCGCTTCGCCCTGCGTGGCAAGTACAACGAGGGTCCCCAGGTGCTTCCCTTCGAGAACGAGGACTGGACCTATGACTGGGCGCGCTCGACCTCATCGGTTGTCTATACGGGCGTGTCGACCATCAACTATGGCGACGAGTGCAACATCACCGACGGCCTGACCTTCACGTTCAACTATCCCGCCGACGTCGTTGCCCCCACCACCCAGCCCACCAACCTGGAGCTGACCGCCACGCCGAACGAAATCACATACGCCTTCGACACCGCCGAGGGTGCCGACACCTACCTCGTGCTCTACACCAAGGGCATGGACGCCCCCGCCGCTCCCCAGAACGGAGTGACATACGAGCAGGGCGACAAGATTGGCGCATGCACAGTGGCTTACCTCGGTGCTTATCCCGAGGAATACTACAATCGCGTCATCAAAGGTCTCGACCCCTCGAGCAAGTACACCGTCTATGTGATGGCAGCCAACGCCTTCGGCGCCAACGGCCCCGCCTATCTGTCAGCCAACCCGCTGAGCGCATCCGTCATGACCGCCCCCGAGGCTCCCGCCTCTGTGACTCTCACAGGCAGCACGAAGACCACGGTCAGCGGCACCTGCGAGGCCAACTCAATCAACGACGAGGTGATCGTTGTCTATACGACCAAGATCGTGCACAACTTCCCCATGGCTTCTACCGCCGACTACGGCACGCCGAAGGGCACATATAAGGTAGGCGACACGGTAGAGGAGGGACACGACGGCAAGGTGGCATACATAGGCCCCGCCGGTGCGTTCACCTGCGACAACCTGCCCGCCTCAAGCCCCGTATTCGTAGCCGTGTTCAGCCACGATGCCAACGGCGAATACTCTGCCGAGGCCGCCGAGGGCATGACCGCCACCACCTGCGAGATTCCCTTCGAGCCCGACCTGATGGCATGGGCGCCCTATATGGACGACTTCGCCGCCGGCTGGGACGGCCAGCATCTCAAGCCCAACTGGACAACCAAGACTAACGAGGAGACCGGCATGCGCGAGAACATCGTGGACGGCTTCCTCGCCAAGAACGTCAAGGGCAGCGTAACCGCACCCGTCGTAGCCTACACATGCACGCCACTCATCGACATCGCCAAGGACGCTGAGGTAACATTCGACTGGAACGCAACGTATCAGGCCGGCCGTTTCGGCGGCGCGACAGCATACGCCTTCTCCGCAGGCGACACACTGCGCATCGAGGTGAGCGAGGACGCCAATGCATGGACAACGATCGCCCAGGTGGACCACACGAACGCTCCCCAGCTCGACCCCAGCGACCTCGAGACCTACACTCCGATGAAGGCACGCCTAAACGACTACATCGGCAAGCAGGCCTATGTGCGCATCTACTTCGTCAACACTCAGGGCGGATGGGGCGCAACCCTCACTGTCAAGAACTTCGCCGTGAAGGAGTATGTGGCTCCCGAGATTCCCGTCGTGACCATCAGCGACATCAAGGCCGAGTCGGCAGTGGCAAGCTGGGACGGCACGTTCGAGAAGTATGACATCGAGTACCAGAGCGGAAGCGCCGAGAGCGGCACCTTCAAGACCCAGGTAGTGGTTGAGGGCAAGACCTACACCATGACCGCCCTCACCGCCCTGACCGACTACGTGGTTCGCGTGCGCGGCATCTATGCCGACGAGACTCCCGGCGAGTGGAGCGAGCCCGTGACCTTCACCACGACCGACTACCCCGCCGTCACCGCTCCCACCAACCTGGCAGCCGTTGTCAACGGCACGTCAGTGGCCCTGAGCTGGGACAACAACGATGAGTACGTATCGTTCACCGTACGCTACCGTCCGACCAGCGTGACCAAGTGGACCGAGATCAGCGACATCACCGAGAACAGCTGCACGCTCAAGGGTCTGGATGAGAACACCGCCTACTACTGGACCGTCAAGGCCGCCTGCACCCACGAGCGCACGACCTCTTGGGCCACGCAGTCAGAGTTCACCACCGGCACCACCACGGGCATCGTCGACAACACATCGTCAGAGCTCCGCATGGCCGTCAACGGCAACTCGCTGACCGTCCTCAACCCCGGCGTTGAGATCGGCACCATCGGCATCTTCGACGCCCAGGGCCGCACCGTAGGCAACTACACGGTCAACGCCGCCACCAACGTCACCATCCCGATGGCGGCCGCCCACACCATCTACATCGTTAAGGTGGAGACAGCCAATGGCACACGCACTTACCGCATCGCCCGCTAAGTCACCAACACAACGATAAAACCGAAAAGGAGTCCCGCCAGCTGATTGGCGGGACTCCTTTTGGGTTGTTAAAGCTTTGAGGGAAGAAAATGGGAACAGTTATAAATCTACCTATCAAGCATCCTTATAACCATCTGCAGAAAACTACATGTCAATACCGAATCCCAACGACTGAATATAGAGAAGCAAATCAGTTAGATACTTCCTCCTGTGGTCATTGTAACTATTCTAATTTGCCTTTGAGCGCATAAACCAACC
>JABUTZ010000064.1 GCA_021443415.1 Bacteroidaceae bacterium | reverse complement strand
ACGGTGAACTTCTTGACTCCCTTTGAAGGCAATTCGAACATGGCGTCCATCATGATTGTCTCCACGATGCTGCGCAGTCCGCGCGCACCGAGCTTGTACTCCACCGCCTTGTCCACCATGTACTCCAGCACATCGTCGTCGAACGACAGCTTGATGCCGTCCATGGCGAATATCTTCTGCTGCTGCTTGATTATGCTGTTCTTCGGTTCGGTGAGTATCTTGCGCAGAGCCGCGCGGTCGAGAGGGTTCAGATAGGTGAGCACGGGCAGACGGCCTATCAGCTCGGGAATCAGTCCGAACGACTTGAGGTCCTGTGGCAGGACGTACTTCATCATGTCCTTCTGGTCAATCTTGCGCACGTTCTGCACCGAGTTGTAGCCGACGACATGGGTGTTCATGCGCTGCGCTATCTTGCGCTCGATGCCGTCGAACGCACCTCCGCAGATGAAGAGGATGTTGCTCGTATTCACCACGATATAGCTCTGATCGGGGTGCTTGCGTCCGCCCTGAGGAGGCACGTTGACATTCGTGCCCTCGAGCAGTTTGAGCAGGCCCT
The DNA here is from genome assembly GCA_021443415.1 of Bacteroidaceae bacterium. Taxonomy (GTDB): domain Bacteria; phylum Bacteroidota; class Bacteroidia; order Bacteroidales; family Bacteroidaceae; genus Physcousia. The sequence continues at coordinate 5,353 of JABUTZ010000064.1, read as the reverse complement.
GCTGCACACCCTCGCCACTCACGTCGCGCGTGATGCTCGGGTTGTCGCCCTTGCGCGCTATCTTGTCTATCTCGTCGATGAACACGATGCCGCGCTCCGCCGCCTTCACGTCGTAGTCCGACACCTGGAGCAGGCGGCTCAGTATGCTCTCCACGTCCTCGCCCACATAGCCGCTCTCGGTGAACACCGTGGCGTCGACTATCGTGAACGGCACCTTGAGCAGTTTGGCTATCGTGCGCGCAATGAGTGTCTTGCCCGTGCCCGTACTGCCCACCATGACGATGTTGCTCTTCTCTATCTCCACGTCGTCGCCCTCACTCTGCTGGAGCAGGCGCTTGTAGTGGTTGTAGACAGCCACCGAGAGGAAGCGCTTGGCGTCCTCCTGACCGATGACATACTGGTCCAGGTGCGCCTTTATGTCCGTGGGCTTGGGCAGGGAGTCGAGGTCGAAGCCAAAGTCGTTGGCCTTGGCCTTCCCGCCCCTCTTCTTGGTCCCTTCCTCGAACAAGCCGTGCGCCTCGAGCACCATCTGGCAGTTCTGCACGCAGTCGCTGCAGATGCATGCTCCGCCCAGACCCTCGATGAGAAACACACCTGGGGCGTTCGCCGACGAACCACAGAAACTGCAGGTCTGCTTTCTACGTCCAACCATCCCTGTGTCGCTTATTTCTTCACCAGCACATTGTCGACCATACCGTATGCCTTCGCCTCCTCGGCGGTCATCCAGTAGTCGCGGTCGCTGTCCGCCCACACCTTGTCGAAGTCCGTGTGCGAGTGGTTGCTGATGATGGTGTAGAGTTCCTTCTTGAGCTTGAGAATCTCGCGCGCCGTAATCTCGATGTCGCTCGCCTGGCCCTGCGCACCGCCCAGCGGCTGGTGGATCATCACACGGCTATGGGTGAGCGCCGAGCGCTTGCCCTCGCCGCCGGCGACGAGCAGGACGGCGGCCATCGAAGCCGCCATGCCCGTGCAGATGGTCGCCACGGGACTGCTGATGAACTGCATCGTGTCGTAGATGCCCAGTCCGGCATAGACACTGCCGCCGGGCGAGTTGATGTAGATGGAGATGTCCTTGCCCTGGTCCACGCTGTCGAGGTAGAGGAGCTGCGCCTGCAGGGTGTTGGCGGTGTAGTCGTCTATCTGCGTGCCGAGGAAGATGATGCGGTCCATCATCAGGCGCGAGAAGACGTCCATCTGGGTCACGTTCAACTGGCGCTCCTCAAGGATATAGGGGTTGAGATAGGTCGATGTGATGCGGTTCTGGTTCTTGACCACATCGTCGAGCACCATGCCGTTCACACCCGCGTTGCTTGCGGCAAACTTGCGAAAGTCCGAATACATATTTATGATATATGACGTGGTTGCTGATTACTGGAACATCTTGTTGAACTCGTCGAACGACACCTCCTTCTCGTTGAGGGTGACGGCGGCCTTCACGGCGGCACCGATCTTGTCCTCGATGCAGCGGTCGACGAACTGGTCCACCTGCTCGCGCTTCTTGAGTTGCTCCTTGGCGTAGTTCTCGAGTATCTCGTCGGCTATGTTAGCCATGCCGTACTGGGCGAACTGCACGCGCGTAGCCTCCTTGGCGGCGTTGAGGATGTCCCCGTCGTCCACCTTCACCTCGAAGGTCTGCGTCAGCTGGTTCTTGATGAGCTGCCATGTGAGCTGCTTCATGCCGCCCTCGTAGTTCTCGTCGATGTACTTCTGGTCCTTGTCGGGGTTGGCGGCGGCGAGGTAGCGCTTCAGTATCTCCTCGTCGTAGTGCAACTCGCCGACCTTTCCCTCGACGTACTTGCGCATGTCCATGAGGAACTTGAAGTTGGCGTCGGAAGTGAACTGCTGCGCGAGCTGCCCGCGTATTTTGCCGCGGAACTCGTCCTCAGAGGCGCAGGCGCCCTCGCCGAAAGTCTGGTCGAAGAGCTCCTGGTCTATGGCGTGCGGTATGTGGCGTGTGATCTCGTCGATCTGGTAGCTGAAGTCGCCGGTTTTTGTCACCGCCTCCTCCTTGGACAGCTTCAGCAGACTCGACAGTTCGATCTCGCTGCCGTTGTATGCCTTGTGGAGGTTCAGTGTTAGCACGGTGTTCGGGGTAACGCCCTCGAACTTGGCTGCCTCCGCCTCGTCCTTGATGTATGTGGGCAGCATCACGGCTCCCTCGACCTGCACACCTCCCTCGAGCGTGTTGCCCTCGGCGTCGAGTTCTGCGAGCAGTCCCTTTGTCATGTCGCCCTTCTGGTAAGCGTCCACCTTGCCGTATTCGCCGGCGCGTGCGGCGTACATCTCCACCTGCTTCTGCACCATCTCGTCTGTCACACCTATTTTATAATAGTCTATCACGTCCTCCTTGCCAAGCTCTACGGTGAACTCGGGAGCCAGCGCGATGTCGAAATAGACGTTGCCCGCCTCTTCGCTCTCGAAGTCGATGGGTTTCTGCAGCTCCATGTTGGGCATCGGTTCGCCGAGTGCCTTGACCTTGTTGTCTCGGATATACTTGTTGAGGTTCTCGCCAATCAGTTTGTTCACCTCCTCGGCGGTGATGTCGTGTCCGAAACGCTTCTTGAGGAGTCCCATAGGCACCTGTCCGGGTCGGAAGCCTGGCATGTTGGCGCGTTTGCGGAAGTCCTTCAGCGCCTTCTCGACTCGCTCGCTGTAGTCTGCCTTTTCGATTGTCATTGTGAGCAGCGCTCTCACGTCTGTCTTCTTTTCAAGTGTGATATTCATATCTTTTTGTCTTTAGATTTTTTGTTTTCAGGTCCAATGCACAAAGCGGTTGCAAAATTACGAAAAATTCCGCAACCAAACGCCATTTAGGGCAAAAATAAGGATATTTAAGGCTGTGTGGATGGTTTTGGGGGCCGTGTGGAGGCACTGTTCCGGCAAATACGGGCTGGGTGGAGTATTTCCGCCCTGGTACGCATGCAAGCATAGGCGCGGCGGAGTTTGTCGATGCAAAATCACAACTTATATCTCAAACCACAAAGATGTATGGAGGGAGATTTGCACATTCAACCGTAATGTCCAACTTTCAAGCCTCCAGGGAGAGGCCTTGGGCTCGTTTCTCGCGGTCAATGGCTTCAAAGTCCTTCATGCGCAACTCGAAGCTTGTGGTGAGGTAGCGGCGCTTCACCTCCTCGTTGTTTGCCAGTTCCTGCGGGGTGCCCTTGTAGCATATCTCACCGCTGAACAGCATGTAGGCACGGTCGGTGATGCAGAGCGTCTCCTCGACGTTGTGGTCGGTGATAAGGACACCTATGTTCTTTTGTTTCAGTTTCCAGACTATATACTGAATGTCCTCCACGGCTATCGGGTCCACGCCCGCGAACGGTTCGTCGAGCATGATGAACTTGGGGTTGATGGCGAGACAGCGGGCAATCTCAGTGCGCCGCCGCTCGCCGCCGCTGAGTCGGTCGCCAAGGTTCTTGCGCACGTGGCCGAGACGGAACTCCGCGATCAGCGACTCCAGTTTGTCCCTCTTCGCCTCGCGGACAGACTTGCCGCCGCACATCTCCGGTGTGTATTCCGTCATCTCCAAGACACTCGCTATGTTGTCCTCCACCGACATCTTGCGGAACACGCTCGCCTCCTGGGCCAGGTATCCGATGCCGAGGCGTGCGCGCTTGTACACAGGCAGTTTCGTGATCTCGCGCTCGCCGATGAAGACACGTCCGGCGTTAGGCAGCACCAGTCCCGTGGTCATGTAGAACGATGTGGTCTTGCCGGCGCCGTTGGGGCCCAGCAGTCCCACTATCTCGCCCTGTCGCACCTCGAACGACACGTCGTTCACGACGGTGCGTTTGCCGTAAATCTTCTTCAATCCCTCGCTGCGCAAGGTCAATCCCGCACTTGTTTCTTCCATATTCTGAATTTTTTGCGGTGCAAAATTAGTGAAAACCCACGATTTTGTTGTAATTTTGCATAATAATTTGATAAGAAAAGCCCCAAAACGCATGACAAATTCCAGCATACACACTTTCGGCTGCTACCTCCAGCTGATGGGGAAAGTGCTCTCGTGGCCCGAGCGTTGGCGGATGTTCCACCGCCAGTATGTCAAGGATCTGACGCAACTCGGCGTTGACTCCATAGGCATCGTGCTACTCATCAGTTTCTTCATCGGAGCGGTGATCTGCATACAGATGAAGCTCAACATCCAGTCGCCATGGATGCCTCGCTTCACGACAGGTTTCACCACGCGCGAGATCTTCCTGCTCGAGTTCTCCAGCAGCATCATGTGCATCATCCTCGCCGGTAAGGTCGGTTCGAATATCGCGAGCGAGATAGGCACGATGCGCGTGACGCAGCAGATCGACGCCATAGAAATAATGGGCATCAACCCGGCGTCGTTCCTCATCCTGCCCAAGATTGCCGCGCTGCTCACCATGACACCTATACTTGTGGCATTCAGCATCTTCGCCGGTTTCGGTGGGGCTTACGCCGCCGCCATCTCGGGCATTCTCACGCCCGAAGACCTGACCTACGGCCTGCAGCACGACTTCAACGAGTGGTATGTGTGGATGGGAATGATCAAGAGCTACTTCTTCATGTTCATCATCTCCAGCGTGTCCGCCTTCTTCGGGTACACCGTGCAGGGCGGCAGTTTCGAGGTCGGCAAGGCCAGCACCGACGCAGTTGTGTCGAGCAGTGTGCTGATACTCTGCTCGGACGTGTTCCTCACGCAACTCCTATCCTAAACCCCACCACACTCTCAAACAGCCCCCCCCTACCCCACCCCAACAATCTCCCCACCACAATGATTGAAATAAAGCAGCTCTGCAAATCGTTCGAAGGACGTCAGGTACTCAAAGACATCAACTCGCGCTTCGAGGACGGCAAGACAAACCTCATAATCGGACAAAGCGGCTCCGGCAAGACAGTGCTAATCAAGAACCTCGTAGGCCTCTTCACGCCCGACAGCGGCGAGGTGCTCTATGACGGACGCAACCTCGTAACGATGACCAAGAAGGAGCGTGCGCTCCTGCGGCGCGAGATGGGTATGATATTCCAGAGCGCGGCGCTATTCGACTCGATGTCAGTGCTTGAGAACGTGATGTTCCCACTTGACATGTTCAGTTATGACAACGAGGCGGACCGCATCAAGAGGGCTCAGTTCTGCCTTGACCGCGTCAACCTGCTTGACGCGCAGAACAAATTCCCCGGCGAGATCTCAGGCGGTATGCAGAAGCGTGTCGCCATCGCGCGCGCCATCTCGCTCAATCCCAAATACCTCTTCTGCGACGAGCCCAACAGCGGACTCGACCCCAAGACAAGCCTTGTGATTGACGAGCTCATCAGCGACATCACGCACGAGTATAACATGACAACCATCATCAACACCCACGACATGAACTCCGTG
>JABUTZ010000063.1 GCA_021443415.1 Bacteroidaceae bacterium | reverse complement strand
CCATCGCGCAACGGGCATCCGCACGTCGTGACCGCAACAGAACTTCATAACGAAGTTTAGTGTCAATAATTAAAAGAGCTTTTGAATGCCCTTGGCCGTGAGGTCAGGGGCATTTTCGATTGCTCAATCGGATGCGTATACCTAACAATGTCAAAGGCTCAGCTCTTGAAATCGTCCGCCACGCTGAAGAAAATCTCCCCTGCGTCCGTCCTGACCACATACACCAGTCCGCGGTATCGGTTGTGCTCCACCTCGATGAGCGTCCCCTCCACCCACTCCTGCTTGTGCGACAGGTAGGGCGGCACCATCATTCGTGTTCCGATTTCCGGCTCGCTGTGCATTGTTTGTTTTGCCGTTTCGAAAAATGAAGTGTCCGTGCGAACGGATTTTTTTTCAAATGCGCCAGCCCCCTTCGGGGGTCCTATAGCCAGTTGTTTTTTTTTCCTTTTCTACATCAAACCACAACTTATGTGCATTATGTATGTGTTTTTCAGCTACATACAGAGGATGTTGGGCATAAGAAGTGGTGGTGTAGCGGTCATTGACAGTGCAAAGTTATTAAAAAAGTTCGAGTTGGACGGGTGCATTGATATCTTTTTTTGCAGATTTTCCGTAAACAGTTTCCATATCACCATACTGTTTGTCGGTGACATTGAGCATATTCACCTTGCCAGTGTCGGGCATGAGAGCCTTGACACGTTTTTTGTGAACGACGAGACTCTCGTAGGAGGCGCAATGGCGCACATAGACAGAGAACTGCATCATGACAAAACCATCCTTGAGGAGATTTTTGCGGAAATCGGCAGCAGTCTTGCGCTCCTTCTTGGTCTGTACCGGTAGGTCAAAGAACACGAACAGCCACATGATATGATAGGCATTTAGACGGATTTCGGTCATGGGAACGACGGACAGCGGATATGTTGGTTGTTGTCTTTCAGCGCTCGCACGAGCGAGGCGGTGGTGAGCGTGAGCGCAACCTCGAGAGGATGGGTTGTGCCGTCGATGTCCACATCGGCGAACAGGATGCGGAGCAGACGGCTCTTCGCATCCTTGTCGAGAGAGGTTTTGCCCTGGCGTGCGTGCAGGTCGTAGACGATGGCATCGACAAAGGGACGGTAGGGTTCCATCACGTCGTCGGCAAGCGGGAAGGCGTTGTAACGGTTGCGGTGGAAGATGCCGAAGGCGGGCAGCAGGCCCGAACCCATGAGTGCGCGTGCTGTGGCGGCTCGCAGGAGGGCGTATCCGTAGTTGAGCATGGCGTTTGGCTGGTTGCCCTCGCGGCTGCGCACGAATGTGGGTCCGAAGAGTTCGCGCCAGTAGATGCGTGCAGCCGCTCCCTCGCGGTTGTCGCTGTCGCCGGAGAGCACGTTGGAGTAGTAAGGTCTGAGCAGGTCGCCCTGACGGCCGGCACGATAGAGCATGGCTGCCTGGTTGCGTATCTTGCCCTCGATGAGGTCGCGCCAGATGCGTTTGCGTGTGGGTTGCGACGCCTCGCACTGGATGCGGTAGGTCTCCTGCTGTGTGTTGTTGGTTTCGAGGGGCATGAGCATGGCGTTGGGCATCGCCTTGTCGTCGCAGATGACCACGGACACGTTTTGTGTCGCAAGGGCGTTGAGCAGAGGCACGGTCACCTGCACCGCCTGGTTTTCAATCACCACAACGGCGATGTCTTCGATGGGGCGTGTCACCTCCTCCTCGCTTCCCTTGAGGTGTATGACCAGTTGGTTGTACCTCAGGGAGAGCGAGACAGGATTGACGAACATCAGTGTTTGCTTTGTCATCTGTGTTTGAATTCTATTTTCCCTGTTTCGTCTATTGTGAAGTCCTGACCTTGGACAAGGGCATGGAACTGGGTGTGGAGCAACTTGATGCCTGGACGCAGGGTCTCCCCAGAGATGTACGCACCATTTTTCAGTTTGATTTCCGTACTCATGTGTGCGTCTTGATGGTGGGTCAGAGACAGTGTGCCATAGTAAATTCCGTTCACAATCATTGAAGAGAACCCCGTTATCTTATACATCCTCCTCGCCAATTCCGTAGCACTGCACGATGTCACCTCTTGCGCGCTCTTCTCATAGAGCAGGACGAGAGTGCCGATTTTCAGTTTCCATCGCAGGGGATAGCCTTTGCCGCTCGTTTCCGGCAGCAGACCGTCCTTCTGCAGTTCGCTGCTCTTGCGCAGGATTGTTGCGGTGTAAAGATAGTTGACCAGTTCAAACTCGCGCTTCTCCTTGCCCTTTGCGTCAGCTCCCACGTAGATGCCCATCATGTAGTTGCTCTCGTTCTGCACGTGGAAGGTGCGCTTATATTCCTTGGGCGACTCATCCCTGTGCGTGCGAATGTCTAACGGTCGCTTGATGGAGTTGGCATAGCAGCGCACACGCTTTATGGCTACTCCTTTCTCCTCGTTCATCCAGATGCCATGTGCCACGGCGTTCTTCAGACTGCCATGGGTGAGTATGGCCTCCTGAACCTTCCTGCGCACTTCATCATCGACAATGGTGTCAACAGCCTCGTCAGCCAGCATGTCAAGATTGCGGCGGACTACATATTTGACCTCGCCGTCACGCTCAATGGCTCCGTAGTAGGTGTCGAGGTGGAGCGAGCCGCGTGCCGTGTCGCCCTCCATGAATTTGCCCTTCTGTTTCGGGTCTCTCTTCTTGGTGTGCTTGGGCATGTTGTCGCGTGTGTAGTGGCGCACGAGCAGGCTCTCACGGATGCGCTTCACGTCCTCGGTGAATGTCGCCCACGGCTTGGGGAATGTGGCCTGGCGTTGCGCAAGCCCCCATTCGTGTTGCTCCGCGTTGTGGTAGTGCTGGGCAAGGAGGTCGTACTCAGCCTTGCCAATGCAGGCGATGGTGATGGCATCGACGGCATGGTGGCAGTGGTTGGTGCGCGCCTTCTTCTCGTACTCCTCCTGCAGACCCCAGATCTTACGGAATTCGGAGGTGGCTATGCCTTTCACCACATGCACATGGTGGAAAAGTGACTTGAGGTAGTCCTTGCCGTAGCGCGAGATGACGCTGATGTCAACGCCCTGTCGGCGAGCGAATCCCTCGGGCACCTCGGTCATCGTGAAGCGTTCGTACTTGCCGCGCCAGTACTCACGTTCGAGCGTCAGGCGGTGACGCTTGCGTATGATGTTGTCCTTTGTGTCCTTGTCCGCCACACCATTTGTTTTGAGTTTGCGTATCTGTTTGTCAAGCTCTTCCGCCTTCTCTTTCCAACGGGCTATGCGCTCAAGGATTTGTTCGTGCTCCGCCAACTGGCTTGGCATCTTGTTGCGTTTCACCTCTCGGTTGAAACGGCTGTCGCAGACGGTGAGGTTGGCGCTCGTCGTGTCGCCGCCCACGCTGCGCGGAATGGTGTGCTCGATGTCGTAGCGGTTGGAGGCGAGCAGGTCCGCCAGGCTGATCGTAGCACCAGTATATAGGCAGATGTGGTCTTGCTCCTCCCACAGCAGACATTTCAGTATCTCGTCGTCCGTAGGCTCGTAGTCCTTGCCCTTGTGCTCGCGTATCTTGTCACGGCACACGTTCCTGCGCTTCTCGTTGTCTTTCTGCCATGTCCGTATGGCGGCGCGGCGGTTGGAGTCGTTCAGTTCGCGGGCAAACTCGATGTGTATGGTTGTGTCCTCGTCGATGACCTGCTTCTCCAAGAGGGTGTTGATGACGTGGCGCATGCGGAAGAGCGAGTGCATGGCCATCGGGTTGCGCAGGCTGTTGGTGCGCGGCGACCCAAGCAGTTTGCAGCCTTTCTTCTCGTCCTCGCGTATCACCTTCGGGAACTTCTCCATCATCGACGGATGATAGAGGCAGTCGAGCAGGCGCAGGTCGTCGGGCAGGTTGTATTTGCGCAGGATACATGTCTTGACATACGCGTCGAGGCTCATGTGCTCCTCGCCATTCTTGAATTGGGGCAGGTATTCGGTCTTGTATGTGTCGAAGGCTTCGACGATGTCCGCAGCGTCCTCTTTAGGCAGTGCCGGACACAGGTCATCGGCGTTTGTCTTTACCTTAACCACGCTTGCGAGGTTGGCGAGGAAGGTGGCGTGCGAGTAGATAAGCCCATAGCGCTTCATGTAGGGCAGTATCTTGCGTATGGCGCAGAGAGACAGCTGCCCATAGTCCTGCGGGAGACGAATGCCTACGAACTTCTCCGCAGCCTCGTCATCCATCTGCAGCTTTTCCTTGGCGAACAGGCGCAGGTGGTCATTGTCGTCAAAGAAGAACAATGCGTGCCACACGTCGTTCATCACTTCGTAGCGGCTCTTTTTCCTGCCCTTGACCTCGCGCTGGGTGTATCGCTCGCAGGCGATGTCTATCCATGCCTCCTCGTCATCCGCCTTGCCTACACCAAAGGCGTCGCACAGCGAGGCGTTCACCGTACAGCCACTCACCGATGTGTCCATGTAGTAATTGAAGCGATACGGCTTCTCCTCCCTGTCCTTGTAGTAGCAGTAGTTGTTCTTGCCGCCGCTCAGTTTCTTGGCTATCTCCTCGAATGTGAAATTCTGTTTCGATTTGCGCAGGAACAGGGGAATGATTGCTCGCTTTTCCTCCTCTGTCAGAGGGCGCAGGTCGTAGTCGGCAGGAGTCTGCATCCTGATGTTGTTGACGAAGGCGTACATCCTGAACTGCTCGAGCAGAGGGTGCGAGGCTGGGCAGCGTGTCTTCTTCTTCTCGAACACGCAGCGTCCCACGGTGTGCTTCTGCGACTTGAGCGGTCGTTGGGTGATGATGTACTTGTGCAGCTTGTCCGTCAGTTCCTTGTCAAGTGCCTGCATGCGGCAGATAGCCAGCAGTTCCTTCTCGTGGTGGTTGAGGCGGTCGGTGTAATGGTTGCGTATCTTCTCGCCGCGCTGATAGAGCTGGTAGAAATACTGTCCGAGATATTCGCAGCCGTATTCTTTCATCTTCTTGTCGATGTCTTCTATGCCTTGTTTTACAGCTCCGTCACTCTGCTTTGTCTCCTCCTTGCGGTTGCTCAGGAAGCCGCGTCGCTGGTTGATGTGGTAGATGGCGCGTCCCACTGTGTAGCGGTTCTTCTGCACGCTCAGGTCGAGCTTCTCGCTCAGGCACAGATTGCGGAAGAAGTATGGGTTGTCGTTCTCCTCCTCGCTGGTCATCTGCCACAGCATGAACTCGTCGGTCTTGGGATAGACCTTCTTCTTGCGCCACAGTTTCAGTTGGTCATCAGTCACGTTCGGACACATTCCAGCCTGACGCAACAGGCGCAGCAGGCTGATTTTGCGCACCTTGCGCCGCCAGTAACCTAAGCGTATATGCTTATGCACTGTGCGTTCCGAGGCTCGCGACGACTCAATGCCTTTCTCTATCTTCACCCCTTCTGCGAAGATGTTCACACCGCTGTCCACGAGTGTGTACTTGTCCGTTTCTTTCTCTGCGTCGTAGTCCACAATAGCCCATCCGAGGCTGTTTGTGCCGGCATCAATGCCTAAAATTCGTTCTTTCATGATATTTTTTTGTTTTTTGTTTTGTCGTTGTTCAAATTCTTTATACCTTTGCACCGTAAGATTTTCTACATCTTATCACAATAAGGCTGTAATGGCCGAAGGGTTAAACCTTTGCTCCCGCCTACCCGGTGGGAGCTTTTTTTGTGGCGTGGCGGAATGAGGGTGGCTTCCCACCATTCCCTTATTCGAAGTCAATCCTCCCGAAATACTCCGGGCAATGGAAGTTGGGCGTGGGCGTGCCGATTGGCGCCCACGTCAGGAAGTGCGGCACGGACAGCAGGTCGCCGCACTTGTAGAAGTTGCCGCGCAGCGTCTTGCCGGTGAAGGTGTCGAGGCCGTAGGTTGCGGCGGGGACGATGAGTGCGAGTTGCCACCCGGTGGACTGGAGGAGTTCGGGGAGGATGGGTGCTGTGAGTGTGCTCCACCGCTGTATGGCGGCGTAG
>JABUTZ010000062.1 GCA_021443415.1 Bacteroidaceae bacterium | reverse complement strand
GGCGTTGTCTTCGCTGTCGACGATGACGAATGTCAGCGATCCTGTCGTTCCCTCGCCGCCGACAGTCAGGTACACACGTCCGTCGGCATCGGCTACAGCCTCCGCGCGCTGTTCACCGTCAACGAAGGCACATATCTTGCCGTGAGGCAGTGTCTCGCCGATGACCACCATGTTGTTGGGGTAGTCGGCACTCGCGAGATCCTTGTTGGCCACTTCACTGCGAGATGCTACCGATGACTCTGACGGGAAGTGGAAGGTTATCGCATCGCCCGTGGTGCAGTTGTTGCCGTACATATATCCCTGTCCGGGGTTGAGATATTCGAGCGGACCCTGCCAGTTGTGACCGTCGAAGACGGCGAACTCTGTTTGGCTCTTTATGATGTCGTTCTTGTGTGGAGTGAGGTTCACGAGAGCCTGTTGCAGGGTCATGCTCCGCTTGCAAGGATAGCCTATCCATCCCCACGCCATGCCCTTCGTGCTGCCGGGTATGGTCACATCGATGCTGTCCGGGTTGGCTTTCACGCCGCAGACGCTAAGGCGAGATATCGGGTTGTCGCCCTTCACATGTATCATGTACATCTCGCCCGGCATGATATAGACGTTGCCCATCTCCTTCGAACGGGGCATTGCTGCGTGCAGTCGGTCTTTGACCATGCCGATGTGGCTTTCGACGCCTCTTATGAGTTCGCTTGCCTGTGAGTTGGTCGGGTTGACGAAGGTGCTTACCCAGTTCCAGCCTGCTGATAGCGACCAGTCTTGCTGTATGACATCGTAGGCTATGAGGTGCCACGGGCGGTCGTACTCACCGTTGAGTTTCGACGAGTTGTACTTGAAGTCCTTAACATCATTGTTGTCGTAGTCTCTAATCAGGAGCGGGTTGTAGATGATGCCCGTGTTGGGGTCCCACGCCTTGAGGGTCACCTGCTTGCCGGTGTCTCCGCCCGTCATGTCGTTGCCGTAGATGGTCATGTAGATGAGCGAGCGGTTGTTGTCGACATTGTGCTTGATCTGTCCCAATCCCCGGCACTCGCCGTCGATGAACGCCGCCACCTTCACATCCTCTGACGTCCAGAGGCTGCTATTGAGGTAGAGGTCGGCGATGAGGCTCATGTTGGAGTCGTACTTCTTCGGGTCCACACGCCATCCCGGGTCCTTGCCCTTGACGGTGAGTTTCACTATCTGATGCAGCGACTCGCCGTCGCTGTTGGTGAGGCTGACCTGTGCGTAGTAGATGCCCGGGGAGAGGTTCTTGGTGCTGATGGTATAGACGGTGTAATAGTAGTACGTATCGTCGGTGGTGTTGTGTGGCGTTATCCAGTCTTCGAGTCCGCTCAACGTCAGGTTGCCCATAGGCTTGTACTTGACGAGTCCGGTCTCCACGTCGGCTATGGTGTCGACGGGCAGTGTCATCTCGAGCAAGGATGGTATCCATCCGCCCCACTCCTGGTGCACCACGGCATCCCAGCTATAGGGAGTCATGGTGTTGGCATGTGTGTCCTGTATGTTGAGGGCTGTGATGTGTAGTGTCTTGCCATTGAGACGTCGTATTATGTCGTCGGTGATGTTGATGACCACCTCGCGGTCGCTGGCTGTGACGTTATACTCGGACTTGCCGGCAAGTTGGCGGCGGAACGAGGCAGAGAGCTGCATCGGGGCATCGTTTTTGTCGATGATGTCGCCGAGCACGCCGCCGCCTATAATCATGCCTTTGTCGCTCTCTTTGATTGTATCATTAATGTATATGTGGTTGTAGTCGCACTGCACGGCTGCTACCGGGTCGTCGAGGCGCATAATGTGCTGGAACGGATAGTATATCTTCAGCCCTTCCTCCCTGCCTGTCAGGCAGTGGTGCATATCTTCAACCAGAATGTTTTGGGTGAAGCGTCCCTTCTGCAGTCGGACGTCGTCGATATGTCCCTTGAAGCCGTTTGCAACAGCGGCGGTCTGTTCGCCTCCGGCTTCGTTGGGCGCGTAGTATGCTCCCATGGTCAGCGAGGTGTAGTTGAACTGCGGTATGAGGTTGCTCTCCACTTCCTTCACTACCTCTCCGTCGATGTAGAAGCGCGAGTAGCCGCCGCTCACATACTCCAGACAGAAGTTGTGCCATACCAACGGTTCGGCTATGCCGAGTGGGAAATCCTTGTCTGCGAATGTGGCGGTCACTGTGCCTTGGTTGCCTATGTTGATAGTGTTGCGTGTACCGTCTTGTCGGTTGAAGGCGCAGAGTGTGGCGTCCTGCTGGTTGTCTGCCGACTTGAACCAGAACGACAGTGCGTAGCTTTCCCTTGTCGACATGCCCGCCTCGCCGGTCGGTATGTTGAACGCGTGGCTGCCGTCGAGTTGCAGCGAGTAGTTGGGTATGCGCGAGTACCACTCTGCACCGGCAGGCAGTCTGAGGTTGCGTCCGTAGCGGCGGTCGGTGGCCACGTGTCCTCTGCCCTCGTTGCCGGGCCAGTAGGCTATGAGGGCGTTGTCGAGTCCGCGCAGGGCGTTGTCGAGGTTCTCGTCGATGTATGCCTTGTCAACATCACCTTCCCACAGCATCACGTCGTGGAGGAGCGTGTTGCCGTTGCTCTTGCCCTGGTCGGCTCCCAGACGCAGTGTTGCCTGTGTCTGCGGACAGTCGCCGAGGATCAGCACCGGTCCGCGGTATGTCTCCCCGGTGTTGGTCAGCAGCTCTGCCGAGACGGTGCCGGCTGAACCTGCCTCGTCGCGCTTGTATCTCACCAAGAGCATCATCCAGTCGGAATATTTGTTGCCTGCCTGGTCGAGGACTTGTTTTTCGCTGTGCCTGATGGAGTCGCCATACTGTATGCAGACGCGTGCATCGTTGTAGCTGATGCGGAAGTCGCCCGTCTTGACTGCCTGCGAGAAGAGCACAGTCTCGCTGTTCACGTCGATAGGCTTGAACTTCAAGGCAAGCGTGAAGTCGCGGTATCCGAAGAGGTCAAACTGGTTGTTGCTCTCGGCGGCGCCGCATTTGTAGAACTTCATTGCCACCGAGTGCTCGCGAGCCACCTGAGCGTCGAGGTCGGTGACGATGTTGAAGTTTTCGGTCGTGACACGCTCCTTGAGTATATTCTCGTCGAACGTGAGCCTCAGGTCCTCTCCGTAGAGCAGCACGCTTGTGGGCTTGCCCATGATGGCTGGCTGCTTGGTGTCGATGGAGAATGTCAGCACGCGGCTTGACTGCTCCAGTGCCGTCGCCTCGCGACTCGCCTTCGACTGTGCCACGGCGCATATCTCGTATTCGCCGTCGGAGAACCTGTCGTCGAGCTGCAGTGTGGTGACTGTTTGTCCGGCAATGAGCGGGTCGTTAGCCCCCTCCCAGTCTTTCTCCAAGTTGTATTTTTCCTTGTCTATATAAAAGAGGTGTATTGGCATCCACGTGTTGGTTCCGACACGACGCGCCTGTACGACAATGCCCGCGAAGTCTTTGTACTCCATGTGGTAGCCTGAGAGCGTAACGCCTATCTCTTTCTTCTCTTTCGCCGCTTCGGCGTTGACCATCACGCGGTCTATCTCGAGCGTCACGGGCGACGCCATCGGCACGAAGTTGAATATCACCCTCTTGCTGACGGCTCGTCCCTGGTCTCCCTCGGGGTAGAAGAGGAACGAGACTGTGTCGCGCGTAACGTCGGTGCGTGTCTGCTGCACGGTCACCGACAGTTTGGTCGAGGTCTGTGGCTTGAGTCCCACGACATACTGTCCCGATGCTGTACCGTAGTCGAAGAGCAGTCCGTTGTGGTTGGTTTTCGGGTCTACGCCGAAACATAACTTGGGTGCGGGCTCCGACACTGTCGGTGAGAAGGTGGCGGCAGAGATGTTGCGCAGCGTCACCTCGAAGCTCGACCTCTCGCCGGCGGGCATCTTGGCAAACTCCGACAGCATGTCGAACTCAGGCACGGCGAGTGCCACTGTGCCTTCGCTCAGTGGGAACGGGTCACCCACCGTTCCATTTTCCATCTTTAAAGTGTCGGCCTGAAGGAGCACTATCGTGGAGTCGGGCTTCTCCCAGGGCACCTTCGACTGTCCGCCCCTGAGGCGGAACATGTAGGGCATGGTGCCGTTGCCGCTCACCTCGCGGACGCCGCCTTTTTCCTCGATTGTTGCCGTGTATGATACGGGCAGGTAGATGTCGACCGACTCGTATGTGCTTGCTCCTGATGTGGCGAGCGTGAAGCCGTAGCTGGTGGTGCCGGCAAAAGCCGCTTCGACATTCTTGCTGGACCCATACTTGAGGCCTGCCAGTGTCTTGCCGGTGTTTTCTACGCTTGGGCCGAGATTCGACATTTTCTGTATTATCACACCTCCGAACTGTAGTTCGGTGTTGTCGTCGAATCCTTTGGTGGCAGTGTAGTTTTTGGTTATGGTCACGTTGTTGTTGACCGATGAACCTGCATCAAACGATTTGTTGCCTATGTAGTGAAGGTCGACGGGCAGTTTTACGCCTTCAGTCGATTTTTTTTTCATGTCGTTGTATAAAGCCTTGAATGCCGTAGCCAAAGCCTGGGGAGCTATTGCAAGGGGACTCAACTTGCCTGCACTGATGACGGGAATTATCTTGACGATGTTTTTGAGGGCATATACTCCAATGGAGAGCTGGTCGGCTACCAGTATGCCACTACTCAGGCCTGACAGTTTGTATTCCTTGGCTATCCCCTCGAAGTCAATGTCGTTTATCGACGTGCTTTCCTTATACTTATTGTTGTCTTTGAGTATGTAGAAGTTGTATGCCTTGTTGCGCTCGTTGTCTTTGATCGCATTCTCCCATTGCTCTAAGCCCGTCGAGAAGACACACACTTTGTCGAGAGTGTCTTTTCTGGTTCTCTGGACGATGTAGTCTATGTCTTTCATCCACGCCACCTTGTTGTTGTCCATCTGGTCGAGCGGCCGTTTTGCGTAGTACTTGCACTCGCCGCTCGGCAGTGGCGGCAGGTCATCCGACTTCTTGTCCTTCATAGCCTCGTCGTAGACAAGCAACTCGGCACGGCGCTTGCGCAGGTCGGGCATGAGTACGTTGAGGATATGCTTCTGGGTGTAGCTGAACAGTGTCTTGGCGGTGGTGCCGCCGATGGGTTGAATCCAGTTGGTCAGGTAGAACGTCACTCCGCCCTTTATCGTCTTGCCACCCTCGGTATAGTCCTCGCTCTTTATGCCGTTGCCGTGAATGTCCTTGTCAATCTGCGGTATGGTGCGCTCGTTTTCGGTTGACATGTTGGTGTAGCGTGTGTCGGTGAAGAAGTAGTTTGTGGCGCGGCCCACGTAGATGTCGCCGTCAGCCCCCACAAAGTCGGGGCTGCTGCTGGTCTGGATTCGCTCGTTGAAGCTGTAGGTCATCGACTTCCTGTCAGACCAACTCATCAAGTCGAATTCGCTTCCCTTTTCGGCACCTCCCATTGCTGTTTTGTTTTGGGAAGTTTTGGTTATAAAGGCAAAACCGCTCAATATCTCCACTTCTGCTCCAATTGCCCATTGGCTTTCGTCTGACGTTACGTCGCCGAAGGTTGCGTTGTTGGATGCGCCTAATGTGATGGTCGACCCCTTCTCGATGTAGGCAGAGCTGTTGGAGCCCGGAGGGTCGTTAATCACGAAGTCGACACGGTCGGGACCGCCGGTCACAAACGAACTGCCGGGTATGCCTGCCATACCGAGCACGATGCCCTCCATGCCCTGCTTCTCGGGCCATGTGACGGTGGTGCCGTGGAACTGGAACGACATCTGCATGGTGCTCGTGTAGGGGTTCATCGCCTTGGGGTAGCCTGCCTGGAAATTCATCACCGCATAGCCGTACTCGTTCATCTTGCCGATGAACTTCAGCGTGTCGTTGTGTTCGTAGGTGAACTTCTGTTTCTCTTCTGCCGACATGTCCTTCACCTTGTCTTCGACCCACTTCTTGTCCATCTTGACCGAGCGCGACGCCCAGTTGTTGTAGACGGTGA
>JABUTZ010000061.1:6390-10588 GCA_021443415.1 Bacteroidaceae bacterium | reverse complement strand
ATACAAATATTTGTATCTTCTATATGAAGGGGCGGTACAACTTGGATAGTGTCCTTACAGATAAGAACAAGAAGTATTGCCATATTTCAGAGATTACGGTTGCGGAACTCCTGTATGGTGCCTCGTGCAGTGATAGAAAGGAATCGGTGTTGCGCGATGTCGAACGATTTGTAGGTGAATTTGATGTGGTTCCGATGTTCTCTTCTCTGCGTACTTATGCGGACATCAAGGCGAGGTTGCGCTCGGAAGGTCGGTTGATTGATGATTTTGACCTTCTTATCGGTGCGACGGCTCTTCATAATAGGATGATTCTTGTGACGGAGAATATCAAGCATTTGTCCCACATCCCTGATTTGACATTGGAGAACTGGATTGACAGAGGGTAACCTATAATGTATGCCGGTTGCTGGGCGTGTCATATCCAACCTGACTGGCTTCTCTTGTGGGAGCCGCATGGTACAGAACTGATTCTGTTGCTCGTCGATACAGGCACACATTCGGACTTGTTCTGACTTGTTATAGCGCAGGACGTTGTGAATATGGAAAAGAAACGGCTGGAGTGGTTCAGGCGCGGGAAGAAGTATGGAGCGCGCAGGGAGAGTCTGCTGATCCTTTGCGGTTTTGCCGTATGAATTGCGGGCGGAAATTACAAATGACCGAATGAAATGGTTTCAAACGACCGAATGAAATGGTTGCAAACGACCGAACGGATTGGTTACAAACGACCGAAAAAATCGCATAATCGCTTGCGCGATTTGTTTTTTATCACTAATTTTGCATTCGTAAGTCAGGAAGATGCCCCAGCGAGGCAGACACACATTGCCGGCATCAGGCTCGCTTGCGCATCCATAAATAACGAATAACGACAAAAGATGTATAAGAAACGAATTGCAGACGATTTGCTTGTGCGGAAGCTTGCAGGCAAAGGGGCTGTGCTGATAGAAGGTCCGAAGTGGTGCGGAAAGACCACCACGGCTGCGCGTCAGGCGAAGAGCATGCTTGACCTTGGCGACAGCGAAGTGCTCAGGGAAAGCCGTAGCATGATGGAGATAGACTCCAAGAGGTTGCTTGAAGGCAAGACACCACGCCTGATTGACGAGTGGCAAACCATACCGTCATTGTGGGACAGCATACGCAGCATGGTTGACAAACGCGGCTTGCCGTCGCAGTTCGTCCTGACCGGTTCGTCGGTGTTGCCCGAGGCGTCTGAGACAGTGCATAGCGGCACCGGTCGTATCGGCAGACTTCGCATGCGTCCGATGAGTCTGTTCGAGTCGGGAGAATCGAATGGCAGCGTCAGTCTCAAAGACCTGTTTGACGGCAAGGAGATGGAGGCGGAGGAGAATAAGCTCAGCATTGACGACATCGCCTATCTCGCCTGCCGTGGCGGTTGGCCGGCTGCGGTGTTGCTGAAAGGCGAGGTGGCGCTGGACCAGGCGCTGGATTACGTAGACTCTGTGGCAGATTACGACATTCAGCGTGTGGATGGAGTCAAGAGAGACCCCCAGCGCGTGCGGCGGCTTATGCGCTCGTATGCCAGGAACATCGCGGCCCAGGTGTCGTACGGCACATTCAAAGCCGACATGATGAGCAACGATTCTGACACTTTGGACGAGGATACCGTAGCCGACTATATCAAGGCACTGCAGAAGCTGTTTGTAATAGAAGATTTGGAGGCTTGGAATCCTAATCTGCGCAGCAGGGCCGCAGTTCGCACAAGCGATACGCGCTATTATGCTGATCCAAGCATCGCCACGGCATCCTTGGGCATCGGTCCGCAAGACCTAGTCAACGATTTGGAAACCTTCGGACTTATTTTCGAATCAATGGCTGTCAGGGACTTGCGCGTCTATGCCGAAGCGCTTGACGGGAAACTCTATCATTATCGCGACAACACAGGTCTGGAGTGCGACATGGTGCTTCACCGCCGTAATGGCACATACGGCTTGATAGAAGTGAAACTGGGCGGTGAGACGAAGATAGAGGAAGGTGCCACAAGCCTGAAGCAACTTGCCGCAAAGATTGACACCACGCGTATGCCAAATCCGTCGTTCCTGATGGTGTTGACAGGTAAGGGCAAATATGCTTGCAAAAGGCCTGATGGCGTGCTCGTCGTGCCGATAGGGTGCTTGAAGCCGTAAATTTGACTAATAATTGTAAATTATCGGCAATAATTCTTGTTTATTGCCGATAATTTACATAACTTTGCAGGCGAAATGGCTAACACGACTCAATATATAATGGATTATGCCATGCGGAACGGTGTGTTTTGCATAGATGATATTGTGCGCTCATTGCCGAAGGATGGCACTATATCCCTGTCGTCTATCAAAAGCACGATAACACGACTGGTCAACACGGAAAGACTGGCGCGTGTGAAGCGTAGTGTGTATGCCCTTGTGCCCACGACGAAGAATGCGTTTGATGTGGTGCTGGGTGAGAGGGAGAGAGAACTCAATGGGATGTTGAAGGAGAAATTTCCCTTTGCGACATTCTGTATCTACAACGGAGGGACACTTGCCGCGCTACAGCATCATCTGTCGTTCAACAATGCGACGTACATAGAGACGGAGCGGGAGGTGATGGAGGCGGCTTTTGTGTTTCTGCGTGACTTGGGATATGATGTGTACTTGAATCCCAAGGCGGATATGGTGGCAGCGTACATTGACTTGAAGGCTGCGCCTGTTGTCATAAAACCATTGAAATCGGAGTCGCCTATGGTTGTCAGGGACGGAGTGGTCGTGCCTACGTTGGAGAAGGTGCTGGTGGACATTCGGAAAGATGCTGATTTTGGTTATCTTCAGGGCGTGGAAAGTGACAATATGCTTGCAAATGCGGAGTCTCTTTATATGATTAACTACTCGCGCTTGTCTCGTTATGGCAGACGGCGTGGGATAAATATGAACAACAATGATTGCTCCTAAGTGTTTTACAACAGAGTGGATAGCGGAAAAGTCACAGGCATTCAAATATCCAGACAAGAACCTGATTGAGAAGGTGGTTCGTGCGTTGTCTCTTCTCGACATGTTGGCGCGCTCGGGCTGTCCGTTCCATTTCAAGGGTGGCTCGTGTCTGATGCTTTTGCTACATGACACGGCGCATCGTCTGTCGATAGACATTGACATTATGTGTCCGCCAGGCACCAACATAGAGGATTACCTCAAGGATTATGCCGATAATGGTTTTATTGATTATCAGCTCGTTGAACGCAAGCAGGCTGGTACGGATATACCGAAGAGCCATTCGAAATTTTTCTATCAGGTGGCTTTCAAGGCAGAGTCCAATGCCACTTCGTTTATCTTGCTTGATGTGCTTTATGAGGACTGCCACTATATGGATACACAGATGGTTGCCATCGAGAGTCCGTTCGTGGAGTCAATTGGCGACAAAGTCTATGTGCGAGTGCCATCCATAGGTGATATCCTTGGTGACAAACTCACGGCTTTCGCACCTGAGACCACAGGGATACCATATTACAAGAAAGATAAACTGGCGACGCTTGAAATAATCAAGCAGTTGTATGATGTAGGAAGAGTGTTTGATAAGGTTGGCGACATCGCCATTGCGTCAGAGACCTTCCGTCGGATTGCTCCAGTAGAATTAGGTTATCGTGGACTGAAATCTGACAATCTGGACTTGGTCTTTGATGACATTCGCAATACTGCCCTCAACATTTCAACACGTGGTTTCGTGGACAAGGAGAAGTTTGCGCTGCTGCAAAAAGGTATCAACAGCATAGGCTCATTTATGTATCTCGGGACGTACCATATAGAAACGGCAGTGACAGATGCGGCAAAGGCAGCATATCTTGCAACCCTTATACAACACGATATTGCCAAGATTGAGCACTATGGTGGCGACGTTGATGCGTTGGCTACGATGTCGGTCAATACGCTGACCAACAAACTGAACAAGTTGAAGTTGGGCAATCCGGAGGCGTATTATTACTGGTGCAAGACTGATGCCATCCTGTCAGAAACATCTGCTGGTTGAGATGGCGGTCGTCGTGACCATCATGTTATCCGCATTGTGAAGATTGAGAACAGCAATATGCTTGATGCGACAAGCGTTTTTTCGGTCAAGGACATGTTTTGTGCGTGAAAAGTTGGGAGATTGTTTGAAAAGGTGTAAATTTGCATTTGGTTTGATAACAAATAGTTATGGCAATAGCGATAAACATAGAAACTCTGCTGCGTGG
>JABUTZ010000061.1:0-5956 GCA_021443415.1 Bacteroidaceae bacterium | reverse complement strand
CTATATGAAGGGGCGGTACAACTTGGATAGTGTCCTTACAGATAAGAACAAAAAGTCAAGACCGCCACGACTTTTTTTCCTGCCCTTGGGCGTGCAGGAGGCGCAATAACGGGTGGTCGGTCGGCGCAAAACAGCAATATGCTTGATGCGACAAGCGTTTTTTCGGTCAAGGACATGTTTTGTGGGCGAAAAGTTGGGGGTTTGCCTGAAAAGGTGTAAATTTGCGGTCATAGAAGCATCAAACCAAATTAACGGAACATGATGAAGACACTGAATCTGATAGCGTTTGTCTCCGACTTGAACGAACAGGGTAGTATCCGCACAGCCCACAGGGAGCTGTTTGACACTCTCGGCACCGCCTTCAAGGTCAATGTCATCACGCCGGAGGAATATGCGGCTTCCTCGCGGGAGGAACTATGCCTGGTGTTCATCGCAAGCGGTGGGACCGAGGGGAAGTTCGTGGCGGCGTTCGACAAACTGCCCAAACCCGTGGTGCTGCTCACCGACGGTCTCCAGAACTCCCTCGCCGCCTCGCTTGAGATTAGTGCCTGGGCAAGGCAAAATGACGTGGAATGCTCCGTGATTCATGACAGAGGCGAGGGACTGCTGAGGGAAATGGAGAAGCTCCATCTCGTGTTCAGGGCGAAAAGGGAACTGAAAGGCAAACGGATCGGAGTCATAGGCGAGCCTTCGTCATGGCTGATTGCCAGCAGCGTCGACTATGCCAAGGCAAAGGAGGCGTGGGGAGTGGAGTTTGTGGACATCCCTCTCTCCGAGGTCGACAAGGAGTTCGCCGAGGCTGACGACGATGAGGCTGGATTGGTGGCGGAGACAGTCCTCCGAAACGCCTCTTCGACACGGGAGCCGTCACATGAAGACCTCCACAAGGCATCGAGGCTGTATCTCGCAATAAGGAAAGTAGCGCAGCACCACTGCCTCTCCGCCCTCACCATCCAGTGCTTCGGCCTGATTCCAGCGACCGGCACAACGGGTTGCCTTGCGCTTGCATTGCTTAACGACAGCGGTGTCGTGGCGGGGTGCGAGGGGGATGAGCAGACTGTGTTCACCATGCTCCTCAGCAAGACTCTCACCGGCAGTCCCGGCTTCATGGGCAATCCGTCGCAGATAGACAGGGCGACAAACAGCATCCTTGTCGCCCATTGCACCATAGGACTGAGCCAGACCGTGGGATATAGGCTGCGCTCCCACTTCGAGAGCGGCATGGGTGTTGCCATCCAGGGCGAGATGCCAGAGGAGGCCTATACCGTGGTGAAGTGCGGGGGACGCTGTCTCGACCGGCTCTTCGCCTCGGGTGCGCAACTTGTCGGGAATACCGATTTCGCCAATGTCTGTCGCACCCAGGTGCGCCTCAGGATGAACGAATCGGTCGATTATTTCCTTTCCCGCTCCATCGGCAACCATCATGTGATAGTCAGGGGCGACTGGGCCGACATCTTCAGGCGGTTGCTGAGATGACGGCGACCGTGCCCCTCTCCCTTCGCCGTATGCAAATTCGGATAAGAATCCGTGAAATACGGCAATGACGGAATAACAAGCCAACGCCGCCATGACGTTTGTCTGCCCTTGGACGTGCCATGGGTGCAATCATGGGTGGCCGGCAAACGCAAAACCGCACTCCCCGATGGCGAGGAGTGCGGTTTTTTGTTGTGTTTGGGCCCCTATGAGGGCAGTTGTCGGGATTAGTCGAAGACTTGCCAGCCTTCGTACTCACGCGCCAAGGCGTCTTCGCCATTGACTTCGTCATCTTCTTCTTTGCCTTTGTGGAGGCTCTCCACCGACAGCAGCGTCTTGACAAGTTCTATGTCCGTCTGTTTGAGGACGGGCTTGATATATTCCTTTTTCATGATTTTTTAAGTTTCGCGTTGCTTAACTTTTTGGGGGTTTGGGGGTGTTGGGGTTATGGGGTTATGGGTTAATATACCTTTGGGGGTGGGGGATATTAACCACATAACCTTGGACCACTGTCTTACTTCAGTATCTTCTTGCCGTTCACGATGTTCACGCCACGCTGCAGCTTGCCGATGCGCTGGCCCGCCACGTTGTAGATGGGGCTGTCCGTTGCGTCCTGCGCCCCGGGGGCGGACTCAATGGCGGTAGTCGTGTCGAAGAAGAGAGCCTGGATTTCGCTGTTGGTG
This sequence comes from Bacteroidaceae bacterium, assembly GCA_021443415.1. GTDB lineage: Bacteria > Bacteroidota > Bacteroidia > Bacteroidales > Bacteroidaceae > Physcousia. The sequence goes on along the minus strand of JABUTZ010000061.1, from coordinate 3,800 downwards.
TTGACGATGTACGCCTTGCGCGCCGCGATGGTCGTGCCGGCCTTCGCCTTGTAGAAGCCGACCATGCCGTTCTTCTTTGCGAGGACGTACTCGCTGCCAGTGGCAACCTTGGCGTCCGCCTGCCATGTCAGGTCGTTGCGGACGGCGCTGGTCACCTCGTTCTGTGTGCGGCAGAACACGTAGGTGCCCTCGTTGTGCAGCACGACAGCCTCGTTGGCGGGAATGGCATCCATCGGGTTCAGGCCGATGGAGGTGCCCCTGTCCTCGGCGCCATATACCTCGACGCCTTCGGGGATTGCATCCACGGCGAAGGGAGCCACCCAGGTGGCGTAGCCGGCGTCGGTCACGGTCACCTCAGCGGCTGTCTCGCAGAAGAGGCGCATGTTGGGGGCGTCCAGGGTAACCACGTATGCGCCCGGGGCGATTTTCCATGAGCCATCGCCCCAGCGAGTCACGTTGTCGCGCCATGTGTCGGGGGTGATATCGCTGGTCGCGGAATTGGCGGGGAGCCAGCGGCCCTCGTTCCATCCTGTGCTGGTGCGCTGCTCGAAGAAGGTAAGGTACGAGTCGGTGCCGTCGGAGTTCTTCGCCACTCTCACAATGCCCTTGAAGACCAGCGAGCCGGGCTCGGTCTCGGTCAGCTTGTAGGCATCGTGGTTGTTGTTCTCCCACGTATGGCCGACCAGCGTGCCGACGGCATAGACATAGGAGGCGTCGGTGCCCTGGTAGTCGAAGGTCACAGCACCCGTGTTGAAGTCCACGGTAACCTTGGTGTCGCCCTTGCGCATGCGGAAGGTTTCGCTCGGACGGCGGCTCAGGGTGTATGTGCCGTCGCCGGCGTTCAAGGTGCCGCTGAATCCGATGTAGTTGTCCAGCTCGCCGTTGTCGGGCTTCGTGAAGAGGCGCGTCATGTCGAGAAGCTCGTTGGGACGGTTGACGGTCACCACGCCCTCGTAGACGCCTTCGGAAATCTTGTTCAGCACGCGGTTGCCGGCCACGCACTTGGCGGACTCGCGGCTCCAGCTGTCCTCGTTCTCACCGGTCAGGTAGATGGCGTCGCCCAGCATCGAGAGGGCGTTGTCGGCAATCACCCTGACTCTGCCGTCCAGTTCGAAGTAAACGTCCACCTGGGTCAGGTTGGTGCTGGTCGCCACCGCATAGCCGGAATGCTCCGTGGCACCCTTGTTCTCCATGTCGGCGGTCTCCTCGCCAGCCGCCAGCTCGTGGAGCTTGACGCCGGCATCGGTGGTGATGGTGGTGGGGCACCAGTAGTTGCCGTCGCCATCGAGGAAGTTGAAGAAGATGCCCTCGTCGCGGTTGGTGCCCGTCCAGCCCTTGTATTGGAAGTGCTTGGCCTTGGCGTCGTCATCCACCTCGGTCATGTCCACGCCGCTCCAGTTGCCCTCGCAGCGAATCTTCAGCTGTGCGGGGCCCTTCTTCTCCACGCCGATGCACTCGAGGCGGAAGTTGTCGAAGAGGAACGAGCCGTCGAAGCCGTTGTCGTCGGTCACGCCAATCGTCAGTTTGCCGTCGGCACCCACCTCGCAGATGACCTCGTTCCAGTACAGGCCGCACTGGAAATACTCCACGGCCTCGAAGGCATTGGCGGGATACCCGCCATTCTGCACCCAGGGGAGTTTGGGCTCGGACGCGATGTCGCGCAGCTCCACGCTCTGGCCGTTGGCGACAAGCTTGGCTTTTTCGCTGCAACCGTTGTTGTAGCCCTGCACCTTCACGCGGTATGTGCCGGGGTACAGGCCGCTGACGGTCTGCATGAGCGAGAACTCGTTGCGCCAGTCGTCGCGGAAGATCTCAACGCAGAAGTCGGCATGCTTGCCGCCGCGATCGTAGATGACATGGCGGCTGCCGTCGGGATACTTGTAGTCATCGTGGTTGCACTCCCAATAGAGTTGCTCCCCGTCCTGGTTGGAGCCTTCCATGCGCTCGCGCTGGTTGAAGCCGGGCATCTTGATCTTCCATGTCAGGTCGATGGGATTGGTCGCCGACACACCCGCCAATGCGTCGTAGTATGCGGCGTCGCGCTGTGCCTCGGTGACGAATATCCACTGGTTGTTCTTGTTCGCGGCGTCCTCCTTGTCGGCGTCAACGCGCATCAGGGTGTTGTCGCTGAAGCCGAGCAGGTTCTTCGTGCCGCAGCCGTTGCCGCTCTGGTCGCCCGTGTCGGACCCGCAGCGCGCGACGGTCACGATACCCTTCGTGTCGTCTACGCTGAAGAACTTCCAGCCGTTGCCGTTCATGTTGTCGCAGTCTCCGTAATAGTTCAGCTTGTTGTATGTGCCCCAGTTGCCGTTGCATAGCCATGTGGTGATGTAGTTGTACTGACCTGCTCCAGTGTTGTAGGCCGGCAATGTCACCTTGATGCCGGGATAGCCCACGGCGGCGTGCACACCCCACTCGTCGCCGCCGCAGAACCAGCGCCCTGTGCCCACATTGTATATGTATAGGCCCTTGGCGAGGTCATCCTCGACGAAGAAGCGTTCGTTGTCGTTAGTGCCCACGGGAGTCTCTGTCACCTTGGTGAAGTAGGCGGGCATCGCGCTTGGCACGGTCGACTTGGTCTGCTTCAGACGGATTACCGCGCCGTCGCGTGCGGCGTCCAGCTCAGCCTGCGTGAGGCCCTCGTCGAGCACTCGCACGGCGATGGTGTCGGTGTAGCCGATAGCCTCCATCTTCGCGAGGTAGTCCTTCAGCTGGGTGGTGTTCATGCCCTTGGCGGCTGACAGCACTGCGTTCAATGCTTCCGATGCAGCTGCAATCTTGTTAAGCGACACGGTCGACCAGTCAACAAGGACAGCCCGCGCCTCGTTGTGGGCGGCGGTGAACTTGTCTTTCAATGCGGTGGTGAGGACGCTCGTGTCGAAACTATCCGCCTCTTTGACTGCGTCCAGGAACGCTTCCTTGATCGGCATCTCCATGTCGGGGGAAATGCCAATGTATTGCAGACGCGCACCCGTAATCGTCACCCAATTGCTGCTGGGATAGCCCGCTGCCATCTTGTAGCCAATGCGCAGCTTGCCGTCGGAGACGGAAACCTCGACGGGTTGACTGTCGAAATGACGATCTGCCAGGTGGTGGTTGAACTCGTTGACATCGCTGCAACCCCAGTGTGTGGCATCCAGTTGCCTTGTGTTGTAGCCATCAAGCCGCGCTGCGGTTACCTGCGAGTAGGCGGAAGCCATCTTGCCCGTCTGGTCGTTCGCCACCACCAGACCATAGACCGATGCATCGCCCTGTGTCACATAGGTGTTGTATTCGTCGATATTCATAACGCCTGCCGTAGGTGTATAGACAGCCTGTCCGATGACACGATACTTGCCGATGGGGACTGTCATGTCAACGTGCACGTCAAGGTTGCTCATGCCCCATGTCTCATAGGCACGGTTGCGCCTGCCCAACGCATTGTCTACATTGTTCCAGGCATTGCCGCCATTCGATGAGAATGACCAGGTGTCGCGCTTGTTGTCCGCCGCCAGGTCGTAGTTGGGAATCAGGAACGAAGCCTCCACGGGGTTCGCCGCGCTGGCGTTATCTCTCATCCATGCGATGCGCTCCGCCTTGGTGACGAGCACCCATACGTTGCGCGACTCGTTGGCAAAGTCGAGGTCGCCTTCGTCGCCCACGCCGAGCTGTGTGGCTCCTGCGTTGACCTTGTAGGCGACCGTGGCGCCGGGATACGACGTCTCGGTGAACGTCCACTTGGTGGCGGGCTGGTATGAGTTGAGATAGCCATTGTCGCCGTTACCGTCGCCGTTCATGCTGCCGTTGCCGTTGAACTTGGC
>JABUTZ010000060.1:13829-15887 GCA_021443415.1 Bacteroidaceae bacterium | reverse complement strand
GGCCGACGCCTCGAAGGTCATGTCGCCACGGCCGTGGCGCGTCACCTTGACTCCCAGAGCCTCGAGCAAGGCGATCTGGTTGTTCACGTCGAGGATGTCGGGCAGGTTGGTGATATGTACGGGTTCGTCTGTGAGCAGGGCGGCGCACACTACCTGCAGGGCCTCGTTCTTGGCTCCCTGAGGTGTTATCTCGCCGCGCAACAGATGACCGCCTTCAATCTCAAAGGTCATTTCTTTTTCTTCTTCTTGTTGTTACTCAGCCCGTTGCTCCCCTGCACGCATTTCGCGTTGGGGTTGGCAAAGCGGAAGTCGGCGGGCAGGGTGACCGCTCCGTCGGTGTATTGCTCGATGTCATGGCGTATGCGCTCGTCGTTGGCGGCTTCCTTGTTCTGGTCGTTGAGCAGACGCTTCATCTGGTTGGCGGCAAGGGCCGTCAGCTGCTCGCGCTGGGGCGAGTCGGGCATCTCGGCGAGCTGTGCCATCGCCGCCTCGAGGTTGGCTCCGTAGACGCGCTTGCCTATCTTGTTCGAAGGATAGGTGAGCGGTTCGGGGCGGCTCTCGCGCTCCTCCTTGGGTGTGATGGTCACGGGGTAGTCGATGTCGAGGCCGTAGTCGGCGATCTCGGCCAGGTGGTCCCATAGCTTCTGCTGGCCTTCGCCCGTCCGATGGTTGATGCCTGTCAGCGTGCCCATCACCTTGATGATGGTGTTGGCGCACTGGTTGCGCACCTTGCGGTCCTCGATCTTCATCGCCTCGCGCACCATGTCCTGCACCAGCCGTCCGTAGGTGGACAGCGTGAGGTGCTCTTTCTCTGTGTTGTATTTGATTGTTTCGCTCATAGTTGTTTCTTTGGTGTTCCCGCCACGAACTCCTTCAGGTAGAAAGGCTCGAAGTACGCCACGTCGGCATACTGCTCGCCCGCGATGGCGAGTTCGGCGAGGGGGAACATGTTCTTTGCCAATGGGTTGACTCCCTCGATGTAGTGCGCGTTCGGGTGGCAGAGCACGCTCTGGCACTTGGCGGCGCCGTCACCGAAGTAATAGACGGGTCGCTCGTCGAAATACTCGAGATAGGACGTCTCGTCAATGATGTCGGCATGGACGGGGCGCACGGTGTTCAGCGCGCGGTCGAAGACAGCCGAATAGACCTCCATGCGGCGCGCGTCGATCATGGGGATGAGCAGGGCGTCGTCCTCCACCTCGTCGTGACCGAGCAGCACGGGCACGCAGAGCAGGCGCAGCGTGGGAATGCCGATGAGCGGTATGTTGCGCCCGTAGCAGATGCCCTTCGCCATGCTCACACCGATGCGCAGGCCGGTGTACGACCCCGGCCCCTGGCTCACGGCCACCGCGTCCAAGGGCATGGCGTGGCTGTCGGCGAAGCTCAGCGCCTCCTCCACATACACTCCCAGCACACTCGCGTGGTTGGGCCCGTTGTTGTCTTCCTTCTCGAAAACGACCGCTCCGTCCTGGCTCAAAGCCACCGAACAGACGCGTGTCGAGGTCTCTATATTCAGTACCGTTGACATTATTCCTTGAATTATTCGGCAAAGTTACGCAAAAAATTCGTAACTTTGCACTTACTAATAAAAAAAGAGGTGTATAGATGATACTTTCGATGACTGGATACGGCAAGGCGACCGCCGTGTTTGGCGACAAGAAAATTGTGGCAGAGATAAAGTCGCTCAATAGCAAGGCGCTGGACCTGAGCACGCGCGTGGCTGCGGTCTATCGCGAAAAGGAGATGTCGGTGCGCACCATGATCGCCGAGGCTGTCGAGCGCGGCAAGGTGGAGTTTTCCCTCTGGACGGAGCGCGACGAGGGTGCCAACGCGGCGCAGATCAACGTCGATACGGTGCGCTCATACAAGCGCCAGCTCGTACGGCTCTGCGAGGAGGCGGACATACGCATGCCCGACGAGGAGCGTCTGCTCAGCCTGCTCCTGCGCATGCCCGAGGTCTATTCGCGGGGCGAGATGCAGGCGGAGTTGACCGACGAGGAATGGGCTGTGGCTGAGGACGTTTGCCGTCAGGCAATCGCCCAGCTGGTGGCTTTCCGC
>JABUTZ010000060.1:7817-13809 GCA_021443415.1 Bacteroidaceae bacterium | reverse complement strand
CAGGCCAAGTTCGAGGAGAAACTCGACAACATAGCCGCCCTGATGGCGAGCATAGAGCCCTACGAGCAGGGACGTGTGGAGAACATACGCCGCCGCATCGAGGACGGACTCGCCAACCTGAAGACGGTAGAGGTGGACCGCGGCCGTCTCGAGCAGGAGATGATTTACTACATCGAGAAGCTCGACATCAGCGAGGAGAAGCAACGCCTCGCCAACCATCTCGGCTACTTCCGCGAGACGATGGCGGAGGGGCACGGCCAGGGCAAGAAACTCGGTTTCATCGCTCAGGAGATGGGACGCGAGATCAACACCACGGGCAGCAAGTCAAACCAGGCCGAGATGCAGAACATCGTGGTTAAAATGAAAGATGAACTGGAACAGATAAAAGAACAGGTTCTCAACGTATTATGAACGGCAAGTTGGTTATCTTCTCCGCTCCGAGCGGAACAGGCAAAAGCACCATCATCAACTACCTGATGGGCGAGCACAAGGAACTGGGACTGACCTTCAGTGTCAGTGCCACGTCGCGCCCTCCGCGCGGCACTGAGCAGGATGGGGTGGAGTACCATTTCCTCAGTCCCGAGGACTTCCGCGCAAGGATTGAGCGCGGCGACTTCCTTGAGTACAACGAGGTCTATCACGACCGTTTCTACGGCACCCTGCGTAGCGAGGTCGAGGACCGACTGGCAAAGGGGCAGAACGTGGTTCTGGACGTCGATGTCGACGGTGGTTGCCGCATCAAGGAGAAGTATGGCGACCGCGCCATCGCTGTCTTCGTCATGCCGCCCAGCATCGACGCCCTTCGCATGCGTCTTGAGAGCCGTGGCACGGACGATGCCGCCACGATAGCCAAGCGGCTGGAACGTGCCGAGTATGAGATGTCGTTCGCCGCGAGATACGACCGTGTGGTGGTGAACGACGTCCTCGACGATGCCAAGGCAGACGCATTGAAAGTGCTGACGGAGTTCTTATGAGGATAGGTGTTTTCGGTGGGTCGTTCAATCCCATCCACATCGGACATGTGGAGTTGGGGCGCTGGCTCGTGGCGCATAGATGCGTCGAGCGGCTGTGGTACATGGTGTCGCCCCAAAACCCGCTGAAGGCAGACCGCCAACTGATGCCCGAGGCTCTGCGCCTCGAACTGGTGCGCTTGGCTCTCGAGGAAGACAACGACTTGGTGGCGAGCGACTTCGAGTTTGCCCTGCCACGTCCGTCCTACACCGTCAACACGCTCGCCGCCCTGCGCGAGGCTTATCCGCAGCATGAGTTCGTGCTCGTGGTCGGCGAGGACAACATGGCGTGTTTCGACCGATGGTATCGCACCGACGAGATACTGCGCCACCACCGCATCCTCGTCTATCATCGTCCCGGCTACGCTACGCACACCCTCCCCGACGGTTGCGAGTGGGTGGAGACACCGCTCTATGACATCAGTTCGACAGCCGTTCGCGAAGCGATGCTGCGAGCCGACTACAACGGCGAGTACCTCCCCCCCGCCGTCTGGAAAAGGCTCTCCGAAGAGAATAAATAAAAAGGAAAATCGTAAATAGCAAGAAAATCGTAAATAGAATAAATCGTAAATAAATTGTAAATAGTAAATTGTCAAATCGTAAATGATAATAAATCGTAAATAAATTGTAAATAGTAAATTGAAAAATAGTAAATTACAAAGAATAGTCAAACCGTAAATCCAAGATGAGAACTATAGCCATACTGCTTGCCTTGCTCTCGCCCATGGCGGGGCGGTCGCAGGCTCTCTATCCCGAGATTCCCGCGGTGGCATGGGAGTGCATACTCGACCGCGTGGAGGACCTGTCGGGCTACCAGATAGGTGGTCGCATGGGCCACTATGTCGGTCAGGTGGATAAGAACAAGAAACTGGCCGGCTTCGGTTACTACATCGACGCCAAGGACAACCAGCGCATCGGCCTCTTCCGGGCGGGACTCTTCGTCTACGGCATCACGCTGACCGCCGACTGCGCACTCGTGGGCAGTACGGACGACTATGTCTGCTACAGCCTTACGACATCGCAGATCGACTACGCCAACCTCAACGGCGAGCGCACGAAACCGCAGAAGCAGAGCCAGTTCGTGAGCATCAACTACCCCAACGGCGACCGCTACATAGGCGAGTATCGCAACGGTCGCCGCCATGGGCTGGGACTCTACTACTACACCAACGGCGACTTCTGGTTCGGACAGTATGTCGAGGGCGTGCGCAAGGGCTACGGATGCCTCTTCGGCCACGACAACCTGCTCTTCGCCGGACGCTGGGACAACGAGGACTACCAGCGACAGATATTCATACGCACCGAGAACCAATAGACTGAACAACAATGGAAAACTCCGCTCTCGAACTCGGTGAGAAACCGATCGGCGCACTGCTTGCCAAATACGCCCTGCCGTCCATCTTCGCCATGGTGGCATCGTCGCTCTACAACATGGTCGACAGCATCTTCATCGGACAGGGTGTGGGCGCTCTCGCCATCTCGGGTCTCGCCATCACCTTCCCCCTGATGAACCTCTCCGCCGCCTTCGGAGCCATGGTCGGCGTGGGAGGCAGCACGGTGCTCAGCGTCAAGCTGGGACAGCACGACTACAAGACGGCGCAGCTCGTCCTTGGCAATGTGACGACGCTCAACATCGTGCTCGGCATCGTGTTCGGCACCCTCTGCCTGCTCTTCCTCGACCCCATCCTCCTCTTCTTCGGAGCGAGCGAGGCGACGTTGCCGTTTGCGCGCGAATACATGATATGGATCCTGCTCGGCAACGTGTTCACGCACATGTACTTCGGACTGAACGCCGTCTTGCGCTCCGCTGGTCATCCGCGTCGGGCCATGGCGTGCACCATCCTCACCGTGCTGCTCAACACCGTGCTCGACCCCATCTTCATCTATGTCTTCGGCATGGGCATAGCGGGAGCCGCCATAGCCACCGTCCTGGCTCAGGTCGTGTCGCTCGTGTGGCAGTTCAGGCTGCTCGGCAACCCCAAGGAACTGCTCCATTTCCGCCGCGGCATCTACTCGCTGCGTCCGCGCCTGGTGCGCGAGATGCTCTCCATCGGCCTCTCGCCATTCGCCCTCAACTCGGGAGCCTGTCTCGTGGTCATCGCCATCAACAACCAGATGATGCGCTACGGAGGTGACTATGCCGTGGGAGCCTTCGGCATCAACCACCGCATCGTGTTCATGTTCCTGATGATTGTGATGGGACTGAACCAGGGCATGCAGCCCATCGCGGGCTACAACTACGGAGCGCGCAAGATGGACCGCGTGCGCGATGTCTTCGTGCGCTCGTGCTTCTTCGCCACCATCGTCTCCACCGCCTGCTTCATCTGCGGCGAGTTCTTCCCCGAGCCCATGTTCCGCATCTTCACCTCCGACCCCACACTCCTCGAGATGTCGGTCGATGGCATGCGCCTCAATGTGGCTGTGATGCCCGTGATTGGCTTCCAGATGGTCACGACGGCATTCTTTGTCAGCATCGGACGTGCCGGCGTGAGCATCTTCCTCTCGCTCACGCGCCAGATGATCTACCTCCTGCCGTTGCTCTTCCTCCTGCCCATTTGGTTCGAATTGGATGGCGTGTGGCTCGCCCTGCCCATCAGCGACTTCATCGCCTGCCTGACGGCCGTCGGATTCCTCTGGTGGGAATACCGGCACAACGACATGGCGGCATCAACAAACTCATAATCAGACAATAAAAATACACACAACGATATGTCAACATTCGTGATATGCGTGGGACGCTCGCTCGGAAGCGGCGGACTCATGGTGGGCAGGCGGCTCGCCGAACGCTTCGGCATACGCCTTCTCGACAACGAGGTCATCAAACTGGCGGCGGGCGAGAGCGGCATCGACGAGAAATTCTTCAGGACGGCGGACGAGCGCAAGGGCTTCTTCTCCATCCTCGGCGACTTCATCTCGCCCATCAGTGCCGGACTGAGCGGCATGGCAGGCTGCGGCAGCGAGCAGCTGAGCCGCGAACATCTCTTCCAGCTCCAGAGCGACGCCATACGCGCCGAGGCTGACCGCGAGTCGTGCGTCATCGTGGGACGGTGCGCCGACTATGTCCTGCGCGAGCACCCCCGCATGGTGAGCGTGTTCATAGCCGCCGACAAGGAGGACAGGGCGCAGCGAATCAGCGAGTTGCGAGGTGTCTCGCACGACGAGGCGATGCGCATCATACGCGACGGCGACGCCGACCGCGCCTCGTTCTACAACTACTATAACGGTGCCCACCGCTGGGGCGAGGCGTCGACCTACGACCTATGTGTCAACTCCAGTGTGCTCGGCATCGACGGTACGGTGGATTTTATAGAGCAATTTGTGCGTGCAAAACTTGGCTTTTTGCGGAAAAATGAGTAATTTTGCACGCTGAAAGAAATATTCAAAATCAACCTATAACTTTTTTATAAAATGAGCAAACAAACAGAGAGAATCAATGAGCTCGTGGAGTTGCGCGGCAAGGCGCGTCTCGGCGGTGGCGAGAAGGCCATCGAGAAGCAGCACGAGCGTGGCAAGTACACAGCCCGTGAGCGTATTGACATGCTGCTCGACCCAGGCAGCTTCGAGGAACTTGATATGTTTGTGAAGCACCGCTGCACCAACTTCGGCATGGAGAAGAAGCACTATCTCGGCGACGGCGTGGTGACGGGCAGCGGCACGATTGGCGGACGTCTGGTCTATGTGTTCGCCCAGGACTTCACAGTGAGCGCCGGTTCGCTGAGCGAGATGCTCGCCAGCAAGATCTGCAAGGTGATGGACATCGCCATGAAGGTGGGCGCCCCCGTCATCGGACTTAACGACTCGGGCGGCGCACGTCTGCAGGAGGGTATCAACGCCCTTGCCGGCTACTCGGAGATCTTCCAGCGCAACATCATGGCGAGCGGTGTCATCCCGCAGATTTCCGCCATCATGGGTCCCTGTGCCGGCGGTGCCGTCTACAGCCCCGCGCTGACCGACTTCACGCTCATGACCGAGGGCACTTCCTACATGTTCCTGACCGGTCCCGCCGTGGTGAAGACAGTGCTCGGCGAGGTGGTCACCCAGGAGCAGCTCGGCGGCGCCAGCGTGCACAGCACGAAGAGTGGTGTGACCCACCTCACCGCCAAGACCGACGAGGAGGCTATCGCCATGATCAAGCAGCTCATCAGCTACATCCCCCAGAACAACCTCTCGAAGACTCCTCGCGTTGCCTGCACCGACCCCATCGACCGCAAGGAGGACTTCCTCAACGAGATTATCCCCGACAACCCCAACCAGCCCTACGACATGTACGAGGTGATTGGCGGTCTGGTCGACAACGGCGAGTTCTTTGAGATTCAGCCCAACTTCGCCCGCAACATCATCATCGGTTTCGCACGCTTCAACGGCGAGAGCGTGGGCATCGTGGCCAACCAGCCCAAGCAGCTGGCGGGTGTGCTCGACAGCAACGCCTCGCGCAAGGCCGCCCGCTTCGTCCGTTTCTGCGACGCCTTCAACATTCCCATCGTGACGCTCGTCGACGTGCCGGGCTTCCTGCCTGGAACAGGCCAGGAGTACAACGCCGTCATCCTGCACGGAGCCAAGCTGCTCTACGCTTTCGGCGAGGCAACGGTGCCCAAGGTGACCGTCACCCTGCGCAAGAGCTACGGTGGCAGCCACATCGTGATGAGCTGCAAGCAGCTGCGCGGCGACTTCAACTACGCATGGCCCAGCGCCGAGATTGCCGTGATGGGTGCCGCCGGCGCCGCCGCCGTCCTCTACGCCAAGGAGTCGAAGGCTCTCAAGGACGAGGGTAAGGTGGAGGAGGCCAAGGCGTTCCTCGACGGCAAGATCGAGGAGTACGAGAAACTCTTCTCGAACCCCTACAACGCCGCCAGCTTCGGTTACATCGATGATGTCATCGAGCCGCGCAACACACGTTTCCGCATCATCCGCGCCCTGGCGCAGCTGCAGGACAAGAAGCTGACCAACCCCACGCGCAAGCATGGCAACATACCTCTCTAACG
>JABUTZ010000060.1:4835-7804 GCA_021443415.1 Bacteroidaceae bacterium | reverse complement strand
TAATAACTACGACTATGCAGATATTAACTATTGACTGGGCGGAGGCTTGGACGATAACGGGTGTGGGCATCGGCATCGTGTTCGTGATACTCATCCTGCTCGTGTTCATCCTTGACATCTTCGACAAGGTGGTTGCCAAGACGGGCAAGACGGAAGCCGCTAAGCCCGTGGCCGCCAAGCCCGTGGCGCAGCAGCCTGCCGCTCCTGCCGCTCCCGCCGCCGCAAGCGACCTCGACATGGTGGCCGTGGCTACCGCCATCCATCTCTACTACAACGAATCGCACGACGAGGAGAGCGGTGTGCTGACCATCAAGCACGACGCAAACTCGTTGTGGCATTTCCAACTCAAAAACTAAAAATACCAAACACAAATGAAAGACTTCAAATTCAATATCGGCAACCAGAGCTACGAGGCTCAGGTGACAGAGACCCAGCCGGGAACGCTCGAGGTGGTTGTCAACGGAAAGACCTATAACGTAGAGGTGGAGGGCAAGAAGGCCGCCGCACGTCCTTCTGTAAGCGCCCCCAAGGCTGCCGCCGCTCCGGCTCCGGCTCCCGCCGCCGCCGCTCCCAAGGCTGCCGCCACAAGCAGCAGTGTCGTTTCGCCCCTGCCCGGCACCATCACAAAGATTGCCGTGACCGAAGGCCAGCAGGTGAAGCGCGGCGAGACTCTCGTCGTGATGGAGGCCATGAAGATGGCCAACGACATCAGCGCCGAGTGCGACGGTGTTGTGGGCAAGATCCACGTGACCGTCGGTCAGAGCGTCAACCAGAACGATGTGCTCGTTGACTTCCAGGGTGCCGCCGCTCCCGCCGCCGCTCCCGCCGCTCCCGCTCCCAAGCCTGCCGCCGCTCCCGCTCCCAAGCCCGCAGCGGCTCCCGCTCCTGCCGCCGCTCCTGCCGCGTCGGGTGCTGTCAGCACAGTCACCTCACCTCTGCCCGGTGTCATCAACCAGGTGCTCGTGAAGCCCGGCGACGCCGTCCAGGCCGGACAGGCCGTCGTCATCGTCGAGGCGATGAAGATGCAGAACGAGGTGGTGGCGGACGTAGCCGGCACGGTGAAGAACGTACTCGTCGCCCAGGGCGCCCAGGTGCAGGGTGGCGACGTGCTGGTCGAGATAGCATAACGCAAAATCAGAACACACGAGATATGAAAAGCAATATCAAATTTCTCGGAGTCCTGGCCCTCCTGATGATTGTCGCCACTCCCGCCATGGCGGAGGGTGTCAACCTCGACAAATTCTTCGGCGAGATGGGCTTCGTGCAGTTCTTTGTTGGCGAGGGATGGAAAAACCTTGTCATGATTGGCGTGGCGTGCGTGCTCCTCTATCTTGCCATCAAGAAGGAGTATGAGCCCCTGCTGCTCCTGCCCATCGCCTTCGGCATGCTGCTCACCAACCTGCCGGGTGCAGGCATGTTCCACACGTCGATGTGGAACGACGAGTTCCTCAATCCCGACAGTCCCTTCTACCACAGCTACCGCCACGTGATGGCTGAGGGTGGCCTGCTCGACGTGCTCTACATCGGTGTGAAGGCCGGCATCTATCCCTGCCTCATCTTCCTCGGTGTGGGTGCCATGACCGACTTCGGTCCGCTGATTGCCAACCCCAAGAGCCTGCTCCTCGGCGCCGCCGCACAGATAGGCATCTTCGCCACCTTCCTCGTGACGCAGATGGACTTCTTCGGCTTCAATCCCCAGGAGGCTGCCTCTATCGGTATCATCGGCGGAGCTGACGGTCCGACCGCCATCTTCCTGACCACCAAGCTGGCTCCCCACCTCCTCGGTCCCATCGCCGTGGCTGCATACAGCTACATGGCTCTCGTGCCCGTTATCCAGCCGCCCATCATGCGCGCGCTCACCACTGAGAAGGAGCGTTGCATCCGCATGAAGCAGTTGCGCAACGTGACCAAGAAGGAGAAGATCCTCTTCCCCATCATGGTGGCTATCATCGTGAGCCTCATGCTGCCCTCAGCCGCCACGCTGATTGGCTGCTTGATGCTGGGCAACCTGATGAAGGAGAGCGGTGTGGTGGAGCGTCTGAGCAAGGCCGCCCAGAACGAGCTCAACAACATCGTGGTCATCTTCCTCGGCACGACCGTGGGAGCGACCGCCACCGCCGAGGCGTTCCTCAACTTCCAGACGCTGAGCATCCTCTGCGTGGGCATCGTGGCTTTCGGCTGCGGTACCGCCGGCGGTGTGCTTCTCGCCAAGTTCATGAACCTCTTCCTCAAGGATAAGATCAATCCTCTGATTGGTTCGGCCGGCGTGAGCGCCGTTCCGATGGCTGCTCGCGTGAGCCAGGTGGAGGGAGCCAAGGCCGACCCCCGCAACTTCCTGCTCATGCACGCCATGGGCCCGAACGTGGCCGGCGTGATTGGTTCGGCTGTCGCCGCAGGCATCCTGCTCTCTATCCTCGGATAATGCAATACACACTACATCAACTCAATACCCTTGTGCAGCGGGCGGTGGCTAATTCACTACCCGCTGCTTATTGGCTCACAGCCGAACTGGCGAGCGTGAACGACCGCGGCCACATGTATGGCGAGCTGGTGCAGAAGGACGAGGCGGGCGCCACCGTCGCCTCCGCCCGTTGCACTTGTTGGCAGGGCGCTTATTCCGGCATAAGGAACAAGTTCTACCAAGCCACGGGCGGTCATCTGCGCGCCGGCATGCAGGTCATGCTCCAGGTGCGTGCCACCTTCCATCCGCAGTATGGCTTTGCCTACAACATCGTCGATATCGACCCTGCCTACACGCTCGGTGATGCCGCCCGTCGCCGTCAGGAGATCCTGTGCGAGCTACAGCGCCAGGGCATCATGCGGAGCAACGAGGCGAACAACCCCTTGCCCGCCGTCATTCAGCGCATCGCCGTGGTGAGCAGTCCCACGGCGGCCGGCTACGGTGACTTCTGCGACCAACTCCTGAGCAACAAGTTCCACCTGCGTTTCATGCCCACTCTCTTCCCCGC
>JABUTZ010000060.1:1988-4673 GCA_021443415.1 Bacteroidaceae bacterium | reverse complement strand
ATCTCCGTCACCATCTTGGCTCCCACGTAGTTGTGGTTCTTGAACGTCCAGCCAGCGACGGTGTCGAAGCGCTTGGTGCGCGGTTTGCCGATGTCGTGGAGCAGGGCCGCCCAGCGCAGCCACAGGTTGTTGTCGTCGACAATGGGCGAGGCGGTCACGGGGGCTTTCGCCGCCACCGTGTCAAGCACCTGGAGCGTATGGTAGAAATTGTCCTTGTGGCCGATGCCGTTGCGCCGCTCGACACCCTCCATCGCCGCCAGTTCGGGGAAGATGAGGGGCAGGAGCCCGCAGCGCGACAGTTCCACCCAGCCGCGGCTCGGCACCGCCGAGGCCATGATCTTGTTCAGTTCGTCGCTGATGCGCTCCTGGCTGATGATTTTTATGCGCTCGGCGTTGCGCTCGAGCCCCTCAAAGGTCGTGTCCTCGATCTGGAAGTTGAGCTGAGTGGCGAACCGCACGCAGCGCATCATGCGCAGGGGGTCGTCGCTGAACGTCACGTCGGGGTCGCCCGGGGTGGCTATGATGCCGTCCTCGAGGTCCATCACGCCGCCGAACGGGTCGACGAGCTCGCCGAAGCGCTCACTGTTCAGGCAGACAGCCATGGCGTTGATCGTGAAGTCGCGGCGCAGCTGGTCATCCTCGAGCGTGCCGTCCTCGACCACGGGCTTGCGGCTGTCGTGGCTGTAGCTCTCGCGGCGGGCACCCACGAACTCCACCTCCGTGGAGCCGTATTTCACCTGTGCCGTGCCGAAGTTGCGGAAGACGCTCACGTGGGCGCGCCGTCCCAGCCGCCGTCCGAGGGCCTCTGCCACCCGGATGCCGCTGCCCACGACCACCACGTCGATGTCCTTCGACGGACGCTCGAGGAAGAGGTCGCGCACGTAGCCGCCCACGACGTAGCAGTCCACTCCCATCTCGTCGGCCACCTCGCCTATCGTGTGGAAGATGGGAGCCGCGAGCAGGGCGACGAAATCATTTCTTGAGAGCTTCCTCATTGTGCTGGATGCGTTTCTGCAGGAATTCGACGTGCATAAGGTGTTCGTCAGCCTCCGACTCGGTCCGGCTCATCGTCATCGAGTCGATGGCCGCCTGCATCTCGATGCTGTCGAGCAGGAGCAGGGCCTCGCGGCGCGCCTCGAGGGCGCGGGGGTAGCGAGTGCGCATGGCGCGGATCGTGTCGCACGCCGCCCGGTACTCCTTGGCGGCGAACATGATGCGTGCGTTGATGACCATCTCGCGCGCCTCGCGCTCGTGGTTGTCCGCCCCGCAAGCCATCAGCGCGAGGGCTGTCAGGGCTATGGATGCTATATGCTTCATCTCGGTTCTTCTCTTGGGTTGGTAGCCGTGCCGTCGGCTCATTTCATCGATGCGATGATCTTCTGTATCTCCTCGTCGGCGGCGATGAGCTGTTGCTTGCAGAAGGCGATGAGTTCCTGAGCCTTCTTCAGTTGTTCGGCCATCTTGTCGATGGGCATCCTGCCGCTCTCCATGTCGGCGGCTATCTCCTGGAGCCGCTTCATGGCGGCCTCGTAGGTCATCTGTTCCATGTCTTATTTTTTCATTTCGACGATTTTCGTCCTCTCCTGTTCGATGTTGCGGCGGTCGGTCTCGCGCACCACGCGGGCGGCGAGTTCCATGAACGAGCGTCCGACGATGCTCTCGGGGTTGAGGGCGACGGGCGCTCCCGTGTCGCCCGCCTCGCAGACCGACTGGACAATGGGTATCTGCGCCAGCAGGGGCAGCTGCATCTCGGCGGCGAGCTCCTTCACGCCCTCGTGTCCGAAGAGGTAGTAGCGGTTGTTAGGCAGTTCCTCGGGCGTGAACCACGCCATGTTCTCCACCAGTCCGAGTATGGGCACGTTGACCTTCTCGTTGCGGTACATGTTGATGCCCTTGACGGCGTCGGCGAGGGCCACCTGCTGGGGTGTGCTGACGATGATGGCGCCCGTGATGGGCAGTGTCTGCACGAGGGTGAGGTGTATGTCGCTCGTCCCTGGCGGTGTGTCGAGGACGAAGTAGTCGAGGTCGCCCCATGCGGCGTCGCCGATCAGCTGCTTGAGGGCGTTGCTCGCCATGCCTCCGCGCCAGAGCGTGGGTGTCTCGGGATTGACGAAGAAGCCGATGGAGAGCATCTTCACGCCGTATTGCTCGACGGGCACGATGAGGTCGCGGCCGTCGATGCGCTCGCTGTAGGGACGCGCACCCTCCATGTCGAACATCTTGGGCATCGAGGGGCCGAAGATGTCCGTGTCGAGGAGTCCCACGCGCAGCCCCATGCGGGCCAGCGCGACGGCGAGGTTGGCGGCGACGGTGCTCTTGCCCACGCCTCCCTTGCCGCTGCTCACGGCGATGATGTTCTTCACGCCCGGCAGCAGGTCAGGCAGGTCGGGGCGCGCCGCCTGCAGGGTCTTCACGTTGATCTCCACCTCCACGGCCTTGTCCACGTAGGCATGGATGGCCGCCTCGCACGCCTTGACGAGCGACTTGAGGAAGGGGTCGGTGGGCTTGTCGAAGACCAGGCTGAACGAGACGTGCATGCCCGCTATGCGCAGGTCGTCCTCGACCATGCCCGCCTCCACGACGTTCTTGCCCGTGCCAGGGTAGCGGACGGTGCGCAGGGCGTCTGTGATGAGTTGGGGATATAGGGTCATTGTGAGTTGCGGTTTTTAGGGGTTCGTATGGATT
>JABUTZ010000060.1:0-1233 GCA_021443415.1 Bacteroidaceae bacterium | reverse complement strand
ACGATGGGATTGGCGTTGCGGAACACGTCCTCGTGCCAGCGGCCGCGCAGGGGGCACGACATGGCCTCGCCGTGCGTGTAGGGAAACTCGTACACGCACTCCATGCGCGCCATCTCGGCGAATTTGGCCAGCTTACCCTTTCCCATCAGATTACGATGCGAGTCCAACCATGCTTGTCCTCCGCTTCGCCCAGCTGGATGGCGGTGAGCGCCTCATAGAGACGGCGGGTGACGGGACCCGGCTCGCCGAACACGTAGCTGCGGTTCATGGCGGGGTCGTCGATGCGATTGATGGGCACGATGACGGCTCCCGTGCCGCAGGCACCCGCCTCCTGCATTTCGGCGAGCTCCTCGACGGGAATCTGGCGGCGCTCCACCTTGATGCCCAGGTCCTGGGCGATGGTGACGAGGCTGTCGTTGGTCACCGAGGGCAGCACGCTGTCGCTCAGCGGAGTGACATAGACTCCGTCCTTGATGCCGAAGAAGTTGGCGGCGCCCGCCTCGTCGATATACTTGTGCTCCTTGGAGTCGAGGTACATCTCGCTCGAATAGCCCTGCTCCACGGCCAGTCGGTGGCAGAGCAGGCTGCCGGCGTAGTTGGCCGCCACCTTGTAGCGTCCCGTTCCCTTGGGAGCCGCACGGTCGAAGTCGCGCGTGATGACGTAGGGGTGGGCCTGGAAGCCTCCCTTGAAGTAGGCGCCTACGGGCGACACGAGGATGAAGAAGAGGTAGTCGTGGGCGGCGTGCACGCCTATCTGTGGCGTGGTGGCTATCATGACGGGACGTATGTAGAGCGAAGCCCCGGTGCCGTAGGGAGGCACGTGGCGCTCGTTGAGGCGCACCACCTGCTCGACCATCCCGACGAAGAGGTCGACGGGCAGCTCGGGCATCGCCAGGGCCTGGCACGAACGGCGCATGCGCTCGCCGTTGAAGTCGGGACGGAAGATGCGTACATGG
Source organism: Bacteroidaceae bacterium (assembly GCA_021443415.1). Classification (GTDB taxonomy): domain Bacteria; phylum Bacteroidota; class Bacteroidia; order Bacteroidales; family Bacteroidaceae; genus Physcousia. The sequence continues at coordinate 277 of JABUTZ010000060.1, read as the reverse complement.
CCGTCGGCGCAGCGGTATGCCTTCATGCCCTCGAATGCCAGCTGACCGTAGTGGAGACAGGCGGCGGACACGTGTATGGGGAAGGTGAACTCGGTGGTCGCCTCCACCTCGCCCCACTTGCCGTTGCTCCACGAGCAGCGCACGATGTAGTCGGTGGGGTGGTAGCCGAACTCAAGGTTTGAATAGTCGATTTCCTGCATTTTCGTATGTGTCTTTATATAATGCGGTGCAAAGTTACGAAAAAAAAACGGGGGGCGCAACCTGCGCCCCCCGAAAA
>JABUTZ010000005.1:87627-89221 GCA_021443415.1 Bacteroidaceae bacterium | reverse complement strand
CCTCCACCACCTCCTCGGTGTCTGACGTTGACCAGTCGAAAATCTTGTAAATCAAGAACGACTCGCCAAAGAGCAGACTGAGGAGGAAGATGAGGATGATGAGCAACAGCACCACCACGATGGCTACGAGAAGAGAAACTATCATTACCGCGGATATTTGATTCGTTGGTTAATACCTGCGACCGTACACCTGGTCGTAGTTATACTCTTCGTATTTCTCAGCCAGACGATGCAGGCGATTTGCGAAGTCGTTGTTCCTGCCGTTCACGCCCATGAAGCTGCGGGCATAGTCGTCCACGATTTCGTCCAACGTCTTGTTGCCCAGACGGCGGTCAATTTCATCACGAAGAGGGTGAGACTTCGAAGTCTCTGAGATAGAGTACCCAATTGCGGCACTCACTGCACTGCTTAAGAATCCCATAGTTGTTTAAGTTGATTGATACTGCAAATATAGTAAAATTTTCCAAATTACCAAAATTCTCGCCCATCATTTATGTGTTTTTAACAGATGGGCGAGGGTTCTGGAGTGGTAGAGTTAGATGAACGTCACATGGGGGCATCCCTCGAATGGGTCGCCATTACGCTTAATGCCAAACTCTCGCAGAGTTAGCCTAAGGTTAACACAGTTGGCAAATGCGTGCTTGTAGATGGTCGTGAGAGAGCGTGGGATGTTGATTGACGTCAGGTTGATGCAATCCTCAAAGGCATGTCCCTGAATCTTTTCCACTGTGTCGGGCAGCACGATGGTCTCGAGGCTTGTGCAACCATGGAAGGTTCGTGAGCCTATTTCGGTTAAATCACTTGGCAAACTCACTTCGCTCAAGGATGTGCATGCATCGAACACACTCCTTGATATGCGCGTTACGGAATCGGGTATGATGATTTGCTCAAGGTTGTCGCATGCCCAAAATGCACCATGATGAATCACCCTTAGGCTGTCAGGCAGCTGAACGTCTTCCAAGTCGACGCATTTGCCAAAGCAGAAATCCCAGATATCGGTCACAGATTCGCCCATGAGGGCAATGCGCATATTGGTGCACTCACTGAAACAATTAGGCCCTAACTCTGTGACCGAATTGGACACAATGACACCAGTCAGTTTGTCGCATTTGTCTAATGCGTTCTCACCCACGGTCGTCACATTGCGTCCAATGATGAGGAGACCTTCCAAGGGAGATTTGAACAATTCGTTGCACTCGATGTCGAGAATCTTCTCGCCATTGCCAGTATATTCGATGCTCAGCGGCAGTGTCTGCTGGTTGACACGCACCCAGTCAGGAAGAAGGGGGACCACCTCATCAGCCACCACAACCGAACGGAACCGTAGTTTCAAGTCGAGTTCACCTAGGTGCATCCGTATACGACGGACGAAGTCATAGTGCGCTATGGCAGTGACCGTGTCGAGAAGCACGAGCTCCACGCCTGCGCCGTTCAGCGGGTGGTTGAGAATGCGCTTTATCATCGCCATCAGCAATCCCTTCGGAATGGTGTCGGCGTCCACTCTTGTGGTTTCGAGGCAGATACGTGTCTTGGCACACGAGGTGATGGGATAGTCGAAGAAGAGTTTGGGATAGGCGAACGTCTCGTTGTCTGC
>JABUTZ010000005.1:73320-87437 GCA_021443415.1 Bacteroidaceae bacterium | reverse complement strand
TAGTGCCAGCAGGAATCACTATCGCCACGTTGCGACGTCCCTTGTGCTTGCGTGTCACTTGTGCCGTCGAACCGATGGCTTGGCCCAGCAACTCGGCGGTCTCTTCCTCCTTGTCCCAGGGATAGCCTTTCTCGAACGACTTCTTATACTCCTCCACCTCGGGAGCGGAGGCAGACAACGAATACTTCTTTGCGTAGAATTCGTCGCTGAGTCGGTCGGCAAACGCCCTCTGCGCAGAGTAGAGATACGCGCCGAAGCCATAGTGCTCGGTGCCTCTGGCCTTCTTGCCCTGTACGGTGCCGGCATAGCGGGGATTGTTTCGTCCCTCCTTGCATGCCCAGAACTTGATGGCGGCAAACTCCACCAGAGCTTCCTCAATCTCAGCGATGTAGTTGTTGCACAGCGAGTGGTCGCTGTCAAAGTAGGCGTGCATCGCCTCGTGGACGAAAGTCTCTGCCAAAGCATTGAAATGCCCACTCTTTTTTATACTGCTGAGGTACAGGATGATGCGCGGCTTCTCGTTAGGAAGACTGCGGCAGTACTCGCCCAGTGTCGTCGTAGACACTGTGCAGGTGAAATTGCCCGTATTCAGCATGTCCTCAAAGAATTCCAACTCACGTTGTAGACGATAAACTTTATTCTGTTGGTTGTAAAGCTCAATGTAACACGGGTCTTGTTCTGAAGCATCTGGGTTGTTATGCCTGTATTGCATAATTTTCTCTCGGATAGCCTCGTTGTGGCGTTCAGCCTCCGGAATCTCTGCTTGGAGGTCTTTGACTTTCTGGCGCACCTCCGCCTCGGTGTAGGTGTACGTCTTCGGACGCGCAATCACCTTGTTGCTGTACTCCAGCGTCAGGTCGATGGCGTCGCACAGCTCGCGGAGCGAGCCGATAGTCTGTCCGTTGATGGGCTTCAATCCGCCGTAGGGGAAGTCGAGCACCTCATCCAGGGAGTTTTGCTCCCCGGATGACAGGCTCATGTAGTTCTCTTGGATGTTCATAATATTATTGTTTTAGAGGGTTGTTACTTCGATGCTGCTGCACCCGGGTCTGGTTTGCTTAACGCGAATCTGTGTGGGGATGCGCGTCGCGAGTTGCTCCACATGGCTGATGATGCCCACTCGTCTGCCACCAATGCTGTGGAGTCGTTCGAGCATGCTGATGACTATCTCCAGATAGTCGTTGTCCAAAGTGCCGAATCCCTCGTCGATGAACAGGGTGTCCACGTTGATCTTGTTCTTGTCGATGACCGACAGGCCGACAGCCAGGGCAAGCGAGACTATGAAACCCTCGCCACCCGACAGGGTGCTGACCGAGCGCTTTTTGTCGCTTTGTGCGTGGTCGATGACGCTTATGTCGAGCGAGCCTTCGGCACATGTCAACTCATAGCGTTTGTTGAGCAACTTTAGGTAGAAGTTCGCTTTCTCGAGCAATAGGCGTAGCACGTACGACTGGGCTATCTCACGGAATCTGCTTCCGTCCGCCGTGCCAAACATGTTGTTGAGTTGTTCCCACTTGTTGAAAATCTCTGCCAACTCGTCCCGCAGTGCAATCAGTGTTTTCTGCTTCGCTTGATTTGCTGCGTCAGTCGTGAGTGCGTTTTGTTTTCCGCCCACCTCTATGCTGAGATTCTGTATCTTCTGTTTCTTATTGTCTCGCTCCGCCTGCACCGTAGCCTTGTTCTCGCCAGGCGCCAGATTCGGCGCATTCTGGTTGAGAGTGTCTATTGTCGTTTGGGCACTATTCTTTGCTCCTTCCGCCTGCGTTTTGTTATCCTCGATTTCGCGTATCTCTTTTCGGCTATCCTCGATGGTCTGCGGGCTGACGGCGAGCAAGCCCTCGACATCGCTTTTGGCGATACCGGCGTGGTTAGCAAAGAAGTCCTTTGCCTTTTCCTCATCTGCAAGCAGCCTGCCTTCGAGTGTCTTTATCTCGCCGTTGAGGCTGTTCACCTCTCCCGAGAGCGTGTCCAGCGCCTTGTCGATATCGCTTACCTCGCGCGGAGTTATGATGCCACTGACTTGCAAGTCTTTAGAGAGTTCGTTGAGACGTGGGGTCACCGTGTTGATTATCGTTCGCACATTGCTCTCCTCGCGCTCGCATGTATCGATGCGTTGCTGGTTTTTGGCGTATTTGTCAGCCTTCCCCTTGATGTCACGCTTGAGTTGTCCGAGGTCGTCGCTGTTCAAGTCAACGGGAATGGTGAGCAGGGGCTGCAGGGTGGCTGCTGCCGATGCGCGTTCATCTTCCGCCTGATTCTTGATGCCAGTCGCAGTATTGATGTCGGCTTCTATCTTGTTCACCTCGTTGTTCAGCCCATCAAGTGTCTTTTGGGCATTTTTCTTGACCTCGCGACACTTTGTCTCGACCCTGCGGGCTGGTTCGATGGCATCAAGTTTTGCCTGTCCCTCTTTCTCTGCCGTGCTGGCTTGTGCGTGAGCCTGCTCGTGCGACTTTTTCAGGGTACCGAGTTTCTCTTCCACGTCGATGTCGTCATGCCGCATGCCGAATGGGCGGAGCCAGGTGTCTGCTTCGGTCTTTGCGTCGTTCTCATCCTTTTCGGCTTGATTCACTTTCTCTTGGGCGCGTCCGATTTGGCGTTCTGTCGTCTCAATGATGGTCTGCGCCTCGCGTACGGCTTTCTCTATCTCCTTCAATCTATTCTCGGCATCATCGGCAGCCTGCTTCGCCTTAGCCACTTCCTCATTGAGAACAGCGTCGGAGTGAATGCCGCTCACCGACGAACCACACAGCGGACATGTGCTCGTCTCGTGGAATTTCTTCTCGAGGTCGGCGAGATGGTCGCGCAGGTCCATCTTGCCCTTGCACTCGTCGCGCAGGCGATCTGCCTCGCGCTTGGCGGCTGGCTGCAATGCCTCGTTTTGCTCTTTCTTCGTTGTTGCCTCACCAATCTCCTTGGTCAGATCGTCGAGAGCCTTGTGTGCCGCAACCTTCTCCGCTGTCTTCTTCGCCAGCGTGTCGATGGCTTCGCGGCATTTCTCTATTGCCTTAAGGCTCGCTTCCTCGTCATTTACCTTTTGGCGCAGGGCATTGATGTCCACACCTTGTGCTGCGGTGACTTTTTGTTTCACTGCATTCTCTGCCTGCTCCAATGCTTTCTCCGCATCTTTAAGTGCCTGCTGGGCGGCAGTTATCTTGCCTGCATAACCTGCCTGGGCTACTTTCGCTTTTGCGATTTCTGCCTGCTTGGTGTTGATGATACGCCCCTTCTCTATGATACTGTCTATCAGCGTCTCAATTCGCTGCACGTTGTCGTACATGGTCTTGTGGGCTGACTCGGCTGTCTGGATAGTGGTCAGTCGGTTTATCTCTTGTTTGATGCCTGTCAGTTTGTTCTTCAGGTGCTCCAATCCAGCAAGCAAGGTCTCCAGACCTTTACGTTTGCCTGCCAGTTCGCGTTGCTTGTCGGCTAACTGCCCGATGTTCTCCTTGATGCTGTTAAGCGTGGCGCGAATGCCTGTTGTCTTGTCCCACAGGTTGATGGTCGCCTGCTTGGCTTTTGTCGTCGGGTCACCCAACTGCTTGTTGAGTGCGTCGATATTGTCCGTCGCCGTTTTCAAGTCGTTGTCTGCCTTCTCCTTGCTGTCTAACCAGTTGAACTTATCGATAAGTTCTTGCAACAGTTTTCCCTCATCAATAATCTGCTGGTTCAGACGGTTGATGTCGGCTGTCGTGTCTGCCACCTCCTGGGTGGACATAATTGTCACAGCCCCCACATTGGCTTGGGCGATGGTGAGCGCATCTTTGGCAGCCTTCTGCTTTTCGTATATCTTCTTGCCGATGGCTGTGTATATCTCTGTGCCGGTGATTTTCTCGAGTATGTCCGCCTTGTCCTTCTTGTCGCTTTTTATGAACTTGGTGAACTGCCCCTGGGCGAGCATGGTGGTGCGGCAGAACTGCTCGTATGTCAGTCCTACTATCTTTGGCTCGGCGATGCAGTTTTTTACCTCATTTATCTTGCTGGCAATGATTACTCCATTGCATGCAAGGCTTCTTTTAACATCTTGCAGAGACCCAGTGCTTTTGTTGTGAGATCTGTGCACTTCCCATTCTGCCACATACTCCTTGCCGTCGTTTCCCGTGAACATCAGTTCCACGTATGCCTCCGCGGACCCGGTTCGCATGAGGTTGCGAGGGTCGGTAGGCGCGATGTTGTCTGTATTGCCGCTTTTGTCATTGCCCTTTACGTCATCCATGAAGGGTGCGGTGTTGTACAACGCCAGACAGATGGCATTGAGGATGGTGCTCTTGCCCGTCCCTGTATCACCGGAGATGAGGAAGATGTGCTCGCCCTGTAAGGGGTATTTGTTGAACTCGATTACAGCATCCCCTATCGAGGCAATGTTGTGGATGGTCAGTTTGTTTATTTCCATTGTCGTATGTGTTTAGTTGTTTGTGATTTCGTTGATTACCTTTCTCATCATCTCCTCCAGGTCGGCAGGCAGGTCGCTCTGCACCTGTTTCCTGTAGTGACGTTGGGCTAAGTCCATCGGCGTGAACGTGTTGTCCGTGCTGGTGAGGTCGATATCCTCTGCTTCAGTCGTTTGGGTGACCTGCACCTTGCTCATGTCCTTGCGCACCTCGCAGATGCGGACACCCTCTTTTCCCTCGACAACTTCCCGTGCCAACTGCTCTGCGTTGGCAGGCAGCGACTCTTTGTTGTCGATGATTATGCGGATGTACACTTGCTCGGTGTTGCCCACTGTGGCAAGTTCCTGGAGGGCATCGTCGAGGCTGGTGGCACGTATGGTGCGCACCGTGCGCAGGGGAACAATATCCTTATGGCGCAGATGTGGGGTGTCGCCATGTCGGTCTATCTCCACTATGGTCACCGAGTGCTGGTAGTCCTCGCTGAAACTCAGAGGTATGGGACTGCCACTGTAGCGCACATGGTTGGCGATGATGTCTTGGGGCATGTGTATGTGACCGAGGGCGAGGTAGTCATAGCCCGTGTTAAGCTTGTCCAGCGTGTGCATCTCCATACCGCCCACTATGCCATTGTCATGACCTCGGAGGTTGCACCCCGACACTGCGAGGTGAGCCATGAGGATGATGGGCAGATAGTCATGGTTATGCTCAGCGACCGTCCCCATCAGTTTCTCAAAGAAACGCTTCTGGCGCTCCTCACGAGGCGTGTTCACATCTGCCTGTGGGAAAGCCATGGTTTGGAAGAATGGCACAGCCACCACATAGCCTTTGTCCCCAATCCGCACAATCAACTCGTCGGGATTGAACGTCTTGTCGTCGTTGCACTGGCACGAGCCGAACACCTTCACGTTGTGAGCATCCCAGACAGGACGGAGCACATTGAGGCGGTTGCCGCTGTCGTGATTGCCTGCGGTGATCACTATCGTGCAGCTTTGGCATGCATCGCGAAGGCGCATCACCGATCTCACGAACAGTTCCAATGCCGCGATGCTTGGCGCGATGTTGTCGTAGATGTCGCCGCTCACCACCAGGGCATCGGGTTGCTCCTCGCGGATGATGTCCTCCAGTTGGCTGATGAAGAACTCATGTTCATCTTCTCTGTCGTAGCAGTAGAAGTTCTGGCCTAAGTGCCAGTCGCTTGTATGAATAATTTTCATATATATATAAGTATTGGTTATTTCACGATATTGTTCAGATTGCCAATGATACTCTCAGCCAGGTTGTCGACCAGTTGGTCGAAGGCGGTGCGGTATTTCGCGTCGGTGTATTTCTTGATGATTTCGTCGGCATAGTGCGACAGTATGGCTTCATACACGGCCGCGCTGTCGGCAATGGCATACTTGAACACGAACGTGCGCGTCTGCCAGTGGAAGCTGCAGTCTATCGTGTCCCAGCCATCAAACTTCTGATATGCGGAATTGGCTTTTACCACAATCTCATCCGCCGACAAGGTGATGTCGTACGTGGGACCTCCGTAATTGTTAAATCCGCAACCGTGAACATGCATGTCGTTGGCCGTCGGACATGTTCCTTCCAGATTTTCCTCTTTCAGCTCACGGTCCCCCCAGCTCGAATCGACCAGGGTGAGCGTGCCCTCCTCCGTCTTCTTTGCCAGGTCATCCAAAAAGTTGTACGGACCGTTCAACCTGTCATGGTAGTACTCGAACTGAGTGTCCCCCAGCTCCTGGCACATCTGTGTGAGTGCGAGCGTGCCCGACTCGTACTTGCTGCGAATGTTCTCACGGATTTTCTGCCATACTTTGTCAAGCATGACGTCCGACTGGCTCTTCTTGGGCTCAGTGGCATCGAAGATGTATCTGTATCTCATGTTTATTAAATTTTGATGCCGCAAAGGTATGTATTTTAAATTTCCTGTGCAAGAGATTTGGAGATGTTGCCATGAAAACTACCCCTGTCGTTACATTTACATGAAAAAAAATCAGACGAGGCATATCAATGCCTCGTCTGTAGTGGAAAACCGTGTGTTTTGAGAATTAGCATGGCTCGGATTGCTTATTGTCAGAGTCCTATTTGTGGCTTATTTTTGAGCGCCCACTATCAAAGTATTCTTTGTTGCCACTTTCTTCGATAATCTGCTTAACCTTACCAATTCTAAACGGAAGTTCTTCCTTCTTCCCATTTGCAAAACAAATCTGGCAATGGTCATGATTCTCGTTAAGCACTGTGACTTTCTCAATCTCGTCATGAGATAGCCAATAGTCTATTTCGGTATTAAACAGGTGTATGTTTCTTTTGGGTTTGTCTTCCATATATATAATATAGGTGTATTTTAGATTACGCAAACATCATCATTGAAATCCTCCGGCCTGTAGTACGATGGCTCATCGGAATCTTTCTTAACGAGGAAACCAACCAGTTGACTTGAGTAGTGTCTGTCTCCATACACATTCTGATACATTCTTCGCGTGGATTCCTCTTTCTCGTATTGTTCACGTTTTGCTTTGCGTCCTGAGGCTTGTGCTTCTCGGAGAGCCAACTGCTTCTCTGCTTCGTCATAATTAAGCAGTCGTCTAAAATCGCGAAGCGTGTCACTTGAAATGTCAGTGAGTTCGTTGAAGTCCAATGTCGGATTGTCTTTGTGACCAATCCACACATGTTTTTTTTCCCCCTTAGGATGGAGACAGACAAGGTATTCTGGGTTTATTAGATAGCGGATGCCAACTTTGTATAAATGAAAGTCATTAGCCATTTGACCGCCATTCTTTAACTTCCCCATCACTTCTGCAAAATCTGAGCATAGCGACTCCAAAGAACAATAACGTTTCGTTACCCTTCTTTGATTCGTCAGATGCAAAATGCAAGATAAATATGTTCGTTGTGATTTATTCTCCCCCTTATTTGTCTCAACATAACGAAGTTCATGAAAAGGGAACTCCTCATTGACTTTTATGTCAGATACTTCTTCTTCGTTCATATAAGTATGTGTTTTACAAGGTTTGTTAATTATCCCTCTCTTTGTCGCCTCGCCAAAGAGAGGGGGCCTCACGGCTTCCGCCATCGAGCGTTTAGTCCAACTGCCATCCGTCAGCCACCAGTTCCTCCACAGAGCGGTATGTCACCACGGGTTCACCTTTCAGCGTGTACCGCGATGTCAGGGCCGTTTCCGTGTCGTTGCTGCCGTCAATCGTCAATTGGTCGCTCATCACATTGTCGTAGTTGATGAAATACAGCTCGTATTCATTTCCAAACTTGGGATTTGGCCAGAAGAACGGCGGATATATCGCCGTGTCGAGGATGTGCCTCAATGTCGCTACGTCTGTCATAGGTTGGTGATATGTTAGTGTGTTAGTAAATAAATCCATGCTCATATGGATTCCAGTCAGGTTCCCTATAGGTCCCGCCACATTTAGGGCATTTCTTCGCAAATCTGTCTCCTAATATACGATACATCGTGTAGTCTCCTCGATGCTCGGGACATAAATACAGAGTACTCCCACACTTGGTACAAATCACTCGAAAATGACTCATCCACGGTTCAGTATAGTTCCTTTTGCACTTTGCGCATGTAAACTTACCTTCCATCGTTGTTATAAACTGTGTCATCATGTAGAGTATGTATGGTTAGTATGTGATATGGTCTAAGTTTGTCTATTTCTCGGATGTGTGGATTTTATTTTGCGAAACTTTAGTAGCCTCTGCGTGTGAGAAAGTGAATCTTGCGACAATACGGATTGTTTTCCACAAACTTTACAAATCTCTCTGCTACGTTTTCACCAAGTATTTCCTCGCATTCTTTCTTAAATGATGTTTCATCGCGCACATACGACTCGTGCAATGTCGCCATATCGTCACCTTCCCCACTAAGAACAATAATCTTATCACTTAATTTTATACTTAATGCTAGCCAGTTTTGAGGACATACTACACCATCTGCATACAAGTCTCCATATTCGTTTCCGCAGTTTGCTTTCGATATCTCCAGATATCTGCATATTTCAGGTATAATCCATGGCACGATGTAGCCATTTGTTGTAGCAAATCCACGACTCATATTAGCCCACAATATCCAGTTCTCAAAGGTGGGTCTCGGCATATCACTACCGCCTAAACGTGCATAACCATCCCCTATTTCTTTCCGTTTGGTTTTTAAGAAGTTGCAGAATCTTACGGATACTTCTTCTGTTAACCAAACCATAAACCCAGTGATGAACCACGGTTTATTCCACATACCATGAGTGTCAGGGTCCTGATATACATAATCAAGTAATGACAAACGGCAGTCGCTTGAACAATTGTTTTTAATTAGTTCATTAGCATTGTTCCAATAATAAGGAGCCAACTTTACCCCTTCTTCAGGTTGACGTCCTAGACATCGTGTACCAATACAATACAAGTCTCCATAGGGCGTGCCACTTTCTTTGCGCGACATTTCCAAATACAGACGTATCGCTGGATCAATGTCGTTGTTACGTGCCCAATCCATCCATTCGTCGAATGTCGGACGAGGATTATCATACTTCAGATCGCGCACTGCTATGGTCCTTCCGTCGGAAGTGATTGTGCTCTCTCGGCTGTTTACCAGTAATTTGCTCATGGTTTTTGTTGTTGAATGTTTGTTGCTCTTTTATATCGTATGAGTCACTCACACAAAACACGTCTTGCATCCACGCTTTTCAGCAAGCGATGGAGGCAAGACGCATGAAAATGTGGCACCATTAGCGATGCTGAGCCGTAATTGATTGATGTCCAGCCGGATAGGGGGGGGGGTAGCGGTGCGCATTGTGCTCATGGTGTCATTGTATGTGGAAGACGATGCAAAGATACATCTTTTTCCGAATATTCCAAACATTTTCGGGACAAATTAACAGAAATTAAAAATTACCTCCTGTTCGGAGGCACAACCTATTACCCCCGATTTTCAGTTCTGAACCTCTCACACCGCCCCGCAAGCCACTCCCGACAGCAAACCAAGAAGCCACAAACGCCCGATTAGGTATCAGATCTGAGATAGAAGTGCAATTTTTTCACAGGTTGCCTACCTTGAGAAAATGACCAAAGCCAAGAATCAGTGCAAGCCAGAAGTGTTTGTCACCATTCTTGGTTTACATAGTTTCTCTCAATTAATGTTATTTCAAATACCCCTTTGCACGAAGGGACTTGAGTATATTGTATGTTGTAGATTTCTTTCTGCCTATTTTTTCGCAAAGCTCATCTACCGAAGGCTTGTCGTCAACGGACATGAGTTCTATCACCAACTTTTCCAAATCGGACAGTTCTGGTGCCGAGGTAGATGCCGCAACTCGTGACAAAGTGATGTTGAACATTCCTTCCGTCTCATATTGAGGTTCAGGAAGTCCTGCATTAAGCATGAGCTCACGCATTCTGCCAATGCCAGATCCGACATGCTCCACGAGGTTCATTCGCATGAACAGGCTGAAAATGTAAGGATTGCGAGAGAGGCTCTTTCGCCCGAAATGCTTTGCTACTAATGGAAGAAGTCCTCCAGGATTGGTTATTTCAATGCGGTCATCATAAACTTCCACATTGGTGAATGCTCCTTGCTCGTAATAGTCTCTGTGGGCGAGGGCGTTAATCAATGCCTCGCGGAATACATCCAGAGGCATTTCCCATTTCTCGGTTCTTGCCCCCGTGCCGTGTATCTCATATTCAAGTTTCAGTTTGTCCTGAAGCCAGCCAAGTGCCTGCTCGTACTGAGATACAAGTGGACCTCCCAAGGTCTTGTCGTCAATGATGTGCAGCTTGTCCGTTCCCTTGAACTGGGTACAGCGCACTACGGCATGGAAGAATAACTCTTCCGGATGCTCGGCAAAGAAGAGTATTGCACCACGCTTGACATCGCCATTCTCCGTGAATGCCTGGATATTCTCAAGAAGCTGTTCTTCGTCCACATTATTAGAGATGTGAGCCTCGCGACGGAAGGCTTTTAGCGTATCCCTGTCCAAATGCTCGTAGATGTTGTACTTCTTGTTGGGAATAGAGTCGTAATATATCTTCTCGGCTTGCTGGAATAGTTCGCGAATTTCCTCTACATTTGTGAGTTTCTGACTGTTTGCACCTTCTCTCACGAAGACGCTACCACCAAAGAAATAAGGAACTTGTCGTCCCGCTGGCACTTCAACCACCCACACTTCTTTTCCTTCAACATCCACTGGATAAAGTTCACAATGGAGGGCAGGAGAAATCTCGCCTATTGAATCTTGGATTGCTGAGCGTTTAGAGTTTTCAATTGCAGTACCTTTGATAACTCCATGATCATCAATTCCAATCAGTACATAGCCACCAGCGGCATTGGCAAAACTGCACACTTCCTCGGTAATATCGCGTACTTTTTGCGGAACGGCGACCTTGAAATCTACGTTGTATGTCTCGCCGCGTTCCGCCATCCTTTTTATATCTTCTGCTGCAATCATATGAGCTTGTATTGGAATTTCTGTGCAAATGTACACAATTTCCATTGGAATTCCAATATGTGCGTTGGAAAATTCCAAAAAAATGAGATTTCTCTATCAAAAATATATTCCGTTCTATGGTTGAATTTTCTTTGCAAAGTAAATCCGTAAGTGATGTAAATGACAGGAAGACAGCAAGTTTTTCTTTGCGAAGTAAATCCGCATTACAATATTTTTCATTATTCTAAGTTGTGTCCGCATAGAACTTGGGCTTACTCATACTATTGCGGATGCTTTTCTCATAGAAGGAGGTCGAAGAGTACCATTCAATGTTCCAATTCGGAATTTACTGCAAATTTACAGTAAATTCCGAATACGGACAAGGACTAATGGCTGTTTGTCGTTAAAAATCAAAAATTTTTCTCCTTTTCGGAGATACAACCTATTACCCCCGATTTCCAGTTCCGAACCTCTCACACCGCCCCGCAAGCCACTCCCGCCGCCAAAACAAGAAGCCCCCAAACACCCGATTAGGTGGCGGAATGTGGAAAAAAAAGGCTGATTCCGCCACCTAATCGGGAAAGTCCATGGACGGATTATTCCACCATCCACGTGTCCATATTGTGTGTCTCTGGGTCGAACCCGATGCCGACCTTGTGCAATTGGCGAGGGTCAGCGAGATACGGCTCTGCATAGTGCTTCTCGTTGATTTGGCGCAACGCCTCTTCGGCGGTGCCCTTGCCCACCTTGAATTCCATCACGTAGATGTGTTGCGGGGTCTTCACCATGAGGTCGATGCGTCCCATGGCGGTGTGATGCTCCACCTCGGTGTAGAAGCCCATCAGGGTGAAGACGATATAAACCACGTTCTGGTACTGCTGCTCGATGATGCGCTGGCGCTGCTCCCCAGTCGCTTGCGTGTAGGGGATATTGGCAAAGAGCGCTTTCAAGCGTTCGAGGAAACTGTCGATGTCGCCCTGCTCCACCATCATGATGAACTGCATCAATATGAATTCTTCACCATTCACATCTGTGCGCAGGTTATATTGCGGAAGGAGCGAATCAAAGAAACCTTGTCGTACTTCCGTATTGGGAAAGTCAAGTATGTATGTTTTGAAACGCGGTTCATAAACCTTTGCAGTCAGATACCCGCTCTGGAAGAGGATAGGTATAGGGTCGTTGGTCGGCTCGCTGATGTCGCCAAGGCGAGCGGCGGTTGTCTGGATGCCGGAGAGGCGGCGCAGGTCGTAGTTGGCGTTCTTGAGCAGACGGATGAGGAAGGTGGGTGTGCCCGAGGCAAACCAGTAGTGGTCGAGGGTGCCGTTCTGGAGAGCCTGGAGGAGGCTGAACGGGTTATAGACATCGAGCATGCAGGGGCTGAAGTGATAGCCGTCGTAGGTCTCCTGCAATTTCTCCTTCATCTCGGCGAACGTCAGTCCGTTCTGCTGCGCAAGTCGGTCGATGTCAGCGGTGAAGTTGTAATCAAGTTCCTGCTTTGTGATGCCGCAGATGCCAGCGTACTCGTCGGACATGGTGATGTCCTGGATGTTGTTCAGGTCGCTGAACACGGACACTTTCGAGAACTTTGTCACACCAGTGAGGAAGATGAACTGGATGTCGGCATCGGAGTTCTTCATCGTGCCGTAAAACGACTTGAGAATCTGGCGGAACTTCTCCTGGAGTTCGGGGTCGTTCATCGCCTCAAGCAACGGCTTGTCATACTCGTCCACCAAAACCGCCACTTTCTGACCTGTCATCTCGTGGGCGCGGCGCATCACCCCCTCAAAGCGGCGAGACAGCGTGTTCTCGTCCTCGCCCTTGCCGTAGAGTGCCTCCCAGTCGCTCAGGTTGCCAGATAGGGTGTGCATCAGTCCTTCGACATCAGTGTAGTCGCCCGTGCTGAGTGCCATGTGCAGCACTGGCCTGCATATCCAGTCCTTCTCCAACTTCTCGATGGCGAGCCCTTTGAACAACTCGCGCTCACCACGGAAGTAGTATTTCATAGTGGTGCAGAGCAGCGACTTGCCGAAGCGGCGCGGACGCCCGAGAAAGGCATTCGTGCGACTGGTCACGAGCTTGTGCATCAAGGCTGTCTTGTCTACGTAGACGAGCTTGTCCTCGATGAGGGTCTTGAAGTCCTGGATTCCTATCGGAAAGCGTCGCTGTGCCATTGGACTGAGAGTTACTGGGTGTCTATACCTTATATATTATATATAATGTGTGTCGCGCCAATCACTCGCTGACGGCGAGCTTGCGGCGGTCGGCGATGTAGATGCCGCGGCGAGGGGTGGTGACGGGGCGACCCTGGAGGTCGTGGACGACGGGACGGGAGGTGGCTGTGGGAGCGGCGATGGCGTCATGTGTCTGGCGGTCTGTTCGCACATGCGTGAAGAGGAACTGTCCGCCTACCTCGATCTTTAGCGTGGCGGCGTTGAAACCGCTGTAGTCGCGGATTACCCAGCGCATGTTCACGTCGGCGCCGTGCGAGGTGCCGCGCGTGCAGATATAGTCGCCGTCGATGCGCAGGCCGTAGCGTGTCGTCTGTCCCTCGACGAAGATGAGCTCGAACTCGCCGCATTCCGCCACGCCGTACTGCACGTAGTCGCAGGTCTCGGTCGTGGTGGCGTTCCACGCCGTTATCGCCTTGCCGCTCACGTAGTCGAGAGGCTCGTCCTTGGCTGTGTAGATGTGGAAATGCTTGGCGTCCTCGCCCTCCATGAAGTAGAAGAGCTGGCTGTCGTCGGTGCGCACGGTGTTAGCCTGCACGGCGGGGTAGCCCTGGTGGCTGCCGCAGGTCCAGAAGAAGTTCGTCGGACGGTTGTCCTGGATGGTGTAGAGGTGGTGCTCGTCGGCTGTCGAGAGCTTGAAGGCGTCGGCGTTGCGCACGGTGAGCGCCTCGCCGTTAGCCACCACCTCGACGTACTTGGCATCCTTGGGCCAGTTCACCTCCTCGCCCGTGGCGGTCACCTTGGGGCGAGCCGCTCCGTAGGCGATGAGCGAGTCGGTGAGTTCCTCGGCGAGAGCCTGGAGCAGCTCGGGCTGCGAGGCCGCGAGGTCGTTTTGCTCGCCGATGTCCTCGCGTATGTTGTAGAGGCGGCGTTCCTGGTTCTCCCAGAAATAGATGAGGTGGTAGTCGCCCTTCATGATGGCCGAGTAGGAACCGTATCCCTCGCTCTTGTCCGTGCTCTCGCCCCAGCGGTTGGGGTAGTGCCAGATGCAGACGCGGTCGCGAGTCAGCGAGGGGTTGCGCAGGATGTCGACGAAACTCTTGCCGTCGACCGTCTGGTGGGTCGTGTAG
>JABUTZ010000005.1:69837-73308 GCA_021443415.1 Bacteroidaceae bacterium | reverse complement strand
GCCATCTCGAGGATGGTGGGGAAGTAGTCCTCGATGATGACGCGGTTGTCGTTGACCGTGCCTCCCTCGACCACGCCCTGCCACATAACCATCATCGGCTCGCGCACACCGCCCATGTAGGCGCTGCCCTTGCCGCCACGCAGGGGGTAGTTCTGCTGGCGGTTGAGCGTGCCCTGACGGGGCGAGAGTGCCTGTCCGCCGTTGTCGCTCATGAACATCACGATGGTGTTCTTCGCCAGCTCGTCGTTCGCCCCGAGGTAGTCGAGCACGTCGCCCAGACTCTTGTCCATGCCCTCGATGAGAGCCGCGTGGTTTATCTCGCTGGTGTTCAGCTTAGTGCCCAGCATCGGGTCGGTCTCCTTGCCGTAGTTGCCCGTGAAGCGGTTGTCACCGTCATAGGGCGTGTGGATGGCGTAGTGCGCGAAATAGAGGTAGAAGGGCTTGCTGTCGGCCACCGCCTTGTCCATCTCCTTGATGGCGGCGCGCGTGAGCGCCTCGGTCAGGAAGAGACCCTGGGCGCGGTATTCGTCCAGTCCCTCCACGTGGTGGGTGCCTGTGCCGTACTCGTTCGAGGCGAGGTAACTGCCCGGCGACCCGTTTGCGCTGCCCGCGATGTTCACGTCGAAGCCCAGTCGGTGGGGATACTGTCCCGTAGTGTTGAAAGCACCGAAGTTGCCCTTGCCGCAATGTATTGTGCGATAGCCGTTGGCGGAGAGGATCTCGGGCAGGGTAGTGCAGAGAGCCGAGTTGCGGCGGTCGATGGCGGCGGTCGCATTGGCAGGCTGTATGCCGTTCCAGTTCCAAGCCGGCAGGGTGATGCTGCCTCCGCTTGCGTTGGTGTTCTGGTCGCCGTTCTCAATCCAGTTGGTCACGCCATGGCGCGCGGGGTTCATGCCTGTCATTATGCTGCAGCGCGAGGGCGACGACACGGCGGCGGCGTAGGCGCTCGTGAACTTGACTCCCATCTGCGCCATGCGCTCCATGTTGGGTGTGCGGTAGCGGTCGTTGAGCTGCGTGCGCTCGCTGTGGAAAGGCACCGACGTGTCCTCCCATCCCATGTCATCCACGAGAAAGACGATGATGTTGGGTTGCGCGTTCTGGCCGAATGCCGGCACTGCCATCGAGGCGAGTGCGAGTGTGGAAAGGCGGTTTTTCATATCGTTGGTTGTGCCTGCGGCACGTTGAGGATTGTTTGATTTTTTCGTTATATCGTTATAACCGTTATATCGACGATTCGAACTTTCGAAGGCCCTTTGTCAAAAAATATCTGCGTCCATTTTGATGTCACCCAGCGTCCAAAACGAGCATCTGCGTTAATCTGCGTTTAAATCCAGCAGCACGTCTCAATCAAAAATATCTGCGTCCATTTTGATGTCACCCAGCGTCCAAAATGAGCATCTGCGTCCATCTGCGTTAAAATCCAGCAGCCGCCCAATCACTTGTCCAGCGCCTCGTACTTCGACTGCATGCTCTTGAACTCGGGCACCATCTGCTTCATCATGCGCACCACCTCCATGTCGTCAAACGTGAAGCTGAGCTGGTAGAGTTTCTCCAGCTGCTCCGCCACCTCCTTGCGCTCGTACTGGCGCACCTTGGCTACCATGATCTTCGGGTGCGGAGTGGCGGTGGTGTTCTCCTTGTCGTTGAGCACCTCCTCGTAGAGTTTCTCGCCGTCGCGCAGTCCCGTGAACTTTATCTCCACGTTCTTGGCACCGCTCAGCGCAATCATGCGCTTGGCGAGGTCGGCTATGCGCACCGGCTCGCCCATGTCAAAGACGAAGATCTCGCCTCCCTTGCCCATCGTGCCTGCCTCAAGCACCAGCTTGCACGCCTCGGGGATGAGCATGAAGTAGCGCACGATGTCCTTGTGCGTCACCGTCACCGGACCGCCGTTCTTGATCTGTTCCTTGAATAGCGGGATTACCGAGCCGTTGCTGCCCAGTACGTTGCCGAAACGAGTGGTCACGAACTGCGTCACAGCCTTCTCGCCGTTCTCCATCGTCACCTCGCCGCGCTTCACGGCGGCGTCAAGGCTCTGCACGTCGATCTCGCAGATGCGTTTCGAGCATCCCATCACGTTGGTCGGGTTCACCGCCTTGTCCGTCGAGATCATCACGAACTTGCGGACGCCGTATTTCACAGCCAGTTCCGCCATCACCTGCGTGCCGCGCACGTTGTTCTGGATGGCTATGCCCGGGTTGTCTTCCATCATCGGCACGTGCTTGTACGCCGCCGCGTGGAACACGTATTCGGGTCGGTAGGTGCGGAAGAGTTCCTCCATGTGCGTCGCATTGCAGATGCTCGTCACGATCGTGTGTGCCTCGATGTCGGGGAACTGGCGCGCCATCATCAGCCGGATGTCATGCTGCGGTGTCTCCGCCTGGTCGATGAGGATGAGGTTGCGCGGCTTGAACGTGGCTATCTGGCGCACCATCTCCGAACCGATCGAGCCCGCCGAACCGGTAATCATTATCGTCTTGTCCTGCAGCAGGTTGCCGATGGCGTCCATGTCCACCTCTATCTCCTCGCGCGGCAACAGGTCGATGATGTCCACCTCCTTGAGCTGCTTGTCCTTGGACTCCATCATCGAGGTCCACTCCTGTATGGTCGGCATCATGTAAATCTTTATGCCAGCCTCGAGAATCGCCTCCTGCAGCTTGGGCCGCTTGCGGAACTCGTTGTTTTTCAGCGGCGAGACGAGCAGTGCGCTGACGTGGCACTGCTGCATGAGGGTGACGGCGTAGTCGTCCATCATGTATATCTTCTTCGCCATCATCTCCTTGCCCGCCTCCTTCGGCTCGTCGGTGAAGAAGCCCTTGAGGTTGTAGCGCGCCGGCTTGGTGTTGCGTATGCTCTTGGCTATCGCCGCTCCGCCGTCCTTGACGCCGTAGACGAACACGTTCTGCCGTCCCGCCGTCCTGAAGTAGTTGTCGAACAGGCTCTTGACCAGGATGCGCATCGTCCACATCAGTATGAGCGACAGGAACCAACCCTCGACCAGCACCTTGTTTCCGATCTGAATCAGTAAGCTGTCGATGTCCGCCACGTAGCGCACGATCGTGATGATGATCAGCGCGATGGTCAGCGCCGCACCTATGCGCAGCAGGTCGATGAAGCCGCTGAAGCGTATCACCCCGGCATAGGTGCGCATCATCCTGAAGCCTGCGATGTAGGCGGCGAGGTAGATGACGAGCGTGCCGAACACGGTGCCGAACGTGCCGTGCGCGAACACGTCGTAGTTGCACATATAGGCAGTCGTGTTCGCCGCCAGAACAA
Source organism: Bacteroidaceae bacterium (assembly GCA_021443415.1). Classification (GTDB taxonomy): domain Bacteria; phylum Bacteroidota; class Bacteroidia; order Bacteroidales; family Bacteroidaceae; genus Physcousia. Next base: position 70,032 of record JABUTZ010000005.1, on the reverse strand, counting down.
TCAGGCAGTCAATGGTCAGCACCGCCCAGTAGGGCAGCGACGCCTTGCTGAAATACCAGTCAGAGACTCTATTGAGTAGGTGTGCCATATTCGTTGACGTATATTTTATACAAAGTTAGCACTTTTTTCCGGATTGGCAATGCAACGGCCGCATCTTTTTTGCGCATTTTTTTTTTTTTTTTTTTTTTACAATTG
>JABUTZ010000005.1:59064-67954 GCA_021443415.1 Bacteroidaceae bacterium | reverse complement strand
CTCTCATGGACAGCACCTAAGAAGGGACTGAACGGCGGCTACTTTGACCCGACAGCACTGACCTACCGCATCTGCCGCGGCACTGAGACCGTAGCGACCGCCGTCACTGCCTGCACCTACACCGACGAGGTCGGCGTGCCCGCCTCGCCTGTTGAATACACCTACACCGTCTATGCCGTCCAGGGCGACATGACCTCCGAGGGCATGCAGTCGCCGGCTGTCTATGCCGGCGCCTACGCCGTGCCCTACCTCGCCGATTTCGACGACGAGGCGAAGGGGCTCGACGGTTTCACCATCGTCAACGGTGGCGACGAACGCTACACATGGCGATGGGCGAACGACGCGGCGCAGATTCCCACCTGGGGCAACACCGAGTCCGACGACTGGCTCATCACGCCTCCCATCCATCTTGAGGCCGGCCAGTCATACACATTCCGCCTCGACGCTCTCTGCGGTGGTAGCGGTGCCACGGCGAGTGAGGTGTTCCGCGTCTATTACGGTCGTGAGAACAACGTCCATTCGATGACCAACGAGCTGATCTACAACACCGTGGTGACGCACAACGACTACAAGGCTTACACCCGCGACTTCACCGTGAACGCCACGGGCGACTACTTCGTGGGCATCCAGTGCGTCAGCTCGATTCGCTACTACTTGCAGGTGGACAACGTCTGCGTGCGCCTCGCCTCCGACTACGGCAAGCCGGCGCCAGTCAGCGACCTGACGCTCACGCCCGACTACGACGGCGGACTGAGCGCTCGCGTGCAGTTCACCGTGCCCACGACCGATGTCAACGGCGACCCGATCAGTGAGATCTCGCAGGTGAAGATTTTCCGCGACATGGCTCTCATCCAGACCTTTACGGACAAGACCGTGGGCGACAAGGTGGACTACGTCGACACCACGGTGCCCAAGACCGGCTACCACGAATACACCGTCTATACCGCCAACAGCAAGGGTGCTTCGCCCTTTGTGACGGAGAAGTGCTACGTGGGCGCCAACGTTCCGGGCAATGTGACCGACGTGAATGTCGCCGAGACCGCCTGGGGCGAGGCTTCGCTCACATGGACGGCCCCCGCACAGGACGTTGACGGTCAGCCGCTCAACCCCGCCCTCGTCACTTACGACATCTACGACCATGAGGGCAAGCCCGTGGCTTCGGACGTGAAGGGTACTTCTTATACTTACACCGCCGTCGCCTCTGGCAAGGAGCAGCACTACATCGGCTACAGCGTGCAGGCGAAGACCGCCGGCGGCGAGAGCGAGCGTGTGGCGACGGGCATGCTGCCCTTCGGCGAACCGACCGCCTGCCCCTACGCCGAGTCGTTCGCCGGCAAGCGCATGACGCATGCCTTCGCGGCTGTCTGCGTGACGGGCAACGGTGGCTTCGACCTCTGCGACGATAGCCAGACCGAGCGTCAGGTGACGAGCCAGGACGGCGACAACGGCTTCCTCTGCATCGAGGGCACTCCCGCCATCGACCTCACCAACCTCGACATCGTGCGCCTCTACTCGGGCAAGATCACTGTCGGCGGCGACCAGCCCGCCCTCTCGTTCTACTACAAGGGCAACGGCCTCGGCTCGTCCAACTCCATCCATGTCCATGCCGTGGAGTGGGGCACAGGCGCTCCCATGCAGGAGCTCACCACCACGCCCATCACCACCAACGTGTCCAATGACTGGGAGCGCGTCCAGCTCTCGCTCGCCGATTTCAAGGGCAAGACAATGCGCTTCGTCATAGAGGTTTACAACGTGATGGACCGCTACACATACCTTGACAACATCGAGATTGCCGACATGTACTCGCACGACCTCGAGGCATACAACTTCTCCGTGCCCGCGAAGGCTCGCGCCGGCGAGTCAATGACGGCTTGCGTCACCGTGCAGAACCGCGGTGCCGAGACAGCCTCGGGCTGGCACGTCGAGCTGATGCGCGGCAGCGATGTGGTGTGGACCCAGGAGGGCATGTCGCTTGAGAGCGGCCGCCTATGTCTCGTCTATCTCTACGACACCCCGCCCGTCTTCGGAGCCGAGGAGGGTGACTACAGCGCACGCGTTGTCTATGATGACGACGAGAACACGGACAACAACACAACAGCCTCTGCCACTGTCGCTTACGTCATGCCTTCATGGCAGGCGGTGACCGATCTCAAGGGTGAACAGGCCGACACCGACGCCGTCCTCACATGGGCGCGTCCCACCGACGGCGGTTCGCTCACCGACAACGACTCGTTCGAGGATTACTTCGCTTGGGAGAAGGAGACCATCGGCGACTGGCACGTCTATGACTGCGACGGCCTGAACACGCTCGGACTCTCGACCATGACCATCCCCGTGGCTGGTCAGCCCGCCGCCTTCTACGTGTTCGCGAGCGAGGAGATGGCGCACACGGGCAGCCAGTGCCTCGCCGCCTTCGGTTCGAGCAAGGGTGACACCGAGGACTGGCTCGTCTCGCCCGTCCTGAGCGGCTACGCCCAGACCATCTCATTCTGGGAGCGCGGCTTCACCGCCTCTTATCCGCAGGTCTACTACGAGGTGCTCGTGTCAAGCAAGTCTCGCAACATGAGCGACTTCACCGTCCTCGCACCCTCAACCCAGGCTTCGCTCACCGAGTGGAAGCAGCACAGCTATGACATCCCCGAGGGCACGCGCTACTTCGCCATCCGCTGCACGCAGGCGCAGTTCACCGCCGGACTCTTCGTCGACGACTTTGAGTTCGAGGCAGGCACACACTCGACCTACGACCTCAGGGGCTACCGCCTCTATCGCAACCGCGAGCTCCTCGCCGAGCTCGATGCCGAGACACTCGCCTACACCGACCGCGATGCCCTTGCCACCAAGGCCCCGCAGACCTACTTCGTCACCGCCGTCTACGATAAGGGCGAGAGCGTTCCCTCCGAGAGCGTTTCGTTCAACCTCGATGCCATCGACGCCGTCAGTGCCGCCCGCACTGCCACCGCCGCCTACGACCTCCAGGGTCGCCGCGTCACCACCCGCCAGAAAGGCATCATAATCACCAACGGCAAGAAGATAATCCGCTAACAGTCAGGCGGTCGAAATCTCGAAATCTCGAAATCTCGGAATCTCGAAAATTCGAAAATTCGAAAATCTCGAAACATATCTGCGTCCATTTCGAAAACAAGCCACGAACTACAAGAACNAAAATGACCATCTGCGTCAATCTGCGTTAAAAAATCAAAAAAACATCTGCGTCCATTTGAAAACGCCCAACGTAGCAACAAAGACCATCTGCGTTAATCTGCGTTTAAAAAACACCCACAAATGAAATACATTGCAACATTCCTGCTGGCGTTTGTCGCCGCCACACTCAGCGCACAGGTGGTGCGCATCGAGACAGAGAACGGCACCAAAGTCTATGACCTCTCGATGGTGAAGAGCATCTCGTTCAGCGACGAGAAGTACGACGAGAAGCTCGTCGGGATGGAAGTGCTCAACGCCACGCCCATCGCCTTCGACCTGCGCCTCACGAAGAGCGCCAGCTGCCAGAAATACATGGTCACGGTGGCCCCCAAGAGCACGTTCAACGAGAGCGACTTCGTCTTCAGCGCCGAGCAGACGCTCGACGAGACAGCCTACTACCGTCCCTACCTTGAGACGCTCTCCTACGGCTCGCACACCTACGCCGAGTCGCAGCTCGGCATCAACTCGCTCGTCGACAGCGAGGGCAAGCCACAGGCACTCGTCGCCGCCGTCTATGCCATCGACGACATGGGACGCGTCCAGGTGCTGACGCAGGAGTTCACCCTGCCCGAGACCCTCGCCTACGAGAGCGCGCTCACGATGAAGGTCGAGGTGGGCGAGGTGGCCTACGACCACTACACCTACACCGTCACCCAGCAGGGCTGGACACGCCCCGCGAAGATCATCTACGGCTCGACGCAGCCCGAGTGGATGAACACCACGATAGACAAGTTCAACGCCCTCAGCCACGAGGGTCAGCGCGACTTCCTCCTCGCCCAGGGACTTGGTCTGCCCCGTCTCTACACCAACAAGGTCACGACCACCGTCGACTGCGAGTCAGCCAGCGATGTCATCCTCTACGCCATGCCCATCGACGCCGACGGCAAGGTGGGCGACATGACCATCACGACCATCAAGACTCCGAAGCCCGAGGCAAAGGGTGTGGGCTCGTTCACGGCCCTCAGCTACAAGGGCGAGACATCGAGCGAGGAGGACTTCTACAAGAAGGCCAACTTCGAGACCGCCGTCACCAACGCCGTCGCCTACCGACTGCTCTGGGCGGTGAAGAAGGAGTTTGAGGACAACCAGTACGCCAAGCAGCTCGTCGAGATCTTCCTCAATCCCAAGATGGGCGAGTACGGAATGTGGAAGCAGTTCAAGGCCAACGAGACGCACGCCGCCGTCGACATCGTGCGTCAGGGACAGGAATACGTCCTCTACGGCGTGACCATCGACGTCGACGGCAACATCTCCGAGCCCATCGACCTGCTGACCAAGTTCACGGGTTCGGGCTCCATAAAGACATCACCCAAGGAATAACCAATGTTTCGCAAGTTGCTTGCGAAGACTACAAACTACAAAGTACAGACTACAGACTTTGTAGGCAGGCACAGGATAAAGTCTGTAGTTTGTAGTCTGAAGTCTGTAGTCTCAAGTGAGATTGTGAAACAAGCGAAACTTGAATAATTATCTCTGATGCTACGAAGACTACAAATACTGATATTCGCCCTCTGCCTCTCCCTTGCCGCCAGCGCCCAGGACATACAGGTGAGCGGTAAGGTGGTCGACGCCGAGTTCGGCGAACCGCTGCCCGGCGTCAACATACGCCACAAGGGGACGGAGAGCGGAGTGGTGACCAACGCCGACGGCAACTACGCCATCACCATCCACGGCGCCGCCAGCGCCACCCTCGTGTTCACGTTCGTGGGCATGGAGGACGTCGAGCGCACGGTGACAGGCGCGACGAAGACCCTCAACGTCACCATGCGCGACGCGGCGCGAGAGATGGAGGAGGTGGTGAAGATAGCCTACGGCACGCGCAAGAAAGGCACCCTGGCGGGAGCCGTGACCACGGTCAAGGCGGAGAAGATAGAGGCGGTGCCCACCGCCGGTTTCGACCAGGCTCTGCAGGGCAACACACCCGGACTCACCGTCCTCTCCAACTCGGGCGAGCCGAGCAAGGCGGCGACATTCCAGATACGAGGCACCAACTCGATCAACTCGGGTACGGCGCCCCTTTTCATTCTTGACGGAGTGCCCATCACGAGCAGCGACTTCAACACCATCAACCCCGCCGACATTGAGAGCCTGAACATCCTCAAGGACGCCTCGTCGACCTCCATCTACGGAGCGCGAGCCGCCAACGGCGTGGTGGTCATCACCACCAAACGCGGCGTGAGCACCGACCGACCCAAGGTGACCTTCAGCGGACAGTGGGGCTTCTCGCGCATAGCCCAGGACAACTGGAACCTGATGAACACCGCCGAGCGCATCGCCTACGAGAAGGAACTCGGGCTGACCGCTGGCAAGAACTACGACAAGCTCAGCCAGACGGACGTCAACTGGGCCAACGAGGTGTTCAACAAGTGCGCACCCCTCCAGAGCTACTCGCTCTCGCTCAACCACGCCACCGACAAGGTCAACTACTACGTCTCGGCCAACTTCTTCGACCAGGACGGCATAGCCCAGAGTTCGAAGTTCAAGCGCTACACCCTGCGCGCCAACACCGAGGTGCGCTGCAGCCAGCGCCTTCAGGTGGGCACCAACACGATGCTCACCTATGAGGACGTCGAGCAGGCCGATGACGGACAGTACACCCTCTTCACGCCCATCTCGGCGTGCCGCTTCATGCTGCCCTACTGGAGCCCATACACCAAGGACGGCCACCTCGCCTCGTCGAACGACGGCACATGGAAGGGACAGGGAGCCAACCCCATCGAGTACATGGACAACAACCCCGTGCGCAACAAGAAGTACAAGGCGATCGCCACGCTCTACGCCGACTTCAACATCTACAAGGGACTGTCGTGGCGCACGCAGCTCGGCCTCGACTACACGCATAGCACCGCTTTCATGCAGTCGATGCCCGACTACGCCATCAACAACTCCATCGGCACCGCCGGACGCGGGTCGAGCCACGCCCTCAACCTCACCATCACCAACCTGCTCACCTACAAGACACGCATACGCACCGACCACGAGCTCACCCTGATGGGCGGCCAGGAAGGTGTCAACTACTCGAGCGAGGGCTTCCAGGTCGTCACGCGCGGACAGAACAACAACTTCCTCACCAACGTCTCTAACGGCACGCGGGCGTCGTCGTGGAGCGACTCGTCGAGCAGCTACAGCTTCCTCTCGTTCTTCGCCCGCGGCGAGTACAACTACCTCCAGCGCTACTACCTCGAGGCCGCCCTGCGCACCGACGCCTCGTCGCGCTTCGGCAAGAACGGACGCTGGGCCACCTTCGCCTCGTTCGGCGCCATGTGGAACCTGCGCCGCGAGTCGTTCATGAAGGACCGCCTGCCATGGCTCACCACCGCCCAGGTGACCTTCAGCACGGGAACGACGGGCAACTCGTCGATACCCAACTACGACCACCTCGCCCTCGTGGGAGGCGGCGCCACCTACGACGGGTCGACGGGCATCTACCCCATGCAGAGCGGCAACGAAGACCTCTCGTGGGAGAAGGTGTGGGCGACCAACCTCGGCATCCACGTCGGCTTCCTCAACCGCATCACTTTAGATGTCGAACTCTACAACAAGTCGACCACCAACATGCTCATGCTCGTGCCCGTGTCGTACGCCGACAAGGGCGAGGGCAGCAAGTGGGACAACGTGGGAGCCATGACCAACCGCGGCGTGGAGATGAGCCTCGCCGCCGACCTCCTGCGCATAGGCGACTTCCGCTGGAGCGTGAACGCCAACGCATCGTACAACTACAACAACATCAACGAACTGTACAACGGCGTGGGCGAGTATGAGGTGAGCAGCACCAACCTCAAACTCGTCGTCGGACACCCCGTGAGCGAGTTCTACATGGTGCGCTATGCCGGTGTCAACCCCGCCAACGGCGATGCCCTCTGGTACACCAAGGACGGAGCGATCACCAACGTCTACGACGAGAAGGACAAGGTGATGCTCGGCAAGACGTTCGACGCCCCCTGGCAGGGCGGTTTTGGCACCTCCCTCTCGTGGCGCGGCCTGACCGTCTCGGCTCACTTCAGCTGGGTGGCCAACCGCTGGATGTTCAACAACGACCGCTTCTTCGAGGAGAGCAACGGACTCTACACCGCCTACAACCAGAGCCGCCGCCTCCTCTACGAGCGCTGGAAGCAGCCGGGCGACGTGACCGAGATCCCGCGCCACGGAGTAACCCCGCAGATGGACACCCGCTTCCTCGAGGACGCGTCGTTCCTGCGCCTCAAGAACGTGATGATCTCCTACAGCCTGCCGTCGGAGTGGATGCGCAAGACGCGCGTCTTCTCAGCCGCACGCATCTACCTGCAGGGACAGAACCTGCTCACATGGACGCGCTTCCGCGGCCTCGACCCCGAAGGCTCCGCCAACAACTACGCCGCCCAATATCCCATGTCGCGCCAGTTCACCCTCGGCGTCGACATCAGTTTCTGAAGAAAAAATTCTATATAATCTATAGAGTCTATATAATCTATAAAAACCTATGATTTCTCCCCATAAAATCCTCAAGCGCATATTCGCGGTGCTGGCTGCCGGACTCTTGCTCGCGTCCTGCCTCGACAAGTACCCCGACGACGCCATCCCCGCCGACAACGCCATCTCGACGGTCAAGGCGGCGGACCAGGCGGTCATCGGCATCTACTCGGCGTTTCGCAGCTCCGCTCTCTACAGCGGCTACCTCACCATCCTGCCCGACCTCCAGTGCGACCTCGTCTATGCCGTCAACGGCTACTCGAACACCTACGGCGACATCTGGCGCGGTGAGCTGCTCGCCACCAACAGCCAGATAACAGCCGTCTACGGTTCGCTCTACGGAGTCATCGGACAGTGCAACTTCGCCCTCGAGGGAATGGATAAGTTGCGCGCGACGCTCACCGACGACGACGCCCTCGACAAGCTCGACCAACTCTACGGCGAGGCGTATTTCGCCCGCGCCCTCTGCTACAGCGAGCTCATCCGCCTCTTCTGCAAGGACTACGTCAGCGACGAGCAGGCGGAGAAGGAACTGGGTGTGGTGCTCAGGAGCAAGTACAGCGAGTCGGAACCGCTCACGCGCTCCTCGCTCAAGGCCTCCTACGACTTCGTGCTCGCCGACCTCAACCGCGCCGCCATGCGTTTGAGACTGGAGGATGACTTCAGCGGAGCCATCTACAACACAGGCTATTTCAACGAATACACCGTCTATGCCCTCCGTGCGCGCATCGCCCTCTACATGCGCCACTGGGACGAGGCCGTCGAGTACTCATCGCGCGTCATCGACGGCAAGAATGCCAACGGGCAGTCGTGGTATACGCTCTCCACCGCCGGGCAGACCGTCTCGTCGCTCGGACAGAGCTACTACGACTATATGTGGACCTCCGACAACTCGACCGAGATCATCTGGAAGGTGGCGTTCACGACCGACTCCTACGGCGGTGCCCTCGGCACCGTCTTCCTCAACTACGACTACCTGTCGTTCCGCCCCGACTACGTCCCGGCGCAGTGGGTGCTCTCGCTCTACGACTCGAGCGACATGCGTCCCTCGTCGTTCTTCGCCACCATCACCACGGGCTACGAGCATGCGCTCACCTGGCCCCTGCTCATCAAGTACCTCGGCAACACGTCGTTCCAGACGCTGGGCATCTTCCATGTGTCCATGCCCAAGGTGATGCGCCTCTCCGAGCAGTACCTCATCCGCGCCGAGGCGTATGCGCGCCAGGCGACGCCCAACTAC
>JABUTZ010000005.1:35551-58737 GCA_021443415.1 Bacteroidaceae bacterium | reverse complement strand
AGAATAAAGAATAAAGGTATAGTCTTGTAGGCTCCCCCGTCGTTATAACGATATAACGTTATATCGATATATCGAAAATCAAAAATCGAAAAAATCTGTGTTAATCTGTGGCAATAATCTGTGTTAATCTGTGGCAAAATAATATCTGCGTTAATTTGATTTCATCCAACGAACAAAATGAGCATCTGCGTTAATCTGCGTTAAAAAAAACAAACAGTCAATGAAAAAACTTCTCGCTATATTTGCTTTCCTGTCGCCCCTGCTGATGTCCTGCGACAAGCAGGAAATCCTTTACTCGGGTCCCGACTACGTCCAGTGGGCTGACTCGCTGACTACGCTCCCCGTGGTCGACGACGAGGAGGTGTTTGACATCCGGGTTTCGGCGATGAACACCAGCGACCGCGACCGCAACGTGGCTGTCGAACTGATAGCCGACAAGAGCAACGCCATCCAGGGCCATCACTTCGACCTGCTCACGCATACGGCGGTCATCCCCGCCGGCAGCCGCACCGCCTCCGTGCGCGTGCGGGCCTACAGCTCGCACCTCGAGGCCAACGACTCGATAGGCTTCATCCTACGGTTGCTCATACCCGAGAGCACCGTAAGCCCGCTCTATGGCACCGAGACGCGCGTCATGCTGCAGAAGGCCAAGCGCTTCGACATCAACGACTTCACGGGCTATGCCGTCGTCCAGTCAACGTGGATGTACTACTACATGACGCCGCAGGAGCGCCTCTTCGTCGTCGAGAAGGACAAGGACGTGGAGAACCGCATCATCCTGCGCGACCTCTACTACGACAACTACGACGTGCGCCTCGACCTCACGAGCGACAACATACTCGAGCCCAAGCTCCACTTCGAGACGCAGGTCTTCGCCCCCACCACCGAGGCGTTCGGCACCATCTACGGCAACGGCAAGATCATGATGGACGAGCTCGCCGCCTACGTCTCTTACTACAGTTCGCTTGAGAAGTTCATCTGCTTCTACACCAACCTCTACGTCACCGACGTAGGCACCGTGGGCGACTTCGTCCACCTCATCTACTTCGTCTCCGACGAGGAGGCGAAGAAACTGCTCCGCGAGGGGATTGACCACAGTCAGAGAATAAAGAATAAAGTGTAGAGTGTAGAGTGTAGAGTGTAAAAGAATAAAGGTTAAAACATAAAGAATTGTACGATATGAAACAGATACAGTATATCCTCTTGGCATTGCTGCTCGTATTCGTGGGCTGCAAGAAGGACAGCGACTCGGAGGCGATTATCGTCTTCCCTGAGACGCAGGCGGTGACCTGCAACGCGGGCGAGACGAAGACAATCACGTTCGACGCCCCGGCGGCATGGCGACTGACCTCGTCGGAGATGTGGTGCCGCTTCGTGCAGGGAGGCGAGGAACTCTACTCGGTAGCCGGTGCGGCGGGCAGTCAGACTGTGACCATACGCGTGAGCGACGAGGGCATCGACCACCAGCGCATCACCAAGGCGCAACTCTCCCTCTACATCAGCGGCAGGCAGGGTGTGCTCGCCGAGGTGAGCCGCTCGGCGGCGGGCTTCCAGCTCGAGGTCTTCGACGCCGAGGGCAATCCCGTGGAGGCTGTCAGCGTGGGATACGATGACTATGTCACGTTCTCGGTCAAGGCGAACTTCGCCTTCGCCGCCACCGCCCAGCCGACATGGGCTGAGCTGCGCGGAGGCGCGATGACGGGTGCTCCCGACCAGCTGACCGAGGGTGCGCTCCGCATCGTGCGCGACGGCAACGTGGAGAAATACGAGAACGAGGGCGTGCTCACCTTCCAGGACATGCAGGGCAAGGCATCGTTCAGCGTGCGCGTCGTCTACGACGGTATGGACCGCCAGGCGATAGCCATCGGCCAGCCCGACGGCAACCCATGGAACTGGACCGTGTCGCCCGACGGCAAGACGTGGAAGCACGACGGCAGCGAATACGGCGAGGTGGTCACCGCCTCGATATCAGCCTACCATGACGACTACGCACTCGTCGCGGTCGAGGAGCGCGACGGCGACTTCGTCATCGACGGCGCAGAGGGAGCCTCCGTCTCATGGCTCCACTTCAACGACCGCACCGGCCGCATCACCGCCGATGCCTCCGAGAGCGTGCGCAAGGGATACCTCTTCGCCTTCCCCCGCGCCCTCTACGACGAGATCAAGGGCGACCTGCGCGCCGCCCTCGTGACCGTCGAGGAGGGACGCCCGACGCTCACCTACCGCTACCAGCAGAACAACCTCGTCATCTGCGTGCGACAGGAGAAGACGGGAGGCGGCGGCACCGGTGACGAGGTGGGCTTCCAGGCCGTCTGCTTCGACGAGAACTGGGAGATGGTCACCGTCGACTGCCTTCGCATCACCGACACGGCAATCCTCGACCACTGCGAGGAGATCATCGGCACGCGCGAGGTCTTCCTGCTCGACTACCGCAGTCCGCGCGGACACTTCGACTGGGTGACACCCATACCTAAGCTCACCACCATGGACTCGTGGGGCAGCGAGCTGAGCTACTTCGTCGACAACGACGGCAACCGCATCGAGTCGATGGAGGCGGAGCCCTTCTTCAGCGACACCGACAACCCACCCTCATGGAACATCATGGGGTGCGTCAACTCCGAGACGCCCATCATCCTCGTCATGCTCAACAAGGATCTCACGGTGATGAAAGCCCTCTATATCAAGACAAAACAATAGTCACACGCCACGCACATGAACATAAGCAACATCATACGCAGCAAGTCGCTCTGGGCGCTGCCCATAGCCCTGCTTGCGCTCGTACTCACCATCGCGTGCAGCGACGACGACCCCGCACAGGAGACCAAGTACGGCTATGCGCAGTTCCGCATCGTCAAGGCGGACACACGCGCCGCGGGCGACATGGTCGAGAACCTCGCCGACGCCGCCAAGCTGCGCGTCGTCCTCGTGCACGACGGCATGTCGATCACCCAGACGGTCCTCCTGCGCCGCTTCAACGACGAGAGCGCCGAGTTCGGACTGCAGAGCGACAAGCTGAAACTTGTCGAGGGTGCGTACGCGCTCACGGGTTTCTACCTCTACGACGCCCTCGACCAGGAGATCTACGCCGACGGAGGCGGCAATGTGCAGTTCCGCGTCGAGGCGGACGGCCTCCACTACCAGGAACTCGCCGTCGCTTCGGTGCTCAAGGGCAGGGCGACCTTCCAGCTCGTCAAACGCTTCGTAGAGACGCGTGCCGACGCCGAGCCGTCCTATCCGTTCTCGAGCATCAAGGGAGCCTCGTTCACCGTGCGCAACCTGTTCACCAAGCAGACATATAATATAGATAAGGTACGCGTGAGCATCGTCGACGGCTACGAGACCGACGCCAGCGGCAAGCGCACGGACACGAGCATGGGCGAGTGCGACACCATCGTCTGGCTGCCCGTGGGCACCTACCAGGTGACGGGCTACACGACCTATAGTGACACCCGTTGCCGCTACGCCCTCGAGACAGCCACCGTGGCGGCGGCTCCCTCGTTCGTGGTGACAAAGAACGAGACAACTGAGAACGCCGAGGTGCCCGTGCTGCTCTCGAAAACCTCGGAGCGCATGAAGGACTACCTCGCCCTCAAGGCCATCTGGGACGCCCTCGACGGCCCCAACTGGAGCTATCACGGCGAGGCGGAGGCGGCGGGAGCCAACTGGAACTTTGACAAGGACATGGACCTCTGGGGCGACCAGCCGGGTGTGTCGCTCGACTCCGAGGGACGCGTGCAGGTGCTCTCGCTCATCGGCTTCGGAGCGCGCGGCGTGGTGCCCGACGACATCGGTCAGCTCACCCGTCTCCACGTCCTCTACCTCGGCGCCCATGACGAGTCGCTGGGCTCGATGACGGGCAAGGACCTAAGCACCTACGACACACCCGAATACCTGGCGCGCCTGCGCTCGAGCTACGAGAGTCTCTTCCTCAACGGTGACGCGCGCATGGGCATGTCGGAGACGCTGCGCGAGTGGGTGGCGAAGGACGAGAAGCAGCGTCCCATCCAGAGTGCGCGCATACAGCCCAAGGACGTGCAGATGGGCTATCTCACCAACCAGATCAAGGGCATCAGCCGCGCACTGAGCCGCTGTGTCGAACTCCAGCAGTTCTACATCGCCAACTCGCCCATCACCGCCGAGGACTTCTTCCGCGACATCCAGCCCTCGTCGCCCTTCTACGGCGAGGAACTCTCGTGGGGCAACCTCAAGGCGCTCACCGACGTGGAGATCTACAACTGTCCGAAGATGACCGCCCTGCCCATGGAGATGCTCTCGCAGGTGCCCATCCTCCAGGTGCTCAACGTGGCCGCCAACCAAGGCATCAGCGGCAAGCAACTGCTCGCCGACTGGGAGTCCCTCATCGACGGTGCGTGCGGGGCGAAGGTGCAGGTCATCTACATGGGTTTCAACAACCTCGAGGAGACACCCAAGTATGAGCAGCTGCGCCGCATGTCGTCGCTCTCAGCCATCGACCTCTCCTACAACTTCCTGCACACCGTCCACCCCTTCGGCAAGGAGATCAACCTCGTCAAGCTCTATCTCAACAACAACTACATCACACGCATCTACCCCGCGCCCGACGGCTATTTCAGCGACTTCATCGACGTGGAGACGATGAACTTCGCCTACAACGACCTGACCGAACTGCCCGACATCTTCAACGCCAAGTCGGTCTATGTCATCGGGTCGGTCGACTTCTCGCACAACAAGATCACGCACCTCGAGCACGGTTCGGCGTTCAAGGGCATAAACACCTCGTCGCTCACGCTCTCCTACAACCCCTTCGCAGAGTTCCCGCGTGAGATCTTCGCCACGGGCTCGCCCATCTCCTCGTTCGTGATGTCGGGTTGCGGACTGCGCGAGATCAAGAAGGGTGACATGACGGGTCCCGAGACCTACCTCCTGCGCAGCATAGACCTGAGCCTCAACCGCCTGAAGGAACTGCCCGAGGACTTCTACGCCACCAACATGCCCTACCTCTACGGAGTCGATGTCACGGGCAACCAGTTCGACGCCATCCCCGTGCAGCCCCTCGACTGCTACTCGCTCACGGTGCTCATCGCACGCAACCAGCGCGACGACGAGGGCAACCGCACCCTGCGCTCGTGGCTGACGGGCATCTACCAGCACCCGCAGCTCCGCGCCCTCTACCTCGGCGGCAACGACCTGCGCAAGATCGAGGACACCATCTCGCCCAACATCTATGTCTTTGAGATCAAGGACAATCCGAATATCTCCATCGACATCTCCGACGTCTGCCCCTACATCGAGGCGGGCTACTACTTCCTCTACTACGACCCCAGCCAGGACATCCGCGGCTGCGGCTCCGTGCAACTCGACCACTGATACTAAATATTATATAGAGTCTATAGAATATATAGAATCTATAGAAAACAAAAACTCATAGTGATGCTCAAAAAGACACTTTTCATAACTCTCATCGCACTGCTCACCACCGCCTGCAAGGACGACAAGGGTACGCCCGCACCCTCCGTGCTCGCGCTCGGCACGGACACGATTACGGCCCTGTGCGACGGCGGCAACGAGCCTCTCTCCGTCACCGCCCCCTCGGCGTGGAGCGCCAGCGCCGACCAGCCCTGGCTCACGCTCACGCCAGCCAACGGCTACGGGTCGCAGGAGTGCGTCGTCAGCATCGACTCGACACTCATCACCGACGTGCGCACGGCACACATACGCTTCGTGGGCGACGGCATGCAGGAGTGCCGACTGACGGTCGTGCAGACGGGCTATGGCAACATCATCCACACCGACTCGACTGACGTGCATGTGGTTGCCTCGCAGCGCAACCGCTCCGACCGCCATTTCTCGCTCGCGCTGACCACCAACGTGGCGTTCGACGTGACGATAGAATATCCTGAGGGAGTGCGCGAGTGGCTCACGCCGAAGACCACCGAGATACGCCTCGACCGCGGTGCGCGTCCGCGCACGGCGAGCCTGCGCTTCGACTGGACCAACAACGCACAGTCCGAGCAGCGCGTGGCGAAAATCAAGTTCACGCCCAAGGACCCAACACAGACGCTCCGGCAACCCGCCGTGGTGACCGTCACCCAGGGAGCCGCCCCCCGCATCGAGGACAACCGCGCCGGCGACTCGCTCGCCGTCGTGCTGCTGGCGCAGACGCTCGACCAGTACTCCGAATGGGACATGAACGAGAACATGAGCCACTGGAGCTTCGTGCGCCTCTGGGAGAAGAGCGACAAGACGCTGCCCTGTCCTGAGGCGGTGGGCCGTCTGCGCGACGCGCAGTTCTTCCTCTGCGACTACCAGGACGACGAACTGCCCCCGCAGGTGGGCTGCCTGAAATACGCCGAGAGCCTCTCGTTCTACAGCAATGTCAACTCGTTCCTGCGCGACCTGCACCTCGGCGCCGACATCTGCAACCTCAAGCATTTGCGCTCGCTCGAGGTCTTCGCCTGGGGACTCGTCGACCTGCCCGCCGAACTGGTCAACCTTGCGCCCACGCTCGAGCGACTGAGCATAGGCGGCAACAACTTCAACTCGCTGCCCGCGGTGCTGACCAAGGAGAATTTCCCCAAGCTGCGCATCCTCGAGATGCAGGCTTGCCGACGCTGGACGGTGTCGGACCTGCGCAATGCCAACGACACGAAGTATGAGGGCGGCATCGGACTGCACATCAACACGGCATCGAGCGACGACCTGCGCCGCCTGCTCCTCTGGGACACCTTGGAGCAGCTCGTCCTCTCCTACAACTTCATAGAGGGGTCGGTGCCCGACTTCAAGGTGGGCGAGGACGGCGTCGAGGCATGGACGCAGCGGGACGTGGACGAGTGGGGTGGCGACACGATCAGCTTCCTCGTAGGCCGTCCGAAGGTGTTGCCGCGATGCAAGTGGCTGACACTCAATCTCAACTACTTCACGGGCAACGCCCCCGAGTGGCTCCTCTATCACCCCAGCCTGCTCGACTGGAACCCCGAGACGCTCATCTTCAACCAGCAGGAGTACGGACTGGACAGCCAAGGCCGTTCGGTGCGCTTCGACAACACCCCGACCAACTTCGAGTACTACTACAACGCCTTCCCCCTCTACCGCTCCAAGTACGAGATCAAGGAGGAGAAGGAGGACTAATAAAGAACCCAATCTGCCGACAATCATGACCAAGACTTTTCGCATAAGCATATTCCTCGTCCTCGCCCTCTGCGCCGCCTCGTGCAGCGACACGCTGCGCGACGACATGGCGGCGACGGAGACACCGCCCATAGCCACCGACTGCGAGCAGGGCGAGGTGATAGTCAAGTTCGACGCCGCCCTGACCGACGCACTCGACCGCATGAGCGCAGGGCGCGAGACGCGCCTCGGCGTGTCGTCGGTCGATGAGGCGCTCGCCATCCTCGGAGCCTACGAACTGGAGCGCGTCTTCCCCGTCGACCCCAGCACCGAGGAGCGCACACGCCAGCAGGGCATGCACCTGTGGTATCTCGTGCGCTTCGACGAGACGCGCCTCCCGGTCGACGAGGCCGTGCGCCAGCTCAGCCTCCTCGGCGAGGTGCAGCGCGTGCAGGCCAACCGCCACGTCTATCCGTCATATAACCGCCAGCGCCGCGCCCATGTGGTCGGCGAGGAGGGACTTGCCGCCGCCCGTGCGCGCAGTGCCGCCACGCTGCCGTTCGACGACCCGGGACTCGCCAACCAGTGGGGCTATATCAACGACGGCACGCTGCCGTTCGGCAAGGCTGAGGCTCCCGTCCTCGCCGGTTGCGACGTGGGTTGCGAGGAGGCGTGGCAGATGTGCCAGGGCGACTCGTCGATTATCGTCGCCGTGATCGACGAGGGAGTGATGTACAATCACCCCGACCTCGCGCCGCACATGTGGGTCAACGAGCGCGAGACATTGGGCAGCGACACCGACACCGACGGCAACGGCTACTGCGGCGACCGCCATGGCTACAACTTCGTGCGCAACTCGGGATTCATCTCCTGCTTCTCGGTCAACGATTCGGGCCACGGCACCCATGTGGCGGGCACCATAGCCGCCGTCAACAACAACGGCATCGGCGTGTGCGGCATAGCGGGTGGCAACGGCACAGGCAACGGAGTGCGCATCATGTCGCTCCAAATCTTCGACGACAACAAGGTGGCCTCGCTCGTCTCCGAGGCGAAGGCAATCAAATACGCCGCCGACAACGGGGCGGTGATCATCCAGTGCAGCTGGGGCTACAACTCCAATCTAGCCAACCCCCTCGACGGCTTCACGCCCGGCCCCGCCACGGCGAAGGAGTGGGAGGAGGCGTATCCGCTCGAGAAGGAGGCGATCGACTATTTCGTGCACAACGCCGGTTCGCCGAGCGGAGTCATCGACGGTGGCCTCGCCATCTTCGCCTCGGGCAACGAGTATTCGGGCAGTTCGGCATTCCCCGGCGGCTACGACAACTGCCTCTCGGTGTCCGCCCTCGCCGCCGACTACACGCCCTCGTCCTACAGCAACTACGGATGGGCGGTCGACCTCTGCGCCCCCGGTGGCGACGAGGAGTACTACGCCACGGTGGGACATAGCGACGACTACGCCGACTGGACTCTGCCCCAGGGACTTATCCTCAGCACCCTCTGCATCGACGGCGCCCCGACCTACGGCTACTTCGAGGGTACGTCGATGGCGTGCCCCAACGTGGTCGGCGTAGCTGCCCTCGGCCTCTCCTACGCCGCGCAGAAGCGCCGCCACTTCACGTGGAGCGAGTTCTCCTACCTCCTCTGTGAGACGGCGCGCGACATCGACCCCTATTTCGCCGAGCGCGGCGAGAAGACCTACCATCTCTTCCACAATGCGTGGGGCGGACTGCCGATAGTGATGAACTTGAATAACTACCGCGGCAAGATGGGTCGCCTCGTCGATGCGGGAGCCCTCCTGCGAGCCATCGAGCAGAGCGGTCAGGACATGCGCATACCCAATGTCTATGTCGCCCTCGGCAAGACTACCACCCTCGACCTCGCCCGCTTCTTCGTCGACGGCGAGAAGAAGACGTATGCCTGCTCGGTCGCCGACACCAACGTGGCGACGCTCTCGCTCGCAGGCACGCGCCTCACCATCGCGGGCAAGGCGGAAGGCACCACCTCGCTCACCGTAACGCCCTCGGGCCTCCCCGCCCAGACAGTCACCATCACCGTCCGCAACGGTGCCAACAACCACGGATGGCTGTGATTAGAGAATAGAGTGTAGAGTGTAGAGTGTAAAGAATAAAGAATAAAGAATAAAGAATAAAGGTATAGCTTTGCTATCTAAATCTTTATATTCTATACAATCTATAGCCTCTATATAATCTATATAATCTATACAATCTATATAATCTATACAATCTATATAATCTATAGCCTCTATATAACCTATATAATCTATAAAATCCAACTCACCATGCGCTTCCCCATAAAGTCCCTCAAGACATTACCTTTATTCTTTATTCTTTATTCTCTATTCTTTGCCACAGCCTGCAGCAAGAGCGACGACACGCCGCAGCCGGCCACGCTGGCGGTGACATACAACAACGTGTCGGGTGACTGGCAACTGGTGGAGTTCAACTCGCACAAACTGCCCGAGGGCACCTACCTGCGCATGAGTCTCTCGCGCCGCGACCATGCGTTCACGCTCACCGACAACCTCAACAGCATGTACGGACAGACGCGCACAGGCACCTTCACACTGACCGAGGACGAGGACACCGAGACCACCATCCTCAGCGGCCACTACGACAACGGGGTGGGGGAGTGGAACCACGAATACACCGTCACGCGCCTCACTGCCTCCGAACTCCACCTCCTCTCCACCGACTCCCTCCACGAGTCGCAAGTCTTCCAGAGAATCCAGGAGTAGAGAATAGAGTGTAGAGTGTAGAGTGTAGAGTGTAGAGAGTAGAGTGTAAAGAATAAAGAATAAAGGTTTACCATAACCGTGCGTCGATATGACGATATAACGTTATAACGATATATCGAAAATCCCCAAAAATCTCCGTGTTAATCTGTGTCCAAATTCCGTGTTAATCCGTGCCCAAATTCCGTGTTAATCTGTGCCAAAATTCCGTGTTAATCTGTGTCCAAATTCCGTGTTAATCTGTGGCAAAAAATATCTGCGTTAATTTCATATCCCGGCGGCTCAGCCTACACTTACATCTGCGTCCATCTGCGTTAAAAATCACCCGGCGTTAAAAATCACCCGGCGTTAAAAATCACCCAGCGTTAAAAATCACCCAGCGTTAAAAACGACATGAATCTGTACAATACCTTCCTTGCCTCCAAAGGCATCACCACCGACACGCGTCGGTGCGAGCCGGGCATGATGTTCTTCGCCCTCAGGGGCGAGTCGTTCAACGGCAATGAGTTTGCCGCCAAGGCCCTCGAGGCCGGCTGTGTCTGCGCCGTCGTCGACGAGGCGGCATACGCCACCGACGAGCGCTGTGTCCTCGTCCCCGACGTGCTCGCCGCCCTCCAGCAGCTCGCCGCCACCCACCGTCAGGCGATGGGCGAGCGGGGACTCCGCGTGCTGCAGATTACGGGCACCAACGGCAAGACGACCACCAAGGAACTCTGTGCCGCCGTGCTCGCCAAGTGCCATAATGTCCTCTACACCGAGGGCAACCTCAACAACCATATTGGTGTGCCCCTCACCCTCCTGCGCCTGCGTCCCGAGCACACGGTGGCGGTCATCGAGACGGGAGCCAACCACCCCGGCGAAATAGCCACGCTCACACGCATCGTACAGCCCGACTACGGACTCATCACCAACGTCGGCCGCGCCCACCTCGAGGGCTTCGGCGGATTCGAGGGAGTCATGCGCACCAAGGGCGAACTCTACGACTGGCTCGCCGCCAACGGACGTCCCGCCTTCGTCAACCTCGGCAGCGATGACCTCTGCGACATGGCGACGGAGCGCGAGAGCCTCATGCTCATCCCCTACCTCCCCGGCGAGGCTGTCGCCCACGACGGAGCCACGATGCGCGTGAGTGTCCTCGGCCGTGAGTTCGACACCAACCTCGTGGGAGACTACAACGCCGACAACGTGCGCGCCGCCGCCACCGTCGGCCGCACCTTCGGAGTCAGCGACGACCAGATTGTCGAGGCCATCGGCGGCTACGCGCCCTCCAACAATCGCAGCCAACTCCTGCGCACCGACCGCAACACACTCATCGTCGATGCCTACAACGCCAATCCCAGCAGCATGGCGGTCGCCTTGGACAACTTCGCCCACGTGCATGCCCCCCACAAGATGCTCATCCTCGGCGACATGCGCGAGCTGGGAGCCGAGAGCGAGGCCGAGCACCGCCGCATCTACGAGCAGGCGCTCACCGTAGGAGCCGACACTCTCTGGCTTGTCGGCACCGAGTTCGCCAAGGTAGCCACCGCCCCCTCGCGCGTCTTCCCCACGGTCGAGGAGGTTAAGGCCGCCCTCGCCGACTCCCCCGTCTCCGACCGCACCATCCTCATCAAAGGCAGCAACGGCACCCGCCTCTTCCAGCTCCCGCCGCTGCTGTAGTGGGCGGGAGTGCATCGCCTATTCCTGCTTGGCTATCAAGGAAAATGCCGCAAAAAGGTCGAGGGCGGAAGCCGTTTCGTTGATTAGCCGGTCTCTGACCAAGGTCTTGGACTTTGTGTCATTCAGCACCTCGCCCAGTCCCTGCATCAGCAGTCGGGAACTTGTCTCACGCACACGTTTGGCACACCAGGTGGCATACTCGCTCACCGTCTTGCCAGTCCTCATCATGACAATCTCTTCGTTTATGCTCGCGTGCTGCCGCAGGAAGAACCACACGTCATAGATGTCGCGGGGCGAAAGCCGTTCGCCCATTGCGCAGAGCTTATGCGCAAACATATCGGGCAGTGTCATTACGCGAATGTCCGTACCGGCCAACGAGCGCATCTCGTAGTGATTGGGGAACATGCGGGTGGAAATTTCCACTTTCAGCATGCGCTCGCCCTTACCATAGTTCAGCACCAGCAGAGGTCCGTTGAGTTTCTTCGCTTCGTCGTCGATGGTGCCGAAGCGAGTCAGTATGGCTCTCACCTTGTCATACACTATGTCGAGCCGCTCTGGGTCAAGCAAGTTGAAATCGAGGTCTGTCGAGAAGCGGTTGAGATTGTGGAAGAACATTAGCGAAGTTCCGCCCTTGAACGCCATGACGTTGCAAAGGTCCTTGTCCTTGAAGATGAGGCTCAGAATCTGGGCCATATAGAGTTTGTGCTTGTTCTTGTCCACGTCATTTGAGATTTAGCAGTTCTTTAACCCTTGATGTCAGCACTTTCGATTGGTAGAGAGGAAGCAGTTGCCTGACCTTGGTTTTGTTCAGTGGAGCGAGATTGTCGAAATAGCAATTGCCCGCACTCAGATAGACCATGTCCATGAAGGCTCTCTCGGTGGTGGCGACCATCACATTGTCTTGTTGCTCAATACCCTCCATGCCAATCCACAACTCTGGATTGATGGTGCGGAACTGGTATGACCGCCCGTCAACCTCGACCGTCCTGTTCTGATAGCTCACGCACGTTATCGTGTCGTCGTACTGGAAGACAACGCCTGCACGCTGTAGCACATACTCCAGCGACACGTAGGCAGGACGGAGCAGGCTGCATGCCATCTCCCTCTCGTCGTAGGTGGCTTTTGTGTAGATGCCCCTGCGAGGATTGCGGATTTTCCCCTCCTTGACGTAGTAGTGCAGCGACTTGGTCAGCCTTTGGCTGTCCTCGCTCCCCGTCATCATCCTCAGCGACTGGACGTTAAACACTGTCCTGGTGCTGTTCAGAATCACTTCCAATACATTCTTTTGCGAGCTCATAATCCTATTTTTTCGTATTATTGGCTTGCAAAAGTAATAAAAATTATTGGAATGCGCAATAGGAATATTTAAAATTTGAATATTAAATATTGACGATTCATGTAAAAAGGTGTTTAAAGATTTGGTTATATGAGATTTTTTACTTATATTTGCATTGTCTTTGAACAAATACCCTTTAAATAAATGAAAAATTTACCCCCCCCACATAAAACACTGTATATCAATAATATACAATGCATTCTCTTTACGGTAGGAATACTCACGTGTGTCTTGCGACCATGTCCGCATGTCGGGCAAATGGAGTCGCAAGGCTTTTTTGTACCTATCTATTTGTCGATAACAACAACTAATGCTATCTAAAAATATATGTAAAGTTAACCTATCATCTATTACATTTATGAAAAAACAATTTGCAAAGTACATCGCACGAGTAACTACAACAGTTCAAGGAGCAACGGCACATCTCAATTCAACTAAATTGCTGGGCTCAAACGTGCAAAGAGAATACACTTTCTATAGATTGGTCTATATGGCTATTGACAAATTCCTTCAAGGCAATAAGTCGGAGCTGTTTGTTCAGATACCTGCATTTAAACTATACAATCCTACGCAAAACATCAAGTCAACTGATGAGAATTGGTATAAGTTGGAAGCCATCGTGACAATGGCTCTCCAGATGAGTACGATTGACGAACAAGTCGCCGTCCTTTCAGCACCAGCCTCGCCTAATGATGGTGATTGTTTCTTCTATGATTTTGTAACAACAACCACAGGATCGTCTGGGCCCTATATTCGCAAGCCATTCGTGACAAAGACACCTAAGAAACTTGAAGAATTTCTGACTGTGACTAAATATAAAGACAAGTATAAAAGTAGTAAATGCCCCCATGACATGCAGGAGTATGAGGCGCATCTTAACGATATATATAGGGTTTCTCCAGATTTGCTCGAGGTTGGATCCAACAGGCGAAATGGGATTGTCAACGATTTGGAATCTGATTTAGATGGCATCAGACGTTATAAGCGTATAAAGAATACGCTCGGAAACAAAACTGCACAATACAAGAGGGCGCTAATTGTTAGTTTAACTCAAGAAGCGGACTTTATCCAATACCTTGACTATTGTCCATGGGATTCATACATTGCGGCAAGTACAGTATCATATTGTGGCTATCGTGATTTTATTAAAAAATATTACACGGATTTGAATTATGATGTAATAGTATTTGTGGGAGACACCGATAGAGGCCACTCATACATAAGTTGTTGTGACTATATTAGGAATAAGATGCAGTCCACTAACGACCGGTTATGTAAAGTCGTGTATATGGGTACCAAAGAACCTCAATATGTCCGTACTAACTATGAAAAATTTACATTTACATATAGAGAGATATATCACTATTTCCGTCATGCTGTTTTTCCAAGCATTAATATAAAATGGTTAAAATTCGATTGGTTGGAAAACACATGCAAGAAGATAGATTACATCTTGCAGAGTGACCCATACCTTGCGGTGGATTCGACGATGCGCAAGAGTGTATTTAACCGCATAATCTTTCCTTACTTGTCATGGGAATTCATGGGGGTATCCGTTCCTGATGAAAGGACGAGACTGAAAGAACTTTTCCATGAAATCGAGCTGGCAGAAGGGTATAGTATAAGTAAACCGGTGTTGGATGAGGTATGCGACTACCTTACAAAGAATCCGACACTTAGCAACCCAAAGAAAGATTGGAAAGATAAACAAGGATTTACTTCGTCCAACTGCTTCATGGTACCGCGCCAAAAGCGTGCATACAAACGTGATTTTGATGAAGATATGAAAAAATCGAAAGGTACAGGTACAATACTATTGGATGATTTGCGCGAGAATAATCGTGATGTTTTGAAACGCATGCTCCAAAAGTGTATTAAGGGAGAGATACATATTCTTACCTATACAACTGATGCACAGCAGTGGATCGATAAAAAGTTCGGCGAAGAACAAGAATGTTCATTTTATAATGAATCATATAGAAAATCCGTGCTTGGCGATGGGTTCCCAATGATGTCGAGCACAACCCCAACGATAAAGCCTGGTGTACTTGAGACGATGTTGGATGACACGATGCTGTCGGCACTAAGCACACAGCAATGGACTAAAAGCATTCAGTATGAAGTGGAGTTTGACGACAAGAAGAAGGCAAACATTGATGGCGATATAATTTGCGATGGTAAACTATGCGACATTGATGACATATACGCAAGCTGTTCCAATAAAAAGATTACCTACTACTATATCAAGCCCAAGTCCAAGGATTTTGAAACATGGGTGAACTATTATCATAACTTTGAGCCTGGCAAAGACATCAAGTACTATTCCACTCTATGGAAGGATAAGTTTGAGGACTTGTATAAAAGAGAATTCCATGGAGACATCAAAGCATTGTCGGCACAATTATCAGGCATTCCTGAAACTCTCATTCGTCGTTACATAAAACATAAGGACACTTCCCCCCATTTCTTGCAGAATAAAGCGCAACTAAAAAAGATTTGCAAATTGTTGGTTGATAAAAATCTACTCACAAAGGAACAAGGTGAAATTATCCTTGGGGCAAAAGAGGCTATTGAAACAAACAAGCACGTGGGACGAGAACTCAAGAAGGCTATGCTCAAGTACGCATTAGGCCAAAATGGTGACATTAAAATCCTACAGACGATCATTGATAACGCAGCCGCGAGAGGCATAACCATCAAAATAGATGAAATGCGCAGCAAAGCGCTACACGAAGGCACCATATCAACAATGAAAGAAAAATAAAGACTATGAATGACAAAGAAAAAAGAGACCTCTTTACGCAGGAAATCCGCACCAAGGTACTTGGCCCTGGTTTTATGGCGGATGTCTTGCTGACACCCAATGTGAATGAGGAGATACTGCTGTCTTCTCCGTTAGAGGTGTATTTCACGGGTGTATTGTTTCCTCGGTCCAAAGAAGATTCCTCGAATGCTTCATTCGCATCTTCTGACACTGTCGTGACAGAGGCAGATATGGGAGAGGCTACTGAGGATGATGGACTTGACAATGCCAGCAATGACAATGCCGACCAAAGTGCAGACGACTCAAAAAAGGTCGTTGCATCAGGCATGGTTGGTGAGAAAGAAGACTGGACTACCAAGTACAAGCCATGCTTTATGGGCTTGGTCACATGTGTACACAAGGATACACAACAGGTAGAATTGAAGATTCATTATGGTACCTATAGCTCGGCAAAAATCACTGATGTCAAGGTGAAGATGCAAGGTTGCGATAGGAAAGGGTTTGAAGCATATTTCCGAGAGTTGATGGAGTCATCTGATGAAAAGGCTAAGGAGTTGCTGCGTCAAAACGAAATAGGCTCGTTTGAACAGTTATTCGATATTGATGATGAACGTGGCACCATATCCATCAAGAAACCTTTGGTGCGAATGGTGGAAAAGGAGGATGAGAATGGCAAAAAGACAATGGAATCTCGCCCTTTGACCAACTTACCGAAACTTGACAATAAATGGGAACCATATCTCATTATCCTCAAGAAACTGCTTGCTCAATCTGTGTATAAGCGGTCGCATCATGACATTCCACCCTTCTCTATTGATGTATCAAAAGAAGGTAGTTTGGGCGCTACTCCTGTTCCTTGCTCCAACGACCTTGAGTATATGACCAAAGTCTTTGTCAGAGGCGACAAACGATATGTAAAAGTAATGTTGAGGAATGCGCACACAGTGGAAAAGACATCACAAGTCAAACATCATGTGTTCCAAGCCGAGCTCAAACTCATATCGGACAGTCTGGTCCCATACACCAACCCACAATACAACAGCAATCAAGAGGATAATATCACCGAGTTTATCTACCGCAACGAGCACAACTACGGCAAGGGTTCTGGCATTGCGGTGGATTGGGAAGATAATCCGGTAAGACCAGAATGGGTAAGAACGACGTACATGCCAGAAGTCGCTATCAAAAAATTCTCCAACTCAAAAGTGTCAGTTCGCCAGGATGTGCAAACGGTGCAAGATTGTTGCAAACTTTACGATATGTCCATTTGGTCAGCATTGTCCGACAACAAGATTCTTGACCGTCTGCAGCAGTTCGTAACCTCCTATCAATCATGGGTTGACTCACAATCCACACAAGCGTCAGCACTTCCCCACAAGGAGGCAAGTGAGGTCGTGAATAAACAAAAGGCACTATTAGACAGACTGTCTGATAATGTTCTGTATATGCGCAACAATCCGGAGGCACTTGAATGTTTCAAGATAGCGAATACAGCCATGTATATACAGATGGTTGTGGCTCGTGACCCAATGTTCAAGAAAAACCGCGAATACGATTGTTTCGACCCTGCCGCAAATTCTCAGGCGAAAATTGATATGAAGGAAGCATTCGCCAGTATAGACTTCTTCAAGAATAAGAAAACGAGTCTCACACCCGAACCATCATACTATCCATTCCAATTGGCATTCTTGCTAATGAATGTCATGTCAACGATGGAACCAAGCGATCGCTTTCGCACAGACTTTGTTGATTTGATATGGTTCCCTACAGGTGGTGGTAAGACAGAAGCATATCTTGCCCTTACCGCCCTGACCATTGCCGCAAGGCGCAGGGGAAGCAAAGATGACTCGGAAACAAAGGGCGTTGCTGTCATCATGCGATACACCCTCCGACTCCTCACTGCACAACAGTTTGAGCGTGCGGCATATCTCATCGCAGCGATGGAATGCCTACGATGCCATGATGCAAGTCTGGGATTGGGTGGCACTCGCATAACGACGGGTATGTGGATTGGTAAAGCTTCCACCCCTAACACACTCGCAGAACTTAAACAGGGCGACTACAAGAAATTTTTTGATGCAGTCAACCCCCCCCCACCACCATCCGGACAAAAGCAGACGAAACCATACATTCCGAGTGAAAATCCATTTCCAATCACCTATTGTCCTTGGTGTGGATGCAAACTTGTCTCAAAAGATGCAAGTGGCGAAATAAAGTACGGATATAGCCGACAGAGTGAAATGCTAATATGCCAGAATCCACATTGTAGATATGCACACCCCAACTCTTTGCCCATATCATATATCGACGACTGCATCTACGAGGAGCCACCCACTCTGCTGTTTGCTACAGTTGACAAGTTTGCGGGACTAACCAAAGAAGAAGGTGGCAAGCTGTTTGGCATCGGGGATACACAACTTTGCCCAAATCTTATTATACAAGATGAGTTGCATCTTATCAACGGACCCTTAGGCTCAATCGTAGGATTGTTTGAGGCCATTGTCGAGCAGATGTGCTCTGCAAAGGGCATAATCCCTAAAATCATAGCATCAACAGCTACGACAAGAAATACGGAGTCGCTCATTCGCAATCTATACAATCGCAAGCTGGCTGTTTTTCCTGCCTCTGGACTTACCTATGATGACAATTACTTCTCGTTTGCCGAACCCATCGCAAACAGCAAACGGCATCACCTCGGAATAATGCCTACTGGGCACACATCTGTTGAAACTGAAATACAGCTCGTCGCTCTATTGCTGTGTTCAAGGGTGAAACTATTCGGCGAATATCTAAAGAACCTACCCACGCCTGTCGACATTAACAATCCTGTTGATGTCCAAAATGCAATCATGCATGCAACGTCCTCGCTTTTGATTCATGACCTGGATAACTATTGGGCATTGGTTCTGTATTATAATAGCCTCAAAGACCTTGGTCGTACTAATAGCCGCATTTCACAGGAAATCGCAGAGCGAGTCCGTTTCTTGAAGACCACATGTATGGCAGACGCCTCAACTCTGGATTTTATCATGAAGGGATTTGATCTACGTACAGTGGAGTTCGCCAGTAGGCAAGATAGCTCTATGATCAAGGAATTGCTTACCGAAGCAGAATCACAGATGGAACTGAGTGTCAATGGTGGTGATATCCAAGTAAGGAAAGGTAAGGATATAGCACTTGCATCAAATATGATCTCTGTGGGAATTGACATTGCACGATGGAACCTAATGATGATAGTTGGACAGCCTAAGGCTACAACCGAGTACATCCAATCGTCCAGCCGAGCAGCACGCTCGCATGATGGCTTGGTGGTCAATCTTCTCAATCCGCATCGCAATAGGGAATTTTCAGTTTTCGAAAACTATACATCATTCCATAATGCATATTACAAGTATGTGGAGCCTCTAAGTGCTACACCATACACAGAGATGTCGGTGGATAAGATTATGGCGAACATCCTCATTTGCTATGTGCTCCACATCAAGCAAAAAGCCGCTGCATCTGCCATTGATAAAACGGATGTTGATGAACTCGCCGACCTGCTCAAGCATAGATGTCCAACTAATGATCCACAAATCAAGGATTATATAGACCGGTATCTGGACACGTTGTATGACGTATGGTCGTCAGGTGGTGTCAACACATACAAAGATGTAACGGATAAGTTTAAGAATGCAAATATCAGTGTAATGAAGTCGATGCGCAGCATTGATGAAAATATCTATATAAAATTCTGAAAAGATGAAAAAGATAGAAGAACAACAAAGAGGCAAACTCTGCACTTCTTATGGTGCCATAGGTTCCTTGATAGAGACTATTGGCAATGGGTGTCTTATGATTCGCCCATTTGATGATTGGAACTTATATGAGGAAGCTATGAAGGAAATTAATACACCAGCGATACCTGGTAAGCCGCAACCTTATTGGACTGAGTGTTCGGACCAAAGATTATTGAATCGTCTGCAAGCTCTGGGGTTCACGAAGCTTAAACAACTTTTTATGCCAAATGGGATGGAAGTGAGTCTTCGAGACTTGGAAGATCCCAAACCGGGTGTACTGAAATACACTGTGCAGGCAAAACGCTTCCCAGAATGGTTTTACTGTCCTCATTGCCGTCGTTTGCAGAAATATGACGAATGGGCATCCGAATGGAATAATAATCCCCCACGCGGGAAAGCAAAAGCGTTCAAAGACATCAATCCTAGTTGCCCCAAATGTTCAAAGGGAAAGAAGGGCTATCGGGAGCTCGCACAAGTACGTTTTGTGATGGCTTCCCTTGATAGTGGCGAACTAAAGGACTTACCTTGGGATACCATGCTGTCACAAAGTGACAAGGATATGGAGTGGAAAACAAGTGGCACCAAATCAACAGATCTCACATACAGGACATCTACAGGCACTGCTGGACTGTATGGCGTGCGTATCGAAGATGGAAGTGGCAAATCAGTTAACATGGCTGCCGTGCAACAGAAGTATTTTGTTGAAGCGGGCAAAGCTTACAAAATGGTGCTACGCAGCGGCAACAATGTCTTTTTCCCATACTTCATCAACAGTATATACATACCGAAATATGTGCCATCCTCTCAAGAGATAGGTTGGCTGAAGAAATATAGCAAATGGCTCCCTATAACAGAACTGCTTCCAGAATTGAAGGAGCATTTTCCATACTCCAAACTGACACAGTCACAAATTGACAGACTTATTGCATGCGATTTCGATGCAAAAAAGGCACTGGACACAAACTATGAGTCAGAGGATAACTACCGTTTGGATGAGATGCAATGTATCACTGATGCGGGCAATTATGATTCAAGCCACGTTTATAGAGATGGTAATGACTTTATGTCAATAGATTACACGGACGATCTGAAAAATCATGCTGTTACGGTGCCTATCAAAGGCTTGTATTGTCTACGCCGACTAAAGGAGACAAAGACGATGGTAGCATACTCGCGCATCGAAACAGGTGTAGGTGAAGTGGACAAGAAGGCTTTAACAAACCTAAAGATGAAGGGCAGAAAAGAATGGTGGGATGTACAGAGCCAACAAATCCGACCTAATGTTCCCGTCGGTTTGCAACTGCCGTCAAATGATAAAATAGCAGACATTAAGTACTTGCCAGCTGTTGAGGCTTTTGGCGAAGGATTCTTTGTCGAACTTGATTTCTCCAAGATCCTTAATTCCCCAGATAAAACGACACTTAAGACAGTGTTGCACACGTATAGCCACCTTGTCATGAAGGAACTTGAGTCGCAATGCGGATACCCTGCCGCTTCGTTGTCGGAAAGGTTGTATTTCCTTCCAGATGCAGATCCTGGTAGATTTGGATTTATGATATATGCTATATGTGGAGAGGATGGAGGTTACGGAGGTATTACTTCCTTGTTCAATGACGGCGCAAAGCGCATTTGTGAGATTTTGGAAGCAGCTAAGCAGAGAGCACAGTACTGCACTAACGATCCCATTTGCGAGAACGAATCGGGACATTGTTTCGCGTGCTTGGATTTGCCAGAAACCAGTTGTCTGGAGAGAAATGAGAATTTGAGTAGGCCAGTATTTTGCAAGTATATATAAGCATTTAGTGCGATACATATAGCATCTGTAAATCTGATGGCAGCAGTTATGACCTCTGACGAGGTATCTAACTGCTGCGTTTTTTTAGGAAAAAATCACCCTAAATCTTGCTGTTTTCGGAAAGAATCTGTACCTTTGCCGTGCCAAACTCGTGCGATTTGGTGTAGAAATGCGCTATTCCTTAAATGCGATTTGGTGTAGATTTTCACTTTTAATAACTCTCATTTGGTGTAGATGTCATCATGAAACGCAAGATTTACAGTGAGTTGCGCGATTGGAAAAAGAACCGCTCCAATCAGGAGGCTCTCTTGATAGAGGGAGCGAGGCGCATAGGCAAGAGTTACATCGTCGAGGAATTTGCCCGCAACGAATACCGCTCGTACATGCTCATCGACTTCTCGAAGGTGTCGCGAGAGGTCAAGGAAATCTTTGACAACTACCTGACAGACGAGAAGACGCTCTTCCGCATGCTCTCGTTGCAGATGGGTGTGAAACTCTACCCGGGCGAGTCGCTGGTCATCTTCGACGAGGTGCAGAAGTACCCTCGTGCCCGCGAGGCAGTCAAGGCATTGGTGGCGAGCCACACCTACGACTACATTGAGACTGGCTCGTTAGTCAGCATCCACAAGAATACCAAGAACATCCTCATTCCGAGCGAAGAGCGCAGGTTGGACATGCACCCGATGGACTTCGAGGAGTTCCTCTGGGCACTTGGCGAGGACGACACGATGGACTTTGTTCGAGACTGCCTTGCACAGCAACGACCTTTGGGACAGGCTCTCCACCGCAAGATGATGAATCTGCTACGGCTCTACATGATTGTGGGCGGCATGCCGCAGGCGGTGTTGGAATATCGGGAGAGCGAGGACTTTGACCGTGTGGATGCCGTCAAGCGTCGCATCCTCGACCTCTATCGTCAGGATATCTACAACTATGCTGACAGTCAGGCTGAAAAGGTGGTGCGCATCTGGGACACCATCCCTGGCGAGTTGCAACGCAAGGAAAAGCGGTTCCGCATCGGTGCCGTTAAGCATGGCGCACGGACACGCGACTACGAGATGGCACTCTTCTGGTTGAACGAGGCGCGTGTGGTCAATCCTTGCTATTGCTCCACCGAACCGAATGTCGGACTGAAGATGAACGTCGATTACTCACGTTTCAAGCTCTATCTCAATGACACAGGTCTGCTTCTCTCGCATGCTTTCAGCGAGGGGCGCAAGGGCATGGCGGAACTCTACCGCGGGCTGATGCTCGGCAAGTTGGAGTTCAATAAGGGGATGATGGTGGAGAACCTTGTGGCACAGATGCTTGCGGCAACGGGACGACAACTCTACTACTACAGCAATACGGACAGTCGTGACGATGGTGCGGGGCGCATGGAGATAGACTTCCTGGTGCGCAAGTCTGCCGTCACGAGCCGCCACAACATCTGTCCCGTCGAGGTGAAGTCTTCCCAACGCTACACCACCGTGTCGCTCAGTAGGTTTTGCGAGAAGTTCCATGCCTACCTGCACACTCCCTTTGTCCTTCACAGTGGCGACCTGAAGTGCGAGGATGGCATCGTCTATCTCCCCCTCTACATGGCTCCGCTGTTGTGACAAGGAGGCTGTTGGATTGGTTCGCATCATGCAACGAAAACGGCGGTTTTCGTTGCAAAAAGAAAGAAAAGAGGGGAGAAATGTGTTTTTGTGGGAGCTAATGGTGCTTTGTTTGAGAATTATTGCGTAACTTTGCAGCCGTTTTAACTCAATGATTCAAAAGATGACAAAGATTCTACGCAAATCGTGGCGCGTGATGCTGCTCTGCGCAGCCCTCGCCACATCGCTCACGGCAAGCGCCGACAAGCTGTGGAGCGACAGTTTCGACTATCAAGTGGGCGACCTCTACGGCCAGGGAGCCTGGTGGAGGCTCGCGGCGGCCAATACGGACGAGCCCGTCCAGGTGATCGACGACGCTCTCACCTTCGAGGGATACCAGGGCACGGCGGCCGGCAAGGCCGTGAAGCTCTCGGCCAC
>JABUTZ010000005.1:31793-35529 GCA_021443415.1 Bacteroidaceae bacterium | reverse complement strand
AAGAGGGAGTTCTCGGACACACCCATGACCGAGGGCACGCTCTACTACGCTATGCTCGTCAAGCCGACGGAGTTCCCGCAGACAAACAGCACGAAATTCGTCATTGCCGGACTGGCCGCCAAGAACTTCAACGGTTGGGGCGACGGCATCGGCAACACAAGCATCTACAACACAGTGTCCATCTCCAAGGGTAGCGAGGAGGGCAAGTTCCAGTTCGGCTTCGCTTCGGCGCAGTCCGTACCCGAACTCATCGACGGCGACCTCGACCTTGGCAAGACCTATCTCGTGGTCGTAGGCTACGACTTCGCCACCAAGGACATCAGCTTCTGGCTCAATCCCGCGGATGCCGACGCCACACCGACCAAGGTGCTCGCAGGCAAGGGTAGCTTCAACGCTAGCAACGGCGTGCAGGGCGTCTGCCTCTACCAGCAGGGCAGCAGCAACGCCGAGGGCACAATCATCGTCGACCACGTGCGCGTGGCCACCGACATGGCCTCGCTCTTCAAGGAGGAGAAGCCCCAGACCAAGGGCAAGCTGCTCCTGAGCGACTCGTTCCAGTACGCCAAGGGCGACCTCTACAACCAGGGTGCATGGTGGCGACTCGCCTCGGCGAACAGCGCCGACCCCATCCAGGTGGTCGACAGTGCACTCACCTACGAGGGCTATCAGAGCAAGGCAATGGGCATGGCGGCCGAGCTCGCCCCCTCGACCAACAACAAGGCGGAGCGCCTGAAGAAGGAGTTCTCGGACACGGCTGTCGTGGCCGGCGAACTCTACTACTCGCTGCTCGTCAAGCCCATCGAGTTCTCGCAGGACAACACGTCAAAGTACATCATCGCCGGACTTGCCGGCCGCAACTTCAACGGTTGGGGCGACGGCATAGGCAACACGAGCCTGTTCAACACCGTATCCATCTCGAAGGGTAGCGAGGAGGGCAAGTTCCAGTTCGGCTTCGCCGCCGCCCAGTCGGTGCCGACGCTCATCACCGAGGACCTCGACCTGGGCAAGACCTACCTCGTGGTCGTAGGTTATGACTTCGCCACCAAGAACCTCAGCTTCTGGCTTAACCCGAAGGATGCCGCCGCCGAGCCCACCAAGGTGCTCGAGGCAGGCGGCTCGGTTCATGTCACCAACGGTGTGCAGGGTGTCGCCCTCTACCAGCAGGGCAGCGCCCTCGCCCAGGGCAGAATCGTCGTCGACCACGTGCGCGTCGCCACTGACATGGCTTCGCTCTTCACCGAGGAGTCGGAGGAGGCCCCCGAGCTGAAGGTCACTCAGACAACCGACTTCACCGACGTTGCCGCCCCCATCAACGAGGACACCAAGTTCGCCACGTTCACCGTCGAGGCCAAGAATCTCGAGGCGGCCGCCAGCATCTGGCTCGGCGGCGCCGACCGCAGTCAGTTCGCGCTCAGCATGACCGAGATTCCCGCCGGCACAGGTTCGTATGAGGTTGTCGTGACCTACCGTCCGACAGCCATCGGCAGGCACAGCGCCACCGTCAACTTCGACGCCGTGCCCACGACGCTCAGCGGCACCTACGCCCTCGCCGCCGCCGCCTACGACCCCGCCAACCTGCCCGCCATCACCGTTCCCGCCACCGTCGATAAGTTCGACGCCGACCCGAACGAGACCGACGAGAAGACCATCACCGTCTCGTCCGCCAACATGTTCGACTACGTCTATCTCGCCCTCGAGGACCAGTCAGCCCCCGGCACCTTCCAGCTCGACCAGGGCATGCTGCTCGGCAACGGCTCGTACGACGTGAAGATCTCGTTCAAGCCGACCAAGACGGGCGACTTCACAGCCCGTCTGAAGGTATCTTCGGCGATGGTCGACGCTCAGTACATCGAACTCACGGGCCACAGCGAGGGCACTCTGCCTCCCGGAGAGAAGGAGGGCGGCGAGCTCACGCTCGACACGACCAATCCGCTCACCTACCTCGTTGAGAACTTCGACGCCGTCACCCACAACAAGCCCCTCGCCCTCACGGGATGGGACAACGTGGCGATGACCGGCACGCGCGCCTGGTGGGGCTACAACTTCTCGACGGGCGACCACGGCGGCGCCGCCAAGGTGACCGTCTACGACAGCGATGCCGAGTACGACACTCCCTGCGAGATGCTCCTCGTCACCCCCGCCCTCGACTTCAAGAACGCCGCCAGCAAGGTGTTCACCTGCAGCGTGATGGGCAACTTCCTGCCCTCGGCGGGCACCGACGAGATCCTCGAGGTGCTCTACATCGAGGACAAGGACTTCATGGAGCCGCTCCAGGGCCTGGACATCCCCTATATCTCCGACGAGAACAACGAGTGGCGCGACTATGTCATCGACTTCGACGGACAGCCGCTCGCCGACGTCTTCTTCATCGGCTTCCGCCTCAAGTCATACCGCGGACGCAATGCCTCGATGACCTACTACGTGGACAACGTAAGCTGGGGACGCACCGACATCCCGCAGGTGAAGGCCGACACGCGCCTGCTCACCTATGAGGCGGGACTTGATGCCACCGTCACCTCGCCCACCATCAACGTCATCGGCCTCAACCTGACCGACGACATCAAGATCAAGGTGAGCGGACCCGACGCGTCGTTCTTCACTCCGAGCGTGCCCGCACTGCCCGCCGAGGGAGGCGCACTCACCCTCGAGTCGACCTTCACCGAGGAGCGCGAATACGCCGCCTACGTCGAGCTGACCTCGCCCGGTTCGGGCGCCTTCCTCATCGAGGTCTATGCCAACGCCAGCAAGACGACCGGTGTGACCACCGTCACCGCGAAGACAATTGGTGCCAAGGCAGCCGCCTACGACCTCATGGGTCGCAAGGTGACCCCGGCGCAGAGCCTCTCTTCAGGCCTCTACATCATCGACGGCAGGAAGGTGGCCAAGTAAGCGACCGTATATTGTTTGCATAGAGTTGCGGCGCAAGGGGCATGTCCCCCTTGCGCCGCAATTGTCTTTCCAAGGCAACCCAAGCCACTGAAATCGCAAAATGGCAAATTATCCGCGAGATGCCCACAGGCCGTGGGTTTGCCGACATGGTGTTCATCCCCTGGCACAACGTAAACCTGCCCGCCATCGTGGTGGAGGTCAAGTGGAATCAGTCCGCCCAGACTGCCCTCGACCAGATTCGCGAGCGGAATTATCCCGAGTCGATGAAAGACTACACGGGCGAAGTAATCCTCTGCGGTGTCAACTACGACAAGGAGACGAAAGAGCATACCTGCGTCATCGAGCGCATCTGAGTCTGCTTCCCGCCGTGGCTTTTGCGGCTCCTGTCTCCCTTGCCGTGATATGCCGTAAGGAAATTAAGTTTTGCTTGTTTCACAATCCAACTTGATACCCGCAACTTTCCGACCATGAATGGCAGACTTTTTCTTGGGCTATGCTGTCCTACAAGGTCTGTAGTCTGTAGTTTGTAGTCTGTAGTTTGTAGTTTGTAGTCTGTAGTCTGTAGTCTTCGCAAGTCAGGCTTGCGAAACCTCAGCAAAAAAAATGGCATAGCGTTTGGTAGTATGGTAGAAATGCATTATCTTTACACAAAATTCAAAGCAATGAAAATGCTACAAATTACCCCCCCCGCAATCGGCTAATAATCAGCCGTATAAGGCGTTTGTCGTGCTATTATGCAAATGCCCGCGCTTGTCTTGCGACCATGCCCGACGTGTCGAGCGCATGGTGTCGCAAGGCTTTTTTCGTGTCCTTTGGTTGAAGAAATAATCAATTACAAACAAAAAAA
>JABUTZ010000005.1:0-31085 GCA_021443415.1 Bacteroidaceae bacterium | reverse complement strand
AGGATTATGGCGACTACTACGGCTGGGGTTGCACGAAGCCGTATGCGGATGGCGAAGATGTCAACTGGACTAAGTATTTCGAGAAGATAGGTGGCACGGGAACAGCTTGGAGTGACTGCGGCACTGACAAGGACCCTCTCAAGGACTACGTCTATCCCAACAGCAAGAGCATAGCAGGCACGAAGTGGGATGCCGCCCGTCAGAAACTCGGCGGCACATGGCGCATGCCTACAGCCTCAGAACAACAGGAGTTATTGAATACAGACAATTGCAACTGGCAATGGACGAAGGAGGACGGCGTTTATGGCTACAAGGTGACGAGCAAGAAGAACGGCAACTCCATCTTCCTGCCAGCCGCGGGCGACCGCGAAGGCACTTCGCTCTACAACGCCGGTTCCTACGGCCACTATTGGAATTCGTCGCCCTATCTGGTTCACAGCGACTGGGTGTACAACTTGTACTTCGTTTCCAACGATTCCTACCGGACCTACAGCCATCGCGTCAACGGGTTCACCGTGCGTCCCGTCTCAGAATGAAGTGCCGCGCGTAGCGCGTATCCGATTATTTGAACTTACCCTGGGCAATCACCGCCCAGGGTAAGTTTTTCCCTTGCCGCACCTCCGACCGCAAATAATCTGCCGCGCAAAGTGCGTTGTATCTTGTTTTTTTGTATATTTGCATGCGGAAATGTGTCCGCAAGACTATAACAATAATAGTTGAGCCGCTATTTGTTTGCGATGTTCGTCCCTGACACCACAATCTTGGGCTATATCGCTCCAATTGCCGACAACATCTGTTATGCTGTCGATGATTTCATAGGCATTGCGAATGCCTATGTTGGTAGCTACCGCCATCAAGTCTTCTCGTGTAAAATCGCTTTGCTTACCATTGAGAGCCAGCTGATGGCGTGATGTCCATTTTCCGTCAGGATTATAGGAGTAACAGAGGTCGTAGGCGGGAGCCAGGCTCCATTTGCCTCCTTTGTCCATTAGGAAAGAAAAGTTCTTGGTGTGGTCGTCGTGATTGCGTGCCTCCACATTGAAGACCATCCTGCGGAATAGCTGGTCGGCATCAGAGGCTGCAAATCCCATCCTACGCAGAATGCCGAACAACTCCTCGTAGGAGTGACGCTCGTCGCGGTCGAGATGTGCAAGACCAGCGGCGGTGAGCATGTGAATTTTCTCTCCGTCGTCGGTTCGGTCGAAGCGTTTGGTCATGAAGTGATAGCACTCTCCCTCCGAAAGCAACTTGCTTTTTGTCATGGTGATACCGCACTTCAGTGCCATCTCGTAATACGCATATTCGATGTTGCCTATTCCCCTCGGGTTGTCTGTTATCTCGTTATGTTCGGAATAGGTGCCTCCATCGAATTTCAGAAGCCAGTAGGTGAAACCATTGGGCGCTGTCACCTGCCCGGAGCGAACTTCGTCGGTCTGCTCATTATAAGCAATCAAGGCTTTGGGCTTGGCGCCACCAGCCGACGTGCCGACTTTCAGAATATCAAGGATGCTCTTGTCTTCCTGTCGGAGAAGCGTTTGGAAGTTGGCGCGCTCTTTGAAAAGCGTCTCGGAGATGTTCATCAGTTCTTGGATGTAAATCTCGGTTGACTCGTCGATGCCCGTCACCTTTTCCGCAGGAATAAATTCCAAAGCCCCCATTGCCCTTTTGCCAACGTAGCAAAGTCGGTCGAGCGGTGTGATGAGATTCTCGGTCTTACCTTTCTGGGCGAACCATTCATTGATGATCTGACTGCCGAACTTGTCGGGCAGGCAATCGGCTATCATGCCCGGTAAACCGCGAAAGCAGTTTGTCCGTGCGTGGGAAGGGAAGGCAAAAGGCATTCTCCATCTGCTGATAGGCATCGTCAGCGGAGACAGGTCAAGACCAAGTTTGGGAAACTGTTCGTCGTATTGAAAGGTGGCATAACCGCGCTCGTCGTTCCAAGACAAGGCACCAACGAAATGGTTCCACAAATATATCTTGATTACAGGTATCTCTTTCATCGTTTTGCTGTAGGTTAGTTGTTGCGCACTCTTTTGGGTTTCTTCTCCTGAAGTTTGAGCATCTGCATCGGTGTGAGTTGGGTTTCTGGAACCAGCGTTTCGATGTTTTCCAATAAACTCATAGAGCGTAGGATACTGACAAGCAAACTTGTGGAAACGGGCTTGCCTTTCTCTATTTTATATATGGTGTTCACACCCACACACGACAACTGTGCCAGATCCGACTGTTTCATTCCGAGTTGGATGCGGTAATCCTTAATCCGCGCACCTAATTGCACCAAGATGGCGGGGTCGCTCATTTCTGTCCACATAATTCAGATGAATAGATTTTCGTGTGCAAAGTTAATAAATTATCCACTCATTTGCAAGGATAAAGTCTGATTTTTTCAATTAATCCACTCAATCGTGTGGATTAATTAAGACAAGGAGGCAAAGGTGCACACCTGCGTCATAGAGCACGTGTGAATGTGCACGTAGCAACCATCAAATCGCTAAGTCTTAGAAATCGATGCCTAAGGCGATGGTGAGGCAGCGGTTGCGGAGAGTCTCGTCGAAGCGAGTGTACATGGGGTAGTACTTCTGCGAACCGTCGCAGAGGAGGTTGACAAGTCCCCAGTCGTATGAGACCTCAAGGCAGAAATTCTGGTAGGCGACGCCACAGCCGACGCGCACGCCGACATCGGCGCGAGCGAAGACGTTGTCGCAGAAAGTGTCGCATTTGTAGCGCGGCTCGGGCAGATAGACATATGTGTCGCTGGTGATGCCGAGGTTGATGAAGCCGCCGAACATGGGCTGCACGGTAAGGTCGTCGACACCGGTTTTGATTTTATACTTGATGTGGAGCGGCACCTCAATCATGTTCATGTTGTGGCGGTAGTCGTAGTCCTTGGCCTTCTTGCCCGTGGTGAACTTGGAGCTGAATCCCTTCTGGGTGTATTTGAGTCCGAACTCGATGAAGAGAGGCACATCGGTGGGTGCAATCTGCCGTCCGTAGAGGAAGGCGACACCGAAGCCGGTGCGCGAGGTGGTGCTGACGATGCCCATGTCGCCGTTGCTGAACGTGGCGTCGGAGAGGTTAAGGCCCACGCGGATGCCCCAGTACTGGCGGCGCGCATAGTCCGTCCAGCGGCTGCGCGTGGTGACCGCCTTTCCGTTCTGCGCCTCAGCGTTGAGAGTGAAAAGAGTGGAGCAAACAACAAGGAGTAGAAGGAAGCGTCTCATAGGTTGTCGTTTATTGGTTATCGTTGGCATGCGCACGTCGGTGCCTGTCATCCAACGCACAAATTTACGCATTTTTCCCGTATCAATGGGATAAAATCAAAATTTTATGCTTAATTTTGCCGAAAATTCAAGAAACAGAGGAATGAAAGTACTCAAATTTGGCGGTACGTCGGTGGGTTCGTCGGCGAGTCTGCTTACGGTTAAGAAGATAGTTGAGGAGCAGGCGGAACCTGTCGTTGTGGTGGTCAGCGCCCTTGGAGGTGTCACCGACCGCCTCATCGCCACGGCACAAAAGGCTGTGGCGGGCGACGCGGCTTACCAGGCGATGTTCGACGAACTGGCACAGCGTCACAACGATATGATTGCGAGTGTGATAGGCGATGCTGAGTGTCGCGATGCATTGACCGCCGAGGTGGGCGAGTTGCTCGAGGAACTGCGCAGCATCTACCATGGAGTGTTCCTCATCCGCGACCTGAGCGAGAAGACGCAAGCCGCCATCGTGAGCTACGGGGAGCGCATATCGAGCCGCATAGCCGCCACGCTCATCGCGGGAGCGGCGTGGAAGGACTCGCGCTCGTTTATCAAGACCGAGGAGCGAGGCGGACGGCGGCTGCTTGCGACGGAGGAGACCTACGCGCTTGTGCGCCAGGCGTTTGAACCCTTGTCGCAGTGCACCGTCATAGGCGGATTCATCAGCACTGATGTGCGCACTGGCGAGGTGACCAACCTCGGACGCGGTGGCAGCGACTACACGGCGAGCATCATAGCGGCGGCCTTGGACGCCGACTCGTTGGAGATATGGACGGACGTGGACGGCTTCATGACCGCCGACCCGCGTGTCATCAACACCGCCTACACTATCCCGCGCCTGAGCTATGCCGAGGCGATGGAACTCTGCAACTTCGGCGCCAAGGTGGTCTATCCGCCCACCATCTATCCCGTGTGCGTCAAGCACATCCCCATCCTCATCAAGAACACGTTCAACCCCACAGCCGCCGGCACCGTCATCACGGACGAGGGCAGCGAGAACGACAAGCCCATCAAGGGTATCTCGAGCATCTCGGGCGTGAGCCTGATCAATGTAAGCGGACTGTCGATGGTAGGTGTGATTGGTGTCAACCGCCGCATATTCAGTGCGTTGGCACTCAATGGCATCAGTGTGTTCATGGTTAGCCAGACCTCTTCGGAGAGCAGTACGAGCATCGGTGTGCGCGACGAGGATGCCGAGCGTGCCTGCGAGGTGCTCGAGCATGAGTTCGCCAAGGAGATAGAGCAGGGGTCGATGTATGTGCCCAAGGCGCGGGGTGGTCTGTCGGCCGTGGCCATCGTGGGCGAGAACATGAAGCGCACGCCCGGTGTCGCCGGCAAACTGTTCGGGGTGCTGGGACGCAGCGGTATCAGTGTCATCGCCTTCGCCCAGGGTGTGAGTGGCACCAACATCTCGTTCGTGGTCGAGGGTGCTTCTCTGCGCAAGACGCTCAATGTCATCCACGACTCGTTCTTCCTCTCCGAATATCAGGCCCTCAACCTCTTCATCTGCGGTGTGGGCACCGTCGGCGGCAGCCTGATCGAGCAGATTGCCGCCCAGCGCGAACGTCTGATGCGCGAGCGACGCATACAACTCAACGTGGTCGGCGTGGCTTCGAGCCGGCGCGCGTTGTTCGACCGCAAGGGCATCGACCTGACACGTTACCGCGAGCTCCTTGACGCGGCTCCGGATAGCGACACACAGAGTCTGCGCGATGGTGTCGTGGGCATGAACATCTTCAACAGCGTGTTTGTCGACTGCACGGCAAGTGGCGATATAGCAAGCATTTACGGTTGTTTGTTGGAGAACAACATAAATGTCGTGGCGGCGAACAAGGTGGCGGCGGCTGGCGACTACGGCAACTACGCCGCCCTCAAGCAGACAGCGCTCACACGCGGTGTCAAATACCTCTTTGAGACGAACGTGGGAGCCGGTCTGCCCATCATTCGCACCATCAACGACCTGCGCAATTCGGGCGACCGAATCCTGCATGTCGAGGCTGTGCTGAGCGGCACGCTCAACTTCGTCTTCAACAAACTCGCCGCCGACGTGCCGTTCAGCCAGGCTGTGCGCATGGCGCTTGACGCCGGCTATGCCGAACCCGACCCGCGCGTCGACCTGAGCGGCAAGGACGTGATGCGCAAGCTGGTAATCCTGACGCGCGAGTCGGGCTACCGCATCGAGCAGGCGGACGTCGACGCCAAGCCATTCCTGCCTGCCGACCTCTTTGACTGCGACTTGGAGGAGTTCTGGCATCGCCTGCCGAGTGTGGATGCTGAGTTTGAACGCCGTCGCCTGCAGTTGGAACGCGACCGCCATCGCTTGCGCTTCGTCGCCTCGTACGATGCGGCGGAGGGTAGGGCGCAGCTAAGCCTGCAAGAGGTTGAATCGACACATCCCTTCTACGAGCTCGAAGGCTCGAACAACATCGTCCTGCTCACCACCGAGCGCTACAACACGTGTCCGATGCTCATACAGGGCTACGGAGCAGGTGCCGCCGTCACCGCCGCCGGTGTCTTCGCCGACATCATGAGCGTCGCAAACGTATGATGTAGCGTTCAGTAGCCGGAATTTTCCCGTTTTTTCGCACATTTCGCCGAATTTGTCAGCGAAATGTGCGTTATTATTTTGCTAATCAAGAAAAAAGCAGTAACTTTGCACCCGATTTAATTAACATAAAGTCTAACTTTATTAAACAAAAACTTTTTTTACAACTATGACAGATTTTAAAAACGTACAACCCACAGCCGATTTCGATTGGGAAAACTTCGAGAACGGCGGCCAAACGGCTGTGAGCCGTGAGGCACAGGAGGCTGCCTATGACGGCAGTCTGAACAAGGTGAGCGACCACGACGTAGTCGATGGCACCGTAATCGCCATCAACAAGCGTGAGGTGGTGGTGAACATCGGCTTCAAGAGCGACGGTGTGATTCCCGCCGGCGAATTCCGCTACAACCCTGAGCTTCAGGTGGGTGATACGGTAGAGGTATATATCGAGAATCAGGAGGACAAGAAGGGTCAGCTGGTGCTCTCTCACAAGAAGGCTCGCGCAAGCCGTAGCTGGGACCGCGTCAACGAGGCTCTCGAGAGTCAGGAGATTATCAAGGGCTTTGTGAAGTGCCGCACAAAGGGTGGCATGATCGTCGATGTGTTTGGCATCGAGGCGTTCCTGCCCGGCAGCCAGATCGACGTCAAGCCCATCCGCGACTACGACGTATTCGTAGGCAAGACGATGGAGTTCAAGGTAGTCAAGATCAACCAGGAGTTCCGCAACGTTGTTGTCAGCCACAAGGCTCTCATCGAGGCTGAGCTCGAGGCACAGAAGAAGGAGATTATCTCTCGCCTTGAGAAGGGACAGGTGCTCGAGGGCGTTGTCAAGAACATCACCTCTTACGGTGTGTTCATCGACCTCGGCGGTGTCGACGGTCTCATCCACATCACCGACCTCTCATGGGGACGTGTCAGCGATCCGAAGGAGGTTGTCGAGCTCGACCAGAAGATCAACGTCGTTATCCTTGACTTCGACGACGAGAAGAAGCGCATCGCACTGGGTCTCAAGCAGCTCACCCCGCATCCTTGGGACGCTCTGAGCGCCGAGCTCTCTGTTGGCGACAAGGTGCAGGGCAAGGTGGTAGTCATGACCGACTACGGCGCATTTGTCGAGATCGCTCCGGGTGTCGAGGGTCTGATCCACGTCAGCGAGATGTCTTGGAGCCAGCATCTGCGTTCGGCTCAGGACTTCATGAAGGTGGGCGATGACGTAGAGGCTGTCATCCTCACTCTCGACCGCGACGAGCGCAAGATGTCTCTCGGCATCAAGCAGCTCAAGGCCGATCCCTGGGAGACCATCGAGGAACGCTTCCCCGTGGGCAGCAAGCACACGGCTCGCGTGCGCAACTTCACCAACTTCGGTGTCTTCGTTGAGATCGAGGAGGGTGTCGACGGACTCATCCACATCAGCGACCTCTCGTGGACCAAGAAGGTCAAGCACCCCAGCGAGTTCACCAAGGCCGGTGAGATGATGGACGTAATTGTGATGGAGATCGACAAGGAGAACCGTCGCCTGAGCCTCGGCCACAAGCAGCTCGAGGAGAATCCCTGGGACGTCTTCGAGACC
This sequence comes from Bacteroidaceae bacterium, assembly GCA_021443415.1. Classification (GTDB taxonomy): domain Bacteria; phylum Bacteroidota; class Bacteroidia; order Bacteroidales; family Bacteroidaceae; genus Physcousia. Next base: position 23,716 of record JABUTZ010000005.1, on the reverse strand, counting down.
ATCTTCAAGCAGGACTCTATCCATCAGGGTGTCATCACCGAGAAGTTCGACAAGGGTGCCGTTATCCAGCTCGACCACGGTGTCGAGGGCTTTGCCACTCCCAAGCACCTCGTCAAGGAGGACGGCAGCGAGGCTCAGCAGGGTGAGACGCTCGACTTCAAGGTAATCGAGTTCAACAAGGACAGCAAGCGCATCATCCTCAGCCACAGCCGTACGTTCGAGGACGTGCAGCGCGCAGAGGCACGCGAGGCCAAGAAGGCAAGCCGCAAGGCTGCTCCCAAGCGCGAGGAGACTCCGACAATCCAGAACCAGGCAGCCAGCACGACTCTTGGCGACATCGACGTGCTCGCCAACCTGAAGGCTCAGATGGAGAGCGGAGAGTGAATCCCTTTGAACTGACTATATTAGGGTGCGGGTCGGCAACGCCGACTCCGCACCATTTTTGTGCCTCGCAGGTGGTCACGCTCTGCGGCAAGTCCTACATGGTCGATTGCGGCGAGGGTACGCAGTACCAGATGCGCCGTTGCCACATCGGCTTCCAGAATCTCGGCCATGTGTTCATCTCGCACCTCCATGGCGACCACTGGTTCGGACTCATCGGCATGATCTCGTCGTTTGCCCTCCTCGGGCGCACCTACGCCCTCCATGTCCATGCCCCCGTTCAGTTGCAGTCGACGCTCAACCACCTGTTGCAGAACTACTGCTCGGACACACCCTTCGAGGTCGTTTTCCACGCCATCGACACGTCCGTCCACGCACTCATCCACGAGGACAGCACCATGAAGGTCTATTCGCTGCCGCTCGTCCACGGCGTGCCGACCTGCGGCTTCCTCTTCCGCGAGCGAGAGGGCGGACGGCATATCGTGCGCTCAGCCATCGACTTCTACAACATACCCACATGGGTGCTAAACGGCATTCGCGAGGGCGACGACTGGACTACTGATGACGGCACTGTCGTGCCCAACAGTCGCCTCACGACACCGCCTACGCCCACGCGTGCGTTCGCTTATTGTAGTGACACGGCGTTCAATCCCGACCTCGTTCCTCTCCTGCGCGGCGTCGACCTCCTCTACCACGAGGCGACCTATGCCGACGACATGCAGTCGCGAGCCGAACTCTACAAGCACAGCACTGCCCGCGAGGCGGCGACGATAGCCCGCGACGCAGGAGTCGGACGGCTCGTCATCGGCCATTTCAGCCAGCGTTACAACGACGAGTCTGTCCTCCTGAATGAGGCAAAACAGGTGTTCGAAGACACGATTCTCGCCTCCGAAGGACTTTTTTTGCGCATTTAGGCGAAAAAATGACAAAAAATATTTGGTTTGTTACGCAATAAATGTTAACTTTGCATAGTTAAACCAAATTGTATGCTGAAACGATTACTCTATATAGCCGTTTTCTCACTCGCGCTGACGATGCCGTCGGTGGCTTATGCCAACAGTAGCGACGAGCCTGTGACGGAGATGATTGAGCAGGAAATCGACGTTGCTGTCGCCGGACGCACGGTGACCGTGACTGGCGCCGAGGGAATGACGCTCAGCGTCTATGACCTTGCCGGCAACGTGGTGAAGACCATTGCCATCGACTCCGACCACAAGCAGTTCGTCCTCGACCTCAAGCATGGTCTCTACCTTATCCGCATCGGCAACGTGACGCGCAAGTATCAGGTGCGCTAAGCGTCTCCCGAAGTTCGCCTGACAACAGGTCGGTGTCGATTCGTCAGTCCGTATGCGCCATCGGTGCCAGGAGAATTTTCCTCAGAACACTTTCCCCGTGAACTCTTCCACAAGACGAATGTCTTGGTTGACGATGAGTTCGCGGGGAAATTGCGTCTCCTCCACCAAGGGCCACAGGTACTCATAGTTGGCGATGTCGTTCATGAAGTGGGCGTCGCTGCCGAAGATGACGGGCACGCCAGCCTTGCGGCACAGGCGCAGAATCTCCACATTGTTGTCCCTCGCCTCCGTCTTGTGGCGGATGGGCTTGAGCGACGAGTTGTTGAGTTCGAGCAGAGTGCCCGTTTCTGCGCTCGCCTTGACGAGCGGTTCGAAATAGAGTGGGGCGGTGCCGTCGCCCGGATGCGAGATGATGTTGATGCGGCGGCTGTGCATCACGGCGAGCAGGGCGTCGGTGTTCTGCGCCCGTGTGCCAGGCGTGTAGCACAGGCTATGCAGACCCGCCACCGTATGGCTGAGGTACTTGTCGTACGACGGCTCCATGTCGAGGTCGCCGTTGATGTTGAGTATGTTAATCTCGGCGCCGAGCAGCAGGCGCACGCCATAGAGTTCGCGCGGCACGACATGGAGGTTGCGGAAGTAGATGAGGTCGCAGGTACCGGGAATGGCGGGTCCGTGTTCGGTGATACCTAAGTATTTGACTCCCTTGCGAGCCGCCTCGGCGGCCATCTCGTTGATTGTACTGTAGGCGTGGCCTGAGGCCAGCGTGTGGGTGTGCAGGTCGCACTGAATGTCTATTTTCTGCATATATCCTTGAATGGGCAATAGCTGCATTTTGATTTGTCTTCGGTCTGCACGAAGTCTTTCTCCGTGTCGAAAATCTCCTCGAGAAGCGTGGTCAGTCGCGCGCGGAACTCATCGGCATACGGACGGAAGTCGCAGAGCGTGACACCGTCGAACGTGATGTCGGTGGTGTAGTCGGCGGCGCTGGAGTCCTGGGTGTAGAAGACGGTGGGCTGGATGGGAAGTTTCTCGTTCATGCAGGTGAGCGAGTAGAGGAAGGTTTGGAAGATGTGCGACTGGAACTTCTTCGTCTGTGCGAACACAGCGTCCATGTCGCATTTCGGACTCTTCTCCTGGCGCGACATCGTCTTGTAGTCGATTATCTGCAGGCGTTCCACACCATTCTCGTCCACGATTCTGTCCAAGCGGTCGATGACACCGCCGACGACCAGCTTCCTGCCTGTCGTCAGCGTTATTTCCGTCTGGCATTCATGCTCGCACTTCACCACCTCGCGGCATTGCAAACGCTCCAGGCTGCGTGCATCGTGGCGCAGGAGTTTCTCGAGATAGGTCACTATCACGTCGCGTCGCAGTGTGATGGCTCCGTTCATGTCCTCCGCCCTGATGCCGCGCTGGCTGAGAAACTCCTGTTCAACATGCTTGTTGACAATGGCTTGCAGAGCGCGTCGCCCCTGCTGACCGGCGTTCTCGCCGATGTAGTGGTTGAGGTCGTCGGCAGTGATGGGTCGACCCTTCCACTGTCCGTAGATCTCCTCGGCACACCCGTGGAAGATGGTGCCGAAAGTGCGACTCTCCATCTCGTCGGTGTCCTCCTCATATTCCTTGATGCCACCCACGTAGTGGAGGTAGTAGCGCAGCGGACAGGCGACATATTCCTCGAGGGCGGTGGGCGAGAAGCGTCTGATGGTGCTGAGGCGCGCTATCGCCTCCGTTGTCTTCTTTGCCGTCAGCACGTTCGGGTGGGCTATCTCCACGTTCGCTTTGAGAGTCAGTGCGTTGTCGGGAAACGACGCACCCGGACGCATCTCGGTGAGCATCTGGCGGAGGAAGCGCGACATCTCGTTTTTCATGCCTTCCGAGCAGGCGGTGTCATAGACAAAAGTGATGCGCTCGGCGCGTTGTAGCAGGCGATAGAAATAGTACGCCTCGATGCCGATGCGATGCTCGATGGTGGTCAGTCCGAAGGCGCTGCGCAGGTTGTAGGGAATGAAACTCGGTGTGCGTCCGCCCTTGGGCATCTTGCCCTCGCCCACGCTGAGCATCAGTATGTTGCGGAAGTCGAGACAGCGCGTCTCCAACATACCCATTATCTGCAGTCCCTCGGCTGGTTCGCCGTGGAAGGGAATGCTTGTGGCGCTGAGCGCCTGGTCGACAATGCCGTAGAGACAGGCGGGCGCCACACTGAGTGTGCCGTCCTCGATGAGCAGGCTGATGCGGCAGACGACCTCGTGTGCGCGGAACACCGCCTCTGCCATGAGGTGGTCCGCCTCTGGTGTGCGTGCGGCGATAAACTCAAGGATACCCTTGATGTAGTTCATCAGCCAAAGGCTCCCTTCCTCATGCTCGCCGACGGCTATCTCCTTGTTTTCCACCGCCTCGCGAATCAGCGGGTTGCGCTCGACGATGCGACGCTCGTAGGTGCGCAGTCGCCCGGTCTTCGTGTCGTAACCGTTTGTGTGCAAGTCCATGAGCGAGCGCACGAGGCTGTAGAGTGGGGTGGAGGTCATGGGGAAACCCATCGTGATGTTGGCCGACGCGGGGCCTCCGTGCCGCTCGTCGGGGATGGCGTGCAGGACAGGTTCGAGCAACGTCTCGTCGCAGAGTACGATGGCCGTGTCGGGAATGGTCTGTTCGTCGGTCACCATACCACTGTCCTTCAGCGACTTGAGCCACGTCGGTATGTGCCGCGCCTGTATGTTCAGTCCGGCGGTGGCGACATAGTCAATCTTCTTGTCCACGCACCCGCGTATGTTGTCGAACAGACTGCCGTCGAGCGCATTGGGAAACTCCGTAAGGTTCTGGCGCATGAACGTGCCCGCCTCGTGGTTGCCGTCGAGGTAGAGCCGGTCGTAGTCCCAGTAGAAGAGAGCGTGGCAGTTTGTCGCCACGGTGTGCATGAGACGTTTCTCCACATCGTTCAGCGCGTTCAGTCCGACAAAGGCGAATGTGGTGTCCTCGGGCAAGGCAATCTCGCCTCTCTGGAGTCGCTCTACGACATCGCGGTAGAGGGCGCCCTCGGTCAGCCGTCCGCATCGTCGCATCTCGGCGTTGAAGTCGTCGTAGATGGCGGTCATGATGTGCCAGAGGTGGCGGAAGCGTTCCCTCAGTTCGCTGTTGCTCTCGACGGAGAAGGTGGTGAAAAACTGCTGGAGCGTGGCTTCCTGTTCGGCGGTGAGATAGCGGTCGGTGGTGAGCCGCTCCAACTCCTCGATGTTGGAAAACAGCGACTTGGCATTGACAAGATGCTTGTCGATATCGTCGAAGTCGCTCAGCAGCACCTGTCCCCAACCGTAGAACGTGTCGAGCGGTTCGCAGTCAGCCTCGTTGTGGCGGCGATACACATTATATAATATGCACACCGCCTCGATGGGGTCGATGAGGCTGTAGTCGGAGAGGCTCGTGAACACATCCTGCATGGTGCGCGAGTCGGGCACCCATGTCGGACTGCCGCACATCTGCACGAGGTATTCGTTGAGGAAGATGCGGGCGCGCTTGCCCGGGAAGACCACCACGACGTTCTGCATGCCCGTGGGGAAGCGCCTCTGCAGGTCGGCGGCGACAAGTTTCAGGAATGTGTCCATATCATTCTACTCTCTTTAGTTCGTTCTGGTATACGTACCAGAGCAGTCCCTCGACCTCGTGGTCGGGGTGCATCTGGCGGATTAGGCGCATGTAGCGGCGCACCTGCTCCCGGTGCTTCTCCTTCGGCTGGCCGAACTTGAAGTCGAGCACGATGGTACGCTCGCCGTCGCTCAGCACACGGTCTGGACGATGCTCCACGATGTGTCCTGTCTCTTCGTCGCGCTCGGCGATGGTGCACTCGTTGGTGATGCTGTAGCGCTCGGAGAAAAGTTCTGCCAACAAACTGTTTGTCAGTCCCTTTTCCAAGAGGCTGACGGCGTATCGGCGCAGGTCGCGTCCGTCGTCCGTCCTTATCATGCTTGCAGGCAGCGCCCCCACCACCTTGTGTATGTCGCGGGCTGAGTGCACGGCTGAGAAGATGCCGTGGAGCACGGCGCCCGTGTTGATGTAGCGGCTCTGGAGTTCGGTGGGAGCCTCGTGCTCGCCGTTGCCCGTGAACTGCATCGCCTCGGTGCTTTGGCGGAAGTTCATCAGTACGGGGTGGGGCGTAGTGTCCACGTCGGTGTTCCCGTATCTCAGGTCCAAGCGGTTCTGGCTCACCGCTTTGTCCTGCTTCTTCGCCTCGTCCTTGAGCACCGGACTGCCGTAGGCGTAGCGCGTCTCGGTGTCGGTCGTGTCCACCTGTCCGTGGGGCAACTGCGCGATTACAGTAGCTATAATCTGAGTCATCGACGGATTCAGACTCTCCTCCTTCATCTGCGGATTCTTACCCCAGATGTAGAGGTTGTCCTTGGCGCGAGTGGTCGCCACATAGAGCAGGTTGAGGTTGTCAACCATCTGATTCTGAATCTCCCGCGTATAGTCGTCGGCGAACATGCTCGTCTCTGCCGCCTTGGTGGCTGGAATGGCGGCGCAGGGCAAACCGTCGAACAACTTGTTTTCCGCTGTCGAGCACCACATGATGTTGTCGTTCTGGTGGCTTGCGTCCATGAGTTTCCAGTCGGTGTGGGGCATGAACACCGTCTTCCACTCCAGTCCCTTGGCGCGGTGGATGGTCATCACGTTGACGCCATAGACATCGCCGCGAGGGATTTTCTTGTCGCACATGCTTGTGTCCCAATAGTCGAGGATGCGCGTCAGGCTTGCGTTGTCGTTGGTCATAGTGTCGACGATGCTGTCGTAGAAAGCCATCAGGTAAGCCGACTGCCCCTGCAACGTGCTGAGAGAGAACATCTCGGCGAGTTCGCTGATGAGCTCGTAGACTGGCATGCGATGGAGCCGCCCCTTGTCGGCGAATGCCTCTGGCAGCAACTGCGCAGTCTCCGTAGTGTCGAAGAGCTCGTTGAGCGTATTGCCGTCGCATAGCACGTGGTTGTGGTAGAGATAGATGAGCCTGCCAAGCGATGCGCGGTCGTCATGGTGGTGGATGACGCGCATGGCATTGATGAGAATGTTCACCGCCGATGACTGCTTGAGGGTGAACACATCGTCGCTGACCAACGGAATGTGGGGCAACCGCCGTGCGAAGACATCCGCGATGGGGGTGATTTCATTCCGGTAACGAATCAGGATGGCTATGTCGTTGGGGTTGTATCCGCCCGCCACCATCTCCTCAATCTTGTCGCACATACGTTCGATAGCGAAGGTCGGATCGTCCTTGTCGGGTTTGTAGGCGGTCAGTTCCACGTAGCCCGTTTCCGCTCTGTCTGCCGGCACTTCTTGCTTGATCTCGTTGTCCTGGTATATGGTCTTCAAGCTCCATTCCGTGGTCTCCTTCGTTTCGTTAATCGTATTGGAAAGAGCCACATACAGGTGGTTGTTGAAGTCGATTACACGTCGCGAACTGCGGTGGTTCGTCTTCAGCGGTTCTACCTGCGGGGCGTACTTCGCCATCTTCTCCTTGAGGTGGGCGAGTATGTTGTAGTCGCCTCCTCGCCAGCGGTAGATGCTCTGCTTCACGTCGCCCACGACAAGCGTGCTGCCGTTGTTCGCCATGTTGTCGGCGATGAGCGCCTGGAAGTTGCTCCACTGCAGTGTGCTCGTGTCCTGAAATTCGTCGAGCATGATATGGCGCAGGAAGGCGCCCGTCTTCTCGTAGATGAACGGAGCGTCGCTGCCGTCCACCATGCGGTGGAGGAGGATAGGTGTGTTGGCGAGCAGAAACGAACCATGCTCCTGGGCGATGGCGTTCACCTCGCGCGCCACGGTGGCGAGCAGGCGCATTGGGTTGATGTTTCGCTGGGTAAGGCGCACGGTGGTGATGACCGCATTTGCCGTATTCTCCGCTTTGAGAAGTTCGCGCAGCCCCTGGTTCAGCGCCCTTGCCACCGCCTCGTCGCCCGGCGTGTGTTTCTTCTTGAGCATTGACGCATAGTCGTCGGCGTATTTCTGCAGTCGGGTGCCGACATCCTTCAGTTCGCCGCCTGCGACCACCTTGCGCACATAGGCTATGTGCTTGGCGAAGTCGCCGGAATAACTTATGTTCGACATGTCGCTCTCACCGCACACCTGCTCCAGATTGTCGGCATGCTCGGCGAGGGCGGCGCACATCATCTCGTTGAGGTTGCGCAGTCGCTCGCGCAGCCGTTTCACCTCCTCGTCGTTGCAGAGGAAGTCGGTGAGAGACTTCTGGTTTTCAAGATATTGGTCATCGAAGATATGGCGGGCGAAGTCCTTGATTTCACGTGCCACGTCCCATCGCCGTCCTTCCTCCATGCGCTCGAGCAGGAAGTCGGTCACCCAGCGGCGCACGCTGTCGTTCTGGTCGAGGCGGTCGATGATGCGGTCGACCGCCTCGTCGATGACCTTGTTGCTGTCGATGTTGGCTCGCAGGCCCGTGGGCAGTCCCAGCTCGTGCGCCATGTCTGTCATTATGCCACGGAAAAACGAGTCGATGGTCTCCACGCGGAAGCGTGAATAATCGTGCAGGATGTTGTGGAGTGCTCGCTGGCAGCCGACGCGTATGTCGCTGATGTCCATTGCCTTGCCCATCTCCGCCAGTTCCCTGCGCACGTTGGCGAGATAGCCGTCGCTCTCCTTCAGCCCCGCCCCTATGCCGTAGAGTTGCTGCAGGATGCGGTCTTTCATCTCCGCCGTCGCCTTGTTGGTGAAGGTGACGGCGAGAATCTGGCGATAGACATTCTCGCTCTCCCTGCCCGAAGCCAGCAGGCGGGCGATGTATTGCACGGTGAGAGTGAACGTCTTTCCCGCTCCCGCCGAGGCGTTGTATATGGTGAACCGACTTTTCATTTCGCTTTTTTTTGTCACGTTTTTATGCTCACAACTGCAAAGTTACAATTTTTTTGCGTAAATTTGCACAATTAAACATCAAAACGAACAGAAATGAATCTTTACATCAGATATTTCAACGACGAGGCCGTTGTCGCTTCGGCGGACGAGGCTTATCAGTTTTTGTGTGAGGTGACGAAGGAAGTGATGGATGTCAAGCACCTCGAGCAGTTGCGCGACTATATGGAGTCGCCGATGACGTTCACCAAGAAGTTCAAGGTGCGCAACCGAGTCTATTACATTGGCATCAAGACAGATGTCTCTACTCTCGAGGAGTTTAAGGAGCGCGGACGCCAGTTGGCCGAGGAGCGTGCCGACAAGGCGACCGTCAAGGAGCAGCGCAAGAGTGCCCTCGCCGAGGAGCGCCCGGGCTGGTACGAGGGTTCGATTGTCTTCAAGCGCGTGGTCTTCAACGTCGCCACGGGCAAGAACGAGTATGTCGAGACACCGTTTGCCGCTCGGCTCAAGGCACAGAGCATCGAGCATGCCTATGGCCGCATCTGCGAGCACATCCTTTCGCGTCCCGATGTCGATCCGCGCAGCCAGATGCCGTCAGTCAAGGGCAAGAACTTCAAGTGCACTTTCCTGGGCGAAACCCTTCCCGAAGCAGTCGCTACCGTCGCTACCGAATAATAATTGCTTTTTCCCCCATTAACTCGAAATCTCGAATTTTTGAAATCTCGAACAAAATTAACCCCAAACCCCAATAACCGAATTACCCCTTAACCCCAAAAAACAACAATGAGCAGACTCTTGATTATTGGTGCCGGAGGAGTGGCGACAGTAGCCGCTCACAAGGTGGCACAGAATCCTGATGTGTTTACCGACGTGATGATTGCCAGCCGCACGGTCGCCAAGTGCGACGCTGTGGTCGAGTCCATAAAGCAGAAAATGGGCACGTGCAACTTCCAGACCGCCCAGGTCGATGCCGACAGCGTTGACCAGCTTTGCGCCCTGTTCCGCAGTTTCAAGCCCGAACTGGTGCTCAACCTCGCTCTGCCTTACCAGGACCTGACAATCATGGATGCCTGCCTCGAATGTGGAGTCAACTATATGGACACCGCCAACTACGAACCGCGCGAGGAGGCTCATTTCGAGTATTCGTGGCAGTGGGCTTACCGCGAGCGTTTCGAGAAGGCAGGTCTGACCGCCATCCTCGGTTGCGGTTTCGACCCGGGTGTGAGCGGCATCTATACGGCTTATGCTGCCAAGCATCATTTCGGCGAGATGCATACGCTCGACATCGTCGATTGCAACGCGGGTAACCACCACAAGGCGTTCGCCACCAACTTCAATCCCGAAATCAATATCCGCGAGATAACCCAGAAAGGTCTTTACTACAAGGACGGCAAGTGGATCGAGACCGAGCCTCTCGAGATTCACCAGCCGCTGACCTATCCCAACGTGGGTCCGCGCGAGAGCTACCTCATGCACCACGAGGAGCTGGAGAGCCTGGTAATCAACTATCCCACTATTCGCCTTGCCCGCTTCTGGATGACCTTTGGACAGCAGTATCTCACGTATCTTGATGTCATTCAGAACCTTGGCATGTCGCGCATCGACGAGATTGAGTACGAGGCTCCCAAGGCCGACGGCTCGGGCGTGGAGCGCGTCAAGATTGTTCCCCTGCAGTTCCTCAAGGCTGTCCTGCCCAATCCCCAGGACCTGGGCGAGAACTACGACGGCGAGACATCCATCGGCTGCCGCATCAGCGGTACGGACAAGGAGGGCAAGCCGCTCACCTATTATGTATATAACAACTGCAGCCATCAGGAGGCATACCGTGAGACAGGCATGCAAGGCATCAGCTACACGACTGGCGTGCCCGCGACGATTGGTGCCATGATGTTCTTCAAGGGACTCTGGCGCAAGCCCGGTGTATGGAACGTCGAGCAGTTCGACCCCGATCCCTTCATGGAGCAACTCAACAAGCAGGGTCTGCCCTGGCACGAGATTTTCAATGAGAACCTGGAATTGGTTTGAATACGAAAAATCGTAAATTATCCCAATTGTAAATAAATCGTAAATTGTAAATCGTCAAATCGTAAATTTATAGTAAATCGTCAAATCGTAAATCATGGAAGATATTCGTATTGCGAAACAGAAAGCCCTGAACGATGTGGTGGCCAAACTGCAGAAGAACTTCGGCAAGGGTGTGATAATGAAACTCGGCGACGAGGTCGTCGAGAGTGTCGAGGTAATCCCTTCGGGCAGCATCCAGTTGGACCGCGCCCTCGGCGTGGGCGGCTATCCGCGCGGACGCATAATCGAGATATACGGTCCCGAGTCATCGGGCAAGACGACGCTCGCCATCCATGCCATCGCCGAGGCACAGAAGGCTGGTGGCATCGCCGCCTTCATAGACGCCGAGCATGCTTTTGACCGCTACTACGCAGAGAAACTGGGCGTTGATGTTGACAACCTCTTCATCTCTCAGCCCGACAATGGTGAGCAGGCACTCGAGATTGCCGACCAGCTCATCAGTTCGTCCGCCATCGACATCATAGTCATCGACTCAGTGGCGGCTCTCACGCCAAAGGCGGAAATCGAGGGCGATATGGGTGAGAACAAGGTCGGACTGCAGGCGCGCCTCATGTCGCAGGCTCTGCGCAAGATGACCGCCACGCTCAACCGTACGCACACCACCTGCATCTTTATCAATCAGTTGCGCGAGAAGATAGGTGTCATGTTCGGCAACCCCGAGACGACAACGGGCGGTAATGCACTCAAGTTCTACGCTTCCGTGCGCCTTGACATTCGTCGCGTCACGTCAATCAAGGACGGCGAGGATGTCATTGGCAACCAGGTGCGCGTCAAGGTCATCAAGAACAAGGTGGCGCCTCCCTTCCGCAAGTGTGAGTTTGAGATCATGTTCGGCGAGGGCATCTCGCGCATCGGCGAGATACTCGACATCGCCACCGACAAGGGCATCCTCCAGAAGTCTGGCTCGTGGTACAGCTTCGAGGGACAGAAGGTGGCTCAGGGCCGCGACGCTGTCAAGATGCGCCTGAAGGGCGACGACGAGTTCCGCCAGAAGGTGGAGACTGCCGTCATCCAGGCTCTCAAGGACTCGCCCGCCGAGGTGACCAACGCCGAGGAGGACTAACGTCGTAATCGTTTTCAACCCACAGAGGTCATCCTCTAATCTCTACATTTTACACTCTACACTCTACACTCTACACTCTACACTCTATTCTTTGAATAAAGTTCCCTTTCTGGACCTTAAGCAAGTGACCGCCGCTCACGGAGAAGAAATCCGTGAGGCGGTCATTTCTGTTGTGTCCTCAGGTCGCTATCTATGCGGTGAGCGGACAGCGCAGTTTGAGGCTGACTATGCCAGTTATATCGGTTCGCGCCACGCTGTCGCTTGTTCCAACGGACTCGATGCCCTTCAACTCATACTGAGAGCCTACATCGAACTGGGGCACCTCGCTGTCGGCGACCACGTCCTCGTTCCTGCCAACACATTCATAGCCAGTGTGCTGGCAATCACGGAGAATGGTCTTGTGCCTGTCTTCGTCGAGCCGTCGCCCGACGCTCTCGAGATTGACGCCGATGCACTTGAGGCGGCCATCACACCTCGCTCGCGCGCACTCATGCTCGTCCATCTCTATGGCCGTCTGGCTTATTCCGAGCGCATTGCGCAGATTTGCCGCGACCACGGTCTGCTCCTTATCGAGGACAACGCCCAGGCTCATGGTTGCCGTTTCGGCTCTCGCCGCACAGGTTCGCTCGGCGATGCGGCCGGGCACTCGTTCTATCCCGGCAAGAATCTTGGTGCACTCGGCGACGCAGGCTGTGTGACGACCGACGATTGTGGGTTGGCGGCGATGGTGCGTACGCTCGCCAACTATGGCATGGCGCAGAAATATGTCTGCGACCACCTTGGCGTCAACAAGCGCATGGACGAACTGCAGGCGGCTGTGCTCAACGTGAAACTGAAATATCTTGACGAGGACAACGACCGCCGTCGTGCCATCGCCCGTGTCTATTACGAAAATCTGCGCGGTGTCGCGCTTCCCGCCCGTCTGCCCGATGAGGAGAATGTCTATCATCTATTCCCCGTCTTCCATCCCGACCGCGACCGCCTGCAGCGCGACTTGCTGTCGGCTGGCATAGAGACACTTATCCATTATCCCATTCCTCCCCATCGCCAGCGATGCTACGCGGAGTATGCTTCGCTCTCGTTGCCCGTGACCGAGCGACTTGCCGCCACGGAGCTGAGTCTGCCGATAAGTCCGGTGATGAGCATTGACGACGCCTTTGCCGTCTGCGAGGCGGTCAATCGAAATGCATAGCCTTGACGGGACTGATATGTCCGATGATGTAGGTGGGCACGATGAGAATGGCTATCGTGACCGCCATGGTCGCCACGTTCAGTCCTATGAGTTCCGCCCACGGAAAGGCAATGGGCACAGCGTCGATGTAGTAGTCCGCGGGGTTGAGTTTCACCACGCGCCATGTAGTCTGCACCCAGGCAAAAGTGAGGGCGAGGACGTTGCCGATCACCATCCCTCGGGCCATGATGATCCATGCTATGTAGAGGAAGATGCCGCGCAGGGTTCGCTGGCGGGCGCCGAGGGCTTTCATCAGTCCGATCATCTGCGTGCGCTCGAGTATGAGGATGAACAGTCCCGACATCATCGTGAAGCCTGACACACAAATCATCAGCACGAGTATCACCCACACGTTGAGGTCGAGCAGTTCGAGCCACGAAAACACCTGCGGGTGGAGCGACTCGGTGGTGGCGATGGTGGGCTGGCAGAGTGGGGTGGTGGGCATCAGTGCGCGTATGCCTTGTAGGACTTGCAAGTCCCTGGGCAACTCGTCCGCCGTCGTCTTCTCGTTGCCCGCAAACCAGAGTTGGGCGTAGTGGCACTGGTCGTCCTCAAGCCCTGTGAGTTCGCGTACGGTGGTCATCGACGCGAACACCTGCGTGTCGTCGAAGTCGGACAGGTGGGTGGCGTACGTGCCGGCGATGGTGAAGCGGCGGGCGCGCACGTTGTTGTCGAAAAAATATGCCATCACCTTGCCGCCAGTCTTTAGTCCGAGTTTCGCCGCCTGTTTTTCCGAGATGACTATCTCGTTTTTGCCCAGTGTGTCCTGGCTCTCCCTGCCCACCAGTTGCACGCCGACGAACGCACTGTCGGTCTTCAGGCAGCCGAGCGTGGTCACCACGCGCTCCACTCGCTCTATGTCGCCAAACTTATCTATGTCAGCCTTCAAGGTGTCGCCGATGGTAAGTGTCCCCTGTCCCTCGACGCCAATGACCGGACTGTTGTAGAGTCGCAGGTCGCCAGCCGTGTTGCGCACCATGTCGTGTATCTCGGTCTTGAAGCCGAGCGTGATGCACACGGTCAGTATCATCACCATCAGACCTACCGCCACGCCAGCCGTGGCAATGACAATTGCGGGGCGCGACACTTGTCCCGCCCCTTGCTTGTCGTTCAGTCGTTTGGCAATGAATGCTATCATTCTTGCTTCCTTCCGGGATAGGCCTCAAGAGCCTTTTGCAATACGAAGAGGGCGCGTGTCAGGTCATCCTTGTTGAGCACGTAGGCGATGCGCACCTCGTCGGTGCCGGCTCCGGGTGTCGTGTAGAAACCAGCCGCGGGTGCCATCATCACCGTCTCGTTCTCGTAGTTGAAATACTCCAGACACCATGCGCAGAATTTCTCCGCATCATCGACCGGCAGGCGCGCCACGGTGTAGAAGGCACCCATCGGGATGGGGCTATAGACACCAGGAATGCGGTTGAGTCCGTCGATGAGACATTTGCGCCTCTCCACGTATTCGTCATACACCTCGCGGCTGTATTCCTCCGGCTCGTCAAGACTTGCCTCGGCGGCTATCTGTCCGATGAGCGGGGGCGAGAGGCGTGCCTGACAGAATTTCAGCACCGTCGCCCTTACCTCGGGATTCTTCGTTATCAGCGCTCCGATACGTATTCCGCACTCGCTGTAACGCTTTGACACCGAGTCGATGAGCACCACGTTGTTCTCGATTCCCTCCAAGTGGCACGCACTGATGTATGGCGAGCCTGTGTAGATAAATTCGCGATACACCTCGTCGGAGAATAGGTAGAGGTCGTACTTCTTCACGAGGTCGCGAATCTGGTTCATCTCGCGGCGTGTGTAGAGGTAGCCGGTCGGATTGTTCGGGTTGCAGATGAGGATGGCGCGTGTGCGCTCGTTGATGAGTTCCTCGAACTTCTCCACCTTAGGCAGCGAGAAACCTTCCTCGATGGTTGTCGTGATGGTGCGTATCACCGCTCCCGCCGAGATGGCGAATGCCATGTAGTTGGCGTAGGCGGGCTCGGGTACGATAATCTCGTCGCCAGGATTCAGGCAGGAGAGAAAGGCGAACAGCACAGCCTCGCTGCCGCCCGAGGTGATGATGATGTCATCGGGCTTGAGGCGGATGTTGTACTTCTCGTAGTAGCCCACGAGTTTCTTTCGGTAACTCAGATAGCCCTGCGATGGGCTGTATTCCAGTATCTTGCGGTCGATATTGCGTATGGCGTCCAATGCGCTCTGCGGTGTCGGCAGGTCGGGCTGACCGATGTTGAGGTGATAGACCTTCACCCCGCGGTCCTTCGCGGCGAAGGCGAGAGGCGCCAGTTTGCGTATCGGCGATTGTGGCATGCGCATGCCACGGACGGAAATTTGAGGCATATTGTTCTTCTTGTTTTTATTTGTCTGCAAATTTACTACATTTTGCCGACAGCAACAAATATTTTGTGCAAAACCCTCATTATAACACAAAACAGACCACGTCATCGGTGTGTGGCGTGGTCTGCAAATATGGGTCTGCGAGAAGGTCTTCAGCCGTTGTTGAAGGTCAACGTGCCATCCTTGGCGTCAACGGCTATGGGCTGGTCTTTGTTGACAGCGTCCTCGAGGATGGTGCGGCTCAGGCTGTTGAGCAGGAGGCGCTGGATGGTGCGCTTCACGGGACGTGCACCGAACTCGGGTTCGTAGCCTTCGGTGGCGATGAGATCGAGAGCGGCATCGCTGACGTTCAGCGTGATGCCCTGTTCGGCGAGCATCTTGGCGACGCGCTCCACTTGCAAGCGCACTACCTCTCGGATTGCCTTCTTGTCGAGTGCCGTGAAGGTAATTATCTCATCCACACGGTTGAGGAACTCTGGACGGACGGTCTGGAAGAGCAACTCGCGCGTGTAGTTCGAGGTCATCACGATGAGTGTGTTCTTGAAGTTGACGGTGCGTCCTTTTGAGTCCGTAAGTCGCCCGTCGTCAAGCACTTGCAGCAGTGTGTTGAACACATCTGGGTGAGCTTTCTCTATCTCGTCGAAGAGCACGACTGAGTAGGGCTTGCGGCGCACCGCCTCGGTCAACTGACCACCCTCGTCGTAACCGATATATCCCGGAGGAGCACCGATGAGTCGGGTGACGCTGAATTTCTCCTGGTACTCGCTCATGTCGATGCGCGTGATAAGGTTCTCGTCGTCAAAGAGTTGCTCGGCGAGAGCCTTCGCCAGTTCGGTCTTGCCCACACCCGTTGGTCCGAGGAAGATGAAGCTGCCGATGGGACGCTTGGGATCCTGCAGACCGGCGCGACTGCGGCGCACGGCGTCGGCGACGGCGCTGATAGCCTCGTCCTGGCCGATGACGCGACGGTGGAGCACATCCTCGAGTGCAAGCAGTTTATCGCGCTCGCTCTGCATCATCTTGGCAACGGGAATGCCCGTCCAGCGACTGATGACATCGGCTATATCCTCCGACGTAACCTCCTCGCGCACAAGCTGGTCGTTGCCACGCTCGTGCAGTTGGGCGGTGAGTCGTGCGATGTCGTCGTCGAGTGTCTTCATGCGTCCGTAGCGTATCTCCGCCACCTTGGCGTAGTCGCCCTCGCGCTCGGCTTTCTCCGCCTCAAACCTCAACTGCTCGACAAGCTGCTTGGCTGTCTGTATGCGGTTGAGTATGTCCTTCTCCTCGTTCCACTTTGTGCGGAAAGTCTGCTCCTGCTGTTTCAGCGAGTCGATTTCTGCGCTCAACTGCTCGAGCTTGGGCTGGTCGTTCTCTCGCTTAATCGCCTCACGCTCAATCTCTAACTGCGACAGCCGGCGCGTAATCTCGTCCAGTTCCTCGGGCACGCTGTCGCGCTCCATGCGCAGACGTGCCGCCGCCTCGTCCATCAGGTCGATAGCTTTGTCGGGCAGGAATCGCTCGGTGATGTAGCGGTGGCTGAGTTCGACGGCGGCGATGATGGCATCGTCCTGGATGCGCACCTTGTGGTGGTTCTCGTAGCGCTCCTTCAGTCCGCGCAGGATGGAAATCGACGACAGCACGTCGGGCTCATCGACCATCACGGTCTGGAAGCGGCGCTCCAGCGCCTTGTCCTTCTCGAAATACTTCTGGTATTCGTTGAGCGTGGTGGCACCGATGGCTCGCAGTTCGCCTCGTGCCAGAGCAGGCTTCAAGATGTTGGCGGCGTCCATTGCCCCCTCGCCACCGCCAGCTCCCACGAGCGTGTGTATCTCGTCGATGAAGAGGATGATGCCTCCGTTTGCCTCCACTACCTCGTTGATGACTCCTTTCAGGCGCTCCTCAAACTCGCCCTTGTACTTGGCTCCGGCGATGAGCTGTCCCATATCGAGGCTGTACAACTGCCTTTCTTTTAAGTTCTCGGGTACGTCACCGCTCAGTATGCGGTGGGCGAGTCCCTCGACGATGGCTGTCTTGCCAGTTCCGGGTTCACCGATGAGGATGGGGTTGTTCTTTGTGCGGCGCGAGAGGATTTGCAGTACGCGCCGTATCTCGTCGTCCCGACCAATCACGGGGTCGAGTTTGCCGTTGCGGGCCATTGCCACGAGATTCTTGGCATACCGCTCAAGATTCTCGTTCTTGTTGTTTTGTTGCTGATTGTTCATAGTCGTATGTATTTATAGGTTGCTTTTGCCCCGCCCAATTTAACAAACAGCATGCCAAACAAAAAAGCAAGCGGCACTCCCAAGTGTCACTTGCCTGATATTAAGCAGATTACCTTCCATCTACGAAAGGTAATCCTTTATTCCTTATTCTCTATTCTTTATTCTTTAAATCTTGTATTCCGCAATCCTTGCTATGTACTTGCCGATGATGTCAAACTCAAGATTCACCGTCGTGCCTACCTGGAAGGCATGGAAATTCGTGTGTTCGTAGGTGTAGGGAATGATGCATACCTGGAACGTGTCGCGCGTCGGGTTGCACACCGTCAGACTCACACCGTTCACGGTCACAGAACCCTTATCTACAGTGATATATCCGCGTCGTGCCATCTCTGCGTCGGCGGCATACTGGAAGGTGTAGATGTGGCTACCATCGACATCCTCTACGGCCGTGCAGCGTGCCGTCTGGTCCACGTGTCCCTGCACGATATGTCCGTCGAGCCGTCCGTTCATGAGCATCGAGCGCTCCACGTTCACCTCGTCGCCCACCGTGAGCAGACCGAGGTTCGAGCGGTCGAGCGTCTCCTTCATGGCGGTGACCACATACTCGTCGCCACTGATACTTACTACGGTGAGGCACACACCGTTATGCGCCACACTCTGGTCTATCGACAGTTCGCCCGTGAACGAGCATCGCATCGTGAAATGCACGTTGGTCCCTTCGTGACGAATGCCTGTCACCACGGCTGTCTCTTCAATGATTCCTGAAAACATATATTTTTGGTTTGAAATTGTTTATGTGTCTAACAGCACGTTGAATATTGTTGAAAGTTGTTAGCCATTTAAGTCTTCCCCCCATTTCGGGGTGAGCTGGAGGGGGGCTCTGAATAGTTTTTCTAATGTTATTGGTGTGTCATCCTCCTGCAGTCCAGCCTTATGCGCTATTATCCCCAGCAACTCAGCGGGCGTATAACGGCTGCGCAGACACTCCATGTCCATGTCCTTGTCGCGCTTGCAGAGGCGACGACCGTCGGCAGCGCAGAGCAACGGCACATGTCCGAAGGTGGGGCATGGGAGAGAGAGCCTCTCGTAGAGGAAAATCTGTTGCGCAGCACTGGTCAGCAGGTCTTCGCCGCGCACCACCTCGGTCACTCCCGTCAGTGCGTCATCGACCACAACCGCCAACTGATACGCATACACTCCGTCCGAGCGACGCACGATGAAGTCGCCAACGTCGTGCGCCAGATTGCGTGTCACCTCCCCTTTGTAAAGGTCTGTGAATGTGATGCTTCGGTCGGGTACTTCCACTCGCCAGGCTGGTGTGCGGCCGGTCGGCGCAGTTGCCAGATGGCGACAGGTGCCGGGATAGATGGGCATGCCGTCCGACGCATGGGGCGCACCGGCAGCCAGCAGGTCCGCTCGTCGGCAATAGCATGGATATACGTGTGCCGTCTCGCTCAGTCGCTTGAAATACTCGGCGTAGAGGTCGGTGCGCTCGCTTTGGCACACAGGTTCCTCGTCCCATTCCAGTCCCAGCCACCGCAGGTCGTCCATCATCTGCCCGGCATACTCGCGTCGCGAGCGCTGAGGATCGAGGTCCTCGATGCGCAACAGCCAGCGTCCCCCCTGCTGCCGCGCTGACAACCAGGAGAGTACGGCGCAATACACATTGCCGAGGTGCATGCGCCCGGTCGGTGAAGGAGCGAATCGACCTGTCATGCTCTGCGCTCTAACAGCACCACGTTCTCTACGTGCTGGGTGTGGGGGAACATGTCAACGGGTTGTATGCGAGTCACTTCATACGCCTCGTCGAGCAGTGCGAGGTCGCGCGCCTGGGTCGCTGGATTGCAACTCACATAGACGATGCGCTTGGGTGCGGCGAAGAGTATGGCGTCGACCACGTCCGTGTGCATGCCGGCGCGCGGAGGGTCGGTGATGATGACGTCGGGACGTCCGTGCCGGTTGATGAAGTCCTGCGTGAGGATGTCCTTCATGTCGCCGGCATAGAACAGCGTGTTGTCGATATTGTTCAGCCGGCTGTTCTCCTTGGCATCCTCGATTGCCTCGGGAACATACTCGATGCCAACCACTTGACGCGCTCCACGAGCCACGAAATTGGCTATAGTGCCTGTGCCCGTGTAGAGGTCATAGACGAGTTCCGAACCTGTCAGTGCGGCAAACTCGCGTGCCACGCCGTAGAGCACTTCCGCCTGCTCGGTGTTCGTCTGGTAGAAACTTTTCGGTCCCACCTTGAAGCGCAGGTCGCCCATGGCGAGATAGATGAAGTCGGTGCCGCTGAACGTATGCACCTCGAGGTCGCCCCATGTGTCGTTAAGTTTCTGGTTGTCAACCCACAGCAATGAACTGACCTCGGGGAATGCCTCGTGGATGCTCTGCATCAATGTCATCGCCGCCTCCTCGTCACCAAAGCAGAACTGCATCACGACCATCAGTTCGCCCGTGTTGCTCAGTCGTAGCATCATGCCACGGAGCAGTCCCTCGTGCTCGCGCGCATTATATAAGGAGAGCCCATGCTCGCGTGCATAGTCGCGCACGAAGTTGCGCAGCCGGTTGTTCACATCATCCATCAGATGGCAACGCTCGATGGGCAGTATCTTGTCGAACGAACCTTGCGGATGAAAGCCCACACCGCCTTGCTCATACTCCACGCCCGAGGCTATTTCCTGGCGCGTAAGCCATCGCTTGTCGCTAAAGCCAAACTCCAGCTTATTGCGGTATTCGCTTGTCTTATTGCTCCCTAAGATGGGTGTGATAGCGGGCAACTCCACCTTGGCGATGCGTGTCAGTGCGTCCTCCACCTGCTGCTGCTTCCAGCGTATCTGTTCGCCGTAGTCGAGGCATTGCCACTTGCAACCTCCACACACACCGAAGTGCTGGCAGAATGGCTGCGTGCGCCCCTTGCCGTCCTTGTGATGAGCCACCGCCTCCGCCTCGGCATAATGGTGCTTCTTGCGCGTAATCTGTAGGTCAACCACATCGCCAGGGACGACATACGGAACGAACACGACGAAGTCGTCAACCCTCGCCAATGCCTTTCCTTCCGCCGCCACTGCAGTTATCTCTATATTCTCCAAAAGGGGGAGAGGTTTCTTCTTTCGCATACGATATTCATGTTTTTTCTATGCAAAATTAAGAAAAAAACTGCAAATCCTTTGCGTCTTCTCGGAAAAAGTGTTATCTTTGCACAAATAGAGTAAAAACGAGAAAAACGAAATACTTATTTATTATTAAAAAACCAAATTCAAATGGCAAACAAAAGAGTTTACACCTTCGGCAACGGAATGGCTGAGGGCAACGCGCAGATGCGTGAGGTGCTCGGCGGCAAGGGAGCTAACCTTGCCGAGATGAACCTGATCGGAGTGCCTGTACCCCCGGGCTTCACAATCACCACAGACTGCTGCAACGAATACTACAAAGTAGGCGAGGAGAAGATCAAGCAACTCCTGCAGGACGAGGTGATGGCGGCTGTCGCTCACACCGAGAAACTGATGAACTGCAGGTTCGGCGATGTCAACAACCCGCTGCTTGTCTCTGTCCGCTCTGGTGCTCGCGCCTCTATGCCCGGTATGATGGACACCATCCTCAACCTCGGTCTCAACGACGAGGTGGCTGAGGGCATGGTCAAGAAAACTGGCAACCCCCACTTCGTGTATGACTCATATCGTCGATTCGTGCAGATGTACGGTGACGTGGTGATGGGTCTGAAGCCCGTCAACAAGGAGGATATCGACCCGTTCGAGGCCATCATCGAGAAGGTGAAGGAGGAGCAGGGTGTCGTTCTCGACAAGGACCTTTCGGTTGAGTCGCTCAAGAAGTTGGTTGCCCTCTTCAAGGCTGCCATCAAGGAGCAGACCGGTCAGGAGTTCCCCACCGATCCTATCGTACAGCTCTGGGGAGCCATTTGCGCCGTATTCAGCAGCTGGATGAACGAGCGCGCCATCCTTTATCGTAAGATGGAAGGAATACCCGACGAGTGGGGTACAGCCGTTTCGGTTATGGCGATGGTGTTCGGCAACATGGGCGAGACCTCTGCCACCGGCGTATGCTTCTCTCGCGACGCGGGCAACGGCGAGAACCTCTTCAACGGCGAGTACTTGATCAATGCTCAGGGCGAGGACGTTGTGGCTGGTATTCGTACTCCCCAGCAGATCACCAAGATTGGCTCTCAGCGTTGGGCTGAGCGTGCTGGCATCTCCGAGGAGGAGCGCGCCGCCAAGTATCCCTCCATGGAGGAGGCCATGCCCGAACTCTACAAGGAGTTGGACGCTCTGCAGGACAAGCTCGAGCACCACTACCACGACATGCAGGACATGGAGTTCACCGTTCAGGAGGGCAAGCTCTGGTTCCTCCAGACGCGTAACGGCAAGCGCACAGGTACCGCCATGGTCAAGATTGCCATGGACCTGCTCCACGAGGGTATGATCGACGAGAAGACAGCCATCATGCGCTGCGAGCCTCAGAAGCTCGACGAGTTGCTCCATCCCGTCTTCGACAAGGAGGCTCTCAAGAAGGCCAAGGTCATCACCCAGGGTCTTCCCGCCTCTCCTGGTGCCGCTTGCGGTCAGATTGTGTTCCACGCCGACGACGCTCAGGAGTGGCACGCCAACGGCCACAAGGTTGTCATGGTTCGCATCGAGACCTCTCCCGAGGACCTCGCCGGTATGTCAGCCGCCGAGGGTATCCTCACCGCACGTGGCGGCATGACCTCTCACGCTGCCGTTGTGGCTCGTGGCATGGGTAAGTGCTGCGTGTCTGGTGCAGGTGCCATCAACGTCGACTACAAGGCTAAGACAGTCGAGATCGAGGGCGTTGTATACAAGGAGGGCGACTACATCTCGCTCAACGGTACCACCGGTCAGGTTTACGCCGGTGAGATTGCTACCAAGGCAGCCGAGCTGTCAGGCGACTTCAAGGAACTGATGGACCTCTGCGACAAGTACACCAAGCTCCAGGTTCGCACCAATGCCGACACTCCCCACGACGCACGCGTGGCTCGCGCCTTCGGTGCCAAGGGTATCGGTCTGACTCGTACCGAGCACATGTTCTTCGATGACCAGAAAATCATCGCCATGCGCGAGATGATTCTCGCCAAGGACTCGGCTGGTCGCGAGAAGGCTCTCGGCAAGCTCCTTCCCTATCAGAAGGCTGACTTCAAGGGCATCCTCGAGGCTATGGACGGCCTCCACGTCAACATCCGCCTGCTCGATCCCCCTCTCCACGAGTTCGTACCCCACGATCTTGAGGGTCAGAAGACGATGGCAGCCGAGATGGGTGTCACCGTTGAGGAGATTCAGAAGCGCGTGAGCAGCCTCGCCGAGAACAACCCGATGCTCGGTCATCGTGGTTGCCGTCTGGGCATCACCTTCCCCGAAATCACCGCCATGCAGACCCGCGCCATCCTCTCCGCCGCTTGCGAGCTGAAGAAGGAGGGCAAGGACCCGCAGCCCGAGATCATGGTTCCCCTGGTCGGCATCCTCTACGAGTTCCGTCAGCAGAAGGAGATTATCGAGCGCACCGCCAAGGAGGTATTTGCCGAGTATGGTGTCGAGGTTAAGTTCGAGATAGGTACGATGATTGAGATTCCTCGCGCCTGCCTCACCGCCGACCGCATCGCCAGCGAGGCTGAGTACTTCTCATTCGGTACCAACGACCTCACGCAGATGACCTTCGGCTACAGCCGCGATGACATCGCCTCTTTCGTTCCCGTCTATCTCGAGAAGAAGATCCTCAAGGCTGATCCGTTCGCAGTCCTCGACCAGAAGGGTGTAGGCCAGCTCATCCGCATGGCGGTTGAGAAGGGACGCGCCGTTCGTCCTGGCATGCGCACTGGCATCTGCGGTGAGCACGGAGGTGAGCCCAGCTCAGTCAAGTTCTGCGCCAAGGTCGGCATGAACTACGCCAGCTGCTCTCCGTTCCGCGTGCCCATCGCCCGCCTTGCCGCCGCGCAGGGCGCAATTGAACAAGAATAATTGAATGCTGATAATTAGTGAAATACGAGGCAAGGGCTTGGAAATCAAGTTCTTGCCTCGGTCTTTTTTGTGCACATTCTGCTCATTACGCAAGCAGTATATGAGGCGTAAAATACCCGATTTGTTGACCAGATTTTTCAGGTATGTTGACCAGATTTTTTAGGCATGTTGACCAGATTCAAAAATGTGAGCACTAACAAACGTAAACTATAAACAATTTCACTAATTATTCAAACTATGGCTACATTCAAAGCAACAGTTAAGAC
>JABUTZ010000059.1:10929-15023 GCA_021443415.1 Bacteroidaceae bacterium | reverse complement strand
GTCCGCGAGATGCCCACCGGCCGCGGCTTCGCCGACATGGTGTTCATCCCCTGGCACAACGTCAGCCTTCCCGCCATCGTGGTGGAACTCAAGTGGAAGCAGAGCGCCCAGACCGCCCTTGACCAGATCCGCGAGCGGCACTATCCAGAGTCCATGAAGGACTACACAGGAGAGGTCATCCTCTGCGGCGTGAACTACGACAAGGAGACCAAGGTGCACACCTGCGTTATCGAGCGCGTGTGAGCGAGGCGAGTCGCCGTCGCCTTTCGGACTAACCAGACGAGAGGCGGCAAAAGCCAAAAAAACGCTCAAAAACTTGCACACGTCAGCAAAAAGCAATACCTTTGCAGTCGCAAAAGTGAAAGGCGGGGCGTAGCGCAGTTGGTAGCGCACCTGGTTTGGGACCAGGGGGTCGCAAGTTCGAATCTTGTCGCCCCGACACGACGAGAGGACTTTGGTGTTGCCAAAGTCCTCTCGTTTGTGTTGTCATGCCGCCGCGAAGCTACGGCATATAGGTGTGGAGCAACTGCGCCTCGGTTGTCTGCGGGGTCACCGTGACGGAGGCGATGTCGGCGGGGATGAGGCAGCACTCGTAGGTGTTGAGCGTCATCGAGGCGTACTCGGCATCCTGTCCCTGCAGTCCGCGGGCGGTGATGGTCAGGCGGCCCCTGGTGCACATGACGATGCTGAACGAGTCATACTGCGACAGGGCGAGGTCGGCGGGCGACGAGAGACTCATCAGCGAGGTGCTGAAATAGCGGCTCTCGACCACGTTCGTCAGACGGCCGTCGGTGAGCGTGTAGTCGGTGCGCGGGTTTTCGACGGCGCTGAAATCGATCACCTGCGCCGCCTGCTCGGTGTGCAGCTCGCGCGGACGGCCGTAGTCGTAGATGCGGTAGGTGATGTCGCTGCTCTGCTGCACCTCGGCGAGGAACACGCCCGCTCCGATGCCGTGGACGCGGCCGCTCGGGATGAAATAGACCTCGCCCGGCTCGACGGGCTGGTCGTGGAGGTAGTCCATGATGGTGTTGTCAGCCACACGCTGGCGATACTCCTCGGCGGGCAGGGCGCGCTCGAAGCCGTCGATGAGGCTCGCCCCCTCGGCGCGGCGCAGTATGTACCACATCTCCGTCTTGCCGAAGACGTTGCGCGAGTGGTCGGACACGCCCTGGATGCGGCGCGCCTGCTCGTCGTTGGGGTGCACCTGGACCGAGAGGTTCTCGGCGGCGTCGATGAGCTTGACCAGCATGGGGAACTCGCCGAACTTCGACTGCACATGTGCGCCGAGGATGGTGGCTCCGTAGCGGAGGCAGAGCTCGTCGAGGCCCATGCCCGCGAGATAGCCGTTGGCCACCTCGGTCACGTCGCCATGGACGGCGGAGATGCTCCACAGTTCGCCAACGTTCTTCAGGTCGGCGGGCACGTCGCCGCGCACCGTCTTGATCGTCTGCCCGCCCCATGGCTTCTCCACGAAGCGAGGCTTGAATTTCAGTATGTACATCAGTTCATGTTAATCTCGTTCTTGATCATGCGGCCCATCTGCCAGATGGCGCGTACGTCGAGGTCGTCGTCGAGGATGAGGATGTCGGCGTCCTTGTTGCGCTCGAGGGTTCCCTTGCGGTCGAGCACGCCCATGATGCGCGCGGGTGTCTCGCTGACCATGCGGCAAGCGTCGCAGAGAGGAATCTCGGCCTGCTTGACGGCGGTGCGGATGAGGCGGTCCATGGTGGCGATGGAGCCGGCGAGGGCGGAGCGGTCGCTCAGCTTGCAGACACCGTTCTCGATGATGACGCGCGGGTCGAAGGCCGTCTGGCAGTCGCTCGCGGCCACGGCGAGGGCGTCGGTGACGAGGGCCATGCGCTCCACGCCCTTGATCTTGTAGGCCATGCGCAGGATGGTGGGAGGCACGTGGATGCCGTCGGCCACGCACTCGATGGTCATGTCGTCGATGAGGTAGACGCTCTCGACGGTGCCCTCATACTTGTACTCGCGCTTGTTGTGGAAGCCCGGCATGGCGTTGTAGAAGTGGGTGACGTGGGTGAATCCGGCCTGGAAGGCGGCGTAGACATCCTCGTAGTTGGCCTCGGTGTGGGCGATCGAGGGCAGCACGCCCTTGGCGCGGCAGAACTTGCCGAACTGGGTGGCTCCGGGCAACTCGGGAGCGGCGTCCCAGCGCTTCAGGCACTTGGCGTTCTCGAGGATGGGGATGTACTCGTTGGGGTCGGGGTCCTTGAGCCAGCCGGGCTGCTGTGCGCCGGCCTTCTTGGTGTTGAGGTAGTGGCCTTCGAGGTGCATGCCGAGGAGGGGAGTCTTGGGGTCCTCCTCCATGATCTTCTCGCACACCTCGGCGGCGGCCATGATCATGGGCACGGTGCTCGACGAGAGGGTGGCGTAGAGCGAGGTGGTGCCGTGGAGCAGGTGCGACTCGGTGGCAATCTTGAAGGCGTCCTCGAGTCCCTCCTGGAAGTCGCGTCCGCCGCCGCCGTGCACGTGCATCTCGATGCCGCCGGGCACGATGTACATGCCGCGCGCGTCGATGATGTTGGCGCCGATGATGGCGAGGTCGCAGTTGGTCACTTCAAGAATCTTCTCGTCGCGGAGAATGATCGAGCCGTCTTTCAGCCAGCCCTGGGGCGTAAGTATGCGTCCGTTGATGATTTGGGTTAACATATATTTAGGGTTTTTGGGTTTTGGGGTTATGGGGTAATTGGGTTATTTTTGTGTTGGGGTTTTTAACGCAGATTGACGCAGATGGTCTGTGTCGTTCGTTGGGTGTTATCGAAATTGACGCAGATGCTTTTTTTTTTCGAATTTTCGAATTTTCGAATTTTCGAGATTTCGAATTTTCGAGATTTCGAGGGGTCGAGATAACGTTATAACGACCGATTTGCAGGGGAGCCCTCCCCGGTTGGGGAGGGTTGGGTGGGGCATTAGTTCTTGCTCATGGCAAACTCGTCGTCGTAGAGCATCTGGAGCTCGATGAGCTTGGCCTTAAGCGTCTTTATGAGCTTGGGGTCCGCCGTGTCGTAGATGTTGCGGAGCTGGGCGGGATCCTCCTGGAGGTCGTAGAGCTCCCACACGTCGATGTCGTTGTAGAAGTGGATGAGGCTGTAGCGCTGGGTGCGCACGCCGTAGTGGCGCTTCACGCTGTGCTCGGCGGGGTACTCGTAGAAATGGTAGTAGACGGCGTCGCGCCACTTCTTCGGGCTCTTGGCTCCCTTGAGCAGGGGCAGGAGCGAGCGTCCCTGTATGTCGGTCGGGATCGACGCTCCGGCGAGGTCGAGGAAGGTGGGGGCGTAGTCGATGTTCTGCACCATGTCGGTGATCACGCCGCGACGCTTCAGTCCCTTGGGCAGCATCATGACGAGCGGCGTGTTGAGGCTCTCCTCGTACATGAAGCGCTTGTCGAACCAGCCGTGCTCGCCCATGTAGAAGCCCTGGTCGCTCGTGTAGACAACCAGCGTGTTGTCCAAGAGGCCCTGCTCCTTGAGGTAGTCGAGCGTGCGTCCCACCTCGTCGTCGAGGCTCTTGAGCACCTTGGCGTAGTCGCGCATATAGCGCTGGTACTTGAACACCATGAGCTCCTTGTCCGTCCACTTGCGCGAGTAGAAGTCGCGGCTCAGGCGGTTGTAGAGCGTGTCGTAGCGCAGCAGTCCCTCGGTGTCGAGGCGGCCGAGGTAGTGGAGGTAGCGGTCCTTGAGGCGGCTCGTCTGTCCGGGCAGCAGCATCTTGTTGTCGTAGATGATGTCCATGTGCTTGAGGATGTTCATTTCAGCCGTCTGCGCCGCAATGCGGCCTTCGTAGTTGTCCCACAGCGTTGCGGGCAACGGGAAGGTCTTGTCCTCGTACTCGTAGAGGTACTTCATCTCGGGCAGCCAGTTGCGGTGGCACGCCTTGTGGTGGATGAAGAGGGCGAACGGGCGTCCCTTGTCGCGGCGGTTGCTCATCCAGTCGATCGCCTTGTTGGTGATGATGTTGGTGATGTAGCCCTCCTCGCGCACGGTGTCGTTCTGCATCGTGATGAAGTCGGGGTTGTAGTAGTCGCCCTGCTCGGGCACTATGTTCCAGAAGTCGAAGCCCGTGGGCAGGCTCAC
>JABUTZ010000059.1:8391-10519 GCA_021443415.1 Bacteroidaceae bacterium | reverse complement strand
ATAACGACGCACGGCGAGGATTTCGTAAGCCCTCCCCATTTCGGGGAGGGTTTGGGTGGGGCTTCCCTCCCCCCAGTTGGGGGGGGGGAGCCGGAGGGGGACCTTACTTCACCTCCACCGTCACCTTGCCGGCCTTGAGGCCTTTCGCCTTGGCGGTGAGGGTGATGGTGCCGGGAGTGCCTGTCTCCTGCACGATGGCGGTCATCTGTCCGCTGAAGACGTGCATGTGGGGAGCGTGGAAGAGTTCGGTGCAGACGGGGTCGCCGTTGGCTCCGGCGCGGTACTTGCCCGCACCGGTCACGCTGAACTGTATCTCGTTGGTGGCGTCTGGGCAGAGGTTGCCCTCCTTGTCCACCACCTGCACGCGTATGAACGCCAGGTCCTCGGTGCCGGCCTTGAGTGCGGGCGCTCCCATGCGGTTGTTCGCATTGGCTGTGTTGCCGTATGCGTCGAGGCACTCCTCGCGCACGAGGCGCACGGCGTACGGCTTGCCGGCGGTCTTCAGTTCCGTCTCAGCCACCTTGTTGCCCTGGGCGTCGTAAGCCACGGCGCGCAACGTGCCGGCCTCGTATTTCGTGTCCATCCACATGTGGCGGTAGCGCTTCTGGCGCGTCAGGTTCTTCTTGCCCTCGTCGTTGTCCGTGCCGTCGATTTTCACACTTGTGTCCTTGGTGCGCTTGCCCTGGCTCACGCCGTTGATGAAGAGTTCGACGGTCGGGTGGTTGCTGTAGACGAACACGGGAGTCATCTCTCCCTCGCGTCCCTTCCAGTTCCAGTGGGGCAGGATGTGGAGCGTCTCCGCCTCCTTGTTCCACAGCGAGCGGTAGAGGTAGTAGCGGTCCTTGGGTATGCCCGCCAAATCGATGATACCGAAGAGGCTGCTGTGGCTGGGCCAGTCACTATAATAAGGTGTCGGTTCGCCGAGGTAGTCGAAGCCCGTCCACACGAACTCGCCCATGTCGTAGGGCAGGTCCTCGTACATCATGAAGTTGTCTTCAGGCAGGTCGCTCCACGAGCAGTGGCCCAGGTCGTAGCTGCACGCCTGATGGTCGTCGTACTTGGCCATCGAGGTGCGCACGACGGGGAACTTGTACACGCCGCGCGAAGAGATGGTCGAGGCCGTCTCGCTGCCCACGAGCACCTGCTGGGGCAGTTTCTTGTACGCCTCCTGGTAGCGCCACGGGCGGTAGTTGAAGCCCGGCACGTCCATCACGGCGGCGAAGTTGTTGTAGATCACCGCCCCGGGGTTGTCCATGCCCTGGGTGCAGGGGCGCGTGTTGTCGTATTTGTGGAAGAGGTCTTGCACCAGCTTGGCTATGCGGCATCCGTCCTCGTAGCCCTGGTCGGGCACCTCGTTGCCGATGCACCACATCACCACGGAGGGCGAGCTGCGGAACTGGCGCACGAGGTTGCGCACGTCGTTCTCCACCTGCTCGAAGAACACTTTATGATAGCCGTTGGCGACCTTGGCTGAGCGCCACTCGTCGAAGCTCTCGCACATCACCATCATGCCCATCTCGTCGCAGATGCGGATGAGTTCGGGTGCCGGCATGTTGTGGCTCGTGCGGTAGGCGTTGCAACCCATCTCCTGGAGGATGCGTATCTGGCGACGGATGGCCGCCTCGTTGACTGCCGCTCCGAGGGGACCAAGGTCATGGTGGTTGCAAGTGCCCTTGAACACCACCTTCTTGCCGTTGAGGAAGAAACCCTCGTTGGGGCGCACCTCGACGGTGCGAATGCCGAAGCGTGTGGTCACCTCGTCCACCTTGCGTCCGCCCACGAACACGCGGGTCACGGCGCGGTAGAGGTTGGGCGTGGCGCAGTCCCAGCGCTGCGGACGGCTCACGAGGACGCGGTTCTCCGCCTTGCCCTCGAGGGCGCAGACGGCGGCGCGGGGACTGATGGCCACCTCGGCTCCCTGCGGGTCATAGACGGTCGTCTCCACGCGCATGTCCTCGGCCTTGACCTGCGTGCTGGTGTTCAGCTCGGTCACGATGTCGACCGTGGCGTACTGGTCATTGACAATGGGGGTGGTGACATACACGCCCCATGTCTTCACACTGGCGCGGGCGTCGGTCACCACGAGGCGCACGTTGCGGTAGAGGCCGGCGCCGGGATACCAGCGCGA
>JABUTZ010000059.1:6272-8180 GCA_021443415.1 Bacteroidaceae bacterium | reverse complement strand
CGGTACCAGCCGGCGCCCACGAAGGGCAGTCCGCCTGTGCGTCCCGAGTGCTCCGAGGCCTCGGTCTGTCCGTCCTGCGTGATGGCTGTGATCTGCTTGTCGTTGTTCTTCGAGAAGGGTCCGTAGATGGCCCAGTCGTGGGGCACGCACACCTGTTCCCACTTCGAGTCGTCGAAGTCTGTCTTGCTCTGTGCCGCGTCGTCGGTGCGCGAGAAGCGCCAGCCCGTCTTGAATACTGTCTCTGTGCGCTGGGCGTTCGCCATGAGGCAAAGCAGCGCCGCGGCTATGGTCGTGTAAATGTGTTTCATGTGTATCGGGAGGTTATGAATGCTTTAGGCTGCACAGCAGAGTTGCGTGCAGCCTAAAGCGCATGGTGTTTATTTCATTGAATAGACGACGTCCATTATCTCCTTGCCGAGTGCGTCGGCGGCTTCCATGGTTGCTGCCTCGCTATAGACGCGGATGATTGGCTCGGTGTTGCTACCGCGCAGGTGGACCCACTTGTCGGGGAAATCTATCTTCACACCGTCGATGTCGTTGATCTTCTCGTTCTTGTAGAGTTCCTTCACCTTGGCGAGGATGGTCGGGATGGACATCTCGGGGGTGAGGTCGATGCGGTTTTTCGCAATCTGGTAGGGAGGATAGGTGGCGCGCAGTTCGCTCGTCTTGCAACCCTTCTTAGCCAAGTAGGTGAGGATAAGAGCTATGCCAACCAGAGCGTCGCGTCCGCAGTGAGCCTCGGGGTAGATGACACCGCCGTTGCCCTCGCCGCCGATGACGGCGCCCACTTCCTTCATCTTCGTTACCACGTTGACCTCGCCCACGGCGCTGGCGAAATACTCGCCGCCGTGCTTCACGGTCACGTCGCGCAGGGCGCGTGTCGAGGAGAGGTTGCTCACGGTGTTGCCCGGAGTGTGCTGCAGGATATAGTCGGCCACGGTCACCAGGGTGTATTCCTCGCCGTACATCGTGCCGTCCTCGCAGAAGAGGGCGAGGCGGTCGACGTCGGGGTCAACCACGAAGGCTATGTCGTGCTCACCCTTCTGCATCAGGGCCTTGATGTCGAGAAGGTTCTTCTCGAGCGGTTCGGGGTTGTGCTGGAAGTCGCCCGTCGGTTCGCCGAAGAGCGTCGTCACGGTCTTCACGCCCATCTGCTCGAGCAGCTTGGGCAGGATGACTCCGCCCACGGAGTTCACCGTGTCGAGGGCGACGCGGAAGTTGGCCTTCTTCACGGCCTCCACATCGACCAGCTTCAGTCCGAGCACCATGTCGATGTGCTTCTGGTCGTAGCTGTTGTCCTCGATGTACTTGCCGAGGTGGTCCACGTCGGCGTACTCAAAGTCCTCCGCCTCGGCGATGCGCAGCACCTCGTTGCCCTCCTCCTTGTTGAGGAACTCGCCCTTCTCGTTGAGCAGTTTCAGTGCGTTCCACATGCGGGGGTTGTGGCTGGCGGTCAGTATGATGCCGCCGCAGGCTCCCTCCATTGTGACGGCGATCTCGGTGGTCGGGGTAGAGGCGAGGCCGATGTTCACCACGTCGAATCCCATGCCCATGAGGGTGCCGCAGACCACGTTCTTCACCATCTCGCCCGAGATGCGTGCGTCGCGTCCCACCACGATTTTGTTGGACGTGACCTTGGTCGTCTTACGTATCAGCGTTGCGTAGGCTGATGTGAACTTCACGATGTCGAGCGGATTGAGGGTGTCGCCCGCGCGGCCGCCGATGGTGCCGCGGATGCCTGAGATTGACTTGATGAGTGTCATAGCAGTATTATGGTTTTTGGTTATAGATTTCGCGCTGTCGTACCATGGTCGTCCATAGTATGCACAAAGATACGAAAAAGTTTTGAGTTGCGGCAGTGAAATAGCGATTTTTTTGAAAAAAAACTCAATTTGCGCAACTCAGCCA
>JABUTZ010000059.1:0-6218 GCA_021443415.1 Bacteroidaceae bacterium | reverse complement strand
CATATCGTCCGCACGAACAATCTTGCCAGAGGACACAAGCAAGTCAAGCGCTTCGTTCAACGCCTGGTCCACCTTGGCGCCTCGGCGCGTGAAGCCCAACTTCTTCGCCACAATCAACGTCAGGGCGTCTGTCTTGATTGAGAATTGTTCGTTGACCGCCTCCGCTATCGCGTTCATAATCTCCACGATGGGCATCTCGGTGATGTCGCGCCCATTGTTCTTGCGGTATCCGCGGAAGTTGTCCGCACTGTCCTTGTCCGTCCATACCACCTTGGCAGAGCCGATTTCCTGTACGAACATCGAGCGACTGACGATGTCGGTCAGTTTTGCGAGCACGGTCGGGGTTAGGCGTGGACTGTCCCTAAAGGAGCAAATCCTGCGACACAGATACGTCAGCGTCATGGGCTGTTCTGCTTTCAGTATCTCGGTCGCGAGGTCTTTGTCGGACATGGCGTCAGTGTCGCCATCACCAACGAAAGCGTCATATTCCGCCACGTCGCTCCTAAGCTCTTCCACCGTCTCGTCCGAAATGTCGAAGGCAGTCTTCGCGCTGGGCTCCGGCTGTATGGGCTTCTCCTTGAGGCATCGTTCGATGCGCGCCAGCACCCTTTCGGGATTTGTCATCCAGTCGACCGTCCATACGCGCATGACATTCCAGTTGAGCATACGGAGGACGGAAGGCTGCACAATCTCGCGGTCGCGTGTGGTCTGCGTCTGGTGATAGCCCTCGCCGTCGAGCAGCAGTCCCAGGCTGTAAGTGTCCGCCGACTCGCTGTCGCTGATTGCGACATCCACCTTGAAGTTGGAGCGGCCAATGTTGGTGTCAGCGGTGTACCCTCTCTTCCTCAGTGCCTCCGCTATCTGACGGGAGATGATGGAGTCGGATGTTTCGCTGTGAGCGTTGTTCGGCTGGACGAGTATCTGTTGCTCAGCGTATTCCAGGAAATGCTTGAGTCCTTCCACGCCCTTCGCCTTTGAGCGTCGGAGGTCGATCTGGGAGGCTTTCAGTGCGGAGAACACGATCATTTCCCTCCTTGCGCGGCTTACCGCCACGTTCAGTCTCCGCTCGCCGCCCACATTGTTGAGCGGGCCGAAGTTCATCGACACTTTGCCGTCCTTGTCGGGCCCATAACCTACGGAGAAGAGTACGATGTCACGCTCGTCGCCCTGGACATTCTCCAGGTTCTTGACAAAGATGGGTTCGTAGATCTCTTCCGCCGCCTCACGCAGACGCTTGTCCTTGTCGAGTGCCTCCATGAGCAGGTCTTCGATAAGATTTTGCTGCACGACACTGAAGGCGATGACACCTATGCTGAAGTCGGCGTGGTCGGGAGCGGCGAGCCGTCTTGCAATCTCCCGGACGACAGCCTCCGCCTCCTTCCTGTTCGAACGGCGTCCGCCCTTGTCATATACACCATCGACATACTGGTACCTGACGCGTGTCGTCTGGTCGTCGACAGAAGGGAAGGTGATCAGGTTGCCGTCGTAATACTCGTTGTTTGAGAACGCGATGAGCGACTCGTGCTGCGAGCGGTAGTGCCAGTTCAGTTGCAGGGAGGGTATCTCCAGGGTGCGGCAGTCTTCCAGTATGCTCTCCATGTCGTCGAGTTCCGCCTCGTCCTCGCTGACACTCGTCGAGTTGAAGAAACTGGTCGGAGGCATCTGCTTCGGGTCGCCGACGACGATGACCGACCGTCCCCGTGCTATGGCGCCGACAGCCTCGCTCGTGGGCATCTGGCTCGCCTCGTCGAACACGACAAGGTCAAACTTGTCCTGCGACAGATTGAGAAACTGCGCCACTGACATCGGACTCATCAGCATGCAGGGGCAGAGGCGCGGCAGCAGGGTGGGAATCTGGTCCATCAGGTCGCGCAGCGACAGTCCCCTTCCTCCGTTGGAGATGTTTCGGTTGAGCAGGCCTATCTCGCTGCTGTTGTCGATGTTGTCGGCGACGTGCGGAATCCTTGCGGCAAGTTTGGCGTACAGCTCTTTCTGGCTGAGCACTTGGAACTCCTCGGTCAGCTTCCTGTAGCGAGCCACGGTCTCGTCGAAGATTGAGCCCTCGAAGGTTCTGAGCACGGGCGACTGGGCGATTTTCCTGTTGGCGAGGTCTTTGAACATGGTCTTGAAGAACGAGTCGCGAAGGCATTCCACCGCCACCTCCTCGCTCTCCAGTTTCTTGGCTATGACATCAAGTCCCATTGCGTTCAACTCCTGCCTGTATGCGCACCAATGGTACCAGTCGCGCACCTTGTCCAGTTGCCTCGGCCACTCGGTGAACTTCGTGGCAAGTTGTTCGAGGACATCCTTTGCCGGCAGGGCGTCCACCGCTGTCTTTGTGTCGGAGAAATGTCCTACGGAGTCGTTGATCTGCTGTATCTGCGCGTGGAACTTCTGGTAGTCTGCCAGTTTGTCTATCAACGTGTCAATTTCCGACTCGATGATTAGGCTGTTGAACTGACGCATCTTGGCTACGAACTTCTTCTTGGCGAAGTATCTCGGCAGGAACCATTGTGCCTTTGCCGTGCGCCATTCGGTGTGGAGACTTTCGGCGTCCTCGCCGAATATGCCCTCGTTGCAGTCGCGTGCAATCTCGTCCCTGAGCGCCCTTGCCTGTGACAGTCTCTCCCTGTTGTCAATGCCTGACAGGACAAGGCTGCGTGCGTCATCCAACGCCGACGTCAGTTGTGACATGTCAGCAAGGTCGGACTCGGCGACACGCAGTCCGCGGAGGGGGTGACGGCTGGGCTGTCCGACGAGTCCCACCACGGCGTTGAGCCGTTCGTGAAGCAGATGGCTGTAGTTGTCCAAATCCTTGACATGGAACTTCTCTCTGAGTGCGCTGCCGTTGGTGTCAATGTCCAGCGCGTCTGCCTGCAGGGTCTCATACCTTACGATGCAGTCGTACAGGGACATACCCTCGGGACCCTTGTCGTCGTGCAGGGCTTCCATGTATGCGATTAGGTTCTTGCGCTGGTCGTACAGTTGCTCCGCTATGCGGGCGTGGGCTTCGGGTCGGACGATATGGGTGACACCGAGAGCCGTCTTTAGCTGCTCGAGGACGTGGCGCTTGGTAATCTTGTTGGAGTGCATCTCAAGGCAGAACGGTGCGAGGCCGATTTTCGCGAGACGAGTCTGCACGACACTGAGCGCCGCCATCTTCTCCGCCACGAACAGGACGCGCTTGCCTTGGTAGAGGGCGTTGGCAATCAGATTGGTGATGGTCTGCGATTTGCCTGTGCCCGGAGGACCGTACAGCAGAAACGAGTGTCCCTGTCCCGCCTCGATGACGGCAGCCATCTGCGAGGAGTCGGCGGACACGGGCAGAGCCAGGTCCTCGGGTCTCAACGACTTGTCGCTCTCCTTCAGGTCAGAGACGACGGCGGTGGGGGTGAACGTCAGCTTCTGCTCCACCAGGCTTCTCACTATGTCGTTGTCCAGCAGTTCCCGACGATGGTTGTGGATGTCGTTCCACATGAGGAACTTGTTGAACGAAAAGACGCCGAGTATGGACTCTTCCTCCACGTCCCATCGCTTCTTGTTCTTCAGTGCCTCCCTTACGATGGCGAATATCAGCGGCACGTCAACCCCATGGTCGTCCTTGGGCAGGGTGTCCAGTCCCGAGATGGTGATGCCGTAGTTCTGGCGCAGGAACTCTATCAGTGTGATGTTCAATGCGATGTCCTCGTCCCTTGTGCGGATGTAGTAGTCACCTTTCTTGTACACCATCTCTACGGGCAGCATGAGGAGCGGGGCGTAGCGAGGGTTGTCGCTCATGTCCGTCTCAAACCACCTCAGTGTGCCGATGGCAAGGTAAAGGGCGTTGGCTCCCGTCTCCTCGATGGCGTTGCGTGCGGCGCGATAGATGTTCTTGAGCGTGTGATGAGTCTCCAGATCGGTCTGGTAGGTGTGGAGCACACGATGCTTGATGTCGTTGGTGATTAGGTCGTGCAGTTTGGGGAACTGCTTTGAGCGCACCAGCCGTTCGTCGCCCTGGATGTCCAGGTCCACGTTTGGCTTGGATGTGATGACATACTCGTTGCCGTCCTGCAGGTAGTCCTCGATGAGGTGGACATCGAACGAGACAAACTGGATTGCCTTCTGTCGGAGGTAGAGGTTGAGCATGGAGTTGCGGAGAGAGAAGTCCAGGAGCTTTCTCTCCCACAGGTCCATCTTGGTCAGTTCGCGTTTGCTCTCCATCACCTTCGTGAGGTCGTAGCGCGAGTGCTCCCTCACGTTGAGCACACACTCCTCGTGCTCGACACCCTTGGTGTCAATCACCCATGCACCGTTGTCCTGTGCCACCAACGGCAAGGGGCGGAACTGCTCCAGTCGGCATCGGCGGATGTCTATGAAACTGTCGAACCGGCTCAGGTCTGCGAGATTGTTTTCCGCTATTCTCTGGGCATCTTCAAACGAGGTGTTCTCCGCCGTGATTTGCGTGCATTCGATGACCAGCATCTCGTCGATGCCGTTTGAGCACTTCTTCTCAATGTACGCTGGGTCGTCGCACACGCTGTATTGGCAGCAGTCGTCCACCAGCCATACGGCGAGGTATGCGTTACCTTTCTGGAGTATCACTCCGCTGTTTATCCCCACGCTCTCCAGGACGCTGGCGAAGAGCAGCGTCAGTTCGATGCAGTTGCCGAGCTTTGAGGCGAGGACTTGGTGGGGCAGCGTTATGTGTTGTCCTACGACTTCATACGAGGCTGGCATCGAGCGGTATACGATGCTCTCCGCGTGCAGGGCGCCATAGATGGCGGCGACCTGTTTCCTCACCTCGTTGCTGTTGCCCGACTGGTATTCCGTGAACGCGGACGAGTGGGATATCTCCTTGAGTATCTGGGCGGCCTTGACCACGACGCGGTTTATTGCGGGGTGGTTGGGGATAACGAACGACGCCAGGCACTGTGGCAGTATGATTGTGCCGAGCCACTGGTCGTAGGGCATGACCTCAATCTGGTAGTCTTTATCGGCTACCTCTCTCGTGTTTTCCCCATTGGCGGCGTTTGCCAGCACCTTGACATTGAACGTGGCGAGCGTCTTCTCCGTGATTGAGGCGATCTTGGCGGGCATGGGCTGCAAATCCAGTTCTTGCAGATGAACGGATTTCCCTGCCTTGATGATGTCGATGACACCGCTACGCGATGTCAAGAAAAACTCTCCGCCGCACTCTATCACGACATCCTTCAGGTCTTCCTCCGACGTGTTGGTCAGTTCGATTGACTGGCAGATGTCCACCCGATAGTTCACCAGTGCGTAGTTGATCGCTGGAAGGTAGTCTATGTTCAACTCAACCATACGTGTTATCAATGTTTTGAAAGTTTTGTTTATGCAAGTTTTTGTCCGGGGGCTTGCCTCACAGCATCACGCAGGTGGCGATGCGACCGGAGTGGATGCCGAGGCGGCGGGCGGAGAAAAAGAGGTCATGGCGGGTGTAGGTGCAGGGGGCGCTGTTGTCGATGCGCGTGATGCCGGCCGTGCGCAGCTGGTGCTCGACGGCGGCGGGGAGGTCGACATGGGGCTTCTGCCCGGGCTGGCGCACGACGAATTGAGCATCAAACTGTTGCGCCACCTCTTCGCCCACCTCAAAGGCTTCCGTGTGGATGCACGGACCGATGACCGCCGTCATGTCCGCCGCCTCGCAGCCGAACTGCTCGCGCATGCTTTCAATGGTCTTCGTCGCGATGTCTGCCACCACTCCGCGCCATCCGGCATGAACCGCCGCCACCACGCGCCGCCTCTCGTCGCAGATGATTACCGGCACGCAGTCGGCTGTCGACACTCCGATGCAGTAACCCTTGAGGTTGGTCACGATGGCATCCGCCTCCGTCACGGCTATCTGGGAGGCAATGCCATCCGCCGCCGTGTCCGCCACAACCACCTTTGTCCCATGCACTTGCCGTGGCATGAGAATGTGGTTGACAGAAATGCCAAGCACCTCCGCCACCTTGCGCCGAGCCTCTGCCACGCGCTCCTCGCTGTCGCCCACATAGTGGCACATCGACAGTCCGTCCCACGCATCACCAGCGTCCCTCGCCCCTCGCATCGTCACGAAGTGCGTCACCCCGCCGAGCATCTCGCTCCTCATCACAGGCATCTCGCCCAATTTGCCTTCAATCACTGTCCCACGTGTTGTTTTTCCACCGCAAAGCGAACCTTTCTTCACACGCGCTCGATGACGCAGGTGTGCTCCTTGGTCTCCTTGTCGTAGTTCA
>JABUTZ010000058.1:20656-26885 GCA_021443415.1 Bacteroidaceae bacterium | reverse complement strand
TCGGTCACGGGCACGTAGCCGGGACGGCACTGGGCGAGGTCGCTCTTAGAGGCGCGAGCGTAGAACGAGAAGGCGTAGGTGCCCTTCTTCAGCTTCAGCTCCTTGTAGGCGATGCGCTTGTTGGCCTCGGCACCCTGAACGGCAACGGCGTAGCTGCCACCGTGGGCTGTAGTGCTCTGGGTCAGGGTTGCGCTGCTGGCCGTAGAGGCAGACTTCCAGTTGTCGGGCTGACCAGAGGTCCAAGTCTCGAAGTCACCGTTGACGAGCAGGTTGTCGCCGCTGGGCGTGGGACCGGGCTCGGGTGAGCCGCCGTTGTGCGAATAGACGTATGCCTTGTTGCCGACGGTCTCGGGGGTGTTGCCCTTGTAGTTGACCACCTTGCCGCAGATGACCACCTCGTCGCCCACGTTGAGCGTCTCGGTGCCGGTGAACTTCTTGTTGCCGAGGTAGAGGACGCGGAAGGCGTAGAACTGAGTGCCAGCCGCGTCGCCTGTCTCGCTGATGTAGAACGAAGCGTTGCCGTACTGTGCGCTCGGAGCATCCTTGATGCTTGAGATCTTACCCTTTACGTAGATGTCGTTCTCCGACTCTGCGTCAGCCGCCAGAGTGGCGATGTAGTTGTTGGCGCCCAGGGGGTTGTAGGGATCCTCGAGCGTACCCTTGCCCTTAGGCTCCTCGCCGGGAGTGGGGGTGTCGCCGCCTGCTGTGCCCTCGAGCATCTTGAAGGTCTTCACCTCGAAGGTGGCTGACTTTGTTGCGGGGCTGTAGAACCAGAATGCGATGTGCACGTTCTCCTTGTTGATGAACTCCGAGGGCAGCTGGATCTGCGTCTCCTCGAGTTCCCAGGTCGTAGAGGTGTGGGTGGCTGTCCATGCGATCGGAGTCCACTCGGTTGCCACGAAGTCGCCCGCCGTGTAGGTGTCGGAGGCGTAGATCTTGATGTGGCTGGCAAAATCGGGGTCGTTGCTGGCGTAGCCCACGCAGTACTCGAAGGTCATCTTCACCTTCGTGCTGTCGGTCTTGGTGTTGAGCGACGGAGAGACGAGCACGCCCTCGCACTCCTTGTTCGACTTCGTGGTGCCCTCCCACGCCTGGTAGCCGGTGGCCTGGGTGTAGCTGCTGCCCTGGCTCCATGGGTTGCCAAGGTTGTTGACTGCCATTGTCTTCCAGCCAGTGCTGAGGCTTGTGCTGCTGTATGGCAGACTTGATCCGCTGCCTCCGTCGGTGTTGAGACCGTAGGGAGCCGGCACGTCCTGGCATGCGCTCACTGCGAAGAGGGCGGCTGCGCCAAGGATGAGATTGAAAATACGTTTCATTGCTATATGATTTTTGTTTTTATTAGCGTTAAACTTATTAGCGTTAAGCTTATTACCTATTACTTATTAGCTATTACTTATTACTTATTACTTATTACTTATTACCTATTACTTCTCAATCACCACGTCGTCAACTGAGCGCAGGATGAGCTGCCACGTGCTCGAGTAGCGGGTCATGATGCCGTAGACGGTCAGCTTGCCGGTGGGCATCACGTCGGAAGCGAACGAGGCGCTGCAGCTGTTGTACATGACCACCGTCTTGCCGTCGGCAAGCTGGAGGGTGCGCTGCACGCTGTAGACACCAGTCTCGGTGGGAGCGTAGGTTGCCTTGCCGTCAGCCTCCTTGATCTTGCAGCCGTGCATCACGACGAAGAGGGGAGTGAGCTTGTCGATTTTGTCCATGTCCGCCGAGGTGAACTCGTGGGGAGTCACGATGTTGGCATGGTGGGTGCCCACCAGCTGGATGTTCTGCTTGAGGTGTGTCTGCGCCATGGGTCCGATGCGCACCGAGGGCGAGCTGGAAGTGGTGATGTAAGGCTGTCCGATGCGCGGCATCTTGCCGTAGCCGCTCACGTAGAGGCCCTTGAGGTTCATGCGTATCTTCTGGCCTGCGGGGAAGACCGATGCGAGGCTGCCGACGCCCTTGATGCAGACCTGGATGCCGCCGTTGTCGCTGTCGATGGTGCCGTCGTTATTCACGTCCTGCACGTAGATCGACTGGTAGATGTTGCCGCTCAGGTCGTTGCCCGTCACGATGCCCTCGATGATGAGGTCGTCGTTGACCTTGGCTGTCTCGTCGTTGGTGTTGTTGGCGATCTGCGTCTTGTACATCTCGCGCACCTTGGCGATGGTGGTGTTCGGCTCGCCGACATTCTCGGCAGTCATCTGCGCCGCGCTTGCCATCTCAGCGTCGAAGTTGTGTATGCATGCCGTGCAGGCGAGTGATGCGCACAGCATAAATATGTATTTCTTCATATACCTTATTATTATTTTAAGCGTGGGACATCAGAAACGCAGGTTCACGTTCAGGAAGGCGTTGATGGAGTTGGCGTACCAGTAGAAAGAGTTGTTCTTGAACTTGTAGGGCGAGTTCTCCTTGGTGCGGTTCTGCTCGTAGCCGCCCGTCTTCATGTTGGTGTTGTTGGTGAAGTTGTTCACCTGCAGGTTCACGTTGAGCACCTTGCCGCGGTTGAGGCGGAACTGGTGGCCGATCGAGAAGTCGAGCATCCAGCCTCCCTTGGCCTTCTCCTGCGAGGGGGCGTATGAGGCGAGCAGGTTGCCCGTGCCCTTCTCGTAGACGTTGCCGCCCTGCGCCTCAGCCTGTTCGAACACGCTCGGAGCGCCGGCAATGACCACGGCGTCCTTGTCATAGACGAAGTAGTCGACATTCTCGCGGCCCGCCTCCGAGCCGTTGGCGTCGAGCACCGAGCCGAGGCGCGTGTAGGGCGAGGCGTCGATGTAGACGCGGTCGTAGTAGTTGGCCTTCACCTCGAAGTACCAGCCGTTGATGTTGTAGTCGAGGCCGAGGCTCACGGCGGTGAGCGGCGTGCTGCCTACGCGCATGCCGTGGTAGATGACACGCAGGGGCTGCGACTGACCGTTCACGGGGTTCTGCCACACGTTCATGGCCGCCGTCGTGGTCGGGTTGTCACCCTCGTAGGCGAGCTGAGCCAGCGGGTTGCCGTGGTACTTGGCGTCGCCGTACGTGCCGATGGCGTTGAACTTCAGGTTGTCGGTGATCTTGATGGTCACGGCGCCCTCGACACCCCAGAAACGCTTCTCCACGCCCGTCATGGTGAGGTATGAGAAACGGTCCGAGCCTGCCACGTTGCCAATCGGGTCGAGGTAAGCGACGCTCTGCTGCGTCACGTCCCAGTTGCGCGTGATGAAGCCCGTGAACTTACCGCTGACGGGTCCGAAGCGCCACTGCCAAGAAGCCTGGGCGGTGAGTATCTGCTCGTTCTTGAGGTTGTTGACGAAGTTGTTCTGTATGCGCGAGGCCACGAAGGCGTTGTAGGCGATGGGAGCCTGGCTCTCGTAGCCGCCCGCGATGGCGAAGCGGTGGTTGCCCACGGTGTAGGAGAGTTGCAGCTTGCCGCCTCCGCCGAGGAACATGGCCTTGCCGCTGAGTCCCTTCGAGAAGTCGGCGGCGCGTCCGTTGCGCATGAGTCCCTCGCGCTCGATGGTCGTGCCCTCGATGTCGGCGCTGATGACGGCGGCGAATCCGCCCTTGACGACGGAGTAGTTGGTGAACGCCTGCGCCTTGTTGACGAAGATGTTGTAGTTGTAGCCGAAGATGTCACCCTTCTTGATGCTGCGGTCGGGGTTGTCGAGGTCGTTCTGCACCTGGCGGCTGCCGTAGCCGTACTCCGACACCGAGTATGAGTCGTAGTCGTGGAACTGCGAGGCGCCGAGCATGTCCTTCATCGTCTTGTAGTGCATGCCCTTGGTGGTGTTGAGGTGGATGCCTACGTTGAGGTGCTGGTCCTTGAAGTCCTGGCTCCAAACCGAAGAAAGGCGGAAGGCGAGCTGGTCGTTGTGGCGCTCCTCCTGGTAGTAGAGGGCGTCCTTGCCGTACTGGTTGTTGGCGAGGTTCTGGGCGTAGAGGTCGTCCCACTTCACCTGGCGTCCGGCTGAGGTGCCCCACATGGCGCGCAGCTCGTTGTACTGGTCCATGAGTCCGGGATAGCCGTTCCATGTCTCGGGGTTGTTGCCCAGTCCCGAGCCGTCCGAGTACATGTTGACCACGCTGCTCGGGAAGTTCTTGTAGTAGGTGGGCAGCGGGTTGTAGGCGTTGTTGTATGACAGGGCCGTCGAGCCGTACATGACGTATGAGAAGGCCGCCGTGGTGGTCAGCTTGCTCTTCTTGTTGGGCGTGAAGTCCCAGGTCATCAGGGCTGTCGGCGAGCACTCGGTCACGACGCGGCTGTTGCGCATCTTGCCGTTCTGGTAGCCCCAGTAGGGGTTGTAGTAGTGGTTGTTGGCGAGCCAGTAGGCCTCCTCGGTGGCCGCGCCCTGCTGGCCGCGCTCGGTGGGAGCCGCCCAGAGGTTGAGCGAGAGGCGGTGCTTCTCGTTGAACACCTTCTCGACGCCGAACATGGCCGAGAATGAGTTGTAGAACGTACCCTCGATGGCACCCTCCTTGCCCCAGCGGTATGCGAGTCCGGCGACGAAAGCCCAGCCGTTCTTGTTCAGGCCCGAGGCGTAGGTGTACTGGGCGCGCAGGATGTAGTTGCGGTTGGTGGCCGCAAGTCCGATTTTGTGGCCGGCGCGGTAGGTGCTGGCGCGCAGGTTGGTGTTGGTGCCGCCGCCCATGGTCACGTAGCCCCAGTCGTTGCGGTCGAAGGGCATGAGGCCCTCCTGGTTGCGCACCACGTCGTTGAGGCCGCCCGTCATGCCCGAGAAGCTGAAACGTCCGTTCTCGATGTTGTTCAGCTTCACGCCGTTGAAGTAGTTGCCCGAATACTGCGAGTCGTAGGCGCGCAGCTTGAAGCGCATGGCGCTGAAGGTGTAGCCCACCTCCTTGAGATAAGGGTCGTTCTGGTTGCTGACGAGCGTCGTCGCCTTTGCGGCGTCGTCGTCCTCGCCCAGCTGAGCCTCATCAAAGATGAAAGTGGCGTTGG
Source organism: Bacteroidaceae bacterium (assembly GCA_021443415.1). GTDB lineage: Bacteria > Bacteroidota > Bacteroidia > Bacteroidales > Bacteroidaceae > Physcousia. Next base: position 21,946 of record JABUTZ010000058.1, on the reverse strand, counting down.
CCTGCTTGGCGTCGTCCTCAAGCTGAGTGTTCGTGGTCTTCGGCTTGTCCTGTGCCCACGCACCGCTTGCGACCAGCAGCATGCAGCCCGCCACGATGATTGATTTGTAAGACATAAAGTGAGTATTGATTTTTTTGTATGTAAATTTCATTGCAAAATAAACAAAAATTTGCTTTACACATATTAAAAATATATGAATTTTTTGCTCTCGGCGCACAAATTCCGCAAAGAAGTGCGTCTTTTGGATAAAATTGTGTATATTTGCACAAATTATACGCAAACCATATCCATGAAGCGCATTTCCTCACTCACAATCCTCCTCTTCGCGCTGTGCCTCGCCGCCCAGCTCTCGGCCCAGAACCGCCGTCTCGCCTGCTACGGCGTGGGCTTCTACAACCAGGAGAACCTCTTCGACATCGCCCACGACGATGGCAAGAACGACTACGAGTTCCTGCCCGACGGCAGCTACGGCTGGACGGAGATGAAATACACCCACAAGCTCGCTAACATGAGCACCGTGCTCGCCGAGATGGGCACCGACAAGCTGCCCGGCCTGGGCTGCGCCGTAATCGGCGTCAGCGAGGTGGAGAACGACAACGTGATGCGCGACCTCGTCGCCCAGCCCGCCCTTGCCGCCCGCGGCTTCAGGTACGTGCACATCGAGGGCCCCGACAAGCGCGGCGTCGACTGCGCGTTCATCTACAACCCCTCGCTCTTCCGCCCCGAGAAGACGTGGCTGCAGCCCTACCTCCACACCGACCCGCAGGACGACATCGACCATCCCACGCGCGGCTTCCTCACCATGCAGGGCTACCTGCTTGACAGCAAGGGCGAGCCGCTCCGCGACGACCCCGTGACCTTCGTCGTCTGCCACTGGCCCAGCCGCGCCGCCGGCAGCCCGCTCCGCGAGCAGGGAGGCAAGCTCGTGCGCCAGATGACCGACAGCATACGCAAGGCCGACCCCAAGCAGCGCATCATGGTGATGGGCGACATGAACGACGACCCCGACAACGTGTCGATGAAGACCTGCTTAGGAGCCAAGCGCAAGATGAAGGACGTGGGCGAGGGCGACTTCTTCAACCCCTGGTGGGACACGCTCAAGAAGGGCTCGGGCACGCTGACCTACGACGGCGCGTGGAACCTCTTCGACCAGATAGTCATGTCGCAGAACATGCTCAATGTCAATGGTGAGAAGGACTATGCTAACCTCAAGTTCTTCAGCCACCAGATCTTCCGCCGCGACTATCTCTTCCAGACCGCGGGCAAGTATCGCGGCAACCCCAAGCGCAC
>JABUTZ010000058.1:16614-20633 GCA_021443415.1 Bacteroidaceae bacterium | reverse complement strand
AGCGACCACCTCCCCGTCGTTGTCTACCTCCTGAAGAATGTGGAGTAAGAATGGGATTTCCCAAAACAAAAATAACCCAATTACCGAATTACCGAATTACCCAAAAACCCAATTACCGAATTACCGATTAACCCAATAACCCCAAAAAAATTATGGTAAGCTACAAAGAACTCGGCCTGGTGAACACCAAGGAGATGTTTGCCAAGGCAATCAAGGGCGGCTATGCAATCCCCGCCTTCAACTTCAACACAATGGAGCAGATGCAGGCCATCGTGCAGGCGGCTGTCGAGACCAAGAGCCCTGTCATCATGCAGGTGTCGAAGGGCGCCCGCCAGTATGCCAACGCCACCATCCTGCGCTATATGGCAGCCGGTGCCGTCGCCTATGCCAAGGAGCTCGGTTGCGAGCATCCCCAGATCGTGCTCCATCTCGACCATGGTGACAGCTTCGAGCTCTGCAAGAGCTGCATCGACAGCGGCTTCTCAAGCGTCATGATTGACGGCTCTCACCTCCCCTACGAGGAGAACGTAGCCCTCACGAAGCAGGTATGCGACTACGCCCACCAGCACGACGTGACCGTCGAGGGTGAGCTCGGCGTGCTCGCCGGAGTCGAGGACGAGGTTTCTTCCGACCACCACACCTACACCAACCCCGAGGAGGTAATCGACTTCGCCACCCGCACGGGTTGCGACTCGCTCGCCATCTCCATCGGCACGAGCCACGGCGCCTACAAGTTCACTCCCGAGCAGTGCACACGCAACGCCGAGGGCATCCTCGTTCCGCCCCCATTGGCATTCGAGGTTCTCGACGCCGTGATGGAGAAGCTGCCCGGATTCCCCATCGTGCTCCACGGCTCTTCTTCCGTTCCCCAGGAGGAGGTTGCCATCATCAACAAGTACGGAGGCAAGTTGCCCGACGCCATCGGTATCCCCGAGGAGCAGCTCCGCAAGGCCGCCAAGAGCGCTGTCTGCAAGATCAACATCGACTCGGACTCGCGTCTCGCCATGACCGCCGCCATCCGTCAGGTGTTCGCCGAGAAGCCGGGTGAGTTCGACCCCCGCAAGTATCTCGGCCCCGCCCGCGACAACATGAAGAAGATGTACCAGCACAAGATCGTCAACGTGCTCGGTTCGGACGGCGCGCTGGAGAAGTGATTTTCGGTGGGAGTTAACTCGCTGGCGCTCGTGGGAGTTAACTCGCTGGCGCTCGTGGAGTTAACGGTAGTTAGCGGTAGGAGGGGCTTGTCCAAAGATCTTCCGTTAACTCCCAGCCTGCCAACGGCAGGCATAACTCCCATTCATTAACTCCCGCTAACTCCCGTAAAAAAAATGCCAAAAGGTGCAGAGGTACGGAAAATTTTTCGTACCTTTGCACCCGCTTTCAGCAATGGAGGCACCCATCAGTGTGATGGCGAATTAACCAAACATTAATTTAGAGTAACACAAAACAAAATGAAGACAATCACAATCAACGGTACCGCGCGTACCGCAACCGGCAAGAAGGCCGCCCGTGAGATCCGCAAGTCGGGCGCAGTGCCCTGCAACCTCTATGGTGAGAAGCGCGACGAGAAGGGTCTGCCCGTGGCAGTTTCGTTCACGGCAACCAACGAGGAGCTGCGCAAGCTCATCTATTCGCCCGACATCTACACCGTCCTGCTCAACATCGACGGCAAGGAGTGCAAGGCAGTACTTCGCGAGACACAGTTCCACCCCGTCAAGGACAACCTCTTGCACGCTGACTTCTACGAGATCACCGACGAGAAGCCCATCGTGATGGAAGTGCCCATCAAGCTGACCGGTCTCGCCGAGGGCGTTCGCGCCGGTGGCAAGCTCGCCGCAAGCGTGCGCAAGCTCAAGGTTCGTGCCGCCCACACCGCCATTCCCGAGCGTCTGGAGATCGACGTCACCAGTCTCGGTCTGGGCAAGACCATCAAGGTCGGTGAGCTGAGCTTCGAGGGTCTCGAACTCGTCACCAGCCCCAGCGTGGTCGTTTGCCAGGTCAAGATGACCCGTGGCGCCATGGCCGCCGCCGCCCAGGCGGAGAAGTAAGCCGTTGCTTCAAGCCAAACACACCAAGAGGTGCAACCCGCATATTGCCGGTTGCACCTCTTTCATTATGCGCGCACGTGGCGGAGGGCTTGCGCCTTAGTCGCGCAGACAGCCGATGGGTACCACAAACACCCCGTCGTCGCGCTTGTAGGCGTATGGCCCTACGGCTGTCAGCACCATCATGAACGACGGACGCTTCATCGTCGTGTAGTCGAGTTTTGACGCCAACTGAGTCAGTGTCGCCGCACCCGAAGCGATTAGGTTGTCGCCACCCAGTTTTACCTCCACCAATCCGTAGCGGCCATCGCGCAGATGCACTACGGCGTCGCACTCCAGTCCGTTCTTGTCGCGGTAGTGATAGACAGTGCCGTTGAGCGCGTCGGCGAACACCCGCAGGTCGCGCACGCAGAGCGTCTCGAAGAGCAGGCCGAAGGTGTCGAGGTCGTTCACCAAGTCCTTGGGGCCGATGCCGAGGGCGGCGGTGGCTATCGACGGGTCGGTGAAATAGCGCGTGTCCGAAGAGCGAATGGCTGTCTTCGAGCGCAGGTTGGGGTTCCACGCCAATGAGTCCTCGACCACGAAGATGTTTTTCAATGCCTTGATATAGAGTCCTATCGTCTCCTCGGTCAGTGCGTTTGTCTCGTTGGCGAGGATGTCGCTGCGTATGGTGCCGATGCTCGACATAGACCCCTGCAGGCGTGCGTATGAACGCAGCAGGCGACGCACCATCTCGGGGTCGCGTGTCACTCCGTCCGCCGCTTGTATGTCCCGTTTCGCCACGGCATCCACGTAGTCGAACGACTGGTCGAGGGCTATGTCGTCGTCCGAGTTCACCGCTTGCGGCCACCCTCCGCGGCAGAGCAGGAACGCCATGCGCTCGAGGTCCTGGGCGCATCTCCCTTCCACCATCTCTGCTCCGTCGAACAACTGCGAGAGCGACACCTCGCCCGTCGAGTCGCCCGACTCCCACAGGGACATGGGACGCATGCGCAACCATGCGAACCGTCCCGTGCCCGTGTGCGACACGTTGCTCATGTCGGCAGGCACCGCCGAACCGGTCAGTATGTACAGTCCGAACTCGCCCGCATGGTCTGCCTCCCAGCGTATCGCGTCCCATAGTTCGGGAGCCTCCTGCCACTCGTCTATCAGGCGAGGGTGGTCGCCCTTGAGAATGAAGGCGGGGTTCATCCTTGCCATCTGTATGTTCTGCTCGCGCTTGCCCATTTCCGACATGTAGAACACGCTGCGAGCCATCTGTTCGGCTGTCGTTGTCTTGCCGCACCATTTGGCACCCTCAATCAGTACGGCTCCCTTGCCTCTCAGCTTGCGCTCCAGCGTGCGGTCTGCCACGCGCGGCTTGTAACTCTTGTTTTTCATGCTTCAACTTGTTTTTCAGCTGCAAAGATACAAAAAAAATCTTACATCCGTGCATTTGGCGGAATTTTATCCGTGCATTTGGCGCATTTTCATCCGTGCATTTGGCGGAAAATCATCCGTGCATTTGGCGGAATGGGGCGATTAGCGAGTATTAAAAAATGTTAAACGGGGGGGGGTAAAGTACAAAATAAGTTTCGGGATGCTGGTATTTTGAGTAACTTTGCATATATTATCAAGCAAAAGGATGGAGAACGACTTTTTCGCCGCGGTGGCCCTTATCATAGAGGAGACGTGGAACGCAGGCAACAAGACATTGGCGCAGAAGATGGTGACCACGCGCAACTGCTTCGGCAGTTTCGTGGGCGGCGAGCGGTTGCCGTTCGTGGACTTCACCGGCAAGCTGGTGGGCGACTTCGAGCGATGGTTGCTCGAGGAGCGACGGGTGAGCGCGGGTACAGCCGCCTTCTACGTGCGCGAGCTGAGCATCATCTACAGCCGCATCCTGGACAAGGGATGGGTGGCTGACACGCAACCCTTCAAGGGTGCCAGCCTGCAATGCCGCAGCAGGGTGGCGACCGACATCGTTACCCTCGA
>JABUTZ010000058.1:9361-16556 GCA_021443415.1 Bacteroidaceae bacterium | reverse complement strand
CGCGACCTGTTCATGCTCTGCTTCTACCTTGGGGGCATGCACTTCCGCGACATGGCGATGCTGAAAAAGGACATGCTGCGCGACGGCTGGCTGATGACCGGCGACCTTGAGGACGGCGGCGCACCCGTGCGCTGGCAGGCGTGCATGCAGGACATCGTCGACCGCCATCCCACGTCGACGCCCTACCTCCTGCCCATCGTCGCTGACATGGACAAGAGGGTGAGCCTCCAGATACGCCGCGCCGAGGCTCGCGCCAAGGAGTGCCTCGTGCGGCTGACCGCGATGGTCGGGAGTCCCGTGACGCTGAGCTTTGTCGTGGCGCGCCACAGCTGGAGGGAGATACGCGACCACATGACCCCCCTGCAGCTCATCTGTACTCGCTTCACGCCGGAAAAGCCCGCCCAGATTACCGGTTGCCGTTGTTGCTGCGACTGACTTGCGTGCTAAGCTTGCGTTGCTGCTGCTGACCCTCGCGACCGCCCGTCCGTTGCCGTCGCACCACAATTCCTGGCGGATTTCGTCTTCCTGTGACATTAGGGAGCGAAATCCGCCATTTTCGTGTCATAATGTCAATCCTTTCTCCAGGGTGCGCCATTTTTTCTTTTTTCTTCGAAATACTTGCAAATGTCGCTGATTATTAGTAACTTTGCGGTGAGTAGGAGATGTGATTTTGAGAGATAGGAAGTATGGGTGCTGAATTAAATGACTGATAACCAACGAATGTCAAAAAAGCAGTTTTTGGTGACAGTTTGAGAGATACGACAAACCTGAACACGAAAAAATATCAAAAAGAAAGGAAGACTATGAACAGGAAAGCAGAAAAAGATGTGCGCAAGGGCTACGAGAGTCCGCGCACGTGCCACATGAGAGTGGCGACGGGAATGCTTTTGGGCGGTTCCGTGCCCGAGGAGACGACGGAGAAAATCGAAATCGGCACCGGAACGTCAGCCATAGCGATTACGGATTTCCAAGAGGAGCAAATCACGGTGATCGACTTTGGAACGCAAGACTTCGCGTATTAACTGTTGTCAAACCCCTAAACATTCGTAACAATGAGAACAAGAGATATTGCGAAGGTTGCGGCGGCGATGCTGTTCGCCGCGTGCACAAACGAGAACATGGGCCCGTTCAACAACTCGGGCAAGATATGCATCGCCGACCCGACGATCGGTTCGCCGGCGGAAGTGCGAGGTGCAGGAGTGCAGGTGAACGAACTGCCTGGCATCCACAACGACAGCGTGGACATCTCCATCACCGAGTATGTGCGCCCGATAGGCGTGGAGACACGCGCCAACGGCATCATGGACCTCGACATGCTGCGCAGTCAGGGCTTCACAGTCCAGGGCTACCTCCACGGAGTGAGCGGCACGGAGCAGGACCCCCACTTCATGCAGGATGTGAAGGCATCGTACGGCACGGCGTGGACCCTCAGTCCCGAGACCAAGTGGCGCGAGGACTGGAGCCACATCTTCTGGGCGTACGCCGGTTCGCCCGTCAACTTCGTCGCCTCGCCCGAGACAGGAAGCAGCCAGTTCACCACCGCCACGTTCAGCTACAACAACCCCGGCGACGAGGACCTCATCCTCGCCCGCACGCATCAGGCCTACGACGGCACCAACCCCACCATCGAGTTCAGCTTCAGCCACGCACTCGCCGCACTGGACGCGATGCCTGGCGGCGTTGACCAGTTTGTCTACCGAATGGACGATTCGACGCACACCACGATTATTGACTGTCAGAATCGAATGAAGATCCTCAACATACAGCTTGACACGAAGACCAGCGGCACCTGCACCGCCACGGGCAGTGGCTTCACGTGGACGCCGGGCTCCAGCGTCGGTTACGCTTCGCTCTTCGACAATGTGTCGAAGACGGGCTTTGTCATTCCGCAGTCGCAGGGCGACCACAACCTCAAGATCACCTTTTTCGACAACTACAAATTGACAACTTGCGACGTCACCCTGCCCACCACGAGCTTCGGCACGGGCAACTGGCAGGCAGGTCACAAATACTCATACTCGCTCAAGGGTACGCTCAAGTTCGACTATGCTCCCGATGTTGTGGTAATTGACCCGAGCGACCCGAGCCAGAATCCAGTTCCCTTCACAGGCAATGCCAAGTCGGAATGTCTGGTGACGGATTTCGACACGCAGTTCATCAAGAAGGTTACGCTCTCATGGGTTGGCGCGCCCAATACGAACAGTTCGGTTCTCACAGCCTGTCTCGTTCAGAACACTTCTGCCGCTGACCCTGTAACCAATCCTGGTTCGTCGGGCACGAGTGAGTATTTTACTAAAAGTGCTCTCGTCGTACAGCCCAACATGGGCTGGGGCGTAAGTATCACGTCTAAATCAGGTTTTCAAGTTGTTGTTGGTCAATGCGAATATAATGCCACTGACCCCGCACTGAGTCCATGTTCTTGTACGTTTGACATCGAGGCTTTGGAGCAGGCAGGCATTTTGGATCCTGACGAACACAACGTCAAGTTCTGGCTGATTTACGTGGGTGGCAACGCAAGTTCTAATCCGAACTGGAAGTTGAACAGCGTCAAGGTGAGCATCGACGAGTACAGATAAGCACGTGCAAACATATCGGATTGCAATTACTTGAAAGTTTTGGACCCTCAGTCCAAAACTTTTTTGTATCTTTGCACTCGGGCAGCGGGGCATGACGGTCCGCCGACCCATAGACAAGGAGGATATGAAACATCTGATAGTGGGGCTCGGAAACATAGGAGCCGAATATGAGGGGACGCGCCACAACGTGGGGTTCATGGTGGCGGACGCCCTCGCCGGGGCGGCGTCGGCGTCGTTCAGGGACGGACGCTACGGGGCTACGGCGACCATACGCGTCAAGAACCAGGAGCTGCTCCTGCTCAAGCCCAACACATACATGAACCTCAGCGGCAACGCCGTGCGCTACTGGATGCAGCAGGAGAACATCCCCGTGGAGCGCCTTCTCGTGGTGTGCGACGACCTCGCCCTGCCCCTCGGCTCCCTGCGCATGAAGCCCGCAGGGTCGGCGGGCGGTCACAACGGGCTGAAGAACATCGCCCAGATGATCGGCACCGAGGGCTACGCACGCCTCCGCTGCGGCATCGCCTGCGACTTCGCCCGCGGCGGACAGATCGACTACGTCCTGAGCCGCTTCACCGCCGACGAGCGACCCGTCATCAGCGAGTGCGTCGCCACCGCCGCCGATGCCGTGCGCGCCTACGCACTGAGCGGAATACAGTTTGCGATGAACCACTTTAATAGAAAGAGTAGAGAATAGAGTGTAGAGTGTAAATTTTAAAGTGTATAGATGGAGGCACGGATAGACAAATGGCTGTGGGCGGCGCGCATCTACAAGACGCGCACGATGGCGGCGGACGCTTGCAAGAAAGGGCAGGTGACCATCGGAGGGGCGAAGATGAAACCCTCGAAGACGGTGCGCGAGGGCGACGTGGTCGAGGTGAGGAAGCCGCCCGTAACCTACTCGTTCCGCGTGCTGCAGTGCATAGAGAAGAGGGTGGGGGCGAGGCTCATCCCCGAAGTGCTCGAGAACGTGACGCCGCGCGAGCAGTACGACCTGCTTGAGATGAGCAAGATAAGCGGCTTCGTCGGTCGAGCCAAAGGCCTGGGCCGCCCCACCAAGAAGGACCGACGCGACATCGACGCCTTCGAACAGGACATCCCCATGTTCGGCTTCGAGTTCGACTTCGATGACGAAGAGGAGGGGGATAGCTAATAGGTAATAGGTAATAAGTAATAGGTAATAAGTAATAGGTAATAGGTAATAAGTAGTAGGTGATAAGTAGTAGGTAATAGGTAATAGGTGATAGGTAATAGGTAATAAGTAGTAGGTGATAAGTGGCTGAAAGAAATTCCGTTAACTCCCAGCGCCGCAGGCGCATAACTCCCATTCATTAACTCCCAGCCTGCCAACGGCAGGCATAACTCCCATTCATTAACTCCCAGCTTGCCAACGGCAGGCATAACTCCCATAAAAAAAATGACAATAGTAGAACGCTTTATCAACTACGCCCGGTTCGACACACAGTCGGCGGAGGTGGAGGGCAAATGCCCGAGTACGGACAAACAGATGGTGTTTGCCGAGTGGCTCAAGGACGAGCTCGTCAGCGAGGGACTTGAGGACGTGGAACTGGACAGCAACGGCTACATCTACGCCACGCTGCCAGCCAACACCACGAGGGCAGTGCCCACGGTGGGCTTCATCGCACACATGGACACCAGCCCCGACTGCAGCGGCGAGGGTGTCAAGCCCCGCATCGTCACGGCCTACGACGGCGGCGACATCGTGCTCGACGCCGAGGCGGGCATCGTGACCAGTCCGCAGAAGTTCCCCGAACTGCTCGACCATAAGGGCGAGGACATCATCGTCACCGACGGCCACACCCTGCTCGGAGCCGACGACAAGGCAGGCATAGCCGAGATCGTGCAGGCGATGGCGTACCTGCGCGAGCATCCCGAGATAGAGCACGGACGCATACGCGTGGCGTTCACCCCCGACGAGGAGATCGGACGCGGAGCCGACCTCTTCGACGTGAAGAAGTTCGCTTGCGACTGGGCGTACACGATGGACGGCAGCGAGGTGGGCGAGCTGGAGTATGAGAACTTCAACGCCGCCAGCGCCGTGGTCGAGGTGGAGGGACTGAGCGTGCACCCCGGCTATGCCAAGGGCAAGATGGTCAACGCCGCCTTCGTGGCCACGCAGTTCGCCCAGCGCGTGCCCGACGAGCGTCCCGAGACGACCGAGGGCTACGAGGGCTTCTACCATCTCGTAGGCATGGAAGGCGGCGTGGAGCGCGCCACGCTCACCTATATCATCCGCGACCACGACCGCCAGACGTTCGAGAGCCGCAAGCAGACCATAGCCGCCATCGCCGGGGAGATGAACGAGGAGTTGGGCACCGAGTCCATCAAGGTGACCCTCAAGGACCAGTATTACAACATGCGCGAGGTGGTGGAGCCGCAGATGCACATCATCGACATCGCCAAGCGGGCCATCGAGGAGACCGGCGCACGCTGCGAGGTGAAGGCCATCCGCGGCGGCACGGACGGCGCGCGCCTCTCGTTCATGGGCCTGCCCTGTCCCAACATCTTCGCCGGCGGCATGAACTTCCACGGCCGTCACGAGTTCCTCCCCATCCCCTCGCTCGAGCGCGCCATGCAAGTGGTGGTGAATATCGCGAGGATTGTGGCGGAGTAATAGGCTTTCTAGGCTTTCTAGGTGTTCTAGGCGTTCTAGGCATCCTATGCCCAGCAGCAAAGCTATCCCTTTATTCTTTATTCTCTATTCTTTATTCTTTAATCACAGTGTCAACCCTCAAGATAAAATGCGTGAACACGGGCGCCACGGTCGATGTGCCCGAGGGCAGCGACCTGAGCGAAGTCTATCGCCTGTCGGGACTGCAGATGGCAAACGGCGTGGTCAGCGCCAAGGTTAACAACAAGGTGGAGAGCATGACCTTCCGCCTCTACAACGACAAGCAGGTGGAGTTTCTCGACATCACCTCGGCGACGGGCATGCGCACCTACGCCCGCTCGCTCATGTTCGTGCTCGCCAAGGCTGTCGAGGAGACCTACCCCGACGCCCACCTTCGCTTCGCCGCCATCCTGAGCAACGGCATCAAGTGCGAGCTCACCTGGCGCCAGGAGGACAAGACCATCGAGACGATGCCCACCGAGGAGATGGTGAGCAACCTGCGCATACGCATGCAGCAGATCATCGACGCCGACATGCCCTTCCAGCGCATGCGCTGCGGCACCGACGAGGCCATCGCCCTCTTCCGGCAGCGCGGACTGGAGGCCAAGGCGCGCCTCCTTGAGAGCACGGGCAACCTCTACACCAACTACTACCGCCTTGGCGACAGCGTCAACTACTTCTACGGCTCGCTCCTGCTGCGCACCGGCCAGCTCAAGACCTTCGACCTCGTGCGCTGGGAGGACGGACTGCTCATGCGCATGCCCGACCCGCACAATCCCGACGCCCTCCTGCCTATCTTCCCCCAGCCCAAGACGGCCGAGATCTTCCGCGAGCACCACCGCTGGCAGGACATCATGGGGCTGACCACCGTGGGCGACTTCAACCGCGCCTGCGCCGAGGGGCGCGCCACCGAGATCATCAACGTGGCGGAGGCTCTCCAGGCCAAGAAGATAGCCCACATCGCCGAGATGATCGTCAGCCGACCGGACTGCCGCGTCGTGCTCGTCAGCGGCCCCTCGTCGAGCGGCAAGACGACCTTCAGCAAGCGCCTCTGCATCCAGCTCATGGCCGAGGGCAAGCACCCCATCCCCATCTCGACCGACGACTTCGTGGTCAACCGCGTCGACTCGCCCCGCGACGAGAACGGCGAGTACGACTTCGAGGACATCCGCGCCGTCGATATCCCCTTCCTCGAGAAGACACTCGCCTCGCTGCTCGCCGGCGAGAAGGTGCGCATGCCCGAGTTCGACTTCACCACGGGTGTGCGCAAGGACAGCGGACGCACGCTCCAGCTGCGGGGCAACGACGTGCTCATCATCGAAGGCCTCCACGCCCTCAACCCCGCCCTCACGCCCCATATACCCGAGGAGGTCAAGTTCCGCATCTTCGTGAGTGCGCTCACCACCATCCTCCTCGACGAGCACAACCTCATCCCCAACGCCGACAACCTGCTCCTGCGGCGCATCCTGCGCGACTACAAGTGGCGCAACTTCTCCGCCATCGAGACCATCCAGCGCTGGCCCAGCGTGATGCGCGGCGTGTACAAGTGGATCCAGCCCTACCAGGAGAATGCCGACGTGATGTTCAACAGCGCCCTGCTCTTCGAGTTCTCGGTGCTGCGCAACCACGTCACGCCCATTCTCGCCACCGTGGCGGAGTGCAATCCCGAGTACAGCGAGGTGCGCCGCCTGCTCCGCTTCCTGAGCTACTTCACGCCCGTCACCGACCGCCAGCTCCCGCCCACGTCGCTGCTGAGAGAGTTTGTGGGAGGCAGTTCGTTTAAGTATTAAAGCCCCCATCCGAAAGCCCCTCCCAACCCTCCCCAAAATGGGGAGGGCTTTCGTAAGGCAATTCGGTCGTTATAACGTTATATCGATATATCGTTATAACGACTTGTCGAAAATCTCGAAATCTCGAAAAATCATCTGCGTCCATTCTCTTTCAAGCAGCGAACAACAAGAGCATCTGCGTCCATCTGCGTTAAAAA
>JABUTZ010000058.1:5226-9092 GCA_021443415.1 Bacteroidaceae bacterium | reverse complement strand
GTGAAGGCATACCTCACCGTCAACACCATCATCTACCAGGACGACCTCGCGCAGATGCGCACCATCATCGACGCCGCCCGTGAGGCGGGCATCGATGCCGTCATCGCCGCCGACGTGGCAGTGATGGCATACTGCCGCGAGGTGGGGCAGGAGGTGCATCTCTCCACCCAGCTCAACATCAGCAACGTCGAGGCGCTCAAGTTCTACGCCCGGTGGGCGGACGTGGTCGTGCTGGCGCGCGAGCTCACGATGACGCAGGTGGCGGAAATCCACGCCGCCATCGAGCGCGACAACATCTGCGGACCCTCGGGCAAGCAAATACGCATCGAGATGTTCGTGCACGGAGCCCTCTGCATGGCCATCAGCGGCAAGTGCTACCTCAGCCTCCAGAACACTGGCCACAGCGCCAACCGCGGCGACTGCATGCAGATATGCCGGCGCGGCTACCTGCTCAAGGACGCCGAGACCGACACCGAACTGCTCGTCGACAACAAGTACGTCATGTCGCCCAAGGACCTGAAGACAATACGCTTCCTCGACATACTGATGAAGAGCGGCGTGAGCGTGATGAAGATTGAGGGCAGGGCGCGCAGTGCCGAGTACGTGCACACGGTGGTCAGCTGCTACCGCGAGGCGGCGCAGGCGGTCGTCGACGGCACGTTCACCCCCGAGCGATGCGACGAGTGGGACGCACGTCTCGCCACCGTCTTCAACCGCGGCTTCTGGGACGGCTACTACCAGGGCGCGCGCCTCGGCGAGTGGAGCGCCGTCTATGGCAGCCAGGCCACCGAACGCAAGGTCTATGTGGGCAAGGGCGTGAAGTTCTTCGCCAAGCTCGGCGTGGCTGAGTTCACCGTCGAGGCCACCGAACTCGAGGTCGGCGACCGCCTACTCATCACCGGTCCCACCACGGGCGCCGTCTGGCTCGACCTCACCGAGATGCGCTACGACTACGACCCCATCCCCCGCGCCGAGAAGGGCACACGCGTCTCCTTCCCAGTCCCCGTCAAGGTGCGCCCCAACGACAAGCTGTTCAAGATAGTGAGCAGCCAGGCGTGAGACTCAGCCGCCCCTGCGAAATGTTATAAAATGTTAAATGGGGGGGGGGGTAAACGCTAAAGACCTGATTGCCATGCAAAGAAAAATGCGTATCTTTGCATGGTAATTAACAATTAAATAAGGTATAATGCTGAAAAGAACATTGTTTGCCGTCGTGATGCTCGCGAGCGCACTCGGCATGAGTGCCGTCGGGCACGATATGGAGACCGTGCGAACCAAGGTGGCCGCACGCAGTTTCGTCGCCACCCTCAACGCCGCGCCCGCCAGTGTGGCGGTAGTCGCCGAGGACGACGGGGTGGAGTGGCGCGAGGCGGAGACCTCGCTCACCGCCAAGGGAGTGCGCACGATGAAAGGCTACCGCGACGGACGGATGTGCGCCGTGGTGTCGGACCTCGGAGGCAAGGTGATGGGCTGGTACCGCTCCGACGCCCGCCGCAAGGCGTTCCAGATACGCACCGACGCCGACGGCATGGTCCGCTTCGTCAACACCGAAGGCGACCGCAAGCATGTCGATGACGTGACGCTCGACGAGGGCGTGGCGTTCAACCCCATGCGCCGCGCGGCAAGCACCCAGACATCAGCCATGACCGGTCAGCCGCTGACACGCAACGACGGCATCGTGCGCCACTACCGCGCCGTGTTCCCCGTGTCCGACTACGTGTTCCGCCGCAGCTACTACAGCGACGTTGACATGGTCTATGCCGAGTGGGCGTCGCTCGAGACCTTCCTCAACGAACTCTACATGCCCGCCCTCGGCATCCACTTCACCGTCGTGACCGACGACCGCCTGATTGACCGCGACGACACCTTCGCCATCGACGGCCTCAAGTATTCGCTCGCCTGCCAGCGCTCGAAGGAACTCGTGCCCACGCTCATCGACGTGAACAGCTACGACTGCGGACTGACCCTCTGCAACCCCTCGGAGGCGTTGGGAGCCTGCTCGCTCTCCGCCTACCTCAACACCTCGGGCAAGGTGGCGGGCTGCAGCATCGACTCCTACTACACCATCGCCCACGAGATGGGTCACGGCTTCGGAGCCGCCCATACGTTCGCCGGCAGCGTGGGTGTGATGAGCAATTTTGTGGAGCCCGGAGCCGGACAGTCGCTCATGAGCTACGGCACACCCCAGGACTTCTTCTCGATGGTGTCCATATATGAAATCCAGCACATGATCGTGGACCGCCTCAAATACTACACCGACGAGACACGCACCACGACGGCAGGCTCCAACGAGGGACAGACCTCCAACTATCCCGTCGGCTACCAGTCAGCCAACCACGCACCGACCATCGACACGCTCTCCACGCTCCTGCGTCCGCGCTATACCATCCCCAACAACACCAACTTCGGACTCAACATCGTAGCCACTGACCCCGACGGCGACGCACTGACCTACTTCATACAGGGAGCCGACTACCAGACCGACTCCTACCACCCAGTCAGTCCCGTCCACCCCACATACCAGGGCGTACAGACTCCGTTCGTCGGCTTCCAGCCGCGCTACACCTACAGCTGGTTCGACCGCAAGTTCGTGCAGGCGGAATACAGCTCGATGCAAGTGACCCCCGGCACATACCACTACTGGGTGGGCGTGTCCGACGAGAAGCCCTTCGACGACCAGTGGCAGACGGCTCCCCACGCCACCGCCTACGACCTCTACGAGATGGCCGTCACGGTGGTGGACGGCACACCCTTCCGCATCACCTCGAAGACAGCCGATGCCTACTCGTTCGGCGACAAGGTCAAGCTGACCTGGGGCGTCGACCCGCAAGTGTTCGGCGCCGAGAGCCGTGTGCGCATCTTGCTCTCCGACGACTTCGGACGCACATACAAGTGGACGCTGCGCGAGTCGGCGCCCAACAATGGCTCGTGCGAGGTCATCCTGCCCCACGAGGCGGTCGGCATGACCTCCTACGACGGTTCGAAGACCTTCCGCGGCGGCGTCATCAAGGTGGAGGAGATAGGCGGCATCTGCTACGCCCTCACCCACGAGTCGCCCGTCTATGACGGCGAGAACTACCAGATGATGACGGGCGGCTTCACCCTCTCGCAGGGCGACATCGTCTTCTCGGGCACCCCCGAGCGCCACATCCACGTGCCGTCGGACAACATACCCGCGCCCGCCAACGTGACCGCCACGTCAGGCGGCAACGCGCTCTCGGTTTCCTATAGCGAGACATGGCAGAGCGCATGGGTGCTGTCGCGCGTATGGACAGCGACAAACGGCTCGAAGACAGCCTCGTATGAGCAGATCGTCGTGCTCGCCGACAAGGCGGCTTCGGAGGTGGAGCGCATCGAGCTCGACCAGACCGAGATGGAGCTCGTGATGGGCAAGACGGCACGCATCTCTGCCGTCGTCTATCCCCTCGAGATCACCAACCGCCGCGTCGCATGGTCGTCGAGCGACCAGGCCGTGGCAACCATCGACAGCGACGGCATAATAACCGGAGTGGGCGAGGGCACAGCCACCATCACCGCCTCCGCCGCCAACGGCGTCACCGCCACCTGCACGCTCACCGTCCTCGACGACTCCGACTACCGCCCCAACAAGTACGCGACGCTCGGCTTCACGACCCCGGGCGCAGGCTTCCATATCGACGTGGAGAACGTGGAGAGCGGCAAGACATTCAACGCCTTCGCCTTCGGCATCTGCAACACCGACACCAAACCCTTCTCGGGTTATGTGGGCGTCGCCATCGTGTCGGCGGCAGGCAAGCTCAAGACCGTCCTCTCGGAGAAATACACCTACCTGGCGGACAACGACTTCGGCTATCCCGACTTCACCAACCTGTATGTCTACGGAGTGA
>JABUTZ010000058.1:3853-5103 GCA_021443415.1 Bacteroidaceae bacterium | reverse complement strand
AATATCGTCTATGACCTCCATCCCGCCTCGCTCACCGTTTCGGGCATCTGCTACAACACGACGCAGAAGCTGCCCGTGCTCGGCTCGCAGTACGTCTTCACGGTGTCGAACATACCCTCGGGCGCCAAGGTGCGCTACTATGTCGACGGCGAGGAGACGCTCTACCGCAGCATACAGCCAGTCTGGAAGGAGCAACACACCATCAAGGTGCTGGCGCTCACCGATGCCGACATGATTGATGACGCCTACATCTATGTCACCACCCCCGGCACGCTCGGTGCGTTGCTCGAGGCATCTGACTACGACCTCTACTTCATCCGCAGCCTGAAGGTGGAGGGCAAGATCAACGGCGCCGACCTCGAGTTCCTCAAGGACGACCGCCTCTCCAACCTCGAGCATCTGGACATCTACGAGACGGAGATCGTGGAGTCGACCTACGGAGGCGCCGGCGAGATGCATGCCCGCGCCCTCAGCGGCACGGGCCTAAAGACCCTCGCCCTGCCCAAGGGACTTGTCACCCTCGGCAACGGCTGCCTCTCGCGCACGTCGCTCACGGAGATAGACATACCGGCGAGCATATCATACTTCTCGCTCAACGTCTTCAACTCGTCGTCCGCCCTCACCAAGGTGGTGATGCGCAACCCCGAGCCGCTCCACATCAACTGGTGCGTGTTCGAATACACGGGCCGCGCCTTCGGCACCCTCTATGTGCCCAAGGGCAGCAAGGCTGACTTCGAGAGCGCCGCCCAGTGGAACCAGTGGGGCACCATCGTCGAGATCGAGGACATGGACGCCCTCCCCGTTGCCGGCCGTCTGACCGACATCCAGCCCGTGCCGCCCTCCGAGGACAAACCGGTAGTTGTCACCGACCTGAGCGCACTCAGCACCACGAAGGTCTATACGCTCAAAAGCCGCAACTACGGTGGCTATCTGAAGGGCAACGATGCCGACGGCAAGCTGCTCTACGAGGCGGCGACCCAACCCACCGACAACAGCTTCCGCTGGCAGATATATAAGGAGGGAGACAACTACGTGCTGCGCAACGCAGGCAAGGGAACATACGTCACCAACACCTCCTCTGCCGCCAGCGCCGAGTCGTGGACGATGACAGACAATGCTCTGTATGTCTATAACACGCTGACCAAGGTGACGGCGGATGGCAACACGTATTTCACTATCCAAAACGTGGACCGGACGGCGACACAGTCGTACCTGCACATCAATGGCTCGTCGAAAGCAGTCAACTGGGG
>JABUTZ010000058.1:2310-3836 GCA_021443415.1 Bacteroidaceae bacterium | reverse complement strand
CACTTCGTCCTCGAGGAGGTGGGCAAGTGCGCCGACTATGCCGGGACTATCGCCGCGGAACTGAAGGCGGTAGCCAAGGCAGAGCTCCATCGTCTGGTGACCATAGCCTATGAGCAGGACGCACCCACGAATGCCGTCGGATACTACACTGAGGCCACGTTCGGCAGTGTAGCCGAAGTGCGCGCCGCCGCAAAGGCCATCGACGACAAGTCGTCGGCCACACCCACCGAGATGGTGGCGCAGGTGCGCATACTCGCACCCCGTGTGGAGGCTCTCGAGTGTATCCTGCCCACAGCCGGCTCGTTCTATCGTCTCAAGGGAGCCGTGAGCGGCAAGTACGCCACCGCCGACCCCTCTTCCGCCGCAGGTGCGGCGATGGTGGCAGAGGCGGGTGCCAACACCATCTTCTATCTTGACGAGACAAACGCTCTGGTCAACTACTCCAAGGGTGTGTATATGAAGGAGACGAGTCAGGCAGGCACGCCAGGCGAGACGGCGAAAGACGAATACTCGTTCACGCACCACACGGACGGTGTGCCCTACCTCTATGTCCATGCCGAGCACACGTCCGGCAGCGGCAAGTGGCTCTACGACCACGGTGCTAACGGCTATCTCAACCGCAATAGTGTCGTGCACCAGAATACGAAGTGGACGGTGGAGGCTGTCGAGGCCATCCCCGTCACTATCAGTGCGCTCAAATACGCTTCTGTCAACCTGCCCGTCGCCACCATCATTCCCGAGGGAGTGGAGGCATGGGTGGCAGGTGCCGAGTCGGAGGGCAAACTCGCCATCAGTCGGATACGGGACAATGTGCTGCCCGCCAACTGCGCCGTTCTCCTCTACACGGCCAATCCGGGCACCTATCAGTTCCTTGTCACCGACGAGACCGCAACCATTGCGAACACCTTCTCCGGTACGGTGGCGGCTGAGGCGACACCAGCCAATGTCTTGGTGCTGGGCAACGACCCTACAGCCGGCGTAGGTCTCTACAGACACTCGGCCGCCTACATCCCCGGCTTCAAGATGTACTACGAGACAGCCTTGAGCGAGGTGCGCATCCAGCTCCCGGAGATTGCCGCCGCCATCGAAGCCGCCAAGAGGAGCGAGATGGCTGACGGCGTGACCTACAACCTCAATGGCCAGCAGGTGACCAAGGCCAACGGCGTGGTCATCGTCAACGGCAGGAAGATTGTGGTGAGATAAGCGTGCACCCGCACATGAGATGGAGCGTGCGAGCCGATACGTCTGCTCGCATGCTCCATTATTGTAATGTGCCGTGAAGAAATTTGGCGTGGTGTTTGGTGGTATGGCTGAAATGTAGTAAATTTCCCTCTTGCCACACCCCCGGCGGCAAATAATCCGCAGTGGGCAGTGCGTTGTATCTTGTTTTTTTCGTATATTTGCATGCGGAAATGTGTCCGCGAGGCAAAACTATCTCCGGTATGGCAAATTACATCAATCTGGGAAACGAGTCGTTCGCGTCAGCGCGGCGTGGCGAGTATGTGGATAAGTCGGGACTTATCGCG
>JABUTZ010000058.1:0-1753 GCA_021443415.1 Bacteroidaceae bacterium | reverse complement strand
TACTCGATGATTGACCCCGAGCCGCTGTCAAAGTTCTTTGGATTCACGCGCGAGGAGGTGAAAATGCTCTGTGCCAAGCACGATATGCCCTACGAGGAACTGGAGAAATGGTATGACGGCTATCACATTGGTACCGAACCATCGATGTTCAACCCCAGTTCGGTGGTAAAGGCTCTCGCCAAGAGGCAGTGCCGAAACTTCTGGGCCACTACGGGTGCCTTTGATGCCGTGACGCGCTACATACAGATGGACTACGAGGGTCTGCAGAGAGATATTACCAGCATGCTGGCAGGCGGACGTTGCAGGGTGGAGACGACAAGTTTCGGCAACGACCCGGCTATCGTACGCGACCGCGACGAGGTGCTGACCGTTCTCATTCACCTTGGCTATCTTGCCTACGATGCGGATAATCGCGAGTGCTATATCCCGAATATGGAGGTTGGCGAGGAGATGAAGAATGCCGTCAAGGCGAACAACTGGAGTCATGTCGTGGAGACGCTCAACGACTCGGAAGATTTGCTCAACGACCTGCTTGCTGGTGAAGCGGAGAAGGTGGCTGCGGGCATCGATGCAGCGCATGAGCGAAATGCGAGCATCCTGAAATACAACGACGAGAATGCTCTCGCCTGTGTCATCAACCTCGCTTTATATACGGCTCGCAATAAGTACAGGATTGTCCGCGAGATGCCTACGGGGCGTGGGTTTGCCGACATGGTGTTTGTGCCTTGGCACAATGTCAATCTGCCTGCCATTGTGGTGGAACTCAAGTGGAAACAGTCGGCACAGACGGCTTTGGACCAAATACGCGAGCGGCACTATCCAGAGTCAATGAAAGACTATGTGGGGGAGGTGATACTCTGCGGAGTGAACTACGACAAGGAAACGAAGGTGCACACCTGCGTCATCGAACGAATTTAGAACAATTATTTTCAAGAAAAATATGAAATCAATGATTACGATAGCCCTGATTGTGGCTATGACAAGTGAGTATGAGCAGGTTAAGTCGCTGCTCACGGACGTGAAAGAGGAGAAAGTGGGACCGTTCACCTGCGTGACCGGCCAGCACAACGGAGCCTCGTTTGTGCTCATGCAGTGCGGCATGGGCAAGGTGAACGCCGCCGCGGGAGCCACGGAGATGATACGCACGTTCCAGCCCGACTACCTCATCTCGACGGGTGTGGCCGGCGGCATCGACTCGTGCCTGCGCATCATGGACGTGGTGGTGAGCCGTCAGTTGGTGCATCACGACATGTGGTGCGGACCGGGCACGGAACGCGGTGAGGTGCAGGGAGTTGCCAAGATGTTTGAGGGCGACCGCGACATGGTGCGCGTGGCTATGGGACTGCCCTGCGAGACACGCATCCACGGCGGACTTATCTGCACGGGCGACCAGTTCATCTCCGACCGCAAGCAGTTGGACGAGATCAAGGGCGCCTTCCCAGAGGGACTGGCCGTAGATATGGAGAGTGCCGCTATCGCCCAGGTGGCTTACCTCTACAAGGTGCCGTTCGTCAGCTTCCGCATCATCAGCGACACCCCGGGAGCCGAAGGTCACACCCAGCAGTGGGAGGACTTCTGGACGAATATCGCCGAGGGCAGTTTCACTGTCACCAAGACCTTCCTTGAGCAGTTGATCGAAGCAAAGAAGTAATGTTTCGCAAGCGTCGCTTGCGAAGACTACAGACTACAGACTGCAGACTACAGACTACAGACTACAGACTACAGACTGCAGACTGCAGACTACAGACTACAG
>JABUTZ010000057.1:27487-29325 GCA_021443415.1 Bacteroidaceae bacterium | reverse complement strand
GTCAACGTGCGCGACTTCCAGTGGAAGACCTTCTCGCCCATGCAGCTCAACATGGACGGCTGGGGCTCAAACCCCAAATATCCGCAGGCGCTCGGCAAGCGCGCCGCCGACATCAACCGCAACTACCTCAAACTCAAGTCGCGCCTGATGCCTTATACTTATAGCATCGCACGCGAGGCGGTCGACGGCAAGCCGATGATCCGCGCCATGTTCCTCGACTACCCCAACGCCTACACCCTCGGCACCGCCACGCGCTACCAGTTCATGTACGGACCCTCGATCCTCGTCGCCCCCGTCTACCAGGACACGCGCATGGACAAGGACGGCAACGACATACGCAACGGCATCTACCTGCCCGAGGGCGAGTGGTTTGACATCGGCGCCCCGCTGTCGCGCAACGGCGGCAGGCGGGTGTACAAGGGAGGTGTGGTCATCAACAACTACCCCGCCCCGCTCGAGCGTCTGCCCTTCTTCTTCAAGGTGGGCGCAATCATACCCACCACCTCCGCCCACAACAACCCCAACGAGGAGCGCCAGGGCGTCAACATCCTCGACGGCACGCGCATCTACGCCATCGTGCCCGGTGGCGAGACGAGCTTCACCGAGTATGACGATGACGGCCGCACGATGGCGTACCTGAACGGCGAGTGCGCCACGATGAAGGTCAGCCAGCGACTGGACGACAAGGGCACACTGACCATCAAGCTGGACAAGGCCTCGGGCTCGTTCGCAGGCATGGCGAAGAAGCGCAGCGCGATGTTCGCCGTCTTCTGCGACAGCAACCCGACAGCCAAGCAGGTGACCGTCAAGGTGAACGGCAGGAAGGTGAAGACAGCCGAGCACGAGGACGGCAAGGCCGACCTGCCCAACACCGGCGCCGACGCCATCTTCCGCCACTTCGGGGGCATGCTGACCATCGCCCTGCCCGGCGGCTACACGACAGCCGACGAGGTGGAGGTGACCGTCAAGGGCGTGGCGCTCAACAAGGAGCACCCCCTGCAGGCGAGCCACGGCACGCTGACCGCCCCCAAGGTGCGCCTGACCGACGAGAACACGAAGGCATACACGCTGACCCCGACATGGGAGAAAGTGGAGGGAGCCGACTACTATGAGGTTGAGTTCCAGGGCATGACCTACAGCACGATATGCGAGACCGAACTGCTCTTCGAGGACCTGAAGCCCGTGACCGACTACAAGTTCAAGGTGCGCGCCGTCAACGCCGACGGAGCGAGCGACTGGGCTTCGCTCGCCGCCACCACACGCCCCGACCCGCTGCGCCTCGCCATCCGCGGCATACGCGCCGAGACGACCTGCAAGAACCAGGGCGACCAGGGCATCAACAACCTCTTCGACTTCGACGAGGCCAAGGGCTGGCACAGCGACTGGACGAACAAGCCGCAGGCGGTGCCCTTCGACATCACCGTTGACCTGCGCACCGTCAACGTGCTCGACCACCTGCACTACATGCCGCGTCCCGACGCGGGCAACGGCACCCTGCTCAAGGGCACCATCGCCTGGAGCATGGACAAGAGCACATGGCAGGAGGAGACGGCCTTCGACTGGGCCCGCGACGGCGAGGTCAAGGCGTTCGCCTTCGGCAGCCACCCGACGGCCCGCTACCTCAGGATACACGTCAGCGAGGCTGTGGGCAACTTCGGCAGCGGACAAGAGATGTACGTCTTCCGCGTCGACGGCAGCGACTACTACATTCCGGGCGACGTCAACCACGACAACCGCATCGACGAGAACGACCTCACGTCATACATGAACTACACGGGCCTGCGCAGCGGCGACCCCGACTTCGAGGGCTACATGAACCAGGGCGACCTGGACAAGAA
>JABUTZ010000057.1:21723-26727 GCA_021443415.1 Bacteroidaceae bacterium | reverse complement strand
CTGGTCGCAGACGATGAGTATCTTGTCGTCCGTGTCCCACTCCATCTGGAGCCAGTCGTTGGGGGCGTAGTGGAGGCGCGTGGTCTCCGATGTGAGCGTGAACCCTATGCCTGCGCCAGCGCTTGCCGGCTGACGTTCGGGTACGAGTATGTCTGCGTCGTTGTTGCAGGACGCTATGGCGAGCATGGCCGTGGCCACCGCCATCATGCTAAGTGTCTTCTTCATTGTTGTCTCCTGTCAATAAGTTTAGTTCTTGTTCGCCCATGACACTTCCCATGGGTTCTTGGCCGTGACTCCCGTGCCGTTCCAGGCGTCGCCCTGGCCCGCCGCGTCGACCTGGCGGCTGACCACCCACTGGTTCAACGCCGTGTTTACCGGGTCCATGGGACTGCCGGCGCCGTCCACCATCAAGTTGTCGGCCTCGACCTTCGTGACGGCGACCAGCGGACGGACGTAGCTCCTCCGTGCGTTAATCGTCTGTTTCATATTTGTTTCGTTATTTTGTGTATTCCTATATAAGAGATATAATTAATATGCAAAGTTACAACTTTTGACCAAAATTCCGCAAAAAAACACACACAAAAATGCGCTGATTGTCAAAAAAAAAGTGTCGGAAGCACGGCGATGGGCGTGCTTCCGACACTTGGAAAGGATGTCGTCGCATGGGCTAAGCCATGCGCCGTGAGCCAGTAGTCGTGCGCTCGCGCTCACTTGCCGACAGGCTGCCTGCGCGCCTTGGGTACGCGGAACGTGAGCGTCTCCTTGGTGTCGGAGGCTGAGGTGGCTACATAGAATGTGTATTCGCCCTTGTCGAGCACCCAGGCGTTCGTCTTCTCGCAGAACGACGCCATGTCCATCACGTTCCACTCGAGGGTGACCTTCTCGCTCGCTCCGGGAGCGATGACACCCGTCTTGGCGAACGCGCGCAGTTCCTTCGAGGGCTTGTCGAGCTTGCCCTTGGGGGCGGTGACGTAGAGTTGCACCACGTCGCGGCCCGCCCTCGAGCCCGTGTTCTTCACCTCGACGGTCACGCGGCACACGTCGCCATCGACATCGATGCCGGCGACGGTGTAGGCGAACGTCGTGTATGAGAGTCCGAAGCCGAACGGATAGGCGACAGGCACCTTCTTGGTCTCGAAGAAGCGGTAGCCCACATAGACACCCTCATCGTAGTTGGTGTAGTCCACGTCCTTGACCAGCTTGGGCTCCTCGGTCTTCTGGTTGCTCTCGGCGGCGTTCTTCATGTTGTCGGAGTTGGCATAAGCCTTGAAGAAGGCGGACATGTCGAACACGTACTCCGCGGGGAAGTTGGCATCGGCGGCGGCGTCACCGTAGTTGATCGCCCATGTCATCGGCAGGCGGCCCGAGGGGTTGACCTTGCCGCTGAGCACGTCGGCGATCGAGTTGCCCGTCTCCTCGCCCGGCTGGAAGGTGCAGAGGACGGCGTCGGCGAGGTTGCGCCACGAAGCTGTCTCCACGCTGCTGCAGACGTTGAGGATGACCACCACCTTCTTGCCCGCCTTGTGCCACGCCGCGCTGACGGCGTCGAGCAGGGCGCGCTCCTTGTCGGTGAGGTAGAACTCCTTCTTGTTGCGGTCGGCTCCCTCGCCGCTGGTGCGTCCGATGGTGACCACGGCGATGTCGTTGGCTGCAACCTGCGCCGAGAGTTCCTCGGCGGTGGGCAGCAGTTCGTCGGCACGTGCTGGCGGGGTGATGCTGAACGGCGGCATGCCGTTGGGGAACAGTCGTTTCTGCTCGTCGGCGAGGTGCTTGGAATACTGTGCGGCGAGCGTCATGTCGGGAGCGTAGCCGGCTCCGCGCAGACCCTCGATCAGGCTGACGATGTAGTGGCCGTGGCCCGTGGCCCCGAAGCCCATGCCTGCGGGCACGAGGTCGTAGCTCGTGCAGCCGTAGAGGGCCACGCCGCGCACACCCTTGGCGAAGGGCAGGGCGTCGGCGTTGTTCTGGAGCAGGACGATGCCCTCGGCGCCCACCTTGCGGGTGAGGGCGGCGTGCGAGGCGAGGTCGGTGGCGTTGGGATAGCGGTAGTCGGCGAACGAGTGGGTCTTGACCACCAGTTCGAGCGTGCGGCGCACGCTGAGGTCGAGCAGAGCCATGTCAAGCGAGCCGTCCTTGGCGGCGGCGAGGATAGCGGCACGCTGCTTCTCCTGTCCCGGCTGGATCATGTCGTTGCCCGAGCGTATGCTCTCGACGGCGTCGCGACCGGCGTTCCAGTCGGTCATCACCAGTCCCTTGAAGCCCCAGTCGCCGCGCAGGATGGTCTCGGTAAGGCGACGGTCCTCGCAGGTGTACTTGCCGTTGACCTTGTTATACGAAGTCATGATGGTCCAGGGTTGCGACTCGCGCACGGCGATCTCGAAGCCGCGCAGGTATAGCTCGCGCAGGGCACGCTCGGAGACGCGTGCGTCCATCGTGTTGCGGTTGGTCTCCTGGTTGTTGACGGCGAAGTGCTTGAGGCAGGCACCCGTCCCCTTGCTCTGCACGCCGTTGATGTAGGCGGCGGCCATCTTGCCCGAGAGGAGCGGGTCCTCGCTGTAGTACTCGTGGTTGCGTCCGCAGAGGGCGGAGCGCAGGAGGTTCTCGCCAGGGGCGAGCAGGATGTCGAGGCCGTAGTCAGCCACCTCGGCGCCTATCGCGGCTCCCACAGCCTTGACAGCATCCACGTCGAAGGTGGCGGCGCAGAGGGCGCTGCCCGGGAACTCGGTGGTGATGTAGTCGCGGTGGTCCCAGTTGCGCTTCTCCGCCATCACAAGGCGGTGGGGACCGTCTGCCATGTAGGCCGACTTGATGCCCAAGCGCGGAATGTCGCGCGTGCGTCCCGCCGTGCCCGGGAACTTGACGTCGGGTGTGTAACCTTGGCCGCAGCCGATGAGCAGGTCCACCTTCTCCTCCACGGTCATCGCCTTGATGACCTCGTCGATGTTGTCGGCGCGGAGCTGGACCTGTGCAAAGGCTGCCGCGCCACTACATAGCAGCGCGGCAGCAGATATGATCAGTGATTTCTTTGTCATGGGAGACAGGGGGTTATCGTTTCAGGATGTTGAGCTCCGCCTTGGGGGCGAGCAGGTCGGCGCACTTCTTCTCCTTGGCGCTGACGGCGACGGTGGCAGTGGCGCGGATGTCGCGGCTTGAAGCACCGATCTCCACCATGTACTCGCCCTCAGCCACCTGCCAGGCGACATCGGCGATGTTGTACGAAGCGAGGTCGGCGACGCCGAACGTCATCTTTACCGTCTGCTTCCCGCCGGGCTTCAGCACGCCCGTCTTGGCGAAGGCGCGCAACTCATGCTCGGGCTTGTCCGACGCCTGTGCGTCGGGAGCCTTGACATAGACCTGCACCACCTCGCGGCCGTCGTACGCGCCCGTGTTCTCCACCTCGACCTCGACCGTGATCCGGTCGTTCTCGTTCTTCACGACAGGGTTGGCGTAGGCGAACGTGGTGTAGGAGAGGCCGTAGCCGAAGGGATAGGAAACCTCCTTGGCGAAGCTGTCAAAGTAGCGGTAGCCGACATAGATGTCCTCCTCGTAGCGGGTGTAGTCCCAGAGGTT
Source organism: Bacteroidaceae bacterium (assembly GCA_021443415.1). Taxonomy (GTDB): domain Bacteria; phylum Bacteroidota; class Bacteroidia; order Bacteroidales; family Bacteroidaceae; genus Physcousia. The sequence continues at coordinate 23,157 of JABUTZ010000057.1, read as the reverse complement.
CTTCTTCTCCGCCTGCTCCTCGCGCTCGAAGCCGAACTGCGACACGGCTCCCTCGGTGGGGAAGTTGGCGCTTGAGGCGTGGTCGGCGAACGAGACGGGGAAGGTCATGGGCAACTTGCCCGAGGGGCATGCCTTGCCCGTAAGCACGTCAGCCACCGAGTTGCCACCCTCCTGTCCCGCCTGCCATGCGCAGAGGATGGCGTCGGGCAGGTTCTTCCACGAGGCTGTCTCGATCACGCCGCCGATGTTGAGCGCCACGACCACCTTCTTGCCGGCGGCGTGGAAGGCCTTCGTGACGGTCTCGATGAGACGGCGCTCCTCGGGCTTGAGGTCGAAGTCCTCGACTGTGCGGTCGAGGAACTCGCCCGAGAGACGTCCGATGGTGACCATAGCCACGTCGTTGGCGGCGACGAGCTGTGCCAGCTGTGCGGCTGAGGGAATCAGCTCCGCGGGCAGCTTCTTGGGCATGAACATGGCCAGCTTGTCGTTGGGGTCGGGGGCGTTGCGCTCGTCCTCGGCCTTGATATGGTCGAGATAGTCGGCCATGAGCGACTCGTCGACGGTGAGGCCGGCGTTCTTCAGACCATCGAGAAGCGAGACGGTGTAGGCGCGGTTGACATTGCCCGAACCCGTACCTCCGGCGATGAAGTTGTAGCTCGTGCAGCCGAAGACAGCCACCTTCTTGGTGTCGGCGGCAAGCGGCAGGGCACCGTTGTCGTTCTTGAGCAGCACCATGCCCTCGGTCGCGCTCTGGCGCGTCACCTCGGCGTGAGCCTGCAGGTCGGGGCTGTTGCTGAACTTGTATCCCTTGAAGTGGGGAGTCTTGAGGATCATCTCGAGGATGCGCTTCACGTTGCGGTCGACGAGGACGATGTCAAGCGAGCCGTTGTTCACGCCGTCGACAATCGCCTGGTACTGCTTGTCTGTGCCCGGCTGGAGCATGTCGTTGCCGGCGCGCACCTGTGCGGCGGCGTCCTTGCCTCCGAACCAGTCGGTCATCACCATGCCCTCGTACGCCCAGTCGTCGCGCAGGACACCGGTCAGCAGGTCGGCGTTCTCCGACGCGTAGGTGCCGTTGACATAGTTATAGGAAGACATCACGGTCCAGGGGTTGCCCTCCTTGACGGCAATCTCGAAGCCGCGCAGGTAGAGTTCGCGCAGGGCGCGCTGCGAGAGCTGAGCGTCGTTGCCCATGCGGTTGCTCTCCTGGCTGTTGACGGCGAAGTGCTTGATGCTCGTGCCCACGCCCTGGCTCTGCACGCCGCGGACGTATGCGGCGGCCATCTTGCCAGCCACCAGCGGGTCCTCGCTGTAGTACTCGAAGTTGCGTCCGCAGAGCGGGTTGCGGTGGAGGTTGAGGGCAGGAGCGAGGAGCACGTCGGCTCCGTATTCGAGCACCTCGTTGCCTATCGCCTCGCCCACCTTCTCGACGAG
>JABUTZ010000057.1:8570-21631 GCA_021443415.1 Bacteroidaceae bacterium | reverse complement strand
CCGTCGGCGAGCACCACGGCGGGAATGCCGAGGCGGGGGATGGGATAGGTGGTGCCGGCGGCTCCGGGCACGAGGTCGCGTGTCTCGCCCACCACGGCGCTGTCACCTGAGAAGCCCTTCATGCCAGTGCCCACGATGAGGTGAGCCTTCTCCTCGAGCGTCATCGCGGCCACCACGTCATCGATGCTGTCCTTGCCAAGCTTCGGTGTCGAGTCGCAGGCGGCGAGGAGTGTAGCGGCGGCCATTGCTGACAGAATTATTTTCTTGTTCATAATCGGTGCTTACTTAAAGATTTTCTGTGCGAACTCGGTGAGGTAGATGCGCCAGTTTTTCCAGATGTGTCCCTCGCCGGTCTCGAAGTACTCGTACTTGTAGTTGTTGTTGTCGAGATACTTGCGGTAGGTCACGTTCTGCTCGAAGAGGAAGTCGGTGTTGCCGATGGCGATCCAGTAGAGCTTGGGGTTGGTGGCGAAGAGGGCCTTGAGCTGTGCGGCTGTGGCGGCGTCGGCGCTGAGAGCGGCGTTGATGTCGTTGCCGTGGTTGCTCTGTCCCATCTGGATGGCGGCAGAGAAGAGGCCGATATAGTCGAACTTGCCCGGATAGAGCTTCGAGATGGCGTAAGAGTGGTAGCCACCCATCGAGAGGCCGCAGATGGCGGTGTTTTTCTGTCCCTTGAGCACGCGGTAGTGCTTCTCGACGTAGTTCATCACGTCCTTGTAGGCCTCCTCGGTGGTAGCCTTGGGCTGAGCGCCCTGCTGGTGTCCCATGAACGAGGGAGTGTACATGCCTGCATGCCACTCGCCGGGAGCGGCGTCGCAGTTGGCGTTGCCGTTGGTCATCACGACGATCATGGGCTTAGCCTTGCCCTCGGCGATGAGGTTGTCGATGATCTGCGCCTGGCGTCCGAGTGCGGGCCATGCCTCCTCGTCGCCACCCGCTCCGTGGAGGAGGTAGAGGACGGGATACTTGCCGCCCTCCTCATAGGTGGGAGGCGTGTAGACGGTCATGCGGCGCTTGGTGCCGAGCGTGGGGCTGTCATACCATACGCGGTTGACGTTGCCGTGGGGCACGTTGTTGACCGAATAGAGGTCGCCGCGGTCGCCCTTCTCCTTGGTGATGATGAAGATGTTGACGAACGAGACGATGTCGCGTGTGCGGTATACGTTGGCGGGGTCGAGCATGTCCATGCCGTTGACGCGGAACTTGTAGCTGTAGAGTTCGGGGGCGAGGGCCTGTGCTGTGGTGAACGACCACACGCCCTTGTCCTCCTTCATGTCCGCCGCACCGTCCACGTCCATCTCTCCGAACGGAGTCTGAATCTTTGCCTTGGGCAGGAAGTCGCCGGTCACCTGCACGGTCACTGCCTTAGGGGCGTAGAGGCGGAAGGTCACTGTGCCGTCGGCGTTGATCTCGGGCGACTTGAGTTGCTGGCCGCTGAACAGCGCCTGCTGGGCGAAGCCGGCGGCGCACATGGCTACGAGAGCCAGGAGAAAAAATATCCTTTTCATGTTTTGTTGATTAATGCTTTATTTGTTTGTAGTCTGTAGTCTGTAGTCTGTAGTCTGTAGTCTGTAGTCTGTAGTCTGTAGTCTTCGCAAGCACCGCTTGCGAAACAAAATGTCGGGAAACCAAGTGGCGGGAGAGCCTGTCACGATACTCTCCCCACCACTTTCCAACCAAAACCTATTTTTTAGAAACCAAATGCCTTCAGGTCGACGATGCCCTTGAACACCTTGTTGCCTGCGACGAGCGTGAACGTGCGGGGAGTGCCTGTGGTGCCGCTCACGGTGAGAGTGCCCTCGGTGATGTAGGTGGGCACACCCGCCGCACCGTCGGTCACGTGGTTGTAGAACGTGCCGCCGGCTCCCCACATGCTGTCGTAGCCGCCGCGGAAGGTGCCGGGCTGGAAGCTTGCGTCGTCGGTGGCGATGGTGTATTCGCCAGGTTCGAGCATGCCGTCGGCGCTGTAAATCTCAAACTGCACGTAGGTGCCGTTGCCGGTGTATGCGTAGGTCGCCGGGTCGACAGACACGTCGCCGGTGGCGAGAACCACGTCGAGGATGGGCGCTCCATAGGCGGCATAGCATACGGCGGAGAGGGCGTTCGTCATCGTGTATGCCTCCACGTCGCCCGACTCGTCGAGGTCGGCGATCGGGCCATCATACTGCACGAGGATGCCACCCTTGCCCTGGTCGAGAGTCACGGTGTAGGTGGGACCGGTCTTTACCACCTCAATCTTGCCGTTGGCGATGTATAGCGGGGTCTTCTGTCCGTTCTCGATGGTGTACCAGATGGTGCCGGCGTCGACGAGATACTTCTGTCCCCAGAACTCCATCTCCTCCTGGCAGCCGGCCTTGTAGCCCGTGCCCGGCTCGTAGGTGCCCGGGTGGAGCTTGCCGTCGGCAGAGTAGATGGTCACCTGCAGGTCGTAGCCCGTTCCCTCGTACTCCATCTGGTAGGTCTCCATGTTGAGAGTCTCGGTGTAGCCGCCTGTCGTGAACACCATCGTGATGCTTCCGTCGTAGTTGTTGGTTGCGGACTTGAGCAGCGGCACCTCGACGGGGTCGGTGGGCACGTACTCGATGACTCCGCCTCCGCTCACGCGGATGACATTGCCGTCCTCGAGCCAGAGGGAGCCAGAGATGGTGTAGTTGTCCTCAGCCTTGCCTACGGTCAGTATGCCGCGGGTCACCTGGAGGGCGAGACCGCCACCCTTGCGTGTGTAGAACGACTTGCCGAGGACGTAGTTGCCCTTCTTGGCGTCGGCTGCCGCGGCGGGTGTGAACGCCGCTTCGTGGAGGAAGTATCCGTCGCCCACGAACTGCATGGTGAGCACATCGCCATTGGCGGTGCTGAACGACACGTTGTAGAGACGCTTTGTCTTGCCGTCCTTCTCGACACCCTGGTCGGCGGCGGCGGTCACTGTGACCTCCTCGGGGGCCTTGTATGTGCCCTGGAGGTCGTCGAGAGAACTCTCGCTGCACGCGAACAGCGTCATTGCTGTCAGCGCGCCTATCATATAGTTATATATTTTCATGACATTGTCTGTTTGCGGTTATTGTTCTTGATTACCATCCCGGGTTAGGCTGAATGTTGGGATTCAGGCTCAGCTCCTTGGCGGGATAAGGCAGACGCTCGTGCTTGCCCTTCTTGAAGCCGAACTTCGACGGGTCGCGGTTGTAGACCTTCTTCTCCACCTGTCCGTTTGAGTCGAGTATGGGGCAGTAGGCGCCCTGGTCCTTCAGCCTGTCGTAGGCGATGCCCCAGCGGATGAGGTCCTGGTAGCGTGTGCCCTCGGCGCAGAGTTCGAGTCGCTTCTCGAGCTGGATAGCCTCGAGAGTGGCGGGCTTGACGGGCAGCTTGGCGCGTATGCGCACCTGATTGTAATAGTTGTCGGCCTTGGTCTGGTCGATGCCCAGGTTAGCCTCGGCGGCGAGGAGCAGCACCTCGGCGTAGCGCATGATGCGCATGTTCTGGTGGTGGATCATGCCCACGATCTCGCTGCCGAACGCCTCTGGCTCATAACGGAGCTTCCAGTTGAAGTAGCCCTCGCCGATCATCGTGTTGCCCGGCAGGATGGTGACGCCAAGTTCGTTGAGCTGGGCGTAGGTCTTGATGGTGTTGACCAGACGGTGTCCGAGTACGCCCTCCTCCTTGACGAAGTCGTCGTAGAGGTTCTTCTGCGGCACGACGAAGCCCCAGCCGTTGCTCGGATGGATGGTCGGGTCGGCGATGTTGAGGCGGTCGGTGCGCCAGCCCAGCATCACGTACGTCATGTCGAAGTTGTCCATGATGTTGTTGGGGTCCTTGACGCGGTTGAACTCGCAGATGGACTCGCAGTTGTGCTTGGTGTTGTAGGAGAGGATGTTGCCGTAGTTGTCAGAGGGGAAGAGCTCGTAGAGGTTGCTGTTAATGACAGCGTCGAAAGCCTCCGCAGCCTCCTTGTTCTTGCCCTGCCAGAGGTAGGCCTTGCCCAGGACGGCCTGTGCGAACTGCTTGGTCACGCGCCATGTGGTGGCGTCGTCCTTGGCGGTCTTCTCGCTGAGTGCGCCCGAGGCGATGGCCTCCTTGAGGTCGTTCTCGACGAGACCCCAGAGTTGCTCGGTGGAGCCGTTGGGGCATGAGTACTCGCTCGGGAGCAGCTCGTGGTCGACGAGAGGCGGGTTGCCCCACATGCTGGTGAGTTCGAAGTACGCCCATGCGCGGAACACCTTGGCCTCGGCGCGGCAACGCTTCTTCACCTCGCTGCTTTCGTCCACATGTCCCAGCACCACATTGGCCTTGTAGACAATCTGGTAGTAGCCCGTGAACATACCCTCAAGGTATGAGATGCCCGAGCCGAACGTGAACTCGTTGAGGGCCTCGAGGTCGGCGTTGTCGGCGCGGCTGGCGCCGCCCGCCCAGAAGTCGTCCGTGAGCATGTTCTTGCCCAGGATGTAGTTCATGCCCATGCCGCGAGCCTCAAGATAGAGGGCTGTGACGCCCGACTCTGCCTCCTCGTCGGTCTGATAGTAGGTGTCGTAGTTGAGGACACCATGCTGTGCGATGTCGAGTTCCTTCTCGCACGAGTTCAATGCCATTGCGGCACCGAAGACAAATATTGAATATATTAGCTTTTTCATGATAGTCAATGATTTTAGAATGTCACATTAAGACCAACGACAAACTTCTTCGAGTTGGGGTAAGAGCCCTTGTCCACGCCCAGGCTTGAGCCAACGCCGGTCACCTCGGGGTCGAAGCCCTTGTAGCCCGTGAAGGTCACGAAGTCGTCGAGCGAGCAGTAGACGCGGAGCTTCTCCACGTGGATCTTCTTGAGCAGGTTGCGCGGGAGGCTGTAGCCGATCTGAATCTGCTTGATCTTGAAGTAAGAGCCGTTGAACACGACTGCGTCCGAGCGCATCCACTTGTCGCCGTCGGCGGCTCCTGCGCGCGGCTGGCTGCCTCCGGTGTTGGTGGGAGTCCAGCGGTCGTCGGTGAAGACGGTCAGCTTGTTGAGGGCGAAGTCGGGGCGGTTGAGGCAGCAGAAGATGTCGTTGCCGTACGAGCCCGTGCCGAAGACTACGAGGTCGAGTCCCTTCCATGCGGCGGTCAGGGTGAGGCCGTAGGTGAACTTGGGCAGGCCCGAGCCGATCTTGGTGCGGTCGGCCTCGGTGATGGCGCCGTCGCCGTTGAGGTCGGCGAAGGTGGGGTCACCGGTCTTGCTGTCGATGCCGTTGAACTTGTATCCGTAGAAGTACCATGCGGGCTGTCCCACCTCGAAGCGTGTGATGGCTACGTTGTGGTAGGTGGCACCCTCGATGGCTGAGAGCGACTCGTGGATGCTGGTCACCTCGTTGCTGAGGGTCGAGATGTTGCCGCGCACGCCGTAAGAGAAGTCACCCACCTGGTCGCGCCAGCCGAGCTCGAGCTCGAAGCCGGTGTTGGCGATGTCACCTGCGTTGACGGGCGAGGCTGTGTTGCCCACCACTGTCGAGGGAGTGATGCCCGTGACGATGAGGTCCTTGGTGGTCTTCTTGTACCACTCGGCGGTCAGCGAGAGGCGGTTGTCGAGGAAGCGGGCGTCGAGGCCGACGTTGACCTGCTCCGAGGTCTCCCACTTGAGGTCGAGGTTGCCGGTGGCAGAGGGTGCGTAGCCGGGCTTGTACTCAAAGCCGTTGAGCGTGGGATAGTTGCCGATCGAGCCGATCACGTTGGCGTACATGTAGTTGCCCAGAGAGGCGGTCGAGCCGTTGCGGCCCCAGCTTGCGCGCACCTTCAAGTGCGAGAGCCAGTTGCTGGTCTTCTCCATGAACTTCTCTTGCGAGATCACCCAGCCTGCCGACGCTGCGGGGAAGTAGCCCCAGCGCTTCTGCTGCGGGAGGACAGAGAGGTCGGCGGCGTCGGCGCGCAGCGAGAACTGTGCGAGATACTTGCCGTCGTAGTCGTATGTGGCACGTCCGAAGTAGGCGAGCTTGCGGTTGTAGATGGCCTCGCCTCCGCTCAGTGTCTTCTTGGCGGCGGCGGTGGCGTATGCCCAGTAGTAGAAGAGGGGGTCGTCCTTGATGAAGCCCATGTCGCCCTCCTCGCCCTGCATGCTGCCGCTGACGGCGAACGAGCGGTTCTCGCTGAAGCTCATACCGATCATTGCGCCGACGTTGTGCTTGCCGAACGACTGGTTGTAGTTGGCGAAGTTCTCCCACTGGTAGTAGGTGGGGGTGCTTGCGCTTGCGCTCACGCTGAGGTAGTCCTGGTGCTGGGTCGAGTTGCCGTAGTAGTCGTAGTTGACTCCGTAGCTCTCACCGCCGCTCAGGCGGTAGCTGAGGCGCGAGGTGATGGTCAGCGGCTTCCACGGGGTGAAGTTGATGTAGGTCGAACCGTTGATGTTGAAGCCGCGGCTCTCGCTGATGGCGCGGTCGCGCATGATCAGCGGGTTGGGGTTCTCGGAGGTCACGAATGGCGAGATGCCGTAGTAGTTGCCGTTGCCGTCGCTGAGCAGGTAGCCCGCCTGCGAGTTCTGCAGGATGTAGCGCATGTTCGCCGGCATGTTGTCGAGCGTGTAGGTGGGGCTGGTCAGGGGGTCCTGGATGAGCGACGACAGGATGAGGCTGCCGTACTCCGAGCCCTCGGCCACTGCGCTGCGCGAGTAGTGCTCGATCTGGTTGTTGGTGCCCACCTCAAGCCAGGGCTTGATCTTGTAGCTGGCGTTGATCATGCCCGTGATGCGGCGATAGTTGTCCGCACTGCCCTTCACCATGCCGTCATTGTAGAGATATGAGAGCGAGGTGTAGAGCGAGCCGCGCTCGTTGCCGGTCTGGAACGAGAGCATGTGGCGGTGCATGTTGGAGTTCTCAAAGGTCGTCTTCACCCAGTCGGTGTTGGTCTTGAAGTCCCAGTTGTTGTAGACAACGTCGGGAGTGATGAGACCCGCCTCGGTGTAGTAGTCGATGTACTGCTCCGCGTTCATCACGTGGGGCACCTTTGCGAGGCTCTGGAGGGCATACTGGAAGTCGTAGGTGATTTTGCCGTTGCCACGACCCTTCTTTGTGGTGATGAGCACGACACCGTTGCCGGCGCGGGCACCATAGATGGCCGCCGAGGCACCGTCCTTGAGCACCTCCATCGACTCGATGTCGTTGGGGTCGAGACCGGCGATGCCGCTGTCGGCGATACGTCCGTCGACTACGTAGAGGGGGTCGCACGAACCGTTAGAAGAGATACCGCGGATGCGGATCTGGGGCGATGAGCCCGGGCTGGCGGAGCCGCTGAACACCTGCACGCCCGAGGTCTTTCCCTGAAGAGCCTGCGTGGGGTCGGTGATGGTGCGGTTCTCCATGTCCTCGGCCTTGACCTGCGACACGGCGCCGGTCAGCGAAGACTTCTTCTGCACACCGTAGCCGACAACGATGAGCTCGTCGAGCGAGCGGTTGTCCTCCTGCATGGTGATGTGCATGTTGGGGCTCGCCTGCGAAACGACGGCGTTGAAGCCCACATACGAGAACACGAGCGTGGCGCCGCGCTTGACGGGCAGTGTGAAGCGTCCGTCAACATTGGTGATGGCACCATTCTTGCTTTCTTTGTCCTGCACAGTGACACCGATGAGGGGTTCGCCCTTCTCGTCGGTGACAAGGCCTGAAGCGGAGATTTCGGTCTGCGCCTGGATCATAGGCACGATGGCGAAGAACATCATCACCACCATCAGCGACCGCTTGAGGATTTTGGATTTCATGTGTTTGTGTTTTTTGGTTTTAGATTATTGGTTAATTATTCAAGTTTCGCTTGTTTCACAATCTCACTTGAGACTACAGACTTCTGACTACAGNACAAAGTCTGTAGTCTGTACTTTGTAGTCTGTAGTCTTCGCAAGCTCGGCTTGCGAAACATTATTTATGCGTGTCAGATCTTTGTCTTGAGCTTGCCTACGGCGATCTCGATCACCTCGCGGTCGTGGTTCTGGAGTATCTTGCACTCGTTGTCCCACCACATCGTGTTGCCGTCCTGGGCATCGAAGGGTTCCCATGCGGGCACACCCTTGATGCCGCCCTCGCCGTTGGGATTGCCGCAGCGTGCGAAGTTGACCCACGCGTCGCTCATGCGGTCGGCAAGGAGCAGGGCGTCGGCTCCGCCGCCGGTCATAGACGCGTGCAGGTCGGCGTTGTTGAACACGAAGGGAATCTCCATGCAGTGGGTGCTGCGCAGGGCGCCGCCGAGCACTGGCGACTGCCAGCCGAAGAGGTACATCCACACGGGTGCGCCTCCCTGCTGCGCCTTGAGGCGGGCCTGGGTGATGGCCTGCGAGCGGAACATGAAGTCGGTGTCGATGAGGTCGGCGGGCTTGTAATTGGGATAGGCCTTCTTGTAAGCCTCGACGAACTGGTCGGTGCTGTCACCGTATGTCTGTCTTACCATCTCCATCACCTTGTCCTCGGGCAGGTTACGCATCTGGGGCACGTAGGCCGATGCGGCAAACTCGGTGAACGTGGTGCCGACCATCATCGGTATTTCGCGGCTCTGCTCGGGGGCGTCGGGCGAGAAGGGGTGGCGGGGAAGCACCACGCCATCCACCGTCGGCGACCAGCCGAAGAGGAGTCCCGAGGCGGCTCCCGTAGCGGCGCTCTCAGCCTTGACCTTCGCCACCGCCGCATTGCCGGCGGCGAGCAGGCGCTCGTAGGGCACGTTGGCGAGCGAGTCGATCTGCGAGGCGTTGAGGCTGAGCTCGTCGAGGATGGCGACACCGATGCGGCGCGACCACTCCGAGGTCATCGTCGTGAGCGTGCTGCCGCTCTGCACGATGGCCTTGTGGAACAGGCCTTTGGCCTCGGGCATCGACATGAGCGTCGACACCTTGCCGCCGCCGCCCGACTGGCCGAAGATGGTCACGTTGTCGGGGTCGCCGCCGAAGTTGGCGATATTGTTCTTCACCCAGCGCAGGGCGGCGACGATGTCGAGCATGCCGACATTGCCGGACTGGGCGTATTTCTCACCGAAGGCGCTCAGGTCGAGGAAGCCCAGCACGTTGAGACGATGGTTGAGGCTGACCACGACGACATCCTTGGCGGCGAGATGGCGGCCGTCGTACGAGGGCAGTTCCTGTCCGCTGCCGGCGCTGTAGCCACCGCCGTGGAGCCACACCATCACGGGACGCTTGTGGCTGTCGCCGAGGGCCGTGGTCCAGATGTTCAGGCGCTGGCAGTTCTCGCCGGGAAATCCGTCGTTCCAGTTGAAGGCGAAAGCCGCCTCGTCGCTCTGCCAGCCCGTGCGCACGGCCTGGGGGGCGGTGGGGCCGTAGGCGCGGCAGCTGCGCACTCCCTCCCACGCCTCGACGGGCCGGGGGGCCATGAAGCGCTCCGCCTGAGCGTAGGGCACACCTTTATATATATAGGTGGAGCCGTCGCGGTAGCCGGCTATCTGTCCTGACTCGGTCCTGACGACCAGTTCCTCGGACGAGGAGTCCCACTCGGTGGCTGTCGCCTGCGAGCCGCCCACCGACTTTCCGCCGCACGACCAGAGGAGCAGCCCCGAGGTCGCCAGAAGGATTGAAAAGATGTTTTTCATATTCGTGATTTTAGGTTTGGCTTTTTTTGCGATGTAAAATTACTTTTTATTTTTTTTATCCGCTATCGGTAAAATTTTATTTTTGTTCACATTCGTGCAAATCGCATTTTTGCGCCTTTTCGTTTTGTCTGTGAGTACAAAAACTTTCCGAAAAGCACAAAACAGGGCTAAAAAACACGCTTTTTTTCAACTAAATACGCCGTCGTTGGCGCGAATGAGGCATTTTATGGTTATATTTGCATAAAATAAAAAGCACGATGAAGACGAACAGGATATTTCTTGCGCTTGTGGGAGCCGTGGCTCTGTGCGCGGCTACGCTCGCATGCGGCGGCAGGGACGGCAACAGCGATGAGGGCGAGCTGATAGCCGCCAAGGTGACCGCCACCGACCTGAGCAACCAGCGCGTGACCGCCTTCGCTGAGGACGGCGAGGGCATGATGTGGATAGGCACCTTCCGGGGGCTCAACAGCTACAACTCGCACAAGTTCCACCAGTATTTCTGCACCGACCAGCCCGAGGACCTGCCCGACAACCAGATCAACTCGCTCTTCCGCGACAGCAAGCAGCGGCTCTGGGTGGCCACCATCTGGGGCGTCGCCACGCACAACGACAAGGACAAGTTCACGCAGTACCCCGTCGACAGCGCGCGCGGCTACTGCAAGCAGGTGTTCGAGGGCGTCGACGGACGCGTGTTCGCCATCAGCGGCGGACGGCTCGCCCTGCTCGACGAGGAGGCGGGACGCTTCGTCACCAAGACGCCCGCCCGTGGGCAGGGGCGCGAGTACCAGTACGGCTTCATGGACTTCGGCGGCCGCCTGTGGCTCTGCGGCAACGGCGGCGAGATCGACATCCTCGACGGCACGACCTTCGAGCGCGAGGACTCGGTCGAGGTGGGAGTGCCGATGACCTGCTTCTACCGCGACACCGACCGCAACCTGCTCTATGCCGGCAGCCCCGTGGGACTGCGCGTGGTGGACATCTCGACGCGGCGCACCGTCGCCCTGCCCGCCCCCCTGCGTGAGGGGGCCAACCTGGGGGAGGCGTATGTGAGCGTCGTGCACAAGCACAAGGAGCGGCTGCTCGTGGCCACCCCCGACGGCCTCTACTGCTACAACCTGTCGACGGGCGAGCTCATGCACGAGGACGACAGCCGCTTCCCGTTCGAGGTGCCCGACTACGTCAACGCCCTCTACACCGACTCTCGCGGCAACCTCTGGATCGGCTCCTACCACCAGGGTTTCAAGATCGTGCCCACCAAGGAGCGCTTCAACAGCAACCACCTGCTGGTGGGCAAGATGGCCAACCGCCCCGTCTATTCGCTCGCCGCCGACAAGAGCGACCGCCTGTGGCTGTGCACCCTCCAGGGCCCGCTCTGCGTCTATGACCACCGCGACCACACGCTCAGGGAGATAGAGACCTCGGCGGTGCTCGCGTCGCACACGAGGTCGCACGACATCACGACCGTCGTCGCCGACCACAACGGCGACATCTGGCTCGCCTCGCTCTTCGGCGGCATGGTCAGCCACTGCCGCTACGACGGCGTGCGGCTGACGGAGGTGCAGAACTACAACGTCGCGGCTCCCATCACCCTGGTCGAGGACGCCGGGGGCCGCGTCTGGATCGGTTCGGGCGACGGCTCCCTGCACTGCATCGCGCCCGACGGCACGCTGGAGGATGTCCCCGTGCCCTTCGGCAACACCTTCGTGCCCACGCTCCTCCCCATGCCCGACGGCAAGCTGTGGGCTACGGCCTTCAACAAGTTCATCTACACGGTCGACACTGGCACCAAGCAGGTCGAGGAGGCGGCGATCGACCGCGAGCAGTGGACGGGCTGCCTCACGCGCTCGGTGTTCATCCCCACCGACCTCTGCCGCGACAGCTACGGCAACATCTGGATAGGCACCGTGGGCAACGGACTGCTGCGCTACGACCCGCAGAAAGGGAGCATCGTGCACATGCACGGGCTGCCCTGCACCGACATCTCCGCCATCCGCGAGGACCGCCAGGGCAACATCTGGGTCTCGTCGCAGTACGGCATGGCGAGCTACGACTACACGTCCGACTCGTTCAAGAGCTACTTCAAGGCCGACGGCATCGGCGGCAACCAGTTCTACGACCGCTCGGCGTGCATCCTCTCCGACGGCACCCTCGCCTTCGGCGGCACGCACGGAGTGACCATCTTCAACCCCATCGACGTGAAGAAGCCCTACGAGGCTCCGCTCAGGTTCGACGAGCTGACCATCCACAACCGCCCCGTGTGCGCCGCCACCGAGAGCGATGTCATCAGCCGCTCGCTGTGCTTCTGCCCCGAGGTGACGCTCGACTACACGCAGAACGGCTTCAGCGTGTCGTTCGCCTCGCTCAACTACAGCGGAGCCGAGCACGACAACTACACTTATCGCCTCGAGGGCCACGACAAATACTGGATCAAGTCGGGGCAGATCAACGAGGCTTACTACGCCAACCTCAGTCCGGGCGACTACACGTTCCGCGTGCGCCTGGTGCTGCCCAACGGCGAGGTGTCGGAGAATGAGATCGCACTACCCATCCGCGTGAAGGCGGCCCCATGGCGCTCGTGGTGGGCAATCCTGCTATATGCCATCATCGTCGCCGCCGTGGCTCGCATCGTCTACAAGGCGCGCCGCGACTACACAAGCGAGCGCGAGCAACGGCACCAGGCCGAGCGCGACCGCGAGCAGGAGCGGCGCCTCAACACCATCAACATGAACTTCTTCTCAAACATCTCGCACGAGTTCCGCACTCCGCTCACGATGATCTCGGGCCCCGTCGCCCAGCTGCAGAACAGCGGCAACATCAACGGCCAGGAGCGCCGCCTGCTCGACGTGGTGCAGCGCAACGTGCTGAGGATGCTCCGCCTGGTCAACCAGATGATGGACTTCAACAAGCTGGAGAACGACACCCTGCGCCTGCAGGTGGAGCATGTCGACACGCTCGTCTACCTGCGCCATACGGTCGAGACCTTCGCCGTCAACGCCGAGGAGAAGGGCATCACGCTCCGCACGCGGGGCATGGAGGACGAGTTCGTGACATGGATAGACACCGACAAGCTGGAGAAGATCATGAACAACCTGCTCTCCAACGCCATGAAGGTGACTCCCCAGGGCAGCGGACAGATCGACGTGGAGTTCGACGTCATCGAGGCCAACGAGGCGGCGGCGCTTGCCGGCGCCCACAACCGCAGCCTGCCCATCGCCCTGCCCTGCATGAAGTTTGTGGTGGCGGACAACGGGCCGGGACTGCCGCCCGACGAGCTCGACCGCATCTTCGACCGCTACTACCAGGCTCACGACCCGGGCAACAACTCCCATGTGCGCGGCACGGGCATCGGACTCTACTACTCGCGCGCCCTCGCCAAGCTCCACCACGGCTGCCTCTTCGCCGAGAACCGCAATGGCGACCAGCGCTCAGGAGCCCGGTTCACGCTCCTCATCCCCGTGGGCGAGGAGGCGTATGCCGACAGCGAGCGCGTCACAGCCGCCCCCCTGCTCGCCACCGCCCCCACCACCGAA